>CAWGQC010000006.1:0-18743 GCA_963824645.1 uncultured Acidimicrobiales bacterium
GCCCCTCGGAAAGAGAAAGTCGAGCTGTCGGGCCTCGCACCCGATGGTCCGGTGCGTGTGCACCACCCCTTTGGGATCACGTGTCGTCCCCGATGTGAATCCGATGATGGCCGGCGCCTCGGGGTCGACGTCAGCGGGTGCGAGGAGCGGCTCGGCTTCCAGCAGCGGCGTGAAGGCTGTCGCTCCCGGTGGCAGGGAGTGGACCGGGGTGTCCCCCACCACCACCCACAACGGGACCGGACGTCGAGCCAAGAGCTGGCTGTAGGTGGCCAGATAGTCGTTGTGCCCGAACCGGTCGGCCGTCACGATCACATCGGGCGAGGTGGCGGCGACGATGTAATCGACCTCCTTGGCCCCGTAGAAGTGCACCACCGGCACCACCACCGCCCCCAGGTAGGCGGCGGCCCAGAAGGCGATACCGGCCTCCAGCCAGTTGGGCAGTTGGATCACGACCACCGAGCCCGGTCCCACCCCTCGGGAGCGGAGGGCGGCGGCCAGCGCCCGGGCCGCCCGGTCGACCTCGGCGAAGGTGCCCCGCCACGGTCGGACCTGCGAGTGCACCTGGAACTCCACCCTGCCCATACCGGCCAGCCCCTCGGCGGTGAGGCTTCCCAGCGTGGCATCCGTCCACCACCCCTCGGTCACATAGCGCCGGGCCAGATCCTCGGACACCGATCGCAGGCCCCACCCGTCCGCCGCCACCCTTTTCGGTTCCCCCACGCCCTCTCCTTCGACCGCTTCGGCTGGACACCGCCTAGGTTCGTTGCCAGTCTAGGAGAACTTCGTTATCATTTGTCAACATGGCACTCTCCGAGCCGGTGGTGGTGGCGCCGGGGGCGCCGGCCGATCACACCTTCCACACCTTGCGGGTGGGTGCGGTGGTCCGGGAGACGGGGGAGGCCACCTCCTACGTACTCGAGGTGCCCCCCGATCTGCGCACCGCCTTCACCTACCGGGCCGGCCAGTTCTGCACCTTCCGGGTGCCGGTGGACGGCCGGTCCCATGTGCGCTGTTACTCCATGTCGTCCTCCCCGGCGGTGGACGCCGAACTGCGGGTGACGGTCAAGCGCACCCCCGGCGGGATCGTGTCCAACTGGTTGAACGACCACCTGGCCCCCGGCGATGCACTGGAGGTGGCCAGACCGGCCGGCTTCTTCCGCCTGACCGAGGGCGCCGGCGACGTGGTCGCCTTCAGCGCGGGGAGCGGGATCACCCCGGTCATCTCCCTGGTCAAGTCGGCGTTGGCCACCACCACCCGGCGGGTGCGCCTGCTCTACGCCAATCGGGATGGCGACAGCATCATCTTCCGCGCCGAGATCGACCAGTTGAAGGAGCGCTACGGCCAGCGACTCACGGTGTCCCACCATCTCGACGCCGAGAGCGGACTGGTCCGATCTGACACCATCCAGAATTTCACCGGCGACGGGACAGACGCCGACATCTACCTGTGCGGCCCGGCACCGTTCATGGCCGTGACGGAAAATGCGCTGCTGGCCCACGGGATCGATGAGGCACGGATCCACATCGAGCGCTTCACTCCGGTCGAGTGGCTGCCGGACGAGAACCCGGTCGAGCCCACGGCGACCCGGATCACCATCGAGCTCGGCGGCCGCACCGAGACGACCGATCACCGCCCCGGCACCACCATTCTGCAGACGGCGCGGCAGCTGGGGATGTCACCCCCCTTCTCCTGCGAAGCCGGGAGTTGCGCCACCTGCATGGCCCACCTGGTCGAGGGGTCGGCGTCGATGCATGTCAACAACGCCCTCACCGAGGACGAGGTCGACGAGGGATGGGTGCTCACCTGCCAGGCTCTCCCCACCAGTCCCGTGCTCCACGTGCACTACGAGGAGGGGTGATGCCCGACATTCCCATCGCCGATGTCCTCGAACTGGAGCAGCTCCTGGCCCGCTACGCCGTCGGCATGACCAAGGACGATGTGGAGGCAGTGATGGAGGTGTTCACGGCCGACGGCTCCTACAGCGCCTTCGGTGACACCTACACCTTGGTCGACTTCCCCCGGCTGGTGGCGGCCGCCCCCAAGGGGCTGTTCCTGGTCGGTCCGCCCGCCCTCGAGCTGGACGGCGATGTGGGTACCGGACAGCAACCGCTGTGCTTCGTCGACCAGAAGACGCACGACATGCGCATCGGCTACTACACCGACAGTTACCGTCGGACGTCCGGCGGGTGGCGGCTGCACACCCGGTCCATGACATTCCTGCGCAAGAGCGGTGCCCGCGACGCGGGACGGCCGCACGACGAGACCCGACCGGCCCCGACCACCTCCTGATGGAGATCGAAGCGTTCCGGGCGTCGCTCGACGTCTGGCTCGAGGAGAAGGCGGCCGACCTCGCACCCCGGCCCGACCAGGAAGACACGCTGGACGGCCAGATGAACCAGTTGGCCAAAGTGAAGCGGCTCACCTTCGACGCCGGATGGATGCGTTGGGGATGGCCGCCGGCGGTCGGCGGGTTGGGGGGATCGACCCTGCTGCGGGCCTACCTGGGTGAAGCTCTGACGTCCCGGGGCCTGGTCGAGCCGGGCATCTACTCGATGACCGAGGTGCTGGCCCCCACCATGATCGACTACGCCTCGCCGGCGTTGGCGGCGGACATGGTGCCGCGGCTGCTCAGGGGGGAGGAAACCTGGTGCCAGGGATTCTCGGAACCGGGAACCGGGAGCAACCTGGCCGCACTGACCTGCCGGGCCACCCGGTCCGACCGCGGTTGGGTGGTGACCGGCCAAAAAGTGTGGACCAGCCTGGCCCAGTACGCCGACCGCTGCGTCCTGCTGACCCGCACCGGCGACCCGACGTCGGCCCACAAGGGCATCACCGCTCTCTTCGTCGACATGGACAGCCCCGGAATCACGGTGCGACCGATAGAGACGATGCACGGCGCCCCCGAGTTCTCCGAGGTGTTCTTCGACGATGTGGTCGTGCCCATCGGCCGCACGCTCGGGGACGAGGGGCAGGGTTGGTCGGTAGCCATGGACCTCCTCCCGTTCGAACGGAGCACGGCTCTGTGGCACCGGGTCGCCTTCCTGCAACGCCGATTGCAGGACATCATCCAGGTCGTCCCGGCCGACAGACTGGATCCCGCCGTGGTCGGCGAGGTCACCCAGTTGGTCTACGCCCTGCGGGCCCGATCGCGGATGACCCAGCACCGCCTCCACGCCGGCCAGCGTCTCGGTCCGGAGACCTCGATCGACAAGGTGCTGGTGGCCACGGCCGAGCAGGCCGTATTCGACCTCGTCGTGGACGGGCTGGGCCCCGAGATGGCCGTGGATGACGACATCAACAGCCAACGTTGGCGCCAGCAGTTCCTCTATTCGCGGGCGGCGACCATCTACGGGGGCACGGCGGAGATCCAACGCAACATCATCGCCCGGCGACTGCTCGACCTCGGGCCGGACAGCTGATGGACGAAGCCGAACGCTCCTTGTTGGCCGGAAGCCTGGGCCAGGCCTGCCGGTCGCCGTCCGGACCGGCCCTCGACACCGCTCTACAAGAACTGGGGTGGCCCGAGGCGCTGGAGGCCGACCCCCACGCCGCCGTGTCCCTCCTCTTCGAGCTGCAGGGGGCGACCAACACCAACTCGTCGGCCCTCGGATGGGTGCTCGGCTCCGCTCTGGGACCGACAGCCGGTGGACCCGGCCGTTGGATCCTGCCCCTTCCGGGTGAAGTGACCGCCCCGGCCACGGTGGCCGACGGCACCGTGGTGGCCCGGGGGCTACTCGGTGGTCTACCCGAGGATCAGGACACCGTCATGATGGTGGCGACCGCCAACCTCCATCACCTGCTCGTCGAGGTGCGAGGCGTCGATCTGGCCTGTCGGAGTATCGGGGGTATGGATCCCCGCCTCGGGCTGGTGGAGGCGGCGGTCGCCGACGGGGCACCCTATGTCCAACACGGCCCGCTCCGCGCCGGGCAGTGGCCGACGGCCGTCGCCCGGGCCCGGTTGGCCGTCGGCCACCAACTGCTCGGGGCGGCACGGGCCATGCTGGAACTGGCTCGGGTCCATGCCCAGGAGCGGACCCAGTTCGGACGGCCGATCGGCCAGTTCCAGGCGGTGCGGCACCGATTGGCCGACACCCTGGTGGCCGTCGAGGGTGCCGATGCCGCACTCGACGCCGCCTGGCACAGTGACGACCTCCGGGCCGCCGGTATGGCCAAGGCCCTGGCCGGACGGGCTGCCCGGACGGCGGCCGGTCACAGTCAACAGGTGCTGGCGGGGATCGGCTTCACCACCGAACACGAGCTGCACACCTACGTGCGCCGCACCCTGGTCCTCAACGAGCTGCTCGGTTCGGCCCGGCTGCTGACCAGAAACCTCGGCCAAGCCATTCTGGCCACCCGGGAGCTTCCCGGCTGGTTACCTCTCTGATCCGGACCACCCTCAGGGCAGGAATGCGGCGGTGAAGCCCTGGACCATCCCCCCGTCCACCAGGACGTCGATGCCGGAGATGAACGAGGCCTGGTCGGACAGGAGGAAGGCCACGACGGCGGCCACCTCCCCGGGCCGACCCAGACGGCCGAGAGGCGTGCTGTCCAACATCACCTGCATGATCGACTGTTGTTCGGCTTCCTGACGGCCCATCGGCGTGTCGATCAGCCCGGGTGCCAGCGAGGTGACCCGGCCGCCCCGGCGCCCCCAGGACACCGCCGCCTGGGCCGCCACGGCCATGACGCCGCGCTTGGCCCAGGCATAGGCCAGGCCGCTGTCGGGCAGGCGGTCGGCCACCACATCCAGGAAGCCGGGCCGGCGGGGATCGGACACCAGCGCCTGGATCTCGGGGTCGATGCCGGCCAGGGCGATCTGATAGGCGGCGCTGGACGAGAAACACACCGCCGCCGAGCCGGACACCACCAGTGGCTCGAAGCCGTCGAGCAGGTGGGTGGTGCCCAGCAGGTCCACCTCCATCACCCGTCGAGCGTCGGCCATGGTGGGCGACACGCCGGCGGCATGGGCCAGGGCCCGGAAGGTGCCGAGGCCCTCCACCTTCTCGACCAGGGCCTCGACGGCGGCCGGGTCGGACACGTCGCAGGCCACCCCGACAGCCCCCTCGATGGCCGGTGCCCGGAGGTCGACGGCGACGATGTGGTCGGTCATCCCCCGCAACCTCTCGACGCAGACCCTGCCCATGCCGCTGCCGGCACCGGTGACAACGGCCACCATCATGACCGACCTCCCCCGGGTGGTGCTGGTGCCGGTGCTGCCGTTGGTGCCGGTGCTGCCGGTGGTGCCGGTGGTGCCGGTGGTGCCGGTGGTGCCGGTGCTGCGGGTGCTGCCCGGTCATCGGCCCCTGGCGCCGGTCGAGCGCCGTCGATCACAGCGACGGAGCCAGCGAGGCCAGAAGGCCACGGGTGCGCCGGGACGAAGCGATGAGTTCGTCGCGGCTGTCGCCGATGGGCACCACCCGCACGGACAGATCGGTTACGCCGGCGTCGGCAAAAGCCTGGAGCCGTTTCCTGATGCTCGGCTCACTTCCGGCCACCAGGATGTCGCCGACACTGCGGGCGTCACCCTGGTCCAGCAACCGCTGGTAGTTCGGGGACACCTCGGCCTCGGCCAGGATCCGGTTGGTCCGAGCCACGGCCACCTCGACTTCATCGTCGCCACACAGACACACAGGAATGCCGGCCACCACCCGGGGAGCGGGCCGATGGGCCGACTCGGCCGCACGGACCAGGCGGGGGACGACGTAGGAGCCGATGGCCCGTTCGTCGGCCATCCACAGAATGGTGCCGTCGGTCCGTTCGCCACAGAGTTTGAGCATGAGCGGGCCGAGGGCGGCCAGCAGCACGGGGGTGGGAGTGATGTCAGTGATGTCGATGGGATTGTGGACGCGGAAGCGCCCGTTGTCGACATCGACGTTCCCCGGGCCGTCCAGGGCCTGATCGAGCACGTCGAGGTAGGCGCGCATGGTGGCCACCGGTTGCTCGTAGGGAAGACCGAGCATCTCGTCGATGACCCAGTGGTGGGACACGCCCAGGCCGACGGCCAGGCGTCCCTGGCTCACGGCCTGGACCGACAGAATCTGTTGTATGAGGGCGATCGGATGTCGGGGCTGAACCGGTACCACCGCCGTGCCGATCTCGATGCGGCTGGTCTGGCCGGCCACCACGGTGGCCGCCGTCAGCGCGTCGAACTCGTCGGGGATCTGGGGGATCCAGACGGTGGACAGACCGGACTCCTCGGCCCACCGGGCGTCGGCCTGGAGCCGCTCCACCTTGCTCCGGTAGCGCCCACGCTCGGGGCCGATCATCAGGCCGATGCGCATACCTCACATCCCTTCAACTGGCCTTACCCACCGATAACTTACTTCTGTAATTTCTACAGTGCGAGTCTCACAGGGTGGTAAGACGTGTGCCCTTCGACCGTGACCGGAGGACCCGGAGGCCGGGCCAATGCCGCCGTCTACTTGGCCGTGAACCGGAGAGCCCCGTCGAGCCTTATGTTCTCGCCGTTGAGATACGGGTTGCGGACGATCGATTCCACCAGCAGGGCGAACTCCTCCGGATAGCCCATCCGCTTGGGGAACACGATCCCGGTGGCCGGATCCTCCTTGAGGTGTTCGATGGCACCGAGCATGAGCGGTGTCCCCATCACCCCCGGGGCGATGGCGCACACCCGGACACCCATCGGGGCCAGGTCCCGGGCCATGGGCAGGGTCATACCCAGGATCGCCGCCTTGGCCGCTCCGTAGGCCACCTGTCCGCTCTTGCCCTCCATGCCGGCGATCGAGGCCGTGTTGACGACCACGCCACGCTGGCCGTCGGCATCGGGCTCGCTCTCCCCCATGGCGGCGGCCACCAAACGGGTGGTGTTGAAGGTGCCGATGGCGTTCATGTCCATCGTCTTCACGAAGGATTCCTTGTCATGGGGCACCCCGCCCCGCCCCACCGTGCGACCGCCCCCTACCCCACCGCCGGCCACATTGACCAGGATGCCGAGCGGCCCGAGAGATCGGGCCACGTCGACGGCGCCCAGCACATCGTCGTCTTCGGTCACATCCCCGGCGGCGGCGGCGACGCCCCCACCCAGTTCCGCCGTCAACGCCCCGGCCCGGTCGCCATCGCGGTCGAACACGACCACCCGGGCACCGATTTCCACCAGTCGACGGACCGTCGCCGCCCCCAGGCCACCGGCGCCGCCGGTCACGATGGCCGAACGTCCCTGTACCTGCATCACTGGCCTCCTCCTCGACGAGTCGGGAGACGATGGCTGGTGCCCGTCCCGGACCCAGAGGGTCGGTGGTGCCCGGTATCGCTCTCCGAGCTGACGATAACTATCATCTCGATTGAGCACAACTTCACTTCCGCCTGGTCCGACCGGCGAAGGCTCTCTGACGAAACGCTATTATCGCAGCCAGCGCCAGCCGGCCAGGACCAGGCCGTCGCCCTTCCGGTAGGCCTGGTCTTTCGACCGCACCGAGGGAGCACGTCCGACGGCGTGGTCACGACCACACGGCCCGAACAAGAGGAGAGCATCGTGGCAGACACGCCGAAGGTGACCCCGGAGACCAGGATGCTGATCGACGGCAAGCTGGTCGACGCCGCTTCCGGACAGACGTTCGAGAATGTGAACCCAGCCACCGAGCAGGTTCTGGGTCAGGTGGCCGACGCCGACGCCGCCGACATGGAGCTGGCCATCACCGCGGCCCGGCGCGCTTTCGACGAGACGGACTGGTCGACCAACCGCTCGTTCCGCCAGCGCTGCCTCCTCCAGTTCCAAGAGGCCCTGGCGGCCGAACGGGAGGAGCTCAGGGAGCAGCTCATCTTGGAGGTCGGGTGCCCGCGCATGCTCACCGGTGGGCCCCAGCTCGATGTCCCGCTCGACACCGCCATCACCTATCCGGCCCAGCTCATCGACGACTACGCCTGGGACACCGATCTGGGCGACGCACTGGACATGCGGGGCAACATGAACTCGCGACACGTGCTGAAGGAGCCGGTGGGCGTGGTCGGTGCCATCGTCCCTTGGAACTATCCCTTCGAGGTGGCCGTGACCAAGTTGGCCCAGGCGCTGGCCACCGGTAACACCGTGGTGCTCAAGCCCGCTCCCGATACCCCCTGGAACGCCACCTTCATGGGCCGGGTGGCGGCCGAGCACACCGACATCCCCGCCGGGGTCCTCAACATCGTCACCTCCTCCGATCACCTGGTGGGCGAGCAACTCACCCTGTCGCCCCAGGTCGACCTCATCTCGTTCACCGGTTCGACAGCGGTGGGGAAGCGCATTATGGAGAAAGGAGCGGCCACCCTCAAGCGGCTCTTCCTCGAGCTCGGAGGCAAGTCGGCCACCATCGTCCTGGATGACGCCGACTTTCCCACCGCCATGATGTCGGGCCTGGCCGTCTGCTCGCACGCCGGCCAGGGGTGCGCCATCCCCACCCGGATGCTGCTGCCCCGATCCCGCTACGCGGAGGGCGTCGAACTACTGACGCAGTTCTTTTCCGGTGTGCCCTACGGCGACCCCCAGCGTCCCGACGTGATCATGGGCCCGGTCATCTCGGAGAAGCAACGCTCCCGCATTCTCGACTACATCGACGTGGGGGTGAAAGAGGGAGCCACTCTGGCCACCGGTGGTCACCGTCCCACGGACATGGACAAAGGTTGGTACGTGGAGCCGACCCTGTTCACCGGAGTGGACAACTCCATGACCATCGCCAGGGAGGAGATCTTCGGCCCGGTACTGGTGGTGATCCCCTTCGACGACGACGACGACGCCGTCAGGATCGCCAACCAGAGCGACTACGGCCTGGGTGGGGGCGTGATGTCCGCATCCCTCGAGCGCTCGCTGGACGTGGCCCGTCGGGTGCGCACCGGCATGGTGAGCGTCAACGGAGGGATGCCCTATGGGTCGGACCTGCCCTTCGGCGGTTTCAAGCAGAGCGGGATCGGGCGACAGAACGGGGTCCTCGGGTTCGACCAGTATCTCGAGGCCAAGTCCCTGGCCTGGCCGGCCGGCTGAGACCCCATCTTCGGTCCGGCCCCGTGGGCAGCCCAGTGGGGAGCACAGTGGGGAGCGGACCAACCGGACCGACCAGCGGACGGGCCTCCTATCTATCGTTAGTAACGTCGCCCCACCCCGTTAGTAACGTCGCCCCGCCCGCCCGGGCGGGATGACGAGAACCCATCCGTGACGCAGAAACGGAGCATCGCTTGTTGTTGACCCTCGAACCCGACCAGCAGCTCTTCGCCGACACCACCGCCCGACTCCTCGGGGAACTGGTCCCGGTTCAGGAACTGCGTCGGTTGCGCCACGATCCGGACGGTTTCGACGGCGAGTACTGGCGGCGCGGCTGCGAGCTCGGGTGGACGTCCCTCCTGGTCGGCGAGGAACGGGGCGGGGGCTCGATCAGCGCCCTGGGTCTGGTCGACCTCTCCTTGGTGGCTTACGAGTTCGGGCGCCGGGCCACGCCGGGGCCGCTACTGGCCACCAACGTGGTGGCCTGCGCTCTGAGCGACACCGGCGGGGACGTCCATCAACCGGTTATCGACGGTCTGCTGTCGGGAACGGCGATAGCTACCTGGTGCTTCGGGGAGCCGCGCCCCGACGACGGGCTGGGCCCGTGCTCCCTGGAGATCACGGTCGAGGGCGACGAACTGGTCGTCAACGGCACCAAGCAACCGGTCGAATCGGGCGGCCGGGCCGATCATTTCCTGGTGTCGGGCCGGACCGGGGCGGGGCGGACCCAAGTTCTCGTTCCCGCCGGCACTGCGGGTGTGTCCGTCACCCCCATGCACTCCCTCGACATGACCCGCCGGTTCTCGGTCATCCGCTTCGATGATGTCCGGGTCCCCCGGGCCGCCCTCGTCGGCGACGTCGCCGGCGCCGGAGAGCAGATCGAAAGACAGCTGGCCGTCGCCCTGGCCATCCTCAACGCCGAGGCGGTGGGGACGATGCAGGCGGTGTTCGACATGACCGTCGAGTGGGCCTTCGACCGTTACTCCTTCGGCCGGCCCCTCGCCTCCTACCAGGAGCTCAAACATCGATTCGCCGACATGAAGACGTGGCTGGAGGCGAGCCACGCCATCAGCGATGCCGCCGTGGAAGCGGCCGCCTACGGATCCCCCGACGCCGACGAGCTTCTGGCCGCGGCCAAGGCCTTCATCGGGGATTACGGGAGCGAGCTCATCCAGGACTGCGTCCAGATGCACGGCGGCATCGGGGTGACCTTCGAGCACGACATCCATCTCTATCTCCGTCGACACACCCTCAACCGGACGCTGTTCGGCACGCCGGCCGAGCATCGCCACCGCCTGGCCGACGATGGCCGCCGCCAGCCGGTCCCGGCATGACCGTGCCCCCCGGAGAGGATCTCGACAGTTTCCGGCAGCGGGCCCGGGACTTCATTCAGGCCAACCTGCAGCCGGTATCGCCGAGCACCATGGACGCGCTGCGCAACACCCGGACCGACGAGGAGGAGCTGACCCAGGTGGCCCGCGACCGCCAGGTCCAACGGATGCTGTTCGAGGCCGGGTTGGCCGGCATCTGCTTTCCGCCGGAGTACGGGGGCCAGGGTCTCACGCCGGAGCACCAGCGCATCCTCAACGTCGAGTTGACCGGCTACGAGTACCCCATACGGCTGCAGGCCCCCACCCTCTCGCCCTGCGCCGCCGTCCTCCTCGACTTCGGCTCCGAGGAGCAGAAGCAGCGCCATATTCCCGCCATCCTGAAGGGCGAAGAGATCTGGATGCAGTTTCTCTCCGAACCGAGTGGCGGGTCCGACGTGGCCGGAGCCCTCACCTCGGCCGTGCGCGACGGTGACGAATGGATACTGAACGGATCGAAGATCTGGACGACGGGCGCCTGGTGGTCCGACTGGGGGCTGTGTCTGGCCCGGACCAACTGGGACGTGCCCAAGCATCGCGGCCTGACCGTCTTCATGCTTCCCATCGACCAGAAGGGCGTCGATGTCCACCGCATCGAGATGCTCAACGGCTCCAAGGAGTTCTGCCAGGAATTCCTGACCGATGTGGTCGTTCCCGACTCCGACCGCATCGGCGACATCGACGACGGTTGGACGGTGGGCACCCGCTGGATGTTTCACGAGCGGATGCTGATGAACTCTCCGTTGGTGACGGTACCGGCCGGCGACCTCCACCAGGGCGAGGGTACGTCGTTGGTGGATCAGGTGGCCCGCGACAGTGGTCGCCAGTCGGATCCGGTGGTCCGCCAACTGGTCGGCGAGGCCCGCATGCTGTTGGCCGTCGACCGACAGCTCCGACGACGGGTCGGCACCGGCATCGCCACCGGGACCATGGTCGACCAGTCGGCGGCCATCGGCCGGCTTTTCGCCGGGGTGGTGTCCACCCGTATCCGGTCCATCGCCTTCGAGATCGCCGGCCCGGCCGCCGGGACCTGGACCGATGATGACGTCGACCTGGGCTTGTCCGGTACGGACTACCTCATGCGACAGGTCCCGTGTATCGGCGGCGGCACCACGGAAATGGCCCGGAACGTGATCAGCGAAAGGGTCCTCGGCATGCCCCGGGAACCGGCCCTCGACCGCAATGTCGCCTTCCGCGACGTGCCCCGGGGGCCATCGCCCACCCCCTGAATCAGGACCGGCTGGAGATGGTCACATCGCGTGGCGCTGCAGGAGCAGAACACCGGACGGCACGCCACCCCCCGAAGTCACCACGGCGGTGCCGGCCTCGGCCACCTGCCGTGCCCCCGCATCCCCACGCAACTGGACCACGGCCTCGTACAGGAAGCCGAAGCCGTGGGTGCGTCCCTCCGACAGCTGGCCACCGTGGGGATTGACGGGAAGGTCTCCGCCCAAAGCGATGCGACGACCGCCGTCCAGCCAGTCGCTGGCTTCGCCGAACCCACAGAACCCGAGAGCCTCGAGCCACGAGACGGCGTTGAAGGTGAAACCGTCGTAGAGCATGGCCACATCGACGTCGGCGGGCCGGAGGTCGGTCCGGGACCAGAGGTGGGCGGCCTGTCCCAACACCTGGGGTTCGTGGGTGATCGTTCCCTGGTCCCACGAGACACGTTCGATGATCTGGGTACCGACCGCCTCGACGCGGATGGCCGGTCGGGGTAGATCGTCGGCCACCGACGCATCGGACACCACCACGGCGATGGAACCGTCGCAGGGTACGTCGCAGTCATACAGCCCGAAGGGTGAGGTGATCGGCCGCGCCGCCAGATAGTCATCCATGCTCATCGGCTCTCGGTAGATGGCCGCCGGATTGAGGCCGGCGTTGGCTCGCCCGTTGAGCGCGATGAGGCCGAGCATTTCCCGGGTGGCGCCGTACCGATGCAGATACTGATTGGCGTTCATGGCGATCCAGTTGGCCGCTGACAGTGCACCGAAGGGGGCCCGCCACGCCGACGGGCCCGACGAGCGGCCGCCCCCCGGGCCACCCAGACGGAGGGCGGCAAAGGAGGACTCCCAGACGGTTCGGAAGCACAGCACGTGTCGGCACAGGCCGGAGGCCACCGCCAACATGGCGGCGATGACGGCACCGCCCGGCCCGGGGAGATCCCCGCCACCGTTGATCCAGGTGGGATGCAGCCGGAGAGCCTCCTCCACGGCGGTGACGCCCCCCTCGCTCATGCCCATCGATGCCGGCCCCGGGTAGGTCGACAGCCCGTCGATGTCGTCGAGGTCCAGGCCGGCGTCGGCCACGGCGGCCAGGCAGGCGTCCATGGTCAACGACAGGGGATCGACCATCAGCCGTCGACCGAGAGCCGACCGCCCGACGCCGGACAACACGGATCGGTGCTCGAACCGGTGGTCCCCGAGGGGTCGACGCGGCACCGGGCGCACCGGATCGGCCACGGGGTCGTCGGCCGATCCCGCCCCGGTGACTTCGAAGAGGGGCAACCACACGTCCTCGTGGTGTTCGAACCGGACGGCCACCTCCTGTCCGATGGCCACCGTGGCCGGGTCACCGCCCACGATCATGGTGGTCAGCCGGACGCTCGGGTCCTCGGCCAGGGCCACCACGGCGACCGCATAAGGGGGAACGAATTCGGGCGACCACTGGTGGTGGTTCACCGTGTAACCGATGATGGTCCCCCGACCGGAGACCACTTTGGGCTCCCACCGGCGACTCCGGCAGACAGGACAGATGGGTACCGGTGGATGGACCAGCGAGCCACAGGCCGTGCACCCCTGGATGCGCAGACGACCATCGGCCCCTGAGGTCCAGAACCAATCGGTGGCCGGCGTCAGTTCGGGCAGGGGCCTCACCGTGGTGGCTCCGGCGGTACCCCAGCCGGTCCGGGCCGGAGGGTGGCGATGATCTGGGGCAGGTCGACGGTGGTGCGAATACCCGGCGCGGCCCGGCAGACGAAGGGCACGGCGTTGACGGCCCGATGGGCCGTGTACCCCGGCGTCCACTGGCCCATGGTCTCGAGGGGGACGGCGAGACGCATCTCGACCTCCAAGGGGGCGTCCCCGACGACCGAGATCCGCCAGCCGGTGGCGCCCAGATCCCAGTCCGCCTCCAGCTCCGGGGTGCAGAACCAGGTGGCCACAAAACTGAGGAAGGGACGGCCGCCCCTCGTTCCGGTCACCCTCATCCGCTGACCGGCCACCGTACCGGCCTCGACCCTTCCGGCGGCGATGTCGGTGGTGCGGGTGGCCACGGCCACTTCACCGCTGGCCTCGACGGAGTCCAAGGGGAGGCCGACGGATTCGGCCACCAGTCGCAACGAGGGACCGAAGCTCTGGGCCCCGTAGGACCAGCGGTCGGGATCGAAGACGTCGGGGTGGCGGCCGAATCCCATCAGATCGAACAACAACTCGGGGGAGTCCCTCTGGGACAGGTCGGCGAACTCGTGGATGACCATGCTGTCCATCTGCCGCTGGATCGAGGTCAGGACCAGGGGAACGGCCTCGGAGATGAACCCGGGGCTGCTGCCCGTGCTGTGGATCGAGGTGTGTCCCCGCCGGCAGGCGTCCTCGATGGACTGCCGGGTGGTGGGATCCATACTGGCCGGGTGGTGGAACTCACCCCGGGTGGTGACGACGTTGGACCCCGAACCGAGCACCCGGCACAGATTCTCGATCTCGCACTGGCGGGGCATGTACAGAACACAGTCGGCCCCGAGGGCCAGGATCTCGTCGACGTCGGCAGTAGCCGGTACACCGGTGGGTGGAAGTCCGCACAGCAGGCCGGCATCCCGGCCCACTTTCTCCGGCCCATAGACATAGAGCCCGGCCAACGACAAGGAGGGGTGCTCGATGACGGCCCGCAGCGACCGGGCGCCGATGTTGCCGGTGGCCCACTGGACCACCCGGTAGGGCTCGGTCACCGTCACCGTCACCGTCACCGTCCTGATTCCCCGCCGCTCACGGGGCCGGATGGGTGGGGCCGGCCAACGACGCCTTGTAGAGGACGTTGGCGGCCAGCCGCATGTGGGCGGCATCCACCAACTTCCCGTCCCGACCGATGGCCCCCACGCCCTCGGCCTCCGACCGGCGGTAGGCGTCGATGGACTGACGGGCCTCGGCGATCTCGTCGGCCGTCGGAGCGAACACCTGGTTGGCGATGGGGATCTGGTCGGGGTGGATGGCCCATTTGCCGTCGAAGCCCAACAGGCTGGCGTGCACCGCCGATCGGCGGAAACCCTCGGGGTCGGTGTAGGCCGGGTGGGGCGCATCGATGGCGTCGATGCCGGCCGCCCTGGCCGCCGCCAGTACCTGGACACGGGCGAAATGCCAGAAGTCACCCGGGTATGCACTCACCGGATCGAAGTTACCGTCAACCCGGGCCCGCAGCGAAGCCGACAGATCGCCGGCCCCGAAGATGATGGCTTCCAGCCGAGGACTGGCGCCGGCGATGGCGGCGGCGCTGGTCAGACCTTCCGCCTCCTCGATGAGCACCTCGAGGCCGATGCGCTTGGTCATGCCGAGCTTGGCCTCGAGCTGGGTGAGGAGGACATCGACCCACCAGACGTCGCGGGCTGATCGCGCCTTGGGCACGATGAGGACGTCCAGGTGTTCCCGCGCCCCGGTGACCACCTCGATGATGTCCCCGTAGCACCAGGGCGTGTCCAGCCCGTTGACCCGGACGGCCCGTACGGTGCGACCCCAGTCACAACCAGTGAGGGCGGCGACCGCCGTCCCCCGGGCCGCCTCCTTGGCCACTGGGGCACATGCGTCCTCGAGATCCAGGAAGACCAGATCGGCATCGGAGGCGGCCGCCTTCTCGCACATCCGCTCGCTGCTGGCCGGCGTAGCCAACTCCGATCGTCGGGCTCGGGGTTCCCGCATCCGCGCCTCCGTGGATGTGACGGTCAAATGATCCCCTCGGCGCGCAGGGCATCGAGACGATCCGGGTCGATACCGAGCAGGTCACCGTAGACGGCGTCGCTGTCCGCCCCCAGGCTCCGGCCCAGGTGGGTGATCCGACCGGGTGTGTCGGACAGGACCGCCACCGGGGCCTGAACGGTGACCGGGCCGAGGTCGGGATCGTCCACCCGGACGAAGGTCCCTCGGGCCCGCAGATGCTCGTCGGCCAACAATTGCTGGGCGTCGTAGATGGGGGCGGCCGCCACCGAGGCGGCGGTGAAGATGGCCATGGCCTCATCCAGGGTCCGCTGAGCGATCCACTCGCCCACCAGTCCGTCGACCTCCAGCGCCCGCCTCTGTCGGGGCCGCGGGTCGACGTAGTCGGGGTTGTCGGCCAGGTCGGGACGGTCGATGGCCCGGTACACCCGGGCCGCCATAGTGGGGGTGGCGCTGGAGATGGCCAGCCATTTCTGGTCGGCCGTCCGGTAAGCGTTGCGCGGTGCGCTGGCGTCGAACCGGTTTCCCACCCGGCCGGCGACCTTCCCCAGTTGGTCGTAGGCCAGGGTGGATGACTCGATGAGCCGGGCCAGCGGTTCGATGAGATTGACGTCGACCAGTTGCCCACCGCCTCCGTGGACGTCGCGGTGGTAGAGGGCCATCATGACGGCGTAGGTGGCGGCCAGAGCAGCCACCCCGTCGGCCAGCATGAACGGCGGCAGGGTGGGAGGACCGTCGGGTTGTCCGGTCAAGTGGGCGAATCCGCTCATGGCCTCGGCCAGGGTCCCGAACCCGGGGTTGTCACTCTTGGGCCCACCCCGGCCGTAGCCAGTCACATGGAGCATGACGATGCGGGGATGCCGATGGTGGACCGACTCGTAATCGATACCCCATCGGGTGAGGGCGCTGGGTCGGTTGTTGACGATCAGCACGTCGCTCTCCTCGAGAAGTGCGTGGAACAGACTCTGGCCCTCGGCCTGTCGGAGATCCACGGTGACGCAGCGCTTGTTGCGGCTCATGCTCTTCCACACCAGCCCGATCTCATCTTTGCGGTCGCCCCAGGCCCGCAACGGATCGCCGGCCTCGGGCTGCTCCACCTTGATGACGTCGGCCCCGAACTCGCCCATGGCCGTGGCCACCAGCGGTCCGGCGGCCAGTGTGGCCGCGTCCACCACCCGTAAGCCGTGCAGCGGGCCGGCTGATTCAGGCACTGTGCACCGATGCGGGGCGGGCCAGTCCCAAGGTGTCGCGCAGTGTGGCCCCGGCGTAGCGGTCACGGAATACCCCGCGGCGCTGGAGCTCGGGCACCACCAGCCGGACCACGTCCTCGTAGGCCCCGGGGCAGTGGGTGGCCGCCACCACGAAGCCGTCGCAGGCCCGGGCTTCGAGCCACTCCTCCATCTGATCGGCCACCTCCGGCCCGGTGCCGACGAAGCGGGGCCCCTGGAGCAGGGTGGCCCGGTGACCGGCCAGGTCGGCCAACGTCACCGTGTCCCCGCCGATATGGGTACGCAGGTTCTGCACCAACCCGCGGATGCCCGACACCGAACCGATGAGCTCGTCGGTGATGGGGGCGTCGATGGCCATCCCCGAGAAGTCGTAGTTCATCAGCTCCGACAAGAGGACCAACGAGGCTTGCGGATCGACCAGCGAGTTGAGGAAGAGGTCCTCGCGCTCGAGAGCGTGGGCGTGGGATTCACCCACCACGGTGTAGACCATCGGCAGCATCTTCACGGTCTCGGGGTCACGCCCGGCGGCGGCGATCGATTCCTTCTGTTTCTTGTAATGGGAGAGGGCGATCTCCATGTCGGGGTCGCCGGTAAAGATCAGTTCGGCCCAGCGGGCGGCGAACTCCTGACCCCGACCTGACGATCCGGCCTGCAGGAGCACCGGCCGCCCCTGGGGTGACCGGGGCACGGTCAGCGGTCCGCGGCTGTTGAACCATGTGCCCTCATGACCCAGTTCGTGGACCTTGTCGGGATCGGCGAAGGTGCCACTGGCGCGGTCGAGGACCAGACTGTCGTCCTCCCAGGTGTCCCACAGGCCCGTAGCCACCTCGAGGAATTCGTCGGCCCGGTCGTAGCGGGCATCGTGGGCCAGGTGCTCTTCGAACCCGTAGTTCTGGGCTTCGCTGTCGTTGACCGATGTCACGATGTTCCAGGCCGCCCGCCCCCCAGACAGGTGGTCGAGGGTGGCGAAGGTCCGGGCCACGTGGAAAGGCGAGTAGTAGGTGGTCGAGTAGGTGGCGCCCAGCCCGATCCGCTCCGTGGCCCCGGCCACCACGCCCAGGACGATGCTCAGGTCCAACTTCACCGGTCGGGCCCCCAGACGGACGGCGTCGGACACCGATCCTCCGTAGATCCCGGGCATGGCCAGCCGGTCGTCGAAGAACATCATGTCGAAGCACCCCTCTTCGAGGGTCCGACCCAACTTGGCGTAGTACGCGGCGGTCAGGAATCCGTGCTCGGTGGCCGGGTGGCGCCACGATCCGGCATAGACGGTCGTGCTCCCCGCCTGCATGAATCCCACCAACGACATCTGCCGTTTGTCCATGGTGATCCGACCGCTCCTCTTTGTCCTTGCCTGGCGCCTGGTCCGGTACTGGCGCCAGTCTGTCCTAAAATGTAATATCTGATATGCCAGATTTCAAATCGATCGGCGGTACTGTCCGGGCCCGGGCCGCCGGCGAACTGCGGGACCGGATCCTCACCGGTCGGCTCCGGGCCGGCTCCCGCCTCGATCTGGACCAGATCACCCGGGAGTTCGGGACCAGTCGCACCCCGGTCCGCGAGGCCCTCCTCGAGCTCTCCTACGAGGGACTGGTCACCGTCACCCCCCGGAGCGGGATCACCGTGGTGGGCATCACCCCCGAGGACGCCGTGGACAATTTCGCCGTGTTGGCCGCGCTGGCCGGCAAGGCGGCGCAGTGGGCCACCGACCGGATCACCCCCCCGGAGAGGGATGCCCTGCACGATCTGGCCGCCGCCATCGGTGGAGCGGAGGATGTGGTGGCCGCCAATTGGCGCTTCCATCGAGCCCTCAACCTGGCCTCGGGATCGCCGCGCCTGTTGACCTACCTGCGCCAGGCCGTCCGGGCCGTACCGGCCAGCTACTTCGAGCTCTTTCCCGAAAAGGTCGGCCAGAGCCGGGACGACCACGCCCTCCTGCTCGACGCCATCGACCGGGGCGATGCCGACGGGGCCCGGATCCTCAACGAGTCACATGTCCTCGACGCCGGCGCCGCCCTGGGCGACTGGTTGCGGGCCCGGAGCCGGGATGAGGAGCTCGAGGCGGCCGGAACCTGAGCGGCCGGGCCGGATCGGGCCGGACCTTCAGGTTCCGGCGGCGGCCACCGCCCGGCGGGCCCGTACCCGGTACCCCTCGAGCTTCTCGTCGGCCGTCCGCACCCGCGTGCTGCGAGACATGACCGACACGTCGTGGCCCACGGCCCGGGCTCGGAGGGCGCCCACCGTGGCCTCCTCCGG
>CAWGQC010000007.1:0-60561 GCA_963824645.1 uncultured Acidimicrobiales bacterium
GCGTTGCCCGCCAGAGAGCTGGGTGGGACGGGCCTGAGGACGCTGGGCCAGGCCCACCAGGTCAAGGGCGTCGAGGGCGCGTTCGTGCCGCTGTCCGAGGGGGATGCCAGCGTAGAGGAGCCCGTCGGCCACGTTGTCCAACACGGTGGCGTGCTCGGCCAGGAAGAACTGCTGGAAGATGAACCCGATTCGGGTGGCTCGCAGGTAGGCCACCTCGTCATCGGGCATGTTGGCGACGTCCAGCCCCGTGATCCGTACTTGGCCGCTGGTGGGTCGGTCGAGGGTCCCCATCAGTTGCAGCAGGGTGGTCTTGCCCGACCCCGAGGGGCCGACGATCCCGAGCAGCTCCCCTTGGCCGATGGTGAGCTTCACCCCGCGGAGGGCCTGGACGGGTGGCTCGCCGGGATAGCTCTTGGTCACATTGTCCACTTCCAGCGCCGGAACCTGTGCATCGCCGGTAACCGAGCCGTTGCCGGCGGCCACCGGGTGACTGTCGGGTGTAGGTGGCAGTGTGTGGGTCATGTGGTCGGGACCACCACGTTCTGGCCTGCGGCCAGCTCCGAGCCGGTGACCTGTACCAGCCCGTCGGCATCGTCGAATAGTCCGAGCGAAACCGGCACGAGATGGTTGGTCCCGCCTGCGCCGACGACCTCGACGGCATAGCCACCGCCGGACTGGGCCAGAAGCGCGGTCACCGGTACCACCAGTGCATTGGGTTCGCTGGCGGTGGTGACGGTGACCTGCACCGGGGCCTGATCCCAGGTTCCCGTGGCGGCCGGGTCAGAGGGGTTGACCTCCACGGTAACGGTCGGCGCGGTGCTGCTCCCCGAACTGCCTGACGAGCAGGTGCCGGTTCCCGGTGTAGCGGAGCTCGAGCTGGACCCGCTGGACCCTGAGCTCGATGGGCAGGTGGCGACCGTCCCTACTGAGGAGACGACACCGGGGGTGCTCTGGTTGTTGGGCAGAATGATCGTCACCGTGTCCCCGACCGCCACATCGGTCTGCTGCGAGGCGTCCAACGCCACTTGCACCTGGCGGGTAGTCGAGCTTCCCTGCATCACCGTCTGGCCGGTTTGGGTGCTGCTCCCGAGTTGGGCTGACAAGCTCGTGACCCGCACGGCGGTGGGTTCGAACACCGCCTGGCCAAGAGCCAGCGTGGCGTTCTGGGCCACCCCCAGGTCGGCCTGGAGCTTCTCCACGGCCGTGGCGGTGGCCGACCCGAAGAAGGAGGAAGTTGGACTCAGCTGATTTGCCGTGGCGTAACCGAGTGCGACCAGATCCGCGTTGAGTTCGGCCACGTCGGCGCCTGTCGCTCCGGCCGACAGAGCCCGGTAGGCCGGTGTCGAGCCGTACAGCAACACCACCGGGCTGTCGTTCACCCGGTAGAGCACCTGGCCCTGGGTGATCACCTGACCGGGCACGGGCAACTCGGTGTACGTCCCGCCGGCCTGGTTGATCACGGAATAAGGCGAACCGTCCGGGGCCACCTGATAGGTCAGGGTCCCACTCAGGGAGACCATGGCCGAGAGCTCCCGCTTCTCCACCTTCACCGTGGTCGGCGGCGGCGCCTGTGCCGCTGAGGTCGCTGGCTTCTCGCCGGAGATGACGACTACGCCGCCGGCGGCTAGAGCGACAGCCAGGACGGTCGCTCCGGCCAGCATCCACGTCTTCCGCGTCATTGGACCCACAGCCCCAACTCGCCAGAGTCGACAGCGGTGGACTCGTTGGCCGCCGGGAACCCCGAAGTGCTCGGAACACCCCTCCCCGCCACGGATGGGAATCGACTCGTGTCTACGAGGGGCTCATGTGAGGTGGGGTCTGGGAAGTCCGTCATGCCGCTGTCGCGCGCAACCAGGGCGAACCTCACTGCCTTCTCGAGATCGGCGGTGATGTTGCCCCGGCTCCCTCGGGCGTCAACGGAGAGCGCGAGCCCGCGAGCGAGGTGGCACCCACCTTCATCGCGCTCAGGGGCGGACGTCGCCTCCCCCGCGCCCTCAGCGGAGGCGACCAGCTCCTCAGACTCTGGCCTGCAGTTGCCGGTCATCCGCCCAGGCCACCGACGGAGGGCTTCTGCGACTTGCAAGCGGCCATCGCCGACTGCAGCAGCGGCGAGCTGGACCCGACCCCGGAGTCGTGCACTTCGGTGCCCGAGAACGTCGGGTCGGGGAAGTCTGACACCCCGTGGGTACGGATGCACTGGGCCCAGTTCAACCACGCCTGCTGTTGGGCAGGGGAGAGCTGCTGGCCGGTGGTGTTCCACGGCGACGGCAGGGCCTTGCACGCCTGAAGGGCCCCTTGGAACGCGGTCGAGTTCGGGTCAATTCCGGCGGTCCTGTACCCGTAGTGCCCGCTGGGAGTCTGCACCGGGTCGGGGAAATTCGGGACACCGTGGCTGCGTATGCACTGGGAGTAGGCCACAGCTTCGGTGAGCGACGACGCCCCCGACGGACCTGATCCTCCCGCCGGCGCGGCGGTCGTGGTTGGCTGCGAGCCGGCGGTCGGGACCGTCGAACCGCCCGAACAGCCGGCGACGGCGACTCCCAGAGCCACAATGGCGGCCACCGCCAGGTGTGATGGACGCATGATTCCTCCTTTCGACACAACCCGGCCCTCAGGGTGTCGTTTCCGAAGGACTGTCACTTGCTACTCGTGCCGGTTCGCTGGGTCATGCCTCCAGTCAAGCCAGCGTGATGTTGCCAGCACGTATGTGGTTTTCAATACGCCGACGATATGTTCCGCCGCGTAGGATCACCTGAATGTGCGTGTGTTGATTGTCGAAGACGAGCCCTACATGGCCGAAGCCATCCGCGATGGCCTACGCCTGGAAGCGATCGCCGCCGATATCGCCAGTGACGGTGATATCGCCGTCGAACTGCTGAGCATCAACGCCTACGACATCGCCGTCCTCGACCGCGACGTTCCTGGCCCCTCCGGCGACGAGATCGCCGAACGCATCGTCGCCTCCGGCTGCGGCATGCCGATCCTCATGCTCACCGCCGCCGACCGGCTCGACGACAAGGCCTCCGGGTTCGGACTCGGCGCCGACGACTACCTCACCAAACCGTTCGAGCTCCGAGAACTCGTGCTCCGTCTCAGAGCGCTCGACCGCAGGCGCGCCCACAACAGGCCACCCGTGCGAGAGATCGCAGGCCTACGTCTGGATCCGTTCCGCCGGGAGGTCTTCCGCGACGGCCGCTACATCGCGCTCACGCGCAAGCAGTTCGCCGTGCTCGAAGTCCTCGTCGCCGCCGAAGGCGGTGTCGTCAGCGCCGAAGAACTGCTGGAACGGGGGTGGGACGAGCACGCGGACCCGTTCACCAACGCCGTGCGCATCACGGTCTCGGCACTGCGCAAACGCCTCGGCGAACCCTGGGTCATCGCCACCGTGGCCGGCGTCGGGTACCGCATCGACACTCAACCAGACTTTGGACGTGAGGGAGGAGATCATGGATAGGCCCCCCGGTTTGAGTGTTCGTCTCAAACTCACTCTCAGCTACGCCGGCTTCCTCATGATCGCAGGTTTCTTGCTCGTTGCTGCCGTGTGGGTGTTCCTCCTGCGCGACTTGCCCGGGGCTGACGGTCAGCCCCCGTGGAATCGTGCCCATCCGCTCCATCACTCTGCACGACTTCGCCCCGGCGACAGGCATCCTGCTCGCGTTCCTGCTGGTATTCGGTCTCCTTGGAGGGTGGCTTCTCGCCGGCCGGATGCTCTCCCCCGTTACCCACATCACCGAGGCAACACGCATCGCCGCCACCGGATCGCTGTCCCACCGAATCCGGCTACCGGGTCGCAGGGACGAGTTCCGCGATCTTGCCGACGCCTTCGACATCATGCTCGCCCGACTGGAGGCGCAAATCGCCGAACAGCAGAGATTCGCGGCCAACGCCTCCCACGAATTGCGCACCCCGCTGGCCATCACGCAGACACTGCTCGACGTGGCCCGCACGGATCCGAACCGCGACACCGGCGAACTCGTCAACCGCCTCCACGCCATCAACACCCGAGCAATTCACCTCACCGAAGCATTGCTACTACTCAGCCGCGCCGACGAGAGATCCTTCACCCCAGAACCCGTCGACCTGTCCCTCATAGCCGAAGAAGCTACCGAAACGCTCCTCCCCCTCGCAGATAGGCATGGCGTCACCATCGAAACCTCGGGCGAGCTGACCCGCACCATCGGCTCACACGCGCTCCTGCTGCAGTTGACGACGAACCTCGTGCACAACGCGATCGTCCACAATCTGCCTGAACAGGGCACCGTGTGGGTCACAACCAGCGTTCACCCAGAGCATGCGGTGCTCACTGTCGAGAACTCCGGCGAGAAGCTCACCCCACAGACGGTCTCCACCAATGTCGAGCCGTTTCAGCGCGGCACCGAACGCGTACACACCGACCACGCAGGTGTCGGCCTCGGCCTGGCAATTGTCAAGAGCATCACCCAAGCACACGACGGAACCCTCACCCTCACCCCTGGGGTCGCTGGCGGGCTCTGCGTCACGGTGCAACTTCCGGCCGCGCTACCGCAGACTGACCGATGGCGAATAGGAGAACTCTCGCAAGCATCAAGGCCACCGGACGGGCTCCCCCGGCGGACATAACAATCGCGCGAGACCCCAGGATCTCGGAGTGGTGAGCGATGCAAGCGCACGCCGAGTCGGAGAACTCGCATCGCAGACCGACTACAGAGCCCCGCGCCAGAACGACGGCCGTCGCAATCCTGACCTCGGCGCAGAACGGCACGTCTGGAGTGATCGCTGGCGCCCGCCACTTTGGATGAAGCGCGAATGCCCGCAGCGCAGAATGGGCACCGAGCCGTGGGCCATCCTCCACCGCCATCCCCTCGGTCCGGAGGTTGCTGAGGATTCAGTTGCCCCATGGCTTGTGTGAAACGCCCACCGCCAGCGTGGATCGACGAAACTCCAGTTCACAAGGCGAGTGAGTCAATGGTGCTGGGCCGGAATGCCGAAGTTGACGCCTGGAACCGGCCGATCGACTCACGCCCTACTTGCCGACACCGATGATTTCATCGAAATACCGGATGGACATGGGTTCGATGAGCATGTCGCCAATTTCGTCGGTCAGCCCGGCTTCGGTCCGCCAGGCAAGATATTCGTCGTAGAGGCGGCGACTGGCCCACTGGGTGAACGAGACGATGTTGGTTGGGTCGTCCTGGTTGCGACGTAGTGAGATTGCCTCGCAGCCCTCGTGGGCGAGGCTGTCCGGAAGTACCTCGCTCAGGATCTCGATGAGATCTGCAGCTCGTCCAGGTCTGGTCCTGAACTCGGTGACGACGTGGGTGCTCATCTGGACTCCTCTCCTAATCTGGTGGTGGCTAGAGGGATGCGATGGCCCGGGCCCGGTCGCTCATCGCCCGTTGGGCGACGCTCGATACCGGTGCAAACCGCTCGAAGCCGTGTGGCGCGCCGGGGTGGACGTGCAGCTCCACGGGAGTGCCAGCTCGGGCGAGTTCTTGAGCATAGGAGATCGATTCGTCGCGGAAGATGTCCAGGTCACCGACCTCGATATAGGCGGGAGCGAGGCCGACAAAGTCCGTAAGCCGACTGGGTGCTGCCACCGGCGACACGGATTCCGTACCTCGTTCCTCGCCGAGGGCGGCGTTCCAGCCAGTAAAGTTGCTGTCGTAGGTCCAGGTCAGCAAGCCGGCGGGAATTGGACCAGGCTCGATATTGCGGTCGTCGAGCATGGGGTAGATAAGGATTTGGCGATCCAACGTCAGGCCGTCACCGCGAGCGAGAATGGCGGCCCCAGCTGCCGGCCCGCCACCGCCACTGTCGCCCATGACGGCGAGGCGTCCGACATCGACGCTGAGCGCCGTCGCGTGATCGACCAGCCATATCAGTCCGGCATATACGTCTTCTGCCAACGTGGTTCCGCCAACCTCCGGGGCGAGTCGATACTGTACGGAGAGAAACGGCACGCCGGTTTGGGAGACATATCCGGAGACCACCTCGTCGTAGAGGTCGAGGCTGCCCGCCACCATCCCGCCTCCATGGGCATAGACGACCGCCGAACCCGGCGACGAACCTTCCTTTGCATACCACCTCAGTTCGAGTTCGGTTCCGTCAGGTGCTTCGGTGAAGTACGACGTCGTCCCCACGCCAGTAGATGGCGGGACCAGGGTTGCCATGTAGGCGAGGCCGGCGGTGGCCGTGGCGCGGACCGCTTGCCAGTCGCCCCGACCCGGGACGGGCGTGTCAGCGGATGATTCAGCCAGTGCCACCATGATCGGTGCCAGTTCGGGATCAAGTTCGTAGCTCATGCCTGTCTGGCTCCATTCATGTTGGCCCCTGCCGGATCGCCTCGGCGAGACTGGGACTGCGGGTAGCAATTGTTCTGCGTCGGAGCACCTTTCCGGCATCGCCGCAGGATGGCGTTGTCAGTACTCGGAAGGTTGGTTGAAGATGACGGCAAGGCCGACGATCTTGTTGTCCCGGATACTGAAGTAACTCGACATGATCAGCTCCTCAGGCAGGTTTGTCTTGTCGTAGGTGCCGTCGTACCTGGCGCGCACGATGGTGTCGCCGTAGTGGTCGACGACCTCGAGGACATCCATGGTCACGTGGTCGCCGACGAACTCCTTCGCCATGAATCGGCGGATGGCGTCGACGCCGTTGATCTCGCGGCGATTGTCGTTCACGTAGGCGTCATCCGCGAAGGTTGCCACGATGGCGTCAGTGTCGAAGGCATTCACCGCGGCGATGTGGTCTGCCACGACGCCGGTCAGGTCGGTAGTCATGTTCTCGGTTCCCTCCGTTTCACTCGGCCACTCGGCCACTACGACCAGGATCCCTGCTGCCCTAACGGGAGGGTCAAGAGCCTTCCTTGAGGTTGCATCTCCCCTAAGGGGAGATCTCATACTGGGGGCATGCGCTCTTCCCTGGCCATCGGAGATTTCTCCCGCGCCACCCACCTCAGCGTGAAGACGCTGCGTCACTACCACCACATCGGACTCCTGGAGCCAGCTGATGTCGACCCGGACACCGGCCACCGGCGTTACACCACCGAGCAGATCCCCACCGCCCAGATCATCCGGCGCTTTCGTGCCTTGGAGATGCCGCTGGACGAGATCCAAGCGGTCATCGCCGCAACCGATGTTGACGCTCGCAACGACCTCATCGCCGCCCATCTCAGTCGTCTGGAAAGCAACCTTGCCAGAACCCAAGCAGCGACGGCTTCGCTGCGGAACCTGCTCCAGCAGCCTTCAGGTTCCGCCCTGTTCAGCGTCGAGCATCGTAGTGTCGACGTGGTCCCGGCCGTCGCCGTATCCGAGGTCATCGACGTCGAAGACGCGCTCGCATGGTTCCAAGGCGCACTCGGGGAGATCTATGCCACCTTGGCGGCCCAATCCCTTCCGGCGGTTGGACCGGGAGGCGGCATCTTCTCCAACGATTTGTTCTCCCACGAGCGCGGTCTGGCAACGATCTTCGTCCCCTTCGAAGGCAGAGCACGACCGATGGGCCGGGTGACCCCTGTCGTCGTCCCGGCGGTCGAACTGGCCACCACCGTGCATGCCGGGTCCCACACCGACATAGATCGGGCTTACGGAGCACTCGCCACCTATGTTGTTGAACACGCCCTCGCCGTCGACGGGCCGATCCGTGAGTACTACCTCGTGGGGCGCAACGAGACCAGCGACGAGTCTGATTGGCGCACGGAGATCGGCTGGCCCATCTTCCAGACCGGGCGAGGGGCCGACGCCAACAGCCCTCAGTAGACCCACGGCTCGTCGGATCGATCGAAGTGCTACTCCGTCTCAGCGAGCTCATTCGCGGAGGGTGATGCGCTCCTTGCCGAGGATGGCCCAGGTCTGAGAGCTGGTTTACAAGGAACTCCCCAAGTCAGCCAGATAGTTCTGATGGCAGGTCAGGGCTTGTCGACCGCTACCCATGGGCAATCAACAAGGAGGCGGCGGAGGTCAGAAGGGTCGGAAGTGAACACCACCGCCTCATGGGCATCAGCGGCATGGGCGGCGACGATGGCGTCGATACCGGTCGGCATCCGACGAGCACCGGATCGTTCGACCCTAAATCGCAGCTGGCCCGCCCGACGGGCCGTTGCCTGATCAGTGTCTACGGTCCCGATCCGACTGATCAGCTGGTTGACCGGAGCGTCTTGAGGGCGACCGGTGATCGTCTCAGAAAGCGTCACGGTCGGAATGACGGGCTCCCAGCCATGCTCGAGGAGATCACGCAGCACCCATCGAAACTCTTGGTTGCCTGTAGCCCGATCGATCACCCCGGAGTCGAGCACAACTGTGGGATTGCTCACGACGATGCGGCCGACCGGATCTTGGCGGCCCGCCGGCCGGCACGTTGCTTGATCGGGTCAGGGGTCGGATCGTTGGCCTCAAGCTCATCGAGGTATTCCAGAAACGCTCGGCGGCGCTCGTCACGTTCGAGTCTGTCCTCCAGAGCGGCGTCCACGTAGGACGACAGACCCCTGGGGCCGGCCGCCCGCCGGGCACGCTCGATCGCCGACGATTCAAGTGTCACCGAGATCTTCTGTGTGGCCATGTAAACAGTCTACCGGAGGAGCAAAGGTTGTCGCATAGTTATCCGATAGTCGTGTGAAATTCCTGGTTTCGTGACTACAACGTGACTACAACTCCCGGCTAAAGCACGCGATGCCTGATGAGCGGTGAGAACATACGTGCAGCTCACGGTTAATTTCGGTTAACGCCGGCAAGCCCTGAAATCGACCAGCTCTAACTTTTAATCCCAAGGTGGCGAGATCGAGACTCGCACGGCCCACTGAATACCCAGGTCAGAGTCACTTTTTGCGCTAGACCAGCGTCCTTGACTTTTGCTCGTGACTACAACTCCGGATCTAACCTGAATTAAGGCACGGTGCAGCGAGAGCTGGGCAACTGGCTCGCAGGCGCTCTATCAGCAGACTCGCTTGACCAGCTCGCATCAGCTCTCGCCACCGTCCGCCAGTTGATGGAGGACGCACGCGCCGGCACGCCTATCGGCTGAGAAGGTGAGTCACACTCCGTCGCCGCACACCCCGCCACGAGGGTGATCGGGGTAGGGCTCGAGCCACAACTGCTTGCCCGGTTTCAAGCAGCACCAATGCAACGGCACCGCCTTCAAGTCGGGCCAGCTCCGACAACTACTGACTCGATGAACACCTCGACGAGGGATCCTTATGTCCCCAGTCCCGGTGAGTGGTTCATGAGCGGCCAGAAGGGCTAGCGAGGAACACCGGTCCGGACCTTGAGGCCGACGGCGTCGTGGATGATCGTCCACCGCATCGCCCAGAACCCAGGTCGGGGCTTCGGCAGATCGCGCAGTGTCAGAAGGAACCCGGTGGCAATGACCACGCGTTCTCGGCATGACCACGTTGTAGTACGTCCTGAGTAGTAACGCAAGGAGTAATATAGACCAGCGCGCCAAAAAAAGGTGAGATTGACCGAGGTTTCGAGGCATCCTGAAATGCCAGAGTGAACACCCTCTTTGGCAGGTAGGACTCGCACGCTCGGCGATTCGCTGACTGGGATTCCGATGAGGGGGTGCGGCAATTCCTGCGATTCGAAAACCGAGCTGCGAGACTTCTCCTGTGCACTGCCCGAGACCCGCCCACTTGTTGTTGACCAGCGTTTTCACCGCCATGACGTTGGCAGCCTGCTCGTCCTCGACCACCACCTCGACCACCATCGCGACGACTCCGGTCGGCACCAATACAGCCTGGGTCAAGGACAGCACGAATGCCCTGAATGTCTTCCTGCCCGACGAGGACAGCATCTACTGGTTCGATGGCTACGGCACCACCGATGGCGCACGAACCATCATCAGCGGAGCGGTGCCCACGGCACGGTACTGGTCGTTCACTGCCTATCCCGTCCCGCAGAACAGCCAGCGCCAACACCTCCACGACACGCGGATCGACCAGTCCGACGGTCGATACACGCTCACCATCGCCCAGAAGTGCACCGGCGTGAGCGGCACCTGCATGGCCATGGGCACGACGAACGGCGGCATCCTGGTCATGCGCCTCTATGTGCCGACCGACGTCGACGAGGCCGGCACCGGTGGCGTACCGCTCCCCAGGATCGGATTCGTCGACCGGTTGGGCAAGGAGATTTCCCTCGATCAGGCCACGGGAAACACTGCCGTCGGCCAGGCCATCGCGACCTACCGTGACCAGCACGGCGCGTTGCCGGCTGCATTGGCCCAGAGCTACCCGCCGGCGGCACCCGTGCCCGTTCCGGTCATCAGCCCTACTCCGGTTGGCGGTGTCACCTATGGCACCGGCCCCTATGCGAATCCCGACAACATCTACGAGCACATCGCCTACACGACGACCCGAGGCAACCTCGTGGTCACTGCGCAGGCTCCCACCTACCAGGCTGATTCCAACCCGAAGGCCAACGACCAGGCCCGCACGGCTCACCAGCACCCACAGGTGCGCTACTGGTCTCTGTGCACGACACTCAAGGGCCGCCACACCGGTGACTGCCTGCGCGACGAGCAGGTCTCGATCCCGACCGGGGGCAAGGTCTTCACGGTCATCGTGTCCCCGACCTGCCCGGTCGCCGGCTACGCCAACTGCCTGTTGGCAGGGCCCGAGCCGCTCCAGAGCTCGCTCGCCTATCGCAACCTCCTGCCAAGTGCCAGCTTCAAGCAAATCGCGTTCACCGGGCCGTATCGCATGACCGCCACCTACGTGGCTCGAAACATCTGATCTTCGGCCCAGTCCGGGTCTGAGGCACCTGGGGTCCGGTGGCCGATCAGGTGACAGGTTGGGTTAGGCCGCTCGGAGTGCCGGCGCCGAGGGGGAAGACGCACTGATCTGGTCGATGCGCAACAGCCACTGAGGCGTGGGCCATCCTCTACTGCCATCCCCTCGGTCCGGAGCTTGCTCAGCAATCAGTCACACCAGAGTTCCGTCGAAAAACACGAAACACAGCTCGGAGGCGTGAAACCACAGGTCAGGGGGTCGATGGCAGGTTCTGTTCCGGTTCGCTGGGGCAGTCACCTGCGGTTGTGGTGGGTCCCAAGGTGCTTGCATAGCAAGCAGGGTCAGCTGAGCTTGAGACATCGAGGCGCGAAACCGGTGTGTTCAGGGACACCCATTGCTCATCGTTCTATCGAATGGGTGAGCCGAATCGAATGACATTTCCATCGGGGTCCGATACTGAGCCTTCCCGCTTCCCGTAGTCCTCGTCCTCTGGCCCGTCCACTTCGATCCCCGCCTGTCTCCACTCCGCCGCCACCCGATCGGCATCTTGGCAGTGGATGTACAGAGCACAGTGGCTCGGCGGTTCGCCCTCGACAGATTGAGCAAGGTGGATTGTGAGGTCCCGACTCCGGTGGGCGAACGCATAACTATCGTCGTGGGATGACACCTCGAATCCCGCCGTTTCGAACCAGGCGATCGAGCGAGTCAAGTCGGCGACATTGAAGATCGGCTCGAATCCGGTGGCTAGCCACGTTCCTGTCATGAGTTGTAGCTGGCCGTCCCGTTGTCCATTCAGCCCAGCCAGGCAGTCGTGGCAGATTGGCAGCTCTGGGTGCGAGCGCAATCGGACCCACCAATCGACCGACATCGAGCAACACGTGCACGTAACAGCCATGCCGACATGGTAGATCTGCACCCGGCATTCCACCCATCCGGTGGTATGCGGCGGGTGTGAATTTGAGTCGACATCGCAGAAGGCACGACGCTTGCGTCAAGAGCGGCGACCACTGATTGATCCCTGGTGCTCGCTCAGCTAGCTCAGGATTCGTATGCGGGCCAGGGGCTGACCGTCAGACAGCCGAACTCCTCCGGCGCCACGTCAGACACCACCTCCGCCAGCTGCCAATGATGGCCAGCCAAGTCCTGCACGGTGCAGTCGCGCTCGCCGTAGTCTCGGTCGACGGGTGCCTCGACGACGAGTGCGCCGGCCTCACAAGCCTTCCCAAACGCGGTACCGACATCAGCAACCCGCACACGGACGGTGTGAGTGACCCCACCTGGCTGCGGTGGGGAGCGGTCGGCGCCTGCATCGGCCACGATGACGGACCAGTCCCCGTCCACGGCCATTTGGGCTCGGTGAGCCTCACCTATCCGAGTGCGCTCCACAAAGCCGAAGGCGTCGATCAAGAACGCCACCGCGGCCCGCACGTCTGGGTAGACCAGGATAGGAACGACCATCGCCGGCGGTACTGAGCGGTTGATCTTCATTCGGCTTTCCTCCCTTGCTTGGCGTCCAGCCTTCCATCGAACGCACCCGGTGTGTCTCACTCGTTCGTGACCAGAAGGCTCTCCCTGATTTGCATTCACCGAGGGCGCCCACCATGGACTGGGCGGTCTTTGGCACCTTGGTGTGCACGTTTCTGACGAAGTGGACCCGACACCTTTGCCAGGCTGCTCCGGGCAGCACCGAGGCGATGGCATCCACCAGGCCCTGGTGGGCGTCGGAGACGACCAGGGCCACCCCCGACAGCCCCCGAGCCACCAGGCCCCGCAGGAAGGCCGTCCACCCGGCGCCGTCCTCGGTGGTGATGAGGTCGACCCCCAGGATCTCCCTATGCCCGTCGGCGTTCACTCCGGTGGCCACGATGACAGCCACGTTCACGATCCGGCCTCCTTCTCTGACCTTCTGGGTCAGGGCGTCCACCCAGATATAGGTGTAGGGGCCGGCGTCGAGGGGCCGGTTGCGGAGGGCCGCCACCGTCTCGTCCAGGGACTTGGCCAGTTCGGAGACCTGGGACTTGGAGATGCCGGTGATCCCCATCGACTTGACCACGTCGTCGACCCGACGGGTGGAGACCCCTTCCACGTAGCACTGGGACACCACGGCCACCAGAGCCCGTTCGGCCCGGCGTCGGGGCTCGATGAGCCAGTCCGGGAAGTAGGACCCGCTTCGCAGCTTGGGGATGGCCAGGTCGATGGTGCCTGTCCTCGTGTCCCAGCGTCGGGATCGGTAGCCGTTCCTCGAGTTCACCCGCTCGGGGGTGACCTCCCCGTACTCGGCCTTGCAGAGACCACTGGCCTCGGCTGACATCAGGGCTTCGGCGAAGCTCTGGACCATCGATCGCAGCAGGTCAGGGTCGGCCTCGGCCAGATACTTGCGCAGCAACTCGGCAGCGCCCATCGTGTTGGTGACTTCCACCGCATCTTCTCCTTCGTGTTCTTTGGACGGAACTTGAAGATTGATGCGGTGGTCGTCGCGTCAGGGGGATGGTCAGCTCAAGGTGAGCTCACCGGGTCCCGAGGCGTACACCACGTTTGTGGACGTGAACCCGTGTCGCCACACTCCGACGTAGAGACGATCTTTCCCGATCTTGTACGTAGGCATGTTGTACGACAGAACCACCTCGACATCAGGGCACATCGACAGGATGAGCCCGTGGATCCTGTCGAACAAACTGCGGTACTCGCCGGGAACGCGATTGATGTATGTCTGCACCTGGTTGCTGGACTTTCCGGAGTGGGGGATTTCTACAACTTCAGCCGCCCCCATGGCAGTCTGAGCGGGCAAACTCCCTACGAACGGCTACGAACCAAGACCAGGGCCCAAGTAGACGGCCTTCGTCAGTTGCACATCTAGACGGTCCCGAATCCTCCCTTCGCCGATGGTGACGATGGCAAATTCTCCCCCCAGCAGTCCGCGCCACCGGTCGAGAGCACTGCGCAGTGGCCGTATCCGTTATCGAATACAAAGCCGACATCACTGCACGGCCACTCCGGCTGGGAAGCTCAGCCCGGTGCCGACGGTGGTCTGGGACCCGCCGTCGGCGGGCACCTCGACTACCCGGTTGTTCCCGGTGTCGCCGATGAACACGTCCCCGGCGGCATCGACGGCCACCCCGCTCGGCGCTTTCAGCCCGGTGCCGACGGTGGTCTGGGATCCGCCGTCGGCGGGCACCTCGACTACCCGGTTGTTCCCAGTGTCGCCGATGAACACGTCCCCGGCGGCATCGACGGCCACCCCGCTCGGCGCTTTCAGCCCGGTGCCGACGGTCGTCTGGGACCCGCCGTCGGCGGGCACCTCGACTACCCGGTTGTTCCCGGTGTCGGCGATGAACACGTCCCCGGCGGCATCCACAGCGACCGCACACGGGTCGTACAGCCCGGTGCCGATGAACCTCTGGGCTCCGCCCCCTGCGGGCACCTCCACCACGTCGTTGGCGTCTTGAACAGCAATGAACAGGTCCCCGGCGGCATCGACGGCCACGCCTGACGGCTGGTCCAGCCCGGTGGCGGTGGTGACTTGGGATCCACCCCCTGCGGGCACCTCCACCACCCGGTGGTTGAGGGTGTCAGCGATAAACACGTCCCCGGCGGCATCGACGGCCACCCCCTCGGGGTAGTAGAGCCCGGTGCCCACGGTGGTCTGGGGTCCGCCGTCGGCGGGCACCTCCACCACCCGGTCGTTGTTGGAGTCCGCGATGAACACGTTGGGCTGCGGTTCTGGAATGGTCACGCTGTTCGATGGACTGGAGAAACTACTAGTTCCCACCTGGTTCGTTGCTGTCACGGTGAAGGTGTATGCGTCGCCGTCGGTCAGGCCGTCTAGAGCGATGGGGCTCGAAGTACCCGATGCCGTCTGCCCGCCATCTGTTGGATTGGTCGTGTCCGTGGCGGTCACCGCGTAGCCAGTGATGGGGTTGCCGCCATTGCTGGTCGGAGGTTCAAAGGACACGGTCGCAGAGGCATGGCCCGGAGTAGCCGTGACACCAGTGGGTGCACCTGGTGGAGTTGGACCTCTGCCCGTTGTGATAGCGCCCCAGGTGATGTTCGTCGGAAAATTGGCGTATACGTTGGCCGCATCAGCATTGATCGTCTTTTTCGTCCCTCCAAGCGTAGCGACATCCAGTATGCAGTCGTCGATCAGCGAGGTCGCAACGCCGGCGGCGGTGCAATCCGATAACGCGGCATCATACAAAGAGGGTTTGAGGTCGTTTGCGGTAAAGTTTTTGGTTGGATTGTGAAACTTAATCTGAGCTCCGCAGGCAGACATCAGTGACTCGCCGGGCGGGACGCGCCAGCTGGTTGCATAATCTCCATAGAATTTCTTGAATGCAAACGGCGCGCTCAGAACGGTTCCTATACTGGACTCGACCTCATTGACATTATTCCCGGCGTTGGCGAGGAGCCCGCTCACCGCGGTGGGCCAGGTTCCAATCCCTACGGACGCGTCAAGCCAGTAGCCTCCTCCATTAGGCACCTGGTTCAAACGGGTTTCTACGAAGTCTCCGCTGTCGTCCTTGATCACATACGTGGAACCGCTCAGCGATATTTCGCCTTGGGGCAGGCTGTATGTTCCGCCGTTGGCCAAATTGACGGCAGTTCCGTTGACAAGGAGTTGGGACGGGTTCGAGCAGACAGCGACATCGGAACCACCGATCTGCGCCCCAACGTCTTGATTGACGGCAAGTTGGTTATTTGCTGGGTCGGGAATCTGTTGCGACTGCAGGTCAAAACCGGAGGTTTGCGCCAACGTATAATCACCGGTCGCTTGAAAATTGTACAACAAGTCGGAGGTTGCACCAGGGTCGTTGCTGAAGGTGAGCAGATGGGTCTCACCCGAGCTCACGGCATCGGCGCAAGACGGCGGCAGAGTGGGGGCAGTGGATGACTGGTCGACCGTCATTGCCGGAGTTCCTGAAGTCGACATTTGCGGCGTGGACGGCAGATAAAGATTGTTCGACTCGCCGGTTAAACCTGCTTGAGCGAGGCATGTCAGTTTCAAGTTATTAGAGCTGTTGTTGGATGTCTGGACATTTATCTGCGCGGTTGAGCCGGAGGGGGTGCTGAAGTCTGCAGTGTCATCGTCATCATCACCATAAATACCAAACTCAGCTTGCGACCAGTTGCCCTCTAATCCGAGCACCTCAGGGTTGTCGCCCGAGACGGCCGTGGCATTCCCGGACGCGGTCATAACCACAGTGTCGCAATAACCGTTGCCATTACCAAACCCGTTAGGATCATCAGCGCAATTTGTCCCAGGGATCGGATAGATGTTGCCCGTCATGGTCACGTCAGTCAGCTGTGCGGGAGTCGGGACCGATGTGGCTAGCGACCCCATGTTGGAGCTCGTATAGCAGGCGCTTCCCCCCTGTCCGTACGCGAACGGGCCAACCCATCCGAAGGTGTTCGGATTCCACCCTGAGGGTGTTGGGCACGCATTGAGCACGGTTGGAGAAAGGACCCAATTTTGTATGAAGACGGCGTTGTCGTTTGAGTTGTAGACGAACTGCTCCCAGCCCTTACAACTGGAGCACAGCGGCGTGCTGAAAAGTCCGCTGTTGAGCTGAATCGAGTAGCTATCCGACTTGCTAGGACCCTGCCCGTTTACGAGCCCTGTTTCAGTGGTATTCGGGCTCACGTAGGTAAACGATCCCGTCACGCTGGACATCGAGCCCGCAACCTGGGCCACGTAATCTTGAGCATTGCCATTCCCAGAGAACGGACTCAGAGTGTTGCCTCCCACGTCCTCCGGGGCAGGCCATGGTGATGGCCCCTCGGGAGGTGCCGGCGCGGTTTCGCACGGAGCGGTCAGCCACTCGACCTGCGGGTAATGGGCGGTAAAGCAGCCGCCACGTCCCACAGTAAGAGCCTCATTGGCCTTACTTGACGGAGGGAGAACCTCCCTCGCCCTACTTGGCACAGGGAGCACCTTGATGGCCTTTTGCCACGCCTTGACCGTCTTCGGTTGCGGGCTCGTTCGAGAGCTCGGCGTCGAGGGTCTTTTGGGAGGAGTTGCACCTGCTGAGCCAGGAACCGCGGTGACAATGAGAAGGCACAGAAAAACGCCAATTAACACGGTAAGAAAAGTCCGCCGCACGTGAAACCGCCTTTCACCTAAGGCAGAGCCTTTCGTGGCCTGCCTTTCGGGCGTTATAACACGCACGTGGCCAAATGGCAATCGGTACGCGGGGTCGAGGTGTCAACTCAATCTGTGGACACCAACATTCATCCGAAGTCTTGGACCAGGAATTTGTCGGGCGCTAATTTGAGAGATGCGAACATGACATCCACTGATTTGACCGGTGCCAACCGCTCAGATCCAAACCTGACTGGAACGTCGACCTCCGTTGCCAACCTTTCTGGGGTTACGTGGTTAGACACCGTCTACCCGGGACGTGGAGTTGACCCGCTCTCGTGGACACTTCATTCTGGGGAAGACTCCAGAGGAAGGAGCCCGCAGTGGGTCGTCCATATATCTATCCCGAAGAGTTCCGACGGGAAGCCTGTGAGCTGGTCCGTCGAGGCGATCGATCACAGCGTCAGATCGCCACAGATCTGGGCATCCCCGATCGGACCCTGAACAACTGGATGAAGGCCGAGAACAAGGCCAAGGTCCGGGCCCAGGATCCGAATGCTCTGACCGAGACGGAACTGGCGGAGTTGAAACGCCTCCGCAAAGAGAACGCCGACCTCAAGACGGATCGGGAGATCCTCGTCAAGGCGGCAACTTTTTTCGCCAGGGAGACGGACCGCTAAGCCACGATCGGTTCGTCTCCGCCCACCGGGACCGGTACTCGGTCACGGCACTGTGCCGGGCCACCAAGGTCTCCCGCAGCGGTTACTACGCCTGGGCCAACAAGCCGCCCTCCCCGCGGTGTCTCGAGGACGGCTATCTGACCGACACCATCCGGGAGATCCACAAGCGTTCGAGGTGCACCTATGGGGCACCGAGGATCCATGGCCAGCTGGCTCGGGTGGGAACCCGGGTCGGACGCAAGCGGGTGGCCCGGCTGATGGCCCAAGAAGACCTGGTGGGTGTCCATGCCCGCAGGAAGTGGCGCCGTGGCCCACTGGAGGTGGCCCCGGCCGGTGACCTCTTGAAGCGTGACTTCTCGGCCAGCCGGTCCGATGAGCGCTGGGTGGCCGATATCACCGAGTTCTCGACCGGGGAGGGCGAGCTCTTCCTGGCCGGCGTGCAGGACCTTTGTGGCCGTGGGCTCGTCGCCTGGCCGATGGGCAACCGTCAGACCAGTGAACTGGTCATCGAAGCAGTGACCATGGCCGTGGCCCGACGAGAGCCGGACACCGAACTCATCCATCACAGCGACAGGGGCTGTCAATACACTTCGCTCGACTTCACCAACCATCTTCGAGCTCGGCCTGGTCCCGTCCTATGGGTCCGACAGGCGACTGTTACGACAACGCCGCCATGGAGACCTTCTGGGCCACCCTCAAGCGTGAGCTCAGCTGGATCCACGGACCCCTGATCTACATGAGCCGATTACGCCTTCGTAGCGCACTGTTCGACTACATCGAGATCTTCTACAACCGGGAGCGGGCCCAAGCCAGGCCCAGGCCGGGCTCGGTCGCCACAGCCCTCTTGACTACGGGTCTGGACCATCACGTCGTTGAACGCCATGGTGCCTTCAGGCAAGGTGACCACGTCACCGGCGTAGACTTCCCGCAGTGTCGCCAGACCGCGGTCGTACGGCGCCGGAGAGTCGTCAGTCAGGTCATGTTCCCTTCGTCGGGGTGCCGGGTCGGCGCCGATCAGTCTTTGGCGTCCGAGTCGCCGGACCCGTCAGGAAGGCGGTACGTCCGGAGGAACTCAGCCTCGGCGACATCACGTCCAGGCAGGTCTACCTGGTGCTGCTCGCCGACTAGGCGCATAAGCTCGAGGTCCTTCACGATGATTGCGCCCGAGGTGCGCCGCATCGGCAGAATGTTGCCATCCTCGATGATGCTGTCCGGCAACTCCTGGAGGCCGAAGAAGCTTTCCGTCATCCGGCCGAGCTGACCGTTGGCCCGCATCGCCTCCTTCAACCCCTCGACAGGCAGGTCCAGGTCCTTAGCCAGACGCACAGCCTCGGCCACGCCAAGGTGAGACACGTAGGTCTGCAAATTCAGGCACAGCTTCAACAAGTTGGCGTTACCCAATCGACCAGCTTGGACGAGCGTCTCCCCGCAGGCTGAGAGGACCGGCTCCAATGCGGCGATGTCCACGGGATCCCCGCCGAGGAGGAAGGTCGTGCGCCCTTCAGCAGCAGCGAAGTGCCCCCCGGTCAGGCACGCTTCGACGATCCGGATCCGCCGTTGGGAAGCTTCCCCAGCAGCCCAGGTGACGGTCTCCGGGAGCACAGTGCTGTGGATAGCTACGACGGCGCCTTCCGAGAGGTTTGCCAGGAGACCTTCGGGTCCATCGAGCACTGAACGAACGTGGTCATCAGCGGGAACGCAGATGCCCACCACATCCGAGGCCCGTGCCACCTCGCCTACCGAGGTGGCGCCGGCGGCACCTAGATCAACCACGGCTTGTAGGGGCTCCGGGTCGAGGTCGAAGACGGTGGGCCGGAGCCCTGCGCGCAACATGCTTTCGACCAGAGGACGACCGATGAGGCCGATGCCGATAAATCCGATTCGGGTGGTCATGACGCTGGCTCCGGTTCATTCGGACGGCCACCTGAGGACAGTGACGGGCTGAGTATCGTCCTGGTCGTCCGGAAGAGGCGCCTGGTGATGCGCCACCCTTCAGTCCCGAAATCGAGTTGGTCCTCGTAGATCCCGATGGTGTCGATCCAGTCGTCGGGATGGCTCGCCAGGACAGTCACGGCGTGGACGTACGTTACGGAGTTGGCCCGGCCTCCCTCCACATCGACCTGGAAATTCGAGACGAGGTGCTGGGTTGCGCCCATGCCGGCATGGGCCCTGACCATGAAGGCAGTGAGGTCTTCAGCCCCCTGCCACGACCCGATATCGCCGTAATCGGCCCTCACGTCATCAGCGAAGCATGTTCGAAAGAGGGGCCAGTCTTTGGTGTCGACCGCTCGTGCGTAGCGGACCAAAACGTCCACGATCCCCTGTCGGTCCAATCTCATCGATTCCCCCAGCCGGCACCGTGTTCGCTCGGGTTAACCTTCCCAACGCCGACTTTGCTGTGTCGCATCGTCACCTTGCCAGAGTGCTTTACATGTGTCAACCTCTGATACGGGAAACTTCAACCACCGAGCAAGGTCAGCACCATGAAGTGGATTTGGTGAGAGACGATCCATGACGAGCGACGTTTGTACACACCGGTTCAGCTCTCGCAGGCATCTACCATGACTCGCGTCGAAGACGAGCGGCTGCCATCGATTCGACCCCGTCAGTATCTATCCGAGCGGCAGTCGTTGACGGTGGTCGCGCTACTCGACGCCGGGCTCACCGAGCTGGGCGATGTCGGTTACGACAAGCTGACCATTCGGGGCGTGGCACAGCGGGCCGGCGTCACTCACACCACCGCTTACAGCTACTTCACGTCGAAAGCTCATCTCGTCTCCGAGTTGTACTGGCGGCAGATGCAGTTGTTGCCGGCGCCCGAGGTTGCCGCCGATGAAACGTTCGTGGGCCGGGTCCGGGCTGCCGTCGAAGCCCCGGCCGCAATGCTGGCCGTGAACACGGCACTGGCCCGATCCATATTTGTGTCGATCCTCTCCGACGAAGCCGATGTCCGTCGTCTCCGTGCAGCCGTGGCCGGTGTATTGATCGACCGGCTCCGGGCAGCACTGGGGCCATTCGATGATCCGGATCTCGTCGACACGCTGTTCATGGCCTACAGCGGTGCGATGATTTTCGCGGGCACCGGCAACCGCGACTTTCTCGAAGTCGTTCCGCGGATGGAAACTGTGGCCCGCCTGATCGACCCCGGCTGAACCAGGCGGGTCCGTGGGACTACGAGTCATTCAGTGGGCCACGGGGCCGGTCGGCCGCGAGGCGTTGCGGGCGATCATTGAGCACCCTGGTCTCGACCTGGCCGGTGTGGTTGTCTACTCGCCCGAGAAGGACGGCGTTGATGCCGGCGATCTCTGCGGTATGCCCCAGACAGGTGTCAAAGCCACGAGGGACCCTCGGTCAGCCCTGGCTGCCGGTGCCGATGCCGTCTGCTACACCCCCCGCATTCCCGACCTCGAGGAGGTATGCGGTCTTCTAGCTGGCGGAGCCAATGTGGTGGCCACCCCCTTCCTCTTCTACCCGGCTGCCTATGGACCGTCGGTGGTCGACCCGCTGACCGATGCCTGTCGTCGAGGAGGGACCTCGGTGCATGGGACCGGGATCAACCCGGGCTTTGTCGGTGACCTCCTCGTACTCGCCTCCACCGGGCTGTTGCGATCTCTGGATCACATTGAAGTGCACGAGATGGGGAACTGGTCCTTGTTGGAATCTCGGGCCATGGTCTTCGAGAACGCCCGATTCGGGTCATCGCCAGACGACGCCACTCTTGCATCGAACCCTTACGCATCCACCATGAGCGGCTATTTCAAGGAATCCATTTACATGGTGGCTGCTGGCCTTGGGGTCACGCTCGAACGGTGCACCGAATCCCAGGACCTCCTGGTCACAAACGAGCCCATCGACATCCTGTCGGGCACCGTGGAAGCGGGCACGGTCAGCGGCCAGCACTTTCGGTGGGCAGGAATCGCCGCCGGCCGGGATCTGATTTCAATCGATGCCTGGTGGTGGGTCGGTGGTGAGCGCCCCAAGGGCTACCCGTCCCGGCGGCCCGACGGATGGTCCATCGACATCGAAGGATCCCCGTCCATGCGCCTTACCATGGTGACATTGGGAAGCCTCGATCCGGCCAGCCCATTGCCCATCAAGGCCCACGTCGACGCAGCCTCTGTAGCCACGGCGATGCACGCCGTAAACGCCATCCCGGTGGTGTGCGCAGCCGATCCGGGAATTCGGACATTTCTCGATCTTCCACTCATCACCGGTGGCGGCGTCCACATCACGCGGAGCCACCCGATCGGCTCTACAAAGGGGGAACACCAATGACGATCATTCCGGGTCCTGAAGGTTTGAGTCAGGAGCAGTTGGCCCTGCTGACGCCCGAGTACCTGTTAGCCGGCCATCTGATCGACCGGGCCGGCATGCCCCACCTCATCGGCGCCTTCGGGCGCGAGGGCATGCGAGACATCGCCATCGAGGAGTGGATGGGGGCCAGCCCTGTCTATACCCGCCGGATGCAACGGGCCCTGGGTTTCGAAGGTGACTCGGTCGAGACCATCTTCAAGGGGTTGCAGCTCGATATCGGCGCACCGCCCCAGTTCATGGACTTCCGCTATCTGGTCTCCGACCACGACCACGGCGAGTTCTGGCTGGACCACTGTGGCGCGCTCATGGACGTCGAGCCGCTGGGCGACGACTACGTCGTGGCCATGTGCCATGACATCGAGGACCCGACCTTTGACGCCACCGCCATCGCCACCAATCCGAGAGCGCAGATGCGACCGATCCACCGCCCTCCCCGCGTACCTGCCGGGCGATCACCGGCATGCCATTGGACGGTGATCATCGCTGACGACCATCCGGAGCTCCCCATACCGGCAGAGGCCAAGGCCATGACGGCAACGCGAGCAGCCACTTTCAAGCTGGCCCCTATCGATGCGGGTGATCCCGGGCAATCCGACTACACCGGCCCATTGGTGGCCGACCTGCAGTTCTCCGAGTGGTCCGCGTCGGCCCTCCGGCGGATCATCGATGAGGTGTGCCTGCAGGGCCATTTGCTGGTCCTGTCGTTTCTGGAGGCCACAGCCAAACGGACGGACGGTCCTGATCAAGTCGTTGAATTCGGGCGAAGGCAGTTCACCGGTGTAGCGGGTGTTGCCGCCGCTCGATTCCGGGACGCGCTCGAACTTCCCCCGACTCTGAGCGGTGCCGCTCGTTTGCTTGCTCTTCACCCCGCCCTCCAGCCCTACGAATACGTCCATTGCGATGTGGAGCTCGACGAGGATCGACTCGTGGTTTCACTGGACAGAGGCAGCGATGCCATGGCCGACGGAGCCTGGCCTGCTCTGCTGGATGGTGACCACCTGGGCCCCCTCGATGCCATGGTGTGGGAGATAGACCCCCATCTTCGGTGCGAGGTTGTCTCGGACGGCGAAGCCCTTGTGGTCGAGGTGGCTCGGGGCGCTTCCGAGGCCCCGTTGAGTGACGACGTTCGGCTCACCCGCTTTAGTACGGGCACCACTCACACGTTCGAGGCCAGGGGGACTCCGGTTGCGATCCGAACCTCCACTTGATTCGGTACATCTGGCCGAGGCAAAAAGCTAACAATGCTCAGTGACCCAGTGGATCCGACCAGAGGGTCTTTGATGTCGGCCAACGGTGTCCCAGTGACTTTCCGACGGAACTGATCTAGAGGATGGGACTGTCGGGCACCGGCATCAAGGATGAAGAAGAAGACATCCCAGCAGACGTCGACGTGCCGACCGTCGGCGACCGCGCCGGTAGAAGAGGATCGGAAGGTGCAGGCGAACACCCGAAACGGTTCGTCAATGGGTTACGACCCACTGTCCCGAGGATTCTCTTATTCCTGATAGCGGGTTTGGCGTGCCTCTCGTACACCTGGGCCATCAATCAGGACGCCCTTGAGCCCTTCTATGCGGCTGCCGTGCGGAGCATGGCCGCCAACTGGCACGACTTCTTCTTCGGCTCCGTCGATCCAGCGGGGACGGTCACCTTGGACAAGCTCCCCGGTGCGTTCTGGATCCAGGCGCTGTCTGTGCGGGCCTTCGGCTACCACACCTGGGCGATTGTTCTGCCCCAGGTCGTCGAGGGTGTCCTCAGTGTCCTCTTCCTCTACCGTGCGGTGAACCGGCTCAGGGGAACAACGGCGGCCCTCGTCGCTGCGCTCATCCTGGCGGCGAGTCCCGCAACCGTCGGACTCAACCGGGGCAACATTGCCGACACCGCAATGACCCTGTTTCTGGTGCTGGCGGCTGATGCCATCTCCATGGCCCTCGTATCAGGTCGACAGCGGTATCTCGTGTACGCCGGGATCTGCGTGGGGATCGCCTTCCAAGCCAAGATGCTCGAGGCATGGCTGGTGTTGCCGGCATTCGGGCTTGCCTATCTGTTCGGAGGGCGGGAGGGTCGGTGGGGCCACAAGATTCGACAGGTGGCGGTGGCCGGGGTGGTCGCCGCAGTCGTGTCTCTCTCGTGGATGACCGTTGTGACCCTTACCCCGGCTCATGATCGGCCCTACGTCGACGGCAGCCAGAGCAACTCTGTTTTCCAGCAGGTATTCGTCTATGACGGCTTCGGCCGCAGCGGCCAGCAGCCGGCATTCCAGGAGTTTCTCGGTGGGATCCACCTGAGTCCGGAGGTGCTCAATGGGCCGTCACCGGCGTGGAACAGGCTCGTGCAGGGTGAACTCGGACGCGATACCGGCTGGCTGCTGCCCGCAGCGCTGGCCATCGGCGTAGGCGGACTCTTCACCCGTCGACGGAGTTACTTCATTCTCTGGACCGGATGGTTGGTTCCGATGGTGCTGGTCTTTTCGGATGTGTTCATCATGCACGCCTACTACACCGCTGCGCTCTCGCCACCAATAGCGGCGATCGTGGGGGCCGGGATAGCCAGCCTGTGGGAATCCCGAACCCAGATTCGATCAGTGATCGTGCGGGGTTGGGGGACAGCCGGCCTGCTCGTTGCCGGCACGGTGGGCTACGGCGTCTGGTTGACCCGATCGTCGGAAGCCACAGCGCCAACCTGGTTGGAACCCCTGGCGGTATCCATAGGTGTAGTGGCAGTCCTGCTGCTGGTGGCCTCGGTCGTCGCCTGGTCCCAACGATGGCTTCTCGCCGTGGCCCTAGTGGCGGGAACCGCCGCCATCCTGGTGGTTCCGGCTACGGGGACCGTCCAACTCGCACGCGATCATCAAGGGTTTACGAACACCCCCTTCGAGTCGAAGAAGACGACAGCGCAATACGAAGCCCTCCTCGGACTGTCATCATCGAAGGAGGCCGCGTCCATCGTCCCGGTCTTCGAGAAGCTCCAGATGGGGTCTCCCTACGTGATGGCCGTCTACACATCGGCAGTTGCTTCGATCTTCATTGCGGGCAGCGGCAAGGAGTTTCTTCCTATTGGGGGCTTCACCGGATCTATACCTGAACCGACGATCAGCCAACTCGAAGGCATGATTCGAGCGGGAAAGTTCCACCTCGTACTTCTGACCGGGGGCCACGATCCCCGTCTCACCTGGATTGCCCATCATTGCCAGCACCTCGGTCCGGGAGGCGGGTCGGTCGGCCTGTTCACCTGTCAACCAGTTGATGCGCCGGTCTCTGGTGGTTGATGGTCCGAGAAATTACCGCGATGCCTGGGGGTCGTGCGGCAGTTTCTGCCCAACATTTGATCCAACAATTCCGTCCACTTACGTCGCAGCACGTCGTGCCTCGTCGCGAGCCTCTTTGCACTCACCGTGTCTGATCTGCTGAGTTGAGACCCGCGGCGACAAAGGCGGACCGACAGAGAACTCATAGAACGCCCTTTCAATCCCAACGTGGCGAGATCGAGACTCGCACGACCCACCTGGTCTGTTTTAGGCCCACCTGGTCAGAGGTAGATCTCCCATCACGTTCTCCGAATGTCGGGCAAAGCTTCCATGCACGTCTGGCCCTCGATCAGTACGGGCGGATGGGGCGTGAACAACTTCCACCAGCAGAACATCTAGGAGCCAGCTTCGGCAACCAGCATCCGACGTAGCCAGCGCCCGGTCAGCTCAAATGCCTCGGCAGCCGCCGGGAACTCAAAGTTGACGAAACCGTGGGGCTGGCCGGGGTAGCAGACCTCCTCAACCGGGACCCCTCCGCTGCGCAGGAAAGCGGCGTACTGACGGCCCTCGTCGCGGAGCATGTCGCACCCACCGAGTATCACCAGGGCCGGTGGGAGGCTGATGAAAGAGGGAGCCGACAACGGGGCGGCGTAGGGATCACTGTCCAGATCCCGGCCGGCCGCGTAGGAACTCCAGAAGTAGTCGCTGGCCTTGAGGTTGATAACCAAGCCATCGAACCTCTTCCGCGACTGGGTGGTCCTCGACCCCGCCGTAGCTGGGTAGATGAGCACCTGGCCGGCCAGAGCCCCATCGCCTTCGTCCCGTAGTTTCAGCGAGACGGCTGCGGCCAGGTTGCCGCCGGCGCTCTCCCCGGCGACGGCCACGGCGCCGGCCGGCACCCCGAAACCTCTGGTGTTGGCCATCGCCCACCTGGTCACCGCCACGCAGTCGTCAAGACCGGCAGGGTAGGGATTTTCCGGAGCCAGTCGGTATTCGACCGAGATAACGACGGTACCTGAGGCGTAGGCCAGCTCCCGAGCCACGTTGTCCATGAGGCCAATGCTGCCGAGGACGAACCCACCGCCGTGGAAGTAGACCAGCACGCCGGTGGGTTGGCCCTCAGGCCTGTATATGCGGACGGGTACCTTTCCGACCCACTCGTCGTCGATGTGGGCGATCTCCCGGGCCGGGGGGGCACCAACCGGTCCTCTGGCCAGTTCCAGTATCTCCGGCGTGAATTCGTCGAGAGGGTTGGCCATCATCGGGTTCTCCGCCATCCACTTTTCGACCCACGGGTCCAGCACGCCCTCGTCGGCCACTTCCCGTCCTCGCTCTTCCTCTGACCGGCGCAGATTGGCCGGAACGAACTCCAATCTTGGCTCACCTAGCCTGAACGTGTAGGTGGGAGCGGGCTGAAAGCCGGTAGTGGGTGCGGAAACTCAGTTTTGCACCCGGCGATCCCGCCCCAACTGAGACCGTCGGCGCCCGCGTCGGCATTCGGACGGACATCAGTTCGCTGCCGGGCTCTCGAGGGCTCCGGCCCGGTATAAATTGGGTCGCACTGCTGGTCAAGGGCACAAGCCCGGACTCGCCATTCACCATGATCCGTCTTATCGCAGCCATGGACTCTCGACGGGGGATCGCCACGGCCTCGGGTATCCCGTGGAAGCTTCCCGGTGACACTGCCTACTTTCACGACAGGACAGCCACCGGTCTCATCCTGATGGGCCGGGCAACCTACAGCGAGTTCGCCGCGCCGCTACATGAACGAGACAACTTTGTGCTGACAACTGGTCCGGAGCCATTACGCGAAGGCTTTCGACCGATCGGTAGCCTGGATCAGCTGGTCACCGAGAACCCGGGCGAAGACGTGTGGGTCATCGGTGGTGCCGCGGTGTACGCAGAGACAATCAGCGAGGCTGGCGAACTTCTACTGACCCAGGTCTCTGGTGACTTCGATTGCACCAAGTTCTTCCCGCCCTACCAGACAGAGTTTCGGCTGGCGACCCAGAGCGACGATCGTCAGGACGGGGAAACTAAATATCGCTTTGAAACGTGGCGGCGACTTTCATCAAAACCGCAGAGCTCAAGCCGGTTCGCCGGATCTCAGAGCACCCAGTCGCCGATGAGCTGATCGACATGAAGTCGCGGTCGTCCGGGATCTATCTTTGATTGAAGCCTGCTCGTCTGTCAGAAGTGATCAATCTGTGCGGCAGTAGGAGCAGGAATCGACGCTCAATCCTCCACGCCAAAAGCGGCGCAGTACGGCGCGAATCGCTCTCTGATCTGGTCGGCATGGAGACCGAAGTCCGATAACTCATAGTGGTGAGTTCCCTGAGCTCCCGGTTCGTGGGAGCCGGCCCATTTCTGGACGGAGGCCCGCGATGACTCGTCGAAGGGAAGGCCGATCTGTCCCAGGGCCCCGGCCAGAGCCGTTAGTGGATCGGTTTGCAGGTCCGAGAACGAGACATCGGCGAATCGCTCTTCGCCCACGCGCTCGCGGAAGTCCATGGCCCTTTGCACGGCAACCCACCAGCGGTCGAGCTGCTCGGCCCCCAACTCGACAGAATCATCACGATCACTGCTCCAACTGCGGGTGTAGTGGATGAGGCTGCAGACCGATCCGATGACTTTGGCCGGGTCTCGGTGGCTCCAGAGGAAGCGGGCGTTGGGATAGGCCTCCACCAGGGCGTCGAGGGCGAACATGTGCACCGGTGTTTTCAGGTGCCACAGGGTCGGCCCACAATGCCACTGGAGCAGGCGTAGCACTCGCCTGTGATAGCGGTAGGTCTCCCTCATATCGCTGTCGATGACCCACTCCATGTACGAGGGCACTCGGGCAAAGCCGTCGAAGTGGGCTGTGCGGAAGCTCATTCCCATGAGGTCCTGACACTCCGTTGCCGTGGTGGCCTCGGTGTGATGCATGGTCTGCATGAGGGGGAAGGCTTCGTTCATCAGAGCGAGGTTTCCCTCGGTGGCTGCGATGCGGGAATCGGAGTGCTCGCTGTCCTTCTCCGGTGGCGGAACGGGCGATCCTGACTCCCACAGGCGCAATGATCGGAACTGCGGGTCGGCAGCCACCAACTGACTGAGAGCGGTGGTGCCGGTGCGGGGAAGACCGATGACGAAGACTGGCCCGCCGATCTCCTCGTCGTCAATTTCGGGATGGTGTTTGTAGGTATCCTCCACCGCCAGGCGGGCGGCCAGGAGCGCTGTCAATCGAGCCCGTTGCATGATCTCACCCATCTCGGTGAGATCGCCTTCGGCGTTCATCGACGTGACCAGACGCTCGAGTCCCTCCCGGTAGTAATCGCCACCGGTGTCGGCGAGGCCGTTCTGGCTGCGGGCATCGGTCTCGATCTCTCCGATGTCGAGGCTCATCGGGCGAACCGCCTGCTTACGGCTCTGCGGCGGATGTCGATGGCGGCGGCCCGCTGGACGGCCGAAATTCGGCGGGTGTCAGCGGGCAACTCCCCGATCACCCGTTCGTATGGCACCACCTTCGTTGTGGGGACCGGTGCGTTATCCGTGCGAACGCACCGCAAGATGATCGGTCCTTCGCTGTGGCCGGCAGTGTCCAACCAGTTGGCCACGCCCGGGTCCCGATGGGCCACCACCACCCGTACTTTTCCGTCCCCGTCGACGGAAGCCTGGAAGCCATTGAGGCTCGACTGGTGATTGCCATAGTCGATGGTCTCCCACCAGACGTTCCCCAGCGAATAGCTCCAATAGACCCCCTCCGGGGGGGTGACCTCGATGATCAGTGCCTCCTCAGGAGCCAACTTCCACGAGCCGATCACCGGACGGTTTTCCGCTGCCGCTCCCATGGCCGTACCGTCCAACGGAGGGAGGAAGGTGTTGGGTGCCTCGGGGTTCGAGAACCCGAGGAAGAACCTCAGGTTCTCCTCCAGGAAGTCACCCAGGGCAATCACCTGGCGGGCCATGACGGCCTTCGGGTCCGCCGACGAGCGCTCGCCGGCGTCGATCGAACCGGACACAGGCTCGATCGACATGGTCACCGGAACCTCGTGTTCCCAGTCATAGAAGAAATGGCGGACGACCAGCATGGTTGCCCCTTCATCGAGAGGAATCCAATTTCCGTCGTGAGGTTCGGCCGAGACGAAGATCTCGAACTCCCCGTTCGGTCCCAGCTCAAAGTCGTCGATCAGCGCGTTGAAACTGGAGGCCATCCCGGACATGACCTGCAGGCCCACATACCGGGCCGTGCCGCGATTGCCCCATAGCCGATAGGTCGTTCCACCTTTGAGTGCCGAGCCCACGTAGATGCAGTCGGGGCACTCCATGCCCCACTTGTAGGCGGCATCCATACCCGAGGGTTTGACCGCCGGCACCGGGTCCAGCCCCCTTCGCAACAGCTCGTCGATACCCACTCCCAAAAGGACCAGTAGATGACGGAACCCGGACGCCCTATCCACGGGCTCGGCGGGGACGGAATCCCCCAGGATGACGTCGCCGCTTCGCCGGAGAGTGTCCAGCAGATGATTCCAGGCCTGGCCGGAATCCAGATCGCTGTCAGTGGCATCGCCGGCGGACGCTGCTTCACTCACCGAAAATGGGAGCCATGCCGGATTGGCGAACGTACTCATGATCGAACACCAGCGGATTGCGAAGCGAACACGAAAGGTCCTCCCTCTGGATCACGGCTCAAATGGTGAAGGCAATGCCAGTAGACGCCTGGCACTCAGTGAAGATCGGCAGGGTGAAATGTATCGGTTGGCAACTCATAGAGCGATTCCCGGCTCGAGATTGAAGAACTGCTCGTTCGGCAAGTCCTCTGGCCGCATCTAGCAGTGAACTTAGACCGGCTCGCCAACCCCGCGTCACTCGCCCTATGCCGGAAAGCGAGCCCGCCCTTCGCCCATCGGCATAGGCTGCGACCATGACCACCAGGATCTTCTTGACCGACGTCGAGCGGGCCTATGTGCAGAGCCAGCCCCTCGGCCGCTTGGCCACAGTGGATGCCGACGGCGCCCCCCAGAACAACCCGATCGGCGTGTTCCTCGACGAGCAAACCGGCGAGATCATCATTGGTGGACACGCCATGGGCGGCTCACGCAAGTTCCGCAACGTCGAGTCCAACGCCCACGTCGCCCTGGTGATTGACGACCTCGTGTCGAGGGACCCGTGGACAGTACGGGGCCTCGAGATCCGAGGCACCGCGGTGGCCCTCAGTGACATCGACCCCCCGGTACCGTTCATGAGCCGTGAGATCATCCGGATCACGCCGACATGGGTCGCCGCCTGGGGACTCGACCCCGACACGCCAGGCACGCAGATCCGCCGCGGAAGCTGAATCGGCATCGCCCCACTCCACGTTGCCCGCTTGCCGCGGCGAAAATGGTTCAGTAAGAACCGTAAGGGCGGAGGTTGGAGTGGTGGCGCAGGCATGATGAGTCGTGTGTACTTGTTCACCAATGGAACCGGAAGAGCTAACAGCTATCGGCCTGTACGACCCTGATGGCGCCCATGCCGAGCTCCGATTGGAACTGCTGCGTTATGTAACCGCGCTTGGCGCAACTACCGATGAGCTGGTGACCTTCGGTGACACACTTCCGGCACTGGCGGGCGTGCTTTCCATCCGGGGTGGAACAGCTTTGACCCTCGAAGAGGCAGTGGAACGATCAGGAATGAGCAGTCTCGAAGTGAGGTCGCTCGTGCAAGCGGCCGGCATCCCGGACCCCGAACCCGATGTACCTGTGTTCACCGAGGGGTTCGTGGAGTTCATTTCGCATATGAGTGAGTTCGCCGACGTCTTCGGTGAGGAAGCCAGCATTCAGTTGTTACGGGTGTTCGGGTTGGCGATGTCACGCATCGCCGACGCGGTGATCTCGTCATTCTTGGTCAATGTGGCGCCCATTGCTCAACGCCAGGACCCGGTCGGTTTAGGCGTGGCCCGTGCCAACGTGGAGGCCGCCTCACTACTTCGGATCCTAGCCCCTGCTCTCGACGCACTGCTGCGACAGCACTTGCTCATTGCGCGGCGACTGACGGACTCGGATGCTGATCTCGTGGGCATCGAAAGCCGATCGCTGGTTGTCGGCTTCGTTGACCTGGTGGGCTCAACCCAGCTCGGCGAGCTGCTCGACCTCAACGAACTCGGGATGGCGTTGAGTGAGTTCGAGCGCACCTCCACAGAGACCATCACCGAGGGGGGCGGTCGAGTCGTCAAGCTCATCGGCGACGAGATCATGTATACGGCTCCGGATGCGTTATCGGCGTCTTCCATTGCGCTCGATCTGGCCGATGCTTTTGATGGTCACGTCACGATCCCACCCGTGCGGGTGGGACTGGCCAGCGGAGAGGTCCTACTGCGCGACGGTGATGTGTTCGGACCCATTGTCAACCTGGCCAGTCGTGCCGGCAAGATGGGCCAGCCCGGAGAAGTGGTCACCACCTCGGATGTGGCGACGGGCGCCGGGTTACCTCATGTCTCCTTGGGCCCCCATCGCTTGAACGGCATCCCCGGTGAGGTCGAGCTCTATCGGCTCATCCGAAGTTGAATTGTCTGCGCCCTGGCAGACCTGCCATTTTGAGACGCCGGCGGGTGTCGACCACGAACAGGCGGTTCAGAGTGGCCCGTCCCACGACCACCGAGGCAGAGCCAGTCCGGCCGGAACATGATCCGGTGACTCCGGGTGGGTTGCCAGCGACTCGGTCGACCAGCGAAAGTACGCCTTGAGCGTCGACCGCAGGCGGGTGTCGTCGGCGATACCGACGTCGTCAAGGGCCTGGGCGAAGCAGGTTTGGGCCCGCTCGTCCATCTCCCGATGCTCCCCGTTTCCTGAGTGCATACGGACCACACTGGACTCATCGCCCATGGAGGCCGAGTAGTCGGCCGGTCCTCCGAGCGCTTCGGCCCAGTAAGCGGCCAGGCGTTCCGAATGCTGGGGATGGTAGCCGTGGGAGAAGGCGTGGCTCACAACGGGGTCGGCCAGACAGCGCGCGTGCCACGCGTGGGCCAGGGCAATGAAGAAGCGTCTCCCGCCGGCGGCCTCGTAGATCGATTCTGTCATGGGAACATGTTCGCGCTCCGTCACATCGATCACCGCGTCAAGCTCCCTACCCGCCGTTTGCTGTCTAGCGGAGGTGTATCGAGCCGTCGGAGGCGAGATGCCACCCCTGATTGTGAGCAACCTCCCAGGGGTGACCATCGAGGTCCACGAATACCCCCGAATACCCACCCCAGTCGGTAGGCGCGGCTGCCCTGCCGACGGTTGCTCCAGCCCGGGCCGCTTCGGCGAGAATGGAGTCCACTTCGGCGGGCGACGACACGTTGTAGGCGAGCGTCACGCCGCCCCATCTGCCGTTGTCCACCACGGTTGAGTCGACGGCGAGCTGATGCCGGCCCCAAAGGGCGATGATCATCCCGCTGGCCTGGAAGAAGACGACATCCCCATCGGGAGTCTCACCGGACCAGCCCAGCGCTTCGTAGAAGGAGCGGGCTCGGTCGACATCGGCTACTCCGAGCGTGATGAGCGATAGGCGCTGATCCATCTGGGCAGCTTTCCACGGGCATGACCTGAAAGGCGCCGGCTTGTGGCGCTGTCCGACCAGGTACCGGGCCGGCGTTTGCCGTTTCGGTGCTAATGGTCAGCCTGCCCGGCCTTTGCCGAGCAATTCCAAGCACCGCAGTGCCGTTTGCCGCTGACCGGTTCCGGGTCGGGCACAATTGCGGCCGTGCCAGGCGCCCTCACTCCGGCATCATTCGGATACCGCGTCTTCACTGCCGGGCAGAGGCCGGATCTCTGGGCGAGGGCCGAGTCATTTTCTCAGCTGTGGCCCGCATACAACCGGGGCGGAAAACACAGCCCCAAGTACTTCGGCTCGCTGATACCAAAGTACGCCGACTTTCAGGTTGTCATCTACCACCAAAGCGCTGATCGGGTACTGGCGCGGGGACGCAGTATTCCTTTCTTCTGGGATGGGACCCTTGCCGATCTGCCCGCTGGAATCGACGCTATGGGATTGCGTGCGCTCGAAGATCGGCGTAATCCGACCGCTCTTTCAGCCTTGGCTGCAGAAGTGGCACCTGACGTGCGGGGCGAGGGGGTGAGCCATCTCGTTCTTCAGGCTCTCTGCGACGCGGCCCGCAGAAACGGACTGGGACCGCTGCTGGCACCGGTGCGACCCATTTTGAAGGACCGCTATCCGCTTGTTCCGATCGCTCAATACGCTGGTTGGCAACGAGACGACGGGACGCCTTTCGATCCCTGGATACGGGCTCACAGTCGCCTGGGAGCAACCATTGTCAGAACAGAGCCACGTTCGATGGAGATCGAAGCGTCTGTCGCCGAATGGCAGACGTGGACCGATCTGGAGTTCCCGGCTGACGGAGACTACGTCTTTCCCTTCGGACTGGCCCCGGTCCACGTCGAAAATGGGATCGGGACCTACTGGGAGCCGAATGTGTGGATGCTCCATGCGATCTGAGTCTGCGTCGATGGCACTGAGCCCAACCGGGTGGGACCGGTCAGGTGCTCATCTCTGGTCGGCGGAGCCCGATCGAACCATTCGACGCCCGCCTCGGGTGCATTCGGCCCGACCGCCCCGAGGCACCAGGTCATGGGTGCCTCGACCCTTCGATGACCCGCCGGAGTCAGGCCTCGTCAGAAGAGAAGACGCTGGCTCGGCCACAACCTCCATAGACGCGAACAGGCCATCGACAGCGGGGCCCTGGTAGCCGGTAGCCCGCTCGAGAGTCTCTGTCCGCCCCGACCCAACGGTGTCGTTCGGTATCGAGGCAACCTGCCCGTCGGAGTGAAGCGACTTCCCGGCACCGACCAGCGGGCTTCGGCTGAGCACTATCACGCTGGCAGCCAGGGCGGCCAGTGCGGCCAGTTCACCGGCAACGGCCCACGGTCGCATGTCGAGCCGTTCGCCGAACAGGGCCGCGCCCAGCACACAGGCCACCAGCGGGTCGACGATGGTCAGCGCCGGTTGGGATGCGGCCAGCGATCCAGCCTGAAAGGCATTGGAGGCGAGGTACATGGCCGCCGCGCCCGACAGGAGAAGTACGTAGGGCGACCAGGTGGTGAGGATACCGGGTAGCCCCTCTGACAGGTGGGTACTGAGCTCTTTGATCACGGCGGCCACGAATCCGAACATGACGGCCGCGGCCATACCCAGTAACGCCGCCTTATGGCTCCCCCGCGGGCCGGCCCGCCCCGGTCGGGAAGCCAGCCCACTCAGCAGTCCGGCCAGGGCGACGGCCGACAACCCCGACACCACCCACATCGACGGAGAAGCATGGATATGCCCTTTGGTCGGCCTGGCCAATACCAGGAAGGCGGCGAGGCCCACGGACATACCCAGTGCCGCCAACCAATCCCGGGCTTGGACCCGACGGGGATTGGAGAGGGCGATGATGCCGAAGACCAGGACCAGTTCGGCGGCGATGACCGGCTGCACCTCGCTCAGGCTCCCGATCCTGAGCGCTTCGATCTGGAAGAGGAAGCCGAAGATCATGCAGGCGATGCCGATGAACCACAGCGGCCGACGCAGCAGGTAGCCGACCAGACGCCAACTGAAGCTCAACTCGCCGGGCGCCGGTGCCGCCGCCCGGCGTTGCGCCACCGACGCCATCGCGGTGAACCCACTGGCGACCAGGGCCAGCATGATGACTCTCACTGTCACCTACCTCTTCTCCCGGGGCAGCTCGTCGCCTCCCACGCCGAACACCACTTCCCAACCGTTCAACTCATTGCGTCCGCAAATGATTCCCGCTCGGCGGCGCCGGCACTCCGGGTGGTTCGGGTGGTTCGGGTAATCCTGAGCCTCAACCAGCCGAAGGTTGCCCTACCGGCCGGTGGGCCCCGAATTTCCGCTGGTGTCTCTGCCCGCGGTTCGTCAGAAATGGAGTGGCCGATTCCCGAACGGCGAGCGCCGGTTGTTGGGGAAGTGCCTCAGGGCGACAAGGATTCGGTGTGTCGATTCGGTGAGCCGATCCCGGTGGCATCGTCGTACCCCTTGACCACATAAAGGTTGGCTTCTATGCCGGCTGCGCTACCTGATCGTCGTTTGTCGATATTTCGCCGGTCCGAGCAATCGGCCGAGACAGCCCTGTCGAATGAGCCAGGGAGCCCTGATGGATCTGCAGGACGTTGCAGTAATCTGTTCTGGTGCCGTCCCGTCGCCCGTGCGCCGCTGTGCCCGTAGCGGTAGGTGACTGATGGACCTCCACGTGCCCGTCCACCCGGTCAGGTTCGTCACAGCCGCCAGCCTGTTCGACGGCCACGACGCCGCCATCAACATCATGCGCCGCCTCTTGCAGGCCCAGGGCGTCGAGGTCGTCCACCTCGGGCACAACCGGTCGGTTGACGAGGTCGCCAAGGCGGCCATCGAAGAGGACGTCCAGGGTGTCGCCGTCAGCTCCTACCAGGGGGGCCACGTCGAGTATTTCCGCTACCTGATGGACCGCCTCCGGGAGATGGGCCGCCCCGACATCCATGTCTACGGCGGCGGGGGCGGGGTGATCGTCCCGTCGGAGATAACCGCGCTGGAGAGCTACGGCGTCCGTCACATCTTCTCGCCGGCTGACGGCCAGCGCCTGGGACTCGAACGCATGATCAACCTTCTGGTCGCAGAATGCGACCGCGATCTGACCAACGACGGACCGCCTCCCATCAACACCCTGCTCGAAGGTGACCCGCTGGCCCTGGCCCGGTGGATCACCTGCATCGAAGGGGGCGCCGTCGACACCCCGGCCGTCGATGCCCTGATAGCACTTCGCGGCCGGCGCCCCATTCCCGTTTTGGGCATCACCGGCACCGGCGGCTCAGGCAAATCCTCGCTGACCGATGAGATGGTGCGCCGGATACGCCTGGATCAGCAGGACAAGCTGTCCGTCGCCGTCCTGGCCGTCGACCCCACCCGACGACGCGGCGGAGGCGCTCTCCTCGGGGATCGCATCCGGATGAATGCGATCGACACTCCGACCGTGTTCCTCCGATCGCTGGCCACCCGGGGATCATCCTCCGAGCTCCCCCCGCACCTCCCCTTGGTGGTGGCCGCCTGCAGTGGGGCCGGCTTCGACCTGATCATCGTCGAGACTCCGGGAATCGGCCAGGGGGATGCCGCCGTGATCGAGATCGCCGATGTCTCCCTCTACGTGATGACCCCTGAGTACGGGGCCGCTTCCCAGCTCGAAAAGATCGACATGCTCGAAATGGCCGACGTGGTGGCCATCAACAAGTTCGATCGCAACGGGGCCGATGATGCCTTCCGCCAGGTGTGCCGACAGTGGAATCGCGACCACCACTCGGCTCCCGGGGACGTCGGTGACGAGGCGGTATACGGAACCGTCGCCTCGCGCTTCAACGACGAGGGAACCACCGCCCTCTTCCATCGACTCAAGAGCGAGCTGACCGATAAGGGCCTCCAGGTCAGTGCCGGCGTTCTTCCGACCGTGACCGATCACAGATCGGAACAATTTAACGGATTCGTGCCGGCCGCTCGCCGCCGCTATCTCACCGACATCGCCGACACCATCCGCACCTATCACGCCACGTCCGCCGTGCTGGCCGCAGAGGCCCGCCGGTCCGAGCAGCTCAGTGCAGTGCTGGAGCTGGCCCGGGCCCAGCGGGTGGACAGCGGCCAGATCGGCCGCCTACTCACCGAGGTCGAGAGCACACGGGATCCAGCCGGTCGGATCCTCCTCGAGCAGTGGGAGGAGATCCGATCGGCGCTCTCTGCACATGGAGAGGCCGGATCGGGTCAGGCGCTCTGGCGCACCTCGCTTTCCGGCACTCGCATCCCGCGGGTTGCCCTACCCCGAGCGGAGGCCCACGGCGACCTGGTCCGCTGGCTCCGCTCCGAACACGTTCCCGGCCATTTCCCCTTCACCGCCGGCGTGTTCCCCTTCAAACGCCAGGAAGAAGACCCGGCTCGCATGTTCGCCGGTGAGGGCGACGCCTTTCGGACCAACCGAAGGTTCCACCTACTGGCCGACGACCAGCCCGCCACCCGGTTGTCCACCGCCTTCGACTCGGTGACCCTCTATGGCCGCGACCCCGATGAACGTCCCGACGTGTACGGCAAGATCGGCACCTCAGGCGTGTCCATTGCCACCTTGGACGATATGAAGGTGCTCTTCGACGGATTCGACCTGTGTGATCCGACCACCTCGGTGTCGATGACCATCAACGGGCCCGCACCGACCATTCTGGCCATGTTCTTCAACACGGCCATCGACCAGGGTCTCGACCGATTCGAAGAGGAACACGGGCGGGCGGCCACTGTTGACGAGGCTGCCGCCGTGGCCGACACCGTCCTCTCGACGGTCAGGGGAACGGTACAGGCCGACATCCTCAAGGAGGACCAGGGGCAGAACACCTGCATCTTCTCGACCGACTTCTCACTCAGCGCCATGGCCGACATGCAGGAGTGGTTCATCGACCACGGCGTGCGCAATTTCTACTCGATTTCGATATCCGGTTATCACATCGCCGAAGCGGGAGCCAACCCTGTCACCCAGCTGGCCTTCACCCTGGCCAACGGCTTCACCTACGTCGAGTCATACCTGGCCCGGGGCATGCACATCGACGATTTCGCTCCGAACCTGTCCTTCTTCTTCTCCAACGGGATGGATCCCGAGTACACGGTGATCGGCAGGGTGGCCCGGCGTATCTGGGCCATCGCCATGAAGGAGCGTTATGGGGCCAACGAGCGGGCCCAGAAGCTCAAGTACCACGTTCAGACGTCCGGACGGTCCCTGCACGCCCAGGAGATGGCCTTCAACGACATCCGGACCACCCTGCAGGCGCTCTGCGCCATCTACGACAACGCCAACAGTCTTCATACCAATGCCTACGACGAAGCGGTCACCACGCCGACCGGCGACTCGGTACGCCGGGCGCTTGCCATCCAACTCATCATCAACAAGGAGTGGGGCCTGGCTCTCAACGAGAATCCGCTCCAGGGCAGCTTTGTCGTCGAAGAACTCACCGACCTGGTGGAAGCAGAGGTCCTCGCCGAGCTCGATCGGATCAGTGAGCGGGGGGGCGTCCTCGGCGCCATGGAAACCGGCTATCAACGGGGACGGATACAGGACGATTCGATGGTCTACGAGCACGGCAAGCACGACGGCTCCCTTCCCATCGTCGGCGTAAACACATTTACGACGCCACTCCCCGAGGTAGCCCCGGAACCGACCGAACTGGCCCGCGCCACCGAGGAGGAGAAGCGCCGGCAGCTGGCCCGCCTTGGTGATTTCCGGCAACAGCATGCCTCCGGCCGCGCCAGTGCCCTTGATGCCCTTCGGGACACCGTTCTACGGGGAGAAAACATCTTCGGTGCACTGATGGAGACGGTGCGCCATGCCACACTGGGCGAGATAACCGAGGCCCTCTTCGAAGTGGGTGGCTCCTACCGGCGCAACGTCTGAGCAGAGCACCGGGGGGATCGACCCGGTGTCGACTGATCGTCACAGCTCCAGGGCCGCTCTGATCCTCTCGATGAGCTCCTGCCTGGCCGTCGCCATGGACGGCCCGTACCAGGTCAGACTTCTCCCCGACACCAGGGCGCAGGTCACGCCGGGGAAGGCGTCGGGTCCGTCCTCGGCACTGAACGGGTAGGGCTCGTCGGGCAGGATGACCACATCGGGCCGTGTCTTTACCAACTCGTTGAGCGACCGTTTGGGGTAGCGGGAGGAGGGATCGGTCACCGCGTTGGCCAATCCCATTCGGGCCGCCACATCACCGGCGAAGGTACGGGGACCGACCACCATCCACGGGTCCCGCCAGATGGGTACCACCACCCGGGCCCACGACGGGGGCGCCGGTTCACGCCAGGCGGCGGTGGCCGTCGTCAGCCATGCGGGTGGTGCCAGACCCAGGACCTCGACCAGCAGACGCGGTAGGGAAAGAAGTGCGTCATCAACCGACTCGATGACCGTCACCCATACCGGCACTCCGGCCTTTCGCAAGCGGTCGACATCGATGCGGCGGTTCTCCTCCATGTTGGCCACCACCAGATCCGGCTGGAGAGCGATGATGGCATCGCAGTCGGGATTCTTGGTACCTCGGACCCGGACTACCTCCAAGTCCGCGGGATGGGTGCACCAGTCGGTGGCTCCGACCAGGAGGCCGGGCGCCGACACGGCCAGGGCCTCAGTCAGAGACGGAACCAAGGAGACCACCCGGGACGGCCTCCGGACCACTTCGAGCCGATGGCCGAGATCGTCGTCGAGCGTGCGCATCGGAGTTCTGCTCCAAGCGTAGCCATCGTTACCGGTGAGGCCGGCCCCTACCCGTCACCGACAGCCGGACACGGCATCGCCAGGAGAACTTATTTGGGACTCCACAGACCGTTCCACTGGGGCGTGCCGCCCGACGCCGCCTGCACTGTCCCGTCGTACTCACCCATCTCGTCCTGGGCGAAGTCGTAGGCGTAGCACTTGAACGTCGCTCCCGTTTCCCACGCCGCCGGCAGCGTGCAGGTGACCTTGGAAACGCCGCCCACCGAAAAATCGCTGGGACCGGTTCCGGTGATCTGCGCCTGCACCGAAGTCGTGAGCTGGCTCAGCGGAGGAGCGGTCTGAGGTTTGGCCGGATGAGTCGTCGTCGAGCCCGTGGCACCGGTGGTGGAAGAAACAGCACTGGACCCACACGCCGAGGCGGCCGACCCCACCAGTACCACGGCGAACAGAGTCCCGATCATCCTCCGACCCAGCCGCACAACCACCACCCAATGCTCGTCTTGCGCTCATAGCCAGCATAACCCTGGTGCCTCTTCAAACTCGGGCAATTGGGGGACGGAGGGCGAATCAGCGGCCGTCGTCGGCCCAACTTCCGGATGGTAGGCGGCGACCAACGGACGGGACGGCGGAATCGGATCCATTCTGTTCCGTCGCGTAGAGTCGGAGAATGTACGAGCCCCGCCTCGTTGTCAGGAATGGCCCCAACCATGATCCGCCACTGCGGGGCGGATCTCCCCGATCCCGTTGAGCGTCACCACCCACCCCTCGGTGACGGCACAGCCCGGATCCGAACCGGACGGAACCCACCAGGGTTCCGACCATGGCGGCGACACCGACAGACGGCCGAAGCCTCAAGGGGTCACGAAAGCCAAGCGGAGCTGGCGTCCTCTGACCTGCGCCGGTGCCCTCTATGCGGCTCTCTCGCTGGTGGTCTGGTCGAACGTCTGGTCGCACCATCCGACGTCAACCGCAACCTGCGGGTGCGGCGACACCTCATTGTTCATCTGGTTCATCGAATGGCCGGCATATGCGTTGACACACGGCCTCGATCCGCTCTATTCGACGGCACTTTTCCACCCGGTCGGCATCAACCTCCTTTCCAATACCAGCGTCGTGGCCATCGGCATCGTGCTGGCTCCTGTCACTTGGCTGTTCGGACCGGTGGCCAGTCTCAACGTGGCCCTGACCCTGGCACCGGTCCTGTCGGCTCTGTTCACCTTCGTCCTCATCCGACGATGGGTGTCATGGATGCCGGCCGCTTTTGTCGGAGGTCTCTTCTACGGCTTCTCTCCGTTCATAATTGTCAATCTGACCAACGCCTATCTGATGTCCGCCATGGCGGTAATCCCACCCCTGATCGTCCTCTGCCTCGACGATCTGCTCTTCCGACAGGGACGACGCCCCGTTCTCATCGGAATCGCCCTCGGGCTCCTGGTCGCCTTGCAGTTCTTCATCGGAACGGAGGCGCTGATCATCATGGCCATCGCTGTCGTCCTCGGAACCGTGGTCCTCGTCGTAGCCGGTGCGAGCTCCGGTGGTATCGGCTTCCGGCGTTTGCGCCGTGCCACAGTCGGCCTGGCTGCGGGATCCATGACGGCGGCGGCTCTGCTCATCTATCCGACCTGGTTCGCGCTGGCCGGACCCGCTCATCTTTCGGGTCCGATCTGGCCCGGTCCCAATCTCAGCCATTACGGAGTGGTCCTCAAGGACCTGGTCGTCCCGACCAGGGACGTGTCGGGGTACGTCACAATGGCGCAGCGGGTGGGTGGATATCAGGGACCGTGGCTCTCCCCCGACTACCTCGGGATCGGGGCCATCGTCGTGGTGGTCGTAGGCCTCCTCCTGTGGCGGCGTGACCGGAGGTTGTGGTTCTTCGCAGGCATGACCGTCGTCTCACTCATCCTGGCCCTGGGCGCTCGAAATGACGTCGATCTTCCCTGGCAGCCAGTCGGCCGACTCCCTCTACTCCAGAACGTGATTCCTGGTCGCTTTCTGATCATCACGTATCTCTGCCTGGCCGTGATGATCGCCCTCATCATCGACCACGCTTACAACGCCGCGGTGGCTCGAACAGCTTCGACGCCCGGACGCTCCGGCTGGTTCGGTGGGTTGACCGGGGCGGTGGTGGCTCTGGTCGCCCTCGGTCCGACGGCCTTCTACCTGTCCGCCACTGTTCCGATAACTACGCAGCCGATCCGGCTTCCCACTTGGTTCGACAAAGCGCTCCGGCCACATAAGCCCCGCCCGGTTCTGCTGGTGTTTCCTGTTCCCTACGCCGGTATTCAGAGCGCCATGACCTGGCAGGCCGTGGACAGGATGGACTTCGACATGGTGGGAGGGGGAGGCCCCGAAGGAATCGTCTCCCGGGACGGGATAGAACGGGCTGGCGAAGTCCTCTTCGGTAAGGCTACGTACTCGCAGCTCTACTCCGCGACCTCGTACGGGCCGGACAGTCTCACCGCCATGCGCCGGGCCTTACGACAGTGGGGGGTGACCTCTGTGGTGCTTCCCGCCCAACCGGATCTCCCCATTTATGATCGTGTGACCTCGGTACAGTTCGTGGTGGCGGTCATGACCGCGGTGACCGGCCAGGCGCCCCTGCATCACGCCGACGCCTGGGTCTGGACAGTGGCCAATCCAGCCGACCCCCGCCCGAAGCTCACTGTCGCCGCACTGGCACGATGCGCCTCCGATTTCACCCTTCTTCAGAGCGAGACCGTCGGTCGGGTCGTGTCATGCGTACGCAGTGCGTCGGCCTCCCTTCGCTAAGCCCGCCGGTCCACCCACGTCTCGCCGCCTCGGCCGCAGTGCCTCATGCCGGCCCGGTGCCGATCACCTCTCGCCCCCGAGAGTTTCCCGCAGCCTGGCCAGACTGGCGGCGATGAGCCGGGATACGTGCATCTGGCTGATACCCACCCGGGTGGCGATCTCCGACTGGGTCAATCCCTCTACGAAACGAAGGTTGAGGATCGTCCGATCGCGTTCGGACAGGTCAGCCAGCGAAATAGCCAACATGATCCGATCTTCGGTACCGGTAAAGCCGGCGTCGACCTCGCCGAGCCGGTTGGCGATCGTGCCGTGGTGGCGGTCGGGAGCATCGATCGATGCCGTCCGATAGCTCTGGCCCGCCTCAAGGGCCTCGAGGACGGCTTCTTCGGAGGCTCCGGTGATGGCGGCCATCTCCGCCACGGTTGGGGGTCGACCCAGTTCGTGCGTCTGTGATTCGATGACCGGGCCGAGCTCGAGGTAGAGCCCCTGAATCCTGCGAGGGGCCCGGATGGCCCAACCTTTGTCGCGGAAGTGGCGCTTCAGCTCGCCGAGGACAGTCCGAGTGGCAAAGGTACTGAACTCGACACCCCGCTCCGGATCAAAGCGATCGACCGCTTTGACCAGGGCCAGCGAGGCCACCTGCACCAGGTCATCATAAGTTTCCCCCCGGTTGGAGAAACGACGCGCCAACTGGTGGGCCAGGCCGAGGTGCTCCTCCACCAACTGGTTGCGCAGGCGCTCGTCCCGAGAGCGGGCGAACTCCACGAATCGCTGGCACGCGTCCCGGCGGACGACCCGGTTGGGGCGGACATCAGGCTTGTTGCCGGGCGCGCTGCTTGCGGAGCCAAGCCCGACGGTTTCCACCTCCGTCATCCACACCGTGGTCGTCCACCAGGGCGTCGAGGATGCGGGCCGACAGCCCCTGCAGTGCCTCCTCGAGGTCCCATTCGTTCTGCGAACTGGGCGCCGGAAGGTAGGTACACGCCACTTCGACGGCGTCATCCGTGCGGGTAAACCGGAGCTCCAGCCGTCCATCGCTGCTTCCCTGGACGAGCGAGATGCACAATTCATTGACCGCCAGGCGGAGATCTTCGACCTCCTCGATATCAAAGTTGGCTCGGGAGGCGACGGTGGCCGCTGTCATGCGAGCCAGAACGACGAGGTCGGCGTTGACCGGTATCACCAACTCGACGACGTCGCTCACGAACCCGACCTTTCCCGTGTCGGTGCTGCCCGCGTCTGACTGGTCGGACTCTTCTTCATGCGATCGTCCCTTTTTCGTCGGAGAACCGGAACAGAGCTTGGTGGGGTGGAAGGGTCACCGGAGGCTGCCGATGCCCAGACAGCCTGCAGCGGAGTCGGCCGTCGATCCCTCTGCCGCTTTCTCGATGCCGACAATGGGACCCTGGGTGAACAGGTAGGTGCGGAGGTGACCATCGAGTGTCGGATCATTGCGTCGCAGCCACTCCAGAGTCATGGCCGCGTGCTCCTTCTCCTCGTCCCGATTGTGGGCGAGCACGGACGCGAGATCGGTGTCAGACGTGGCTTCGACCCGTTGGTCATACCAGTCGACCGCTTCGAGTTCCTCCTGCACGGAAACGATGGCCCGGTGTCGGTCAATCGCCGCCGGTGTCAGATCTTCCTTGGACTCATGGAGCCCAGCACTCTGAGCCATGGGTGGACCTCCTGGTTGCTCGTCGGACCTCTGGTCGGGCACGACCGCCTGTCCGGGTGCGGGTTCTCCCCGACTTCGGCCATCGCCCCCTCCGACATTAACCCGACCCTGAAGCCCAACTGCCGGGGCAGAGTCTGAACCTGTTTTTCGCTCATCCCGCCCCCGGCGAGCGGAATTGAACGCTGATGCGAGGGGCCAGCGTTCTGGTCGTTTTGGGCACGGCGTGTTGCCACTTTCGCTGACAACTACCTCCCATCACCAGCAGGTCACCCATCCCGAGGTCGAAGCGTAGGGCTGGACCGCCGCCGTTCGGTCGCAGCAGCAGTCGCCGACGTGCGCCCAGGGAGACGATGGCCACCACCGCGTCCGTCCGGTCGCCCAACCTGTCCCCGTGCCAGGCCACACTGTCCTGTCCGTCCCGGTACAGACACAGCCCGGCGGTAGGCAACGACCCTCCGCAGTGCTCTGCGTAGTACCCGGTGAGATCGAGACGGAGTCGGTCCAGCACCGGATCGGGCAGTACCGATCCTGCTCCATAGAAGGCGACAAGCCGAGGGACGTCGACCATCCGGTCGTACATGCGCCGTCTGTCGGCCTGCCACGGGACGCCGTCCAGCAGTCTTTCGAAGAGGGATCGGTGGCCGGCGAGCCAGTCCATCCGGACGTCCACCCAGGCCCCGTCGCCCAGATCATGGTGGGCCAACCCTTCGGCCAGAGGTCGGGGGCCCTCGGAGATTCCCACATCGAACAGCGATTCCTGCCACGACGCCACAGCGCCCAGCCTATACGAACAAATGTTCGCTTTTGAAGGGCGGAGGCGTGAGATGGCCCCGGTCCGGGCCGAAAAGCTGTTCAGGCGGCTTGGCCTGTGACCCCCGGTCCCCGGCCGGACGAAGTGCGGACCTTGTGCGCCACCGACGGAGCAATGCGCATGATGGACCGGAACTCCCTGGCCGAGCTGACAAAGAGGGTCAGATCGGTGGCCGCTGTCGCCGTGGTGGTCAGCCGGGTGCCCGAGAGCAACGCCGAATCGCCGATGAACTCGCCGCTGCCGACGTCGGCCACCGTGGTCACTCCGTCCTGGGTCTCCCTGGTCAGGCGGGCCGTGCCGCCGCCGACGACTATGAACTGCTGGGGCGCCTGGCCCTCGCGCATGAGGACCTGGTCCTTGGCCACATGGATCAGGGTCGTCAGGGGTTCGATCTTGCGCAACTCGGTCCGCTTGCAATCGGCGAACAGCTCGAGGTCATCGATGCGTGTGATGTCTGCCATGGGCATATGACCGCTCCTTTGCTCAGGTTCGCTCTTGCTTCGGTCGTCTTCGCTGGTCAGTTTAGCGTATTTATCTCTGAAAGGTATGATGTTTCTGTAAACAATCGTTTTATCAGATACGCCGGATCTTCCACAGGGAAGGACGGGTCGGATCGGGGGCGCCCTCCTCGGATGCCGACGGGATCAGGGGAGGAGCTCCGGCGGTGGGGCCGGTGGAGGCCCGGCCCGACTTCTCGGTCCCCGCCGTTTTGGCGGCCAGGGCCTCGATGGTGCGCCTTACCGGTGGCGGACCCTGCTTATGACTGGCGGTCCATGCCGCGTGCGGCGGCACCGAGGATCAGGCGCACCACCACGGCGAGCACCGCCAAATCAGCCAACATCTGGACGGTGCACACCAGACGGGCCGGGTTGCTCTTGGGCACGATGTCGCCAAATCCCACGGTGGAGAACACGGTCACCGTGAAATAGAGGGAGGAACTACGGCCCAACCGCTCTCCGAAGGCGGCGGGGTCCGACATGGACAGGGTCAGGTAGATCCAGGCGAAGAGGATCAGGAACAGCGGGATGATGGTGGCCATGGCTACCGCCGCCCTCATCATGGGCCGGTCATGACCGGGGATGAGACGGACCTCGTTGAAAACCACTGCGGCGAAGAAGGCCATGGCAACGCCCAGCCGGAGGGCTACCGACTGATGGGCCCGGTGCTCGATGGGCAGGTTGTAGTAGAGAACAAGCAGGACGGTCGCCGTCGCCGCCGCTCGCAAACCGGCCCGGATGAGGTGGGACCGGCTTACGCCGCTCAGTCCCGAGAAGCTACTCATGGATGGTCAGCCACTCCGTTCGCTTCTCCGTTCAGCGGTAAGGGCGGCTTGTGACGGCCGCGTCCCGACAACGGGTGCGGCGCGGTCCCCCGTTGGGCCATGGCGTCATCATCTCAGCTGGCTGCTCCGAACAGGGTGATGATGGTGCCACCGGGGGCCGAGCCGACCACGTCGAAAAGCGATCGGACCGCGTCGGTCGATCCGTCAGTCCTCACCCACTGGGGCTGCCGCCCGTCGTCCCTTCTCCTCCATCCACGCCGACCGGGCCCGGGCACCGCCCGGAGCGGTGCCCTTGAGAAGGGCGAAAACGACGAGCCCGACAACCGGTAGCTGGCGCAGGGCCGGGCGGTCGGGAAACAGGCGGGTGGCGACACCGGCGGCCACCAGAGCCAGGCCGGTCACCACCCACCCCTCGATGGAAACAGGACTCAGGCCCCAACCCAAACGTCGCGGTCCGAACCAGGGTCTCTCGCCCAGGAGTGGCTCTGTCCTCACTGGCTCTCCGCTCCGGCTCCGTCGGGCCTACGGAGAGTCCTCGGGAATGGCATCCCACCACTGGCACCACCATTCATCACCGACCAGGATTCGCAACTTGGGGTGCCAGCAGTACGAGACGTCGAGATGAGGCTCGAGGTAGTACCGACAGTTCTCACATTTCTCGTTGCCGGAAGGCTTACCCTTCAAGACCGCGTTGGAGGCAAGGTGACGCAACTCGATCGACAGCTTCTCGTCGACCTCCTTGGGCTCCGGCTCGGGGATCACGTAATCGGACATGGCCCTAACTTAACCCGACGGACCAGCACGGGAACACCCGACGGGGGTGCACCTCAAGGGGGATCCGCGCATGAACCCCGGCCTCGCGCGCATCATGGAATCGACGTCACGTGTGCTGCCTCACCACGCACACACCTGTGTGCGTGCGCTGTTCCACTTCAGGGAGGAACACGATGATCGCTGGCTTGCGAAGTCGGAACCGGGTCCGCCCACCCGCCGGGCAGGTTGCCTCCCGACTGGCCGCCATCCGGGCCATCGTGGCTCTGGCGGCAGACGACGAAGACCATGACGTGGCGGCCGAGGCCCTGCTCGTCCTGGGCGCATCTCGGCAGGAGATCGCCGCGGCCACATCGGGTAGACCCGGCTAGGGCTTCAGCTCCCGAGTGCCGGGTGCTGCCTGGCCACCATCGGTACCACCACGCTACGGGGGGAGTGCCAACCCAGAGCGGCCGCTACCCGGTTGGCCACACCGGGGATGACGACCGCCCGATCGGCGTCCATGCCGGTCACCGCCGCTCGGGCCACATCGTCGGCGGACACCCACATGATCTTGGGCATGGCGCCGGCCGCCTCTTCATCGGTGATCCCCGCGGCGGTGGCAAAGCCCGTCTCCACGGGACCGGGACACAGCGCCGTGACCGTCACCCCCTGGCTCCGCAACTCACCGCGGAGAGCATGACTGTAGGAGAGCACGAATGCTTTCGACGCCCCGTAGGCGGCCTGGCCGGGCAGAGGTTGGAAGGCGGCGGTGGAGGCCACGTTGAGGACGGCGCCGCTGCGACGTTCGACCATTCCCGGCACGACCAGAGAACAGAGGTGGACGACGGCCTCGACGTCGGTCCGCACCAGAGCCAACTCCCGTTGGGGATCGGATCGGTAGACCGGGCCCATTGTCGAGAAGCCGGCGTTGTTGACGAGCACGTTGACCGACAGGGCGCGCTCCTCGACCGCGGTCACGATCCGGCTCCGAGAGGCCTCGTCGGTCAGATCGGCGACGATGATCTCCGCCCGCACCCCGTGGTGCCCGGCCAGTTCCTCGGCCAGCGTCCGCAGTCTGTCCTCCCGGCGCGCCACCAGGGTGACGCCGTGCCCTCGAACGGCCAGCAGGCGAGCAATGGCAGCCCCTATGCCCGAGGAGGCGCCGGTGACGAGGCATGTGCGATCGGGGTCGGGTGCCGGGAGGGTCATGCCCGAAGCGTAGGCCGGGTCGCAGCTCGGGCCGCCGGTCGGGGTTCCGACGTCAGCAGGGATACCGAGGTCGGTAGGGTTCCGCCGTCACCGGCCGGAGGCGTAGACAGCCCGGGCCCGGTAGCGCAGTGGACGCTCCTCGAGCTCTTCGAGATAGTGGGCCACCCACCCGGCCACCCGGGCCACGGTGAACAGGATCTGACCCGCCTCCGGGGGCATGTCGGCCGACCAGGCGATGGCCGCCATGGCCAGGTCGACGTTGGCCAGCGGGATGTTGTGTTCCCCGGCCACGGCGATGATCGACCGCACCACGTCGATGTGGGCGGCGTCGGCCATGGACTCGAACAGGTCGAACAGCACCGTGGCCCGGGCGTCCCCGTTCTTGTAGACCGAGTGTCCGAAACCGGGGAGCACCCCCTGCCAACGTAAGGTCTCGTCCAGGGCCCGCGGAGCGCCGAACTGCTCGGCGTCGGCCAGCAAGGAGTAGGCCAACCGACTGGCTCCGCCGTGCAGCGGTCCGGCGATGGTGCCCAGGCCGGCCAGCAGTGCGTCGTAGATGTCGGCCCGGGTCGACGCCGCTATCCGCACGGCCATGGTCGAGGTAGCCAATTCGTGGTCGGCCATGAGCACGAGGGCGGCGTTGACGGCCCGCACCTGTGCCGATGTGGGCGCGGAGGACATGGCCGCGGCCAAGCGGGAGGCGATCGACGCATCACCGTCCCCATCCTCTGACACCCTCCCTCCTCCCACCACGGCCACCAGGGAGGCGGCCAGGCGCCGGCCGGCCCGGGTGACAGCCTCGGGTCGCAGGTCGGCGCGGAGGGGATCGCGCGCCCCGGCCATGACCGTGGCCCAGCGCATACGGCCGGCCGGCCCGATGTCGGGCGGCGTTCCCAGTTCGTAGGGATGCCAACCGCCGGAGGGTTGTGGGTGGCCGTCTTCTGATGGCGTCGTCTCCCACAACCATTCCGCCACCTCCTCGAACGACCATGAGGCGGCCAGTTCGGTGGCCCGACGGCCCCGGTAGATCGGTCCGTCATCGGTCAGCTGGGTGATGGCCGTGGTGATGGTGACCATCCGCGTCTCGACCACCTTGCCCTGTCGCGAGCGACGAGCCAGCCGCTCGACCTCCTCCACCTCGAACAGGCTCCGCCGCCCGGAGGCAGCCCGGTGGGACACCAGCAGGCCCCGGCTCACGTAGGCGTAAAGCGTGCTGACCTTGACCCCGAGGCGACGGGCGGCTTCGTCGCTCTCGAGCATCCGCATGGGCTCAAAACTACCTGCTGATATTGACTTGATCAACATTTACAAACCCCGAGGCAAGGTTCACACTGGACGAGCAGAAGAGAGAGACCAGGAGAGACAGCCCCGGGAACGGCCGTCGTCATCCCGAGGAGAGAGCGAGAGACCAGATGACCACCGCCGTCGGAGAACTCATGTCGGCCCCCGCCGTGACCTGCACCGCCGATTCCACCTTGACTCAAGCCACCGCGACGATGGACCGACGCCAGATCGGTTCGGTGGTCGTGACCGAAGCCGACCGGGTGGTGGGGATACTCACCGAGCGCGACCTGATGCGGGCGACCGCCGCCGGGGCCCACACCGGGGGCGACACCGTGCGGCACTGGATGACCGCCGATCCCGACGTCCTGCGGACCGACGACAAGGTGGGCGAGGCATGGTCGGAGCTGACCCATCACCATTACCGTCATCTGCCCGTTGTCGATGACGGGGAATTGGTCGGCGTGGTGTCCATCCGCGATCTCCTGGGGGTGGCTCAGATCCGGCCGGCGGCCGAGGATCCCGCCGGAGTACCCCGGGGGCTCGAGGGTGTGGTCGTGGCGGAGACCGCGGTGGGTGACGTCCAGGGCCGGGCCGGCTTCTACCACTACCGCCAGTACTCGGCTACCGAGCTGGCCGCCCGGCGCTCGCTCGAGGACGTGTGGCACCTGCTCTTCGTCGGAGCCCTTCCCGATCGGGCCGGTTCGGCCCGGTTCGCGGCAGAGGTCGCCGGGCTGCGGGAGATCCCCGACGGCCTGGCCCGCATCCTTCCCGTTCTGGCATCGATGGGCTCACCCCTCGATGCCCTGCGCACGGCGGTGTCGCTCCTGGGGGCGGAGCTCGGTTGGCGGCCCACCCTCGACATCGACCATGACCAGCTCGAAGGACAGGCCCTTCGTCTCTGTTCCGTCATCCCCACCGTGCTCACCGCCCTGTACCGACTCCAGCAGGGAAGCGACCCGGTCCCCCCGCGACCGGAACTCTCCCATGCCGCCAACTACCTGTGGATGCTGAACGGGGAGGAGGCACCCCCTGCCCACGTGAGGGCCATCGAGCAGTACATGATCCTCACCGTCGACCATGGATTCAACGCCTCCACGTTCGCGGCCCGGGTCATCGCCTCCACCGGAGCCGATCTGGCCGCGGCCATTGTCGGGGCCATCGGAGCGATGTCGGGACCCCTTCACGGTGGCGCCCCCAGCCGCGCCCTCGACATGCTCGACGCCATCGGGTCACCCGACCGGGCCGAGCCGTGGATCCGCGCCGCGGTGACCAACGGGGACCGGATCATGGGGTTCGGCCACCGGGTCTACAAGACCGACGACCCCCGGTCAGTGTTCCTGCGCGGGGTGGCCGAAGCACTCGGCCGCGATCTGGCCGCATTCGCCGCGCAGGTGGAGCGCACCACGGTCGATGTGCTGGCCGATCTCAAGCCCGGTCGCGAGCTCTATACCAACGTCGAGTTCTTTGCCGGTGTCGTCATGCACACCTGCGGCATACCCCGCCCCATGTTCACCCCGACCTTCACCTCGAGTAGAGCCATGGGCTGGGCTGCCCACGTGATGGAACAAGCCGCCGACAATCGGTTGATCCGCCCCGCCGCCCGCTACGTGGGGCCGCCCGCACCGGAGCCGGTACCTCCGGCCTGATCGGCTCCTGACGGTGGCCATGGCGGTCCGAGGGCGACCACCGGGCGGGCTTCCACCCACTGGAGGTGGAGTTCCCGGCGGGTGAACCACCACGAACCTTCCTCCTGCCGATAGTCGTCGATGTAGCGGATGTGCCAGACCAGATCGGTCGGTGCACCCGGGCCCGAGCCCGCCGGCTCGTCAGCGGGCACGATGTGATGGGCGATACACAGGACCTGACCCCGAGCCCGGTCCTTCTCCACCTCATACTGCTGATTCGAGACCACATGGAACGTCCGCTCGTAACGCCGCAGCGCGTCGGGGATGCTCCGCAGCGCCTCACGCCCGGCGCGGGTCACAGCCAGCGAGAGGTCGTCGGGATAACGGGGAACCACCAGCTCCCCGTCCTCCACGAACAACAGGGCCAGCCGTTCACCGTCGCGGGCATCGGCGGCGGCGGCGTAGGCAATCGACAGATCGAGTAGCTGGCGCCGGACCGCCGCCGGATCATTTGAGCTTCCCTCGTTCATCATCGGTCGGGGCCGGGGCCGCCACCGGCCGGTTCCGACACGATGAAACGCTGGGCAAAGGCCGACATCTCGTCGAGCGTCCTGTCCAGCTCGGCGCTCATGGAAGCAGAGACGACCAGGCGCGCGGCACCGGCCTCCTGAGCGTCGACGATGTCCTTCTCGGACAGGGTGGGCAGATAGCCCGACAGCGAAACCTCGAGGGCGTCCGGATCGCGGCCCGCCTCCACCGCCGCCTGGCGGGCCTCGCCCAGACGCAGTCCGAGCTCATCCCCGTCGAGACCCAGCGGCTGGAATCCGTCACCCAGACGCCCGGCCCGACGGGCGGCCGCCCGGCTGTGCCCACCGATGTGGAGGGGGACGCCACCGGGCCGCACCGGCTTGGGGAAGGAGTGGGCGTTGTGAAAGGTCACGAATTCCCCTTCGAAATTGGCACCCGACGGACCGGCGTCCTCCCACAGAGTCCGCATGGCCCGAATGGTCTCGTCGGTGCGACGGCCCCGAGTCCGGGGGTCGGCACCGGTGGCCCGCAACTCCTCGTCCATCCAGCCCACACCCACGCACATCCGTACCCGCCCACCCGACAGGACATCCACGGTGGCAATCCGTTTGGCCAGCACCACCGCCTGATGGTTGGGCAGGACCAGCACCCCGGTAGCCAGAGTGATGCGGTCGGTCACCCCGGCCAGAAAGGCCATCAACTCCAGCGGGTCGGGAATGAGGCAGTTGTCGGGCAAGGGCATCTTCCCCGATGGGGCGTAGGGATAGGTGCTCTGGTAGTCCGAGATGACCACCGCATGCTCGACCAATACGACTGACTCGAAACCACAGCTTTCGGCGTGCCGGGCGAAGGCGGTCATCCAGGCCGGATCGGCGGTGACCCCCATGCGTACGGGCGGGATGATTCCGAACTGCATGAACTGCTCACTTTCATCGCTGGCCACCGCAGTCGGCCCGGCACGGGCCACCGGGTCTGCGGAAGGAACCGAGCGTAAGCCGGGTGGGTGGCCAGTGCCAGCAGCCGGACGGCCTCCGGGCCCAGGGCTCGCCACGCAGCCGCCCTGGGGCCCGGAACACCGCCGCCACACCGCCTGATACGCAGCAGCCCGGGACGCAATTCTGCGTCCCGGGCCGGCGAAGTCAGTGGATATGCCCCAGCTTTGTCGTCATCAAACGAACCGGGCTTGAGACAATTCTGACCGGCCCCCGGGACGACTCACTCGCTCAGCGTGATGGGCTGATCATCGAGGGAAAGGGCATCGACGTTGTTGGGCACCGCCCCCGGATGACCCGCCAGGTGTTCGGCCTGTTGCTCGGCCTTGGCTGCGTTCTCGTTAGCGAGGTGTTCGCGGATCCGCTCATCGACTTCGGCCATCAGCTGGGGGTTCTCGGTCAGGAACGTCTTGACGTTCTCGCGGCCTTGGCCCAGCTGTTCACCCTCGTAGGTGAACCACGCCCCGGACTTCTTGATGAACCCCAGCTCGACACCCACATCGAGGAGAGACCCCTCTCGACTGATGCCCTTACCGAAAGCGATGTCGAACTCGGCCTGTTTGAACGGAGGCGAGCACTTGTTCTTGACCACCTTGACACGGGTGCGGTTCCCCACCTGGTCGGCGCCGTCCTTGATGGTCTCGATGCGGCGGATGTCCAGCCGGACCGACGAGTAGAACTTGAGCGCCCTGCCTCCCGGCGTGACTTCGGGAGACCCGTACATGACGCCGATCTTCTCCCTGAGCTGGTTGATGAAAACGGCGATGGTCCGCGACTTGGACAGCGTGCCTGTCAGCTTGCGCAGCGCCTGTGACATCAAGCGGGCCTGGAGGCCGACATGGGAGTCGCCCATCTCCCCTTCGATCTCCGCCCGTGGCGTCAGCGCCGCCACCGAGTCGATGACCAGTACGTCGAGTGCTCCCGAGCGGATCAGCATGTCGGCGATCTCCAATGCCTGCTCACCCGTGTCCGGCTGGGAGATGAGAAGGTCGTCGATGTTGACGCCGATCGCTTTGGCATAGACGGGGTCCATGGCGTGCTCTGCGTCGATGTAGGCACAGATGCCCCCATTGCGCTGGGCCTCGGCCACCACGTGCATGGCCAGCGTCGACTTACCCGACGACTCCGGACCGAAGATCTCCACGATGCGACCACGGGGAAGGCCACCGATACCGAGGGCCAGGTCGAGCGCCAGCGCCCCGGTGGGGATGGCCTCGATGTTCATGTGGAGGTTCTCCCCCATGCGCATGACCGACCCCTTGCCGAACTGCTTCTCGATCTGGCCCAGGGCCATGTCGAGTGCCTTGTCACGTTCCATGTCTCTCTTCTCCTCGATGCTCTTCCTGGCTTGACCGTGCCGACCCTACGGAAAAGGTGTGACACCCGATTGACGCTCCCGGAACCGGACCGGAAGGCGCTGATCCGACTGTTTGCTGCACCGACGGGGTCACTCTAGACCCGAACGCATGTTCGATGATGGACCCTCGGCCGGGCCAGGCGCCCGTGGTCGAGGACGCCGGCAAAGGTCGGAAAGACACCTCCCGGCGATCAGCCCGGAGTAGCCTCAGCGCTCAGTGCCCGCCGATCAACCGCCCTCCGGATCCAGCTCGGACGGCAGCTCCGCTCCTCCGGAGCAGGGGGCGGCGCCGGCCATTCTCACCCGCAGCGAGCTCCTGGCCCAGCGCCGGGGTCACGAGGCTCCGGGGAACGGGCGGGGTCGCAACCGGAGCTGGTGGTACGCACTGGGTGCCATCGCCGCCGTGGTGGTGGGCCTGGGCGTGGCCGCCGTCCTCACCCGTGGCGACAAAGCCAACGCGGCCAAGCCCGCCATCGTGGCCACCACCCACCCGGTCGTCCCGGTGGTCACCTGTCCCCTGACCGGCACCCCCGCACCTGGCGGTGTCGTCCCGGCCCGCCCGGCCCTCGGGGTCAAGATCGGCAATTACCCCGGTGACCGTCCCTCGGCCGGCCTCAACCAGGCCGACATCGTCTTCGAGGAGCCGGTGGAGGGGGCCATCACCCGGCTTCTGGCCGTGTTCCAGTGCCAAGGATCCTCCCTGGTCGGGGATCTGCGGTCGGCCCGTGAGCCCGACGTCGGCATCCTGTCCCAGCTGTCCGACCCCCTCTTCGTCCACGCCGGCGGGATCGATCCCGTCATCGCCCTCCTGGCTTCGTCCCCCCTGATCGACGAGAACCTCTACAGCGGGAGCCACGGCTCGGCCATCATCTACCAACCCGGCCGGGAGGCTCCCTACTCGACCTTCGTCAATACGGCTTCGCTGTGGGCCTTCGATCCGACCGATACCACCCCGCCCGCTCCGCTCTTCCACTACTCGGCCGCCCTCCCCCCCGGATCGGTGGCCGGCTCGGGGGCCAGCGTCCACATTCCCTTCTCGTCGACATCGGACGTGACGTGGACCTGGAACGCCGCGGCGGGGAAGTATCTCCGTTCCTATTCGGGGGCTCCCGACGTCATGCTCGGCGGTTCCCAGTCGGCCGCCACCAATCTGGTCATTCTGTCCGTCCAGACCTCCACCGGTCCCTGGGTCGAAAACAGCGAGGGCGGGATGGAGGTGGACGTGGCCACCACCGGGAGCGGGCCGCTGGTGATGATGCGCAACGGCGTGGCCATCACCGGCACCTGGAGCCGAGCCAGCCTGACCCAGCCGGCCGTGCTGACCACCGCCGCCGGTGCGCCCATCACCCTGGAGCCCGGTAACACATGGGAGGAGCTGGTTCCCGACGGCATTCCCGTCACCTCCTCAGCGGCAGCGGCACCGGCTGGCGCCGCCGGCTAGGTGGCGAGGTCGATCTAGGAGGGGGCCGGGCTCTCGGAAGCTCCGTCTGGGCGGTGGGCGCTACGCAGGTCGCGTCGCAACAGATCGAGGGCGGCGATAGTGGCGTACTGGCGCACTCGGTCACGATCGCCGGGCACATTGAAGGCGAACGACCGCGTCGGCTGCCCGGGGCGGGCCAGACCCACGAACACCGTTCCGGGCGGCTGATCGTCCTGTGTATCGGGACCGGCCACACCGGTGATCGACAGTCCCACGTCCGACCCGAGGACACGCCGGGCGCCGTCGGCCATCGACCGGGCCGCCTCTTCCGAGACCACCTTGCCTTCGGGTACACCGAGGAGATCGAACTTGACCTCGGAGGCGTACGACACCACCGAACCCCGGAACCAGCTACTGGCTCCCGGCACGTTGACCAGGCGGGAGGAGGCGAGGCCACCGGTCAGCGACTCGGCCAACCCCAGGGTGAGGCCACCGGCCGTGAACGCCGAGGCCACCGCGTCCTCTATGGCCTCCTCGTCCACGCCGAACACCACGTCGCCGGCTGCGTCGCTGAGTACGCGCCGGATTTCCGTCTCCTGCCGGTCCAGGACAGCGGCGGCGGTGGCGTCGTCGTCCGCCCTGACCGTCACCCGTACCTTGATGCCTTCGATCCCGCTGGCCAGGAAGGCGACGGTGGCCCCACTGCGTGGCGCTTGCTCCGGCGAGAAGGGTTCAGCTTCCCCGTCGAGGAGGGCGATGTAGTCGGCCAGGGCTTCGGCCAGACCCGATTCGCTCATTCCCCACGTACGGATCACCCGGCTGGCGATCACGCCCGCCATCTCGCCTCGCTCGGCCATGCGCCGTTGCAGATCGGGAACGATGGCCCGTTCGAACATGTCGGTCATCTCGTAGGGCACGCCGGGGACGGCGTAGATGACCTTGTGACCCAGTGGACAGATCAGACCGGGGGCGGTCCCCGTGGTCTGCGGGATGACAGTGGCCCCCTCCGGAACCTGGGCCTGACGGAGGTTGGAGTCGGGCATGACGCGCACCCGGCTGGCGAACATGGCCCGGATGGCCGACTCCACGCTCGCATCCCGGTGGAGGGGGACGTTCATGACCTCGGCGATGGCCTCGCGGGTGATGTCGTCGTGGGTCGGACCCAGACCCCCACAGACGATGAGCCCGTCACTGCGGGCCAGCGCCGTTCGGAAGGCCAGCACCATGCGTTCGTGGTTGTCGCCGACGGCCTGATGGAAATGGGAGGCGACGCCCACAGCCGCCAGGTGCTCCCCCATCCACTGGGAATTGGTGTCCGTAATTTGTCCGAGCAGGAGCTCCGTGCCTACCGCCACGATCTCGATACGCACGGATCAGGCCGCCGAGGTCGTGCCGTCGACGGTGCCGGCGGCGGCGCCGGTGGCCGGGGCGGGATGGGCGGCACCACGAGCCCGGGCGGCACGGCGGCCGTCCACCAGATACTGCGCCCCGGTGAACAGGGTGAGGGCGGTAGCCACCCAGATGCTGGCCGAAAGCAGTCCGGTACGACCAGCCAGTGGTGGGGCCAGGCACATGCCGATGGCGATGTCCTGGACCAATGTCTTGAGCTTGGCCGAGTTGCGGGCCGGAATGGAGACGCCGTGGCGGCCGACCACCGATCGGTACACACTCATGGCGATTTCCCGCGCCGCGATGAGGGCTACCGGCAACCACCCCACAATGCCCTTGGCCACCAAGGCGACCAGGGCACCGAGCACTACAACCTTGTCGGCCAGCGGATCCAGAAAGGCTCCCGACCGGGTGGTCCCCATCTTGCGGGCCAACCACCCGTCGATACCGTCGGACAGCGCCAGCAGACCCCCGAAAACGAAAGTGAACCAGCTGGCCCCCCACAGCATGATCAGGATGATGACCACCGGGGTGGCGGCCAACCGCAACACGGTGATCCCGTTGGCTGGGGTGAGGAGAGCAGAGGGCCCGAACGTGGTGCTGGTGGAGGCGACGGGAACGGGTGCTGCTCCCGGGCTCGGCGCCGCTCCGCTCATCGGGTGGCTCCGGCAGCCCGGGAGGCCGGGGCCGTGGCCCCGTTGGTCGAGGACAGCTCGGCCACCAGGTCGGGGCCCTCGGTTCCGGTCACGACCACCTCGGCGAATGTACCGGTGGCCAACCCGGTCGGGATGGATACGATCCCGTCGATCTCGGGCGCCTCCCGGTAGGTCCGTCCCACACCGGGACCGTCGACCAGGACCGTCACCGTGGCCCCTATGAGCGATTCCCTCCGGTGGGCGGTGATGGCGTCCTGGATCTCGCTGCACTCGACCAGCCGTTCGGCCACCAGCCCGGCGGGGACCTGCCCGTCGAGACCAGCGGCGTGGGTTCCGGCCTCCTGACTGAAGGGGAAGAACCCAACCCAGTCCAGCTGAGCCGCTTCCAGCCACTCGAGGAGCCGGTCGTGGTCGGCTTCCGTTTCCCCCGGATAGCCGACGATGAAAGAGGAGCGGAAGGCGGCGCTCGGCTCGGCCGTCCGGATCGACGCCACTCGGTCGAGGAATCGGTCACCGTCGCCCCACCGACGCATGCTCTTGAGCAGCGGACGCGAAACATGCTGGAGCGACAGATCGAAATAGGGAACCCCGGTGGCCAGGATGGCCTCGACCAACCGGTCGTCCAGCGTCGACGGATACAGGTAGAGGAGGCGGGTCCACGCCACCTGGGAGGAGACGGCCTCCACCAGATCGACGATGGGTCGGCGGCTCCCCTTGAACGACTCGTCGGTCGAAGGCGCGGACCGACCACCGGAGCGATCGAGGCCGAACGACGACAGGTCCTGAGCCACCAGTACCACTTCGCGGAGCCTGTCGGCCGGGCCGGCCAGGCTCCGAACCTCGGCGACGATGGCCCCGACGGTCCGCGACCGTTGGGCGCCCCGGAAGGACGGGATGGCACAGAATCCGCACCGCCGGTCACATCCCTCGGCAATCTTCACGTACGCCCAGGGGGCGGTGGCCGCCGGGCGGGGCAGGTTCAACAGGTCGAACGATGGGACCTCAGAGCTGCGATGGGGTGGTTTCTCACCCAGCGCCACCGGTGTCGAGCGGATGGGCAGCCCGACGGTCAAGGACTTCCCGAACGGCGCCACCAGGTCCACTTCGGGAAGGGCGTCAGTCAACTCGTCACCGTAGCGCTCGGCCATACAGCCGGTCACCACCAGGCGGGAACCGGCTTGGCGCCCGTCAGCCAGGGCCAGCACGGTGTCGATCGACTCTTGTCGGGCCGGCTCGATGAAGGCACAGGTGTTGACCACCACCAGCTCCGCATCCTCCGGGGACTCGGCCGCCACCATTCCGTCCGCCACCAGCGTCCCGGCCAACTTATCGGAGTCCACCTGGTTCTTCGGGCAGCCCAACGTCTCAATCCAATACCGCTCGGCCACCCGGACAATCTACCGGCCAAAAGCTGCCGGGAGCCCCGAGATGGCCCTCGAGAGCTCCCTCGGCCCACGGATCGACCGTGGATCGGGTAGGCAAGAGCCTGAGGGGTCAAGCCGGCCCCCGCCGGACGGTGGTCATTTCGCCCCTGCCCCTATGAACGTGTCGGGCCTGGTGGATGTGTCGGCCTGGGGCGACGGCCCCACGAGCGGAGAGGGAGGTGTCCGGTTCCATGACTTAATGGACACCATGTACCAGGACATCGTGGACACCTGCTCAGGTGGTGTTCATGGACCGTGCCCGCTATGCCGTTCTGATGCCGTTGATGCCGTTGATGCCGTTGTGGTGGAGGGCCGGTCCCTGCGATCGGTGGCCTCGTCGCTCGACATGTCGAAGTCCTGGGTAGCCAAACAGGTCTCCCGTTACCACTCCGGTGGCTACGACGCCCTGGCCCTACGCTCGACCGCACCCCATGGGCGACCCACCCAGATCCCCGTTGACCTCGAGAACGAGATCGTCACCCTGGGCAAGCAGCTGGACGAGGAGGGCCTCGATGCCGGCCCCCTGACCATCCAGTACCACCTGGGACGGCGGCACGGGACGGCCCCGGGGCGCTCCACCATCCACCGGGCCCTGGTCCGGCGGGGATTTGTCACCCCCCAGCCCCAGAAGCGGCCGCGAAGCTCCTGGCAGCGCTTCGAAGCTGGCCTCCCCAACGAGACCTGGCAGGCCGACATGACCCACTGGTCCATCGATGACGGAACGGCAGAGGGGATGAAAGTCGAGACCCTCGACTTCGTAGACGACTACTCCCGGATGGTGGTGGCGGCCGTCGTGGTCCCGGTGGCCACGGCCGCCGACGTGGTGGCCGCTTTCTACAAAGGGGCCTCCACCTGGGGCTTCCCCGCCTCCATCACGACATTCCACGCCGTCTGCGGCGAGGCGTCGATCTCCTCACCGATCTCTTTGAAGTTCAACCCCCTGGCTTTCAGACGCAGTGCCATGGCGCGCTGCTCTGCAGTCATATGTGGCTTTCCCATCTGGAACCTCCTCGGTTAGTCGGAGCTTCGTCAGCTCACCGAGGAAATTGCCGCGGACCCCTTGAACCCGCCTCCCCAGACCCAGGGCAAGATCGAGCGCTTCCACAAGACCTTGAAGCGATGGCTGGGCAAACGGGACCGGGCTACGTCCATCGCCGAGCTCCAGGTCCAAGTGGACACCTTCGTCCGCTACTACAACGAGGAACGACCCCACTCGGCCCGGGGCAAGGTCCCGCCCCGTCGGGCCTACGAGGCCCTGACCAAGGCGGCGCCCGACCCGGAGAAGTACCCGATGACGCCGCACACCCGGGTGCGCCACGACAAGGTCGACAAGACCGGGGTGTTCACCCTCCGTCACGGGACCAGGCTCCACCACATCGGGGTGGGTCGAGGGCACAAGGGCCGACGGATCATCGTGCTCGTCTGTGACCTCGATGTCCGGGTCCTGAGTGAGGATGGCGAGCTGCTCCGCCACCTCACCTTGGACCCGTCCAAGGACTATCAACCCATCACCAGCAGCCCCTGATGGCCTACCGTGCATAGGTTCGTCTGTCCACGATGTCTCGCGACATCACAGAGCGGAGAGGGAGGGATTTGAACCCTCGGACCCAGTTACCCAGGTCAACTCATTAGCAGTGAGTCCGATTCGGCCGCTCTCGCACCTCTCCGTGCCTGGTCAGCGATAGTTTTTACCGTCTACCGACTAGCCAGATTTTCGCCATGCCCTACTCCTGCCCTAATTCCGATGCGTGACCGTTGCTTGGCGGACCGCCAATCGGGAGACAAGAAAAGGACATGACCCGGCAATCATACGGTCCAGGAAGCATGTCGGAACGAGAACCAGGCCGTTGGCGGTTTGCGCCTGAATGCCGACGCCAACCAAGTGCAGCGAACGTTCCGAGGAACACAGGCCGCGGCACGAAGAGAACTGCGAAAGTTGGACGGCCCCGCCGAAAGGCGTATATCGACACCTTCGGCACGGATCACTTCTTGAAGAAAAGTGCCACGGCCCAACCCATTCCCGCTGAATCCGGTGGATGATCAAAAGGACGGTCCTCGTCCGGCGACAACGGATAGCTCCTCGAATTTCAGGGGAAGGTGCGCCGTTCGCGAAAGTGAGCACTCGATGCCAGCCGGATCATACGTGTGTTAGGCGT
>CAWGQC010000008.1:0-172276 GCA_963824645.1 uncultured Acidimicrobiales bacterium
ACTGCCGTGGGCGCCTTTGTGATGTCGCGAGACATAGGAAACATCCGAACCCTCGCGGATCGCGATTTCCTGGGCCGAGCGGGCCCTTTCGGGGCGCCCGTTGGCTGGTAGTCCCTGGTCGGGTCAAAGGTGAAGTCCCGGAGTAACTCGCCGGTGGCGGCCTGGACGACCCGTACGTGGAGCTCGTGGACGAGCATGATGACGTGGGTTCCGCTGTGGATCCGCCCGACGCCGATGTGGTGGAGCTTGCCGTGCACGCGCAAGGTGACCGTCCCGGCCTTGTCGACTCGGTCCCGACGCACCCGATGGTGGGGATCGGATGCGTCGGCCCCTGGACCGGTCTTCGGACGGGCCAGGTAGGCGGTTGTCGGTGTCGAGGACTCGGCAAGTGAGCGGTGGGGCCGTCGTTCGTTGTAGTCGTCGATGAGGGCCTGGAACTCGTCGATGGACGAGGGCTGACGGGGTTGGGCCCGCAGCCACTTCTTCATCGTCTGCTGGAATCGTTCGACCTTGCCGCAGGTGGTCGGGTGGTTTGGCCGGGAGTTCTTCTGCCGCACGTCCAGACGGTGAAGCTCTGATTCGAGAGCGTTGCGCCCGCCCTTCCCTCCGGCCAGTCGCGTAGTGAAGACCATGCCATTGTCCGTCAACGTCGAGGCTGGAACCCCATGGATGGCAACAGCTTCCCGGAAGCAACCGAGAACGGTCCGTCCGGTGATCCGCCGGTGAACCGTGACCGACAGAGCCTTGCGGGAGTGGTCATCCAGCCAGGAGAGGATCTCCACATGGGCGCCGGGGGCACCAGACGCCGTCACGAGCCGATGGTGGGTGAAGTCGGACTGCCAGCACTCGTTGGGTTGATCGGCCTCGAAGCGAATGTAGGACGAACGTGGCTTCTTCTGCGGCTGCGGGGCGACCAGTCCGGCCTTGGCCAGATAGCGGCTGATGGTGGCGCTCGACACCCGGACTCCGTGGTGGTGTTCAAGGTGCCACCGGATGGTGTCCGGTCCGGCATCGAGGCCGGCCGCTACCAGCGTCGTGCGGAGTTCGACGATCTGGCCGACCACCGTCGCCGCCACTGCGTTGGGCGAGGTCTTTGGCCGTCGAGACCGCGGCTCGAAGGCTGCCTCTCCCTCGGAGCGATACCGAGCCACCAGCTTGGAGACCCATCCCGGTGAGACCTCGTAGGTCCGGGCAACCTCAGCCTGGCTCCGACCTTCCACGACGACCGCTGTGATGACCAATCGGGCTTTCGACATGCCCGATCATCAAGGAATCAGACTTTCCTATCTCCCGAGAGATGCCTTTCCTATGTCCTGAATCACGACACTGCCGAGCGCGCTAAAAGTCCAGGTCAGGTCCTCCATTCGGTGCCGGGCACAATGCTCGGTGAGAACCCCGTGAGAACCAAACAGTTCTCCCGCAAATCAGACCTGGATGGCCTCGACCCCTGGGATGGCGTCATAGTCCTGATCCTGGGTAACCACCGGGATCTGCTCCACAAGGGCGGTAGCCGCTACGAGGGCATCCAGGATCGGTATCCGCCGGCCATCGGTACGTAGGGCTGCGACGATTCGCGCGAACTGGCGCGCCACCTCCGCGTCGACCGGCAACGGATCCCACGTCGACTCGACCGCCGAGAGCGTTGCCACCCGCGCCGGTCGATCAGCATCGCTGGCCATGAGCACACCGACAGTCAGCTCGGCGATCGTCACCACCGAGACCTCGGTCTCGGTCACCCCGTCCATCTCACCAAGGGGTCGTCCCGATTCCGTGGCGACGAAGAACGAGGTGTCGAGGAGGGCCCTCATACGTCGTCGGTCGTATCCCGCAGCAGACCCCGAACCTCTCGGAGGAGCCTCCGGTCGGCAGCGTGACGAGATGCAATGGCGAAAGCCTCGTCCGCCGGTACCGTCCACCGCCGGCGCAAAGGCACGATTTCTGCGACCGGACGCCGGTCGACGGTAACGGTCAACCGCTCGCCCGCTTCGACCCGCCGGAGCACCTCGCTCACCGTATTCCGCAGGTCGCGGACCGAAATCGAGGTGCCCATGGCCTGACCGTAGCACATAGAGCCATATGTGTACATAGGCGGAGGTGAAGAGATCAGGACGGAGTATCGCGCCTGTCTCAAGATCGGACTCGCCGCCGCCTTGTACGGCTCGGCGACCCGAGAACCAGTCCGTTTGAGACGGCTGCCGACGTCAGGACTCGCGAGAGCACACTGCCGAGCACGCTAAAAGTCCAGTTCAGAGCCCCGTTCACTGTCGGGCAGAATGCTCGGTGAGGTCCAAGTCCCGGGCACCCACGACCGCGGATGCGGGCTTGCCTGGTCGGTGTGCATTGAAGTCGCCAATATAAAGTTGACTTTGCCAGGCAATGCGCCACTCGCTTCTTCGAAGCTAGTGGGTCGGTCGCTCAACCCCATGAAGTCCGGCCAGCGAATGGAAACAAACGTGGTCTCGGGTTGGGATCATGCGACACTCCCTCGATCGGGACAAAGTCCGGTGGCGGCCGTTCGGATCGAGTCCGACCGAGTGGAGAAAACCTCTCCTATGCGGACCCCACTGAGGGAACGGATCCGCACACTCTGGCCAAGTCGGACCAGACACGAAGGTGGATTGCTTCTTGCACGCAGGGGACGGTCATTGCCAGGTCTCCCAGGGGACTTGATGGCAGCCGGGAAGCTGGGCGCTGAAGTCCTCGAGCCCTTCCCGGTCTCCTGTCCGTCGTCGGAGGTCGGTAACGACGCGCAGAGCGAGCGGGTCGCAGCCAATGCTGGCGAGATGTTCACGGAGCAGGTCAGTGGCTCGACTGACGTTGCCGGCAGCCGCGATGCGGACCACTTCAATGTGATGGCGTTCCCAGCTCATCAGGCGGCCACCGGTGGGAATTGGTGATGCGTCGGTGTAGGCGGCGAGATCGGCCATGGCGAGCCTGAAGTCCGGATCGGCCATGACCGCGTGACGGAGTGCCTTTACCGTCACGGACTGGTCCGCGACCCGTTGTGCTTGGCGATAAAAGGCGGCGGCCTGAAGGTTAGCCGTGAGAACCCGACCGTGGTCTTCGACAGCAGGACCAGGATAGGCCGACTGGCCACGGCGGGTGTTGGGCCATTCCGGGTAGCGATGCATGACCGTCAGGTTGCGCTTGTGACCTGAGATCACCCTGAGGTGGTGCTGAGGTGCCAGCGCCGAAGTATCAGATGGCAGTCTTCTGAAGGGAACTCGAGCTCGGTTTTGCTGATTCAGGTCGCGGGTGGTGTGAGCCGGGTCGTGAGAGCCACCAGATCTGGCTCGTCGGTGAGGGAGCGATGCGAGGGACCTGAGGCTCGCTGTTGGGCCAACGCCACGAAGTTGTCGGTGTTGCGCTGAGTGGGGTCTGCGATCGCGTTGGCTGCGGCCAGGGCGGAATCGGCGAGCAGTTGGGATTCGGGATCTCCGATTGCCTTTGCGGCTCTGACGGCATCTGCCGCGAAGCTGACTGCAGCAGCCGGTTGATCTGTACCGATCGCCCACCAGGCCAGGCCGGCAAGCACCCGGGCTCGGCCGGCGGGAAGGTCGGCGTCCCGGTAACGCTCGGCGGCAGTGTCGAGCAAGCCTCTCGCCCGTGACAAGTCACCGAGGTGACGGGCGACGGCCGCTTGGCCGACCATGGCGTCGGCCGAGAGCCACGGGTTGTAGCAGCACCCGATCGCCTCTTGGTAGAGATGGTCGGCGGCAGTGGCGTCACCTTGTCTGGCCCGCACACCGGCCAAAGAGACGAGGCAAAAGGGCAGGTAAGGGTGCTGCTCGGTCGCCCGGCACCGTTCCAACAGCGCTTCGTAGGTTGCTGACGCGCCTTCGAGATCACCCTTTGCCGCGGCAACTCCGGCGAGAGCGTTCAGTGCGTTGACCACCAGCAAAATCTCACCGGCTGCGTCGAAGCGCTCAATGCTCGAGAGGGCTGCCGCCTCCGCCTCGTCGAGACGCCCAAACGACGCCATATTCCAGCTGACCAGCATGTCGTGGGTGCCAAGCAGCCACCCGTGCTCATCAGGCCCAAGGTGCATCTGCGTCTCCATCGTGTCGTCTGTACCGGGTAGCCACCGTTGGTCATCAGTGCCGAGCAGCATCCGTGCTTCTGCCAAAGCCTCCAGCGACTGGCCGAATTGGTGGGCGCGGATCAGTACCGACGCTCCAAGCAGGAGCGCCTCGGCCAGGCGGATGGGATCGCCTCCCGGCCTCAAGACGGCAATCGCCTCTTCACATTCGACGACACCCGCCGCCGGGCTGAACGACATGCCCACGCAGTAGCCGTGCCAGACGAGGGCGGTGGCGCGCAGCTCAGTACGGCATTTCCCTTCGACGCACAGCGCACTTGCTAACCAACGGGCGCCTTCGGCAAAATCGCTATTGACAAACCAGAGCCAGGCCATTCCCGAGACCATCGATAGTGCGGCATCGATGTTTCCGGTGCCCAGATGCCAATCGAGGGCAGATTTCAGATTGCCCAACTCCGGGGTCAGGCGTTCGCTCCACTCGGGCGCTCTGGCCCCTCGTAGGCGTTCGTTGGCGTTCTCGGCGAAGCGGCGGTAGTAGGCGGCGTGTCTCCTGCGAACCGTGTCGGACCCATCGGACTCGTCGAGGCGGGCGGCGCCGTACTCCCACAACGTCTGCAGCTGAGTGAACCGGGTCACGCCGGTTGTCGGGGCCGTGACCAGGGACTTGTCCACCAGCCGACTCATGATGTCGAGGATGTCGGTGCCCGGGAGCTCGTCGTCGACGCAGACGGCCTCGACGGCTTCGAGCTCGCAGCCGCCAATGAAGACCGCCAGCCGAGCGAACAGGCGCCGCTCGTCTTCGAATAGGAGGTCGTAGCTCCAGTCGACGACGGCACGCAGCGTCTGTTGGCGGGGCAGCGCGGTGCGGGCGCCGCGGGTGAGCAGCGCGAAGCGGTCATGAGTCGCTCGGCCAGCGTGGACAGAGGGAGGGCTCGAAGGCGGGCGGCGGCCAGCTCGATGGCCAGGGGCAGGCCGTCAAGTCGTCGACAGATACCTTCGATGATCTCTTTGGCTGGGCCGTCGCCTTCGAATCCCGGGTGGACCGCACGAGCACGATCCACGAAGAGTTCGATGGCAGCTGGGGAGGCCAGCCCGGCTACGGGTATGAGGATCTCGCCGGGAACACCGAGTGGCTCGCGGCTGGTGGCCACGAGGTGAAGACCGGGTACCTTTCCGACCAGGGTGTGGGTGAGGCTCGCAGCCTCCTCGATGACGTGTTCGCAGTTGTCGAGGACGACCACGAGCGAGCGGCCGGCGAGGTGGCGGGCAATGAGCTCGGCCGTCGATCCAGAGGGCTGTGCGTCACCCGGTGCGGGCCGTACGGCTCCGAGCGTGCCGGCCGCAGCCGGGGCGACCGCTTCGGGATCGGTGACGCCAGCCAGTTCGATCAGCCAGGTGCCCCCCGGGTGCTGTTCCCGCAAGCGGGCCGCGGCCTCGACCGCCAGACGGGTCTTGCCCACTCCACCGGGTCCGATCAGTGTGACCAAGCGGCTGGCGGCAATGGCTTGGCCCACCTGGCCCAGTTCAGTTTCGCGTCCGAGGAATGTGCTTAGTGGTTCGGGCAGGTTGCCTGGCGCCGACAGCACCGCCGGTGCACGTTCCGCCGGCGGTTGCTCGGCGACAAGGTTCGGGTCGTGGTCAAGGACGCGAGCTTCCAACTGACGCAGGCTCGAGCCCGGGTCGACCCCGAGCTCGTCGACCAGTCGGTCACGGATCTCGGTGTAGGCCCGCAACGCTTCGGCTTGGCGTCCTGCCCGGTAGAGCGCCAGCATGAGCAGCTCCCAAAGGCGCTCGCGTAGCGGGTGGTCCCTGCACAGCGCTTCGAGCTCGCCCACCAGCTCGTTGTGATGGCCAAGCTCCAGGTCTGCTTCGATCCGGTACTCGGTTGCCACCAAGACCAACTCATCGAGATGCGCCCGCTCGGCATCGGCGAAGCCGGCATAGGCGAACTCGGACAGCGGCTCGCCGCGTCGCAACCGGAGGGCGTCGCCGAGCGTGGCGGACGCCCTGGCTACCTCGCCTTCGGCGCTGAGGCGGCGCCCTTCGGCTACCAAGTCCTCGAATCGGGCTGCGTCCAAATCAGCGGCACTGATGTCGAGCGCGTAGCCGGATTCGGAGGTCACGATGGCGGAGGCTCCGAGCGTTCGGCGCAGTTGGACGATCTGGGCCTGGAGGGCGTTGGCCGGCTTCGCCGTCTGCCCGTCGCCCCAGAGCTGGTCGATCAGACGATCGACGCTGACCGGATTCCCTCGGTTGAGCGCCAGGAGAGCCAGGAGGGCCCGTTGCTTGGCGCCACGAACGGGTATCGCCACACCCCCTCTGACCACCTCGAACTCGCCCAAGAGCTTCACTTCCACGCTCCCACGGTACGACCCATGGCCAGGTACGGCCTGATGGAGCCGACTCGCCCACCTCAGGGCCACCTCAGCGGCACCTCAGGCACCGAGCGCAGATTGTCTCCAGGACCACGAACATCGAGGAAAGGAAGCACCATGATCGAGGCAAACCACCTGACCAAGCGCTACGGCAAGACGGTAGCGGTCAACCAGGTCTCCTTCACCGTCAAGCCCGGACAGGTGACCGGATTCCTCGGGCCCAACGGGGCCGGCAAGTCGACCACCATGCGCATGATCCTGGGCCTGGACACCCCGACCTCCGGAGAAGTCCGAGTGGACGGCAAGCCCTACCACGAGCTGGTTGATCCGCTCCGGTCGGTCGGGGCGCTCTTGGACGCCGGGGCCATCGTCGGCGGCCGCAGCGCCGCCAACCACCTCATATGGCTGGCCGACAGCAATGGCATCGCCCGCCGCCGGGTCAGCGAAGTGCTCGACCTCGTCGGACTCAGCGACGTCGCAGGAAAGCGGGTCGGAACCTTCTCGCTCGGCATGAACCAGCGGCTGGGCATCGCCGCCGCCCTCCTCGGCGACCCCGAGACGGTGATGTTCGACGAGCCGATCAACGGCCTCGACCCCGAGGGCATCCTCTGGATCCGGAACCTGATGAAGTCATTGGCATCCGAAGGTCGCACAGTGTTCCTCTCCAGCCATCTGATGAGCGAGATGGCCCAAACCGCCGACCACCTGATCGTGATCGGCAGGGGCCGCATCATCGCCGACGCCGGCACCGATGAGTTCATCAACCGTCACACCGCCCCGAGTGTCCGGGTCCGGGCCGTGGAGCAGACCGGCCTGGGCGAGGCCCTCACTCAAAGCGGCGCTCTGATCGAGTGCGGTTCCGACGGTGCCATGGTCGTGACCGGCATGGACGCCGCTGCCATCGGCGGCGCCGCCTCCGCTCACGACATCACCCTCGTCGAGCTGACCCCACTCGGGTCGTCGCTCGAGGAGGCGTATTTCGACTTGACCAAGGATGAAACCGACTACCACGCCGGCCACCTGGCCGCCTCGAGCAAAGGAATCTGACATGAGCACTCTGACCAACACCATCGATGCGATTCACTTCACACCGCCGGCCCGGCGGGTACGGACGGCTCCGACCAGCAGAGTTCTCAAGTCGGAGTGGACCAAGCTTCGCACGTTGCCCTCCACCTGGCGGACGGCGGTCATGGCCGTCACCATTTCGATCGGCTTGGGTGCCGTTCTCTGCATCTCCCAGGCCAACCAGTGGGCCACCATGACCGCCGCCGAGCGAGCCACGTTCGACCCGACGGCTTGCTCGTTGGGGGGATTCTTTTTGGTCGGCGCCGTGCTGCTCGGGGCGCTCGCCGTGCGTGCCGTTACCGCCGAATATTCGACGGGTATGATCCGGTCCACCTTCACCGCCACGCCTACCCGACGCCTGGTACTGGCAGCCAAAGCAGTGGTCACCGCGGCGTTCGCGTTCCCGGTGGCGCTGCTGGCTGCCGTGGTCAGTTTCGAGGTCGGTCAGCAGATCTTCGCCGGCAAGCACCTGCAGGTGTCCTTGGGGTCTCCCGGCGTGCTCCGGGCCCTAGTCTTCGCTGCCCTGGCGGTGAGCCTGGTCGCCATCATCGGGGTCGGCCTCGGCGGCCTCATCCGACACACGGCAGGGGCAACTACAGCACTGGTGCTGGTCATCGTAGGAGGAGCCGTGCTCGGCCAGTTCCTTCCGGCCGATTTCCGTCAATACCTGCCCGGGACGGCACTCGAGGCGGCCGTCACGGTCAACCATTCGACGGGCCTTCTGAGGCCAGGAGCCGCCATTGTTGTCCTAGGCGTCTATGCCGCAATCGTCTTGGCCGCAGCATCGATGCGGATGGCGCACCGCGACGCTTGACCCTCAATGGGTCTCAAGTCCCCGAAGGTGCGATGCGCCTTCGGGGACTTGGCGTGTGAGGCACTATTAATCTCAGCAAAGACACACTCGCGAGGAGTTGCCCCCCGAAGCCGGCCTGACCCCCGGTCAAGATCTCAATGCGACTGGTCAGCGACGCGGTCGTGGGTGCTGTCCTGGGACCGCAGACGCCGGATCATCGGGCCATTGGTGGCGCGGATAGCGCGTCGCCATCTCCCGGCGCACCTCCGCCCAGCTACCGCTCCAGAATCCCGGAAGGTCGCCGGTGATCTGGATCGGGCGCCCGGCGGGCGAAAGCACCTCGATCGTGACCGGGATTCGGCCCTCTGCAATCGTCGGGTGGATGGCGGTGCCATAGAGGTCTTGGGCGCGCACGGCGATCCTCGGATGGTCACCGTCATAGGCGACTGCGGCGCTCCTGCCGCTGGCAAGGATGACCGCGGTTGGTACAAGTCTGTCGAGATCCGCGACCCGGCTACCGATTCGCGATCGGATGACGCCGGTCATGTTGACGCGCTGGAGGTCCGCCCGGCCCGTCGCCCTGCCAAGGAGCGGGGCGAGCCACATGTCAACGTCGGCAATGAGCGCATCATCGGTGCACGCTGGCCACGCGTCGCCGAAGGCCGCACGCGCCCACCCGACACGGGCCTGGAGGATGCGCGCGGCATCCGACCATCCGAGCGGTGCAAGGCCGGTTGATACTACGTGGGCGACAAGCACCGCAGCAGTCTCCGGCCCGGCCGGTGCGGAGGTTCGCACGGCGTCGAGGACGAGAGCATCGAGGACGCGTTCGGTCGTCGCCCGCAGATCGTCCACTCGGGCGTCCCACTCAACCCGGACGACAGTCGCAACCGCCGACCCACCGATGGACTCGACATCCTCACGGTCGAGTACCGCGGCGAGACGGATCCGGCCACCCGTATGGGAGGTGCGGCCTGCACTCTCGATCTCGGCTGCAACGAGCCATTTCGCGCCGATCAGTGTGTCGTGTTCGGGGAGAGTGGCTCTTGAGCCGCGGCGCAACCGGTAGCGGGCGCCCCCGCTCAACTGAGCGACCCGATCGGGGTAGCCGAGAGCGAGCAGTGGGCCGGGGTCGGCCGTCAGACTGCCGTCCGCCGACAATCTGGCCCGTCGGAGCAGTTCGTCCGCAAGGCGCCGCGCGGTGGCGATGGCCGTACCGTCAACGGCGAGCGTGCCCGAGCCACCTCCGGCGAGGGCGGCGAGGCGTTCGGCGATGTCTGTACTCACCGGGAAGTCCCGCCCACTGCGTCGGACGACATCTCGTTCAGAGAGCAGTGCCGCGAGGAGCGCGGCCACCCGGCGGCCGGATGCGGGTGCCTCGATCAGCATTCGGGCCAGTCTCGGGTGAAGTGGAAGCTCGATCATTCGACGTCCGAGATCGGTCGGGCGGCCGTCGGCGAGAGCGCCCAGGTCGATCAACAGGGAGGACGCCACCGAGAGCGCCCCCAGAGGCGGCGGGTCGAGCCACCGGAGTGCCTCGGCAGGCGCCCCCCAGGCGGCGAGCTCGAGCGCAAGGGGAGCGAGGTCCGCCCCGGCAATCTCGGGGTCGGGCCACGCCCGCCGTCTGAAGTGCTCGGATTCGGACCACAGCCGGTAGGCGACGCCGGGTGCGTTACGACCAGCGCGACCGGCACGTTGATCGGCTGACGCACGAGAGGTGGTGATCGTCCGCACCCGACTGAGGCCGCTCGCCGGGTCGAATGCGGGCCTCCGAGCCAAACCGCTATCTATGACGATCGACACGCCCTCCACAGTCACACTCGACTCCGCTATATCGGTCGAGACGATGACCCGGCGACGCGACCCGGAGCGCAAGGCTCGGTCCTGTTCTGCTGCTGACAATGTTCCGTGAAGGGGGAGGACGTCGACGTCATCAAGATCGGCGAGTGCGCGGATCGTGGCTCTGATCTCTCCGACTCCCGGAAGGAAGACGAGCACATCCCCGGGTTCATGCTGGAGCGAATAACGCACCGCTGCGCTGACACCGTTTTCTAGACGGGCGTTCGATCGCATTGGCATCCACCGCATCTCAATCGGGAACGACCGTCCCCGGCTCGACACAATCGGGGCATCGCCGAGGAGCACCGAAACGGCGCTCGAGTCGAGAGTCGCAGACATGACGAGAACGCGTAGCTCTGGCCGGAGACCTTCGCGGGCGTCGAGCGTGAGTGCCAGGCCTAGATCCGCCTGGAGGTGGCGTTCGTGGAACTCGTCGAAGATGACGAGTGACACCCCTTCGAGAGCGGGATCTCTCTGGAGGCGTCGGGTGAGAATGCCGTCGGTTACGACCTCGATCCGGGTCGTAGCGGAGATCCGGCGTTCTTCACGTGTGGAGATGCCGACGGTTTCTCCGACGCCTTCGCCGAGGAGTGCCGCCATTCGTGCGGCCGCAGCGCGCGCTGCGACCCGACGGGGCTCGAGCAGGAGCACGCCTCCATCCATCCACGGCTCGTCCAAAAGCCGGAGGGGAACGACGGTTGTCTTGCCTGCACCCGGTTCAGCCTCAAGGACCGCAGCGCCGACCCGGGCGAGGGCTACGCGGAGTTCTTCGACGACGTCTTCGACCGGGAGTCCGGTCGTAGGCACCTGGGGGACAGTGTCCATGGACCAGAGTACGGCAGCTAGATGCGGATGCACCCACCCAAGCGCTGTGGAGCGTGTGAGCGCAGCAATGTCCGGCGCCGTGTCACATTCGACACCCGGCCGGTGTCTCTATGCCAAGCGCAATTAAACGGAGGAGAGATCATGTCCAGCAGTCCCAGGATCCCCAAGGCAGAGTTGACGGGCTTGTACGGCGCGACAGTCAAGCGGATGTCCCGCAAGATGTTCGGCGAGGTGCCCGAGCCTGTCGAGGTGGTGTGGCACAACCGAAAAGTGCTGAACCTCTCCTTCAGCATCGGTCGAAAGGCGCAGAAGTGGAACCAGTGTGACGAGAGCCTCAAGTCGTTTGCACACATGGCCACCGCCAACCTGATCGGTTGCAGCTTCTGCTTGGACTTTGGCTACTTTCAGGCGCATAACGAAGGACTCGACGTGAATAAGGCTCGTGAGGTGCCCCGCTGGCGCGAGTCGGACGCCTTTACGTCGCTGGAGCGCGACGTTATGGAGTATGCCGAAGCCATGACCCAGACCCCACCGACGGTTACCGACAAGCTGTCGGCCGCGCTACTGGATGTCCTCGGTCCGGCCGCCTTGGTGGAGCTGACCATGTTCATCGCGCTGGCCAACCTGATGGCCCGCTCAAATGTCGCCATGGGCATTGAGTCCCAGGAGTTCTCGACCGCCTGTGACCTTAAGCCTCTCGCCGTAGCCTCGTCAGAATGATGAACGACCCGTTCGTGGCCCATCGCGGCTTGCTCTTTACCGTTGCCTACGAGATGCTCGGCTCGGCGGTCGACGCCGAGGATGTCCTCCAGGAGACCTGGCTTCGGTGGGCCAACGTAGAGCAGGCAGAGGTGGGTGATCCACGTGCCTATCTCGTCCGCATCGCTACCCGACTGGCGCTAAACCGGCTCCGGACCGTGTCCCGCCAGCGGGAAGACTACGTGGGGGAATGGCTACCTGAGCCACTGCTTACCAGTCCCGATGTGGCCGAGGATTCCGAGTTCGCTGAGAATGTCTCGATCGCCATGCTCACGGTGCTGGAGACCCTCGGTCCGGCCGAACGGGCCGTGTTCGTGTTGCACGAGGTCTTCGAGACGCCCTATGACGAGATCGCCCAGATCGTGGACAAGACTCCGGCCGCGGTCCGACAGATCGGGCACCGTGCCCGCGGGCACGTCGCTGCACGGCGTCCGCGCATGCAGGTGGACCGAGCCCAGCAGGAGGCGACCCTCGACAGGTTCATGGCTGCCGTATCCTCTGGCGAACTGCGGGCACTCTTGGAGGTGCTCGCTCCGGACGTTGTTCTAATCGCCGACGGCGGGGGCCTCGTGACTGCTGCACGAAAACCCATCATCGGAATCGAGAGGGTCGCGGCATTCCTCTCCCGCGTCGTGGAGCTCCCCGACCTCGTGGCGACCAGCCTGTGGCTCAACGGCATGCCGGGCGCCCGGTTCGACATCGACGACGCATCCACTGCCGTCAGTCTGGGCGTTGAGGACGGCCTGATCACCCGGATCTACGCCATCCGTAACCCACAAAAGTTGAGATGGTTGGCAAATGTGGCGGAACTGCAGCGGCGATGACGGGGTGGTCGTCACGTCCGACCCGGCGTGAGTCCCGGGTGCTCGATCCACTTCACCACCTCCGGTGGCGATGCCTCATCGGGGCTGGGTCACCTTGGGGTCGACCCCCAGTCGATTGAGCGCCGAACTCCTCCGGCGTGTCTGCCTCACCTATCGGCGACTGGTTCCCGTCAGGTAGCGCCCTCTAGACACTGGTAGAGATATCGAGTATACATACTTAGTATGCTAACTACTGGTGGAACTTGATGAGTGTCCGTCACGCCCTGCTGGCGCTTCTGAGTGAAGGTCCTAAGTACGGCCTTCAACTCCGACAGGAGTTCGAGTCCCGGACCGGGGAGGTATGGCCACTCAACGTCGGGCAGGTGTACACGACCCTCCAGCGCCTTGAGCGGGAAGGGCTGGTGGAGTCTGAAGACTCGGCCGACGAGGGCCGGCAGAAGGGGTTCCATATCACCGAGGATGGTGAGGCAGAGTTGACCAAGTGGTTGCAAACTCCACCTGATTTTTCCTCGCCGCCCCGGGACGAGCTGGTCATCAAGGTCCTGGTTGCGTTCGAGCTGCCGGGCGTCAATGTCCACGACCTGATTCAGGTGCATCGGCGCTACCTCGTGGAACTCATGCAGCAGTGGACACGACTGAAAGAAGACGAGTCCAGGTTCGACCTCCAGTTCGCCCTGGTCGTCGACGCCGAGCTGTTTCGGCTCGACTCGCTGGTGAGGTGGCTGGATACGGCCGACGGCCGCCTGAAGCGAGCGGAATCGGGCGTCGATGGGCCGGCGCCCCAGTCGTTCCCCCTTCCGAAGGCCCGACGCAAGGTAGGAGCCCCCGAATGAGCTGCCTCGAACTACGCGACATCTCCAAGGTCTACGGCGAAGGAGCGGCAGAAGTGCACGCCCTTCAGCGCATTGATCTGTCCGTCGACGCCGGTTCTCTGGTCGCCGTGATGGGCGCCAGCGGCTCGGGCAAGAGCACGTTGCTGACCATCGCCGGCAGCCTGGAGGACGCCACCAGCGGCGAGGTCTATGTCGATGGCCGAGCGCTGTCCTCGCTCTCTCGGAACGGTAAGGCGCAGCTGCGCCGCCAGTCCATCGGCTACGTCTTCCAGGATTACAACCTGCTCGCCGGGCTGAGCGCGGTGGAGAACGTGTCTCTGCCGCTTGAACTCGACGGCGTGCCGGCCCGGAAGGCCCAAGCGGCCGCATTGGAGTCGCTGGAGGACTTCGGGCTGAACGATCGGGCGTCGCACTATCCAGACCAGCTGTCGGGTGGCGAGCGCCAGCGGGTCGCCATCGCCCGGGCCGTGGTCGGAGGGCGGCAGTTGCTCCTGGCGGACGAGCCCTCCGGCGCCCTGGACTCCACCAACGCTGAAGGGGTCATGCGCCTGATCCTGGCGGCATGTCATCGTGGCATGGCTGCCGTCGTGGTGACCCACGACGCCCAACTCGCATCGTGGGCCGATCGCGTGATCTTCCTCCGCGACGGCAGAATCGTCGACCAGACACTCCCAGTCGAGAGCCCGGAATCGGTACTTGCCAACCTCCCGAACCAATGAGCGTCGGCGTCCTCGAACGATCGGCCACCGGATCTGGGCCCGAGCCGACCACCGGCGGAGTACCGGCCCGCCGGGTCATGATGCGGTGGGCGTGGCGCCTCTTCAGGCGAGAGTGGCGCCAACAACTGCTGATCCTGCTGCTGATCACCGTGGCTGTAGCGGCAGTCGTGGTTGGTTCGGCGGTCGCCGTCAACACGCCCCAGCCGGCCAACTTCGGGTTCGGCACGGCGCAGGATATGGCCATCTTCACCAACTCCGGGAAGCAGTTCGATCTGCAGTCGGCGGATGCCCAGATCGCCGCGCTGGAACACCGCTTCGGCACGGTCCAGGTCATCGAGAACGAGACCGTCCCCGTCCCCGGCAGCACCCAGACCTACCAACTTCGGGCTCAAGACCCTCACGGCCCCTACGCCGGGCCGATGCTCCGGCTGCTCTCCGGGCGCTATCCGACTGGGGCAAATGAGATCGCACTGACCCCCGGGTTGGCGTCCGAACTCAACCTGCGGGTGGGTGACACTTGGTCCCACAACGGAAAGACAGTCGTTGGCATCGTGCAGAACCCCCTTAGTCTGCTTGACGAGTTCGCGCTGGTTCCCCCAGGGCAGGTGACCAACCCAACCCAGATGACTGCTCTATTCGATGCTCCAGACGTGGATCCGGGCCAAATCGGTGTCAACGTCTACACACCGACACACAACGGCACCTCGAACCCGATCAATCCCAAGACCATCGTGCTGGCGCTGGCGACTGTGGGCATGCTGCTGATCGCCCTTGTCTCGGTCGGAGGGTTCACCGTTTTGGCGCAGCGCCGCCTGCGTGCCCTCGGGATGCTTGAGTCGATGGGGGCCACCGACCGCAACGTCCGTCTTGTGCTCCGAGCCAACGGCGTCATCGTCGGGGTGGTGGGCGCCCTGGCAGGCTTCGCGGTGGGCTTGGTGGCCTGGCTGGCCTACCGCCCGCACGACGAGCAGAGCGCGCACCACCTCATCTCGACGTTCGCCCTGCCATGGACGGTGATCGTGGTGGCGATGGTGCTGGCGGTCCTCGCCACGTTCTTGGCCGCCGGACACCCCGCCCGAGCCATCACCCGGGTCCCGGTGGTCAGCGCCCTGGCCGGTCGCCCCGCGCCCCCGCGTCAGATACACCGCTCGTTCGTTCCGGGCGTCATCGCCCTCGTCCTGGGGTTCTTCATGTTCTTTGCCTCGGGCGCCGCCGGTAGCAATGGCGTTATCTGGCTGATACCCGGGTTCGTTGCGCTAGTCGCGGGGATCATCCTCATGGCCCCGCTCTTCCTCGCGCTACTGGCACGAGCCGGACGACATGCGCCCATCGCCACCCGCCTGGCCCTGCGCGACCTGTCCCGCTACCGGGCCCGGTCCGGTTCTGCCCTCTCAGCCATCAGCGTCGGGGTTCTCATCGCGGTGGTCGTCTGCGCCGTGGCCATCGCCCGTTACAGCAGCGTCTACGACTACGTCGGCCCGAATCTGGCGGCAAACGAACTCGCCATCTGGAGCCCGAGTGGTCAGAATGGCAATGGGCCGGGGCCAAACGGTTCGAGTGGGACGACAGTGCCACCGAGCACCCAGTCGCAAGTGGCCAGCGTCCAGGCCATCGCCTCTGCTATCGGTACCAAGAACGTGGTGGAGCTCGACAATCCCTCGTCCTCAGTCGGCCTGCAAAACCCCAGCGCCTCGGGTCGGCAGTGGGACGGACAGATCTTCGTGGCCACGCCGGCTCTCCTGCGGGCCTACGGCATCAGCCCGTCGTCCGTACCCTCCAAGGTCGACGTCCTCAGCTCGCGCCCCGGCCTGGCAGGCTCAGAAGTGCAGCTGACCTACGGAGGAGGCGGAAAGGGCGGGGGCCAGCTGATCGGTCCTGGTGCGGGCGGCCCGAACGATGGCGCAGGTCCCGGACCGGGAAACGTCAACACCTGCTCACCCGGAGGATGCATCGCCCACCCGGTCGTTCAAGAGGAGAGTCAACTACCCACGGGGACCTCGGCGCCCAACACCCTGATCACCGAGAGTGCGTTGCGTCGACTGCACCTCGCCAGCCAGAGCAGCCTCGACGGGTGGATGATCCAAGCGAACAGGCCGATCACGTCGTCGCAGGTTCTCAATGCTCAGACAACGGCGGCTACCAACAACCTGAGTATCGAGTCGAGGAATGAAGCCCCAACTTCGCATGAGATCGTGAACTGGGCCACCGTGTTCGCCATCGCGCTGGCCCTCGGCATCCTGGCCATGAGCATCGGCCTGATCCGCAGTGAGAGCGGAAGCGAGTTGCGAACGTTGACGGCAACCGGCGCCAGTTCCCGCACCCGGCGCACCCTGACGGCGGTCACAGCCGGTGGCCTTGCCTTTCTGGGCGCGCTGCTCGGGACGGTAGCCGCCTACGTTGGATTGGCCGGGTGGTTTTACTCGAATTCACTCGAAGGTGGACTTTCGAACATTATCGATCACGTCCCCTGGAACAACCTCTTCCTCATCGTGATCGTCATGCCCGCCGTCGCCATGGTCGTGGGATGGGTGTTGGCGGGAAGGGATCCGACGGCGATTTCTGCCCCCCCGATGGAGTAGGCGGCACCGCCATGCCCAATTCCGGTTGTGGACGCATCGCGGTTCTGTCGCTGTCATGTCATGCACCGGAGACCAGACGAACGACGAGAATTGGGCCAGCCATCCACGACCCGTAGCTGGATTTCCCAGACCACGAACGAACCGGGGCATCTACTACTTGTTGCGTTACTACTTGCAGCGTACTATAAATGAAACCATGAAGAAGACGGGCAAGGTGATGGGCCTGCGTCGAGCAAATGACCCGCCGTTGCTGATCTTGACGAGTCTCGCCGAGGGGCCGAAACATGGCTACGCATTGGCGCAGGACATCGCCGAGTTCGCCGGTGTCCAGCTCAGTCCAGGTGCCCTCTACGGGGCCATCGCACGATTAGAGGAGCGAGGTCTCATCGAGGCGCTTCCTGAAGTTGAGCGTCGCCGCCCCTATCGCGTCACGGCGGCAGGGTCGGCAGAGCTCACAGAGGCCATGCGCGAAATGCGTCGTGTTGTGGACGTCGGCACGCACCGGCTCGGGCTCTTGAAGGGCCGGCTGGCATGATGGGTGAAGGCACTCATCACCACAACAGCCTGAAGTGGTATCCCCGATCCTGGAGGGACCGCTACGGCGACGACTTGGCCATGTTTCTGCAGGATCGCTATGGGTCCGGTCCCATCCCGCTGTCTGCCCGGGTCTCCATGGTGCGGTCCGGTGCCACCGAGCGGTTCCGAGCCGGGGGCATCTTCGGGACGTCAGCCGATGCGGACACCCGGATTAGAGGCGCCTCGCTGCTCGTATTGTACGCATGGGGCATCTTTGTCGTCGCCGGTGCCGCCTTCGCCAGTTACTCCCAGCATTGGCCGATCGCCGTGCCCCGAACCCGCCCTTGGGTGCCGGCAGCCGCCATCGGTGTTGCACAGGTCGCTGCCACCACCGGCGTCCTCATCCTGATGATCGCCGGCCTCCTCGTCCTTCCGGCGCTTTTCCGCCTCTTCGGGTCAGAGGGCTGGAGATCGATATGGACACTGGTGCGGGCCGCAGTGATCTCGGTGGCTGTGGCCGGTGCGGCCTCAGTCGTGATCATCGCTTGGAACCACCATCTCGGTCCGTCACCGACCGCAGCCACCCCGTCGGCGTTGGGGGCGGCAAGTGCCGTTGGCGGACTCCTGGTCGTAGGCGCGCTGGCCGTCTGTAGCGTGACAGCCGTCGCCATCGTGTATCGCCTTGCCCTTTCCCATCGGGTCACGAAGCTCCTGGGCGTGCTGGCTGTGGCCATGGCCGGGGTACTCGTCGTGATCTTCGCCGGGGCTCTGACCTGGTGGATCACCACGACCATGCATGAGCCCTGGTTCTTCGGAAGTGTCGTTCCGAGGTACCAGAGTTCGCCGGCACCGCTAGCTGCGATCCTGCTCGGCCTGATGATGCTGGTCGGTCTCGTGTTGGCTGGGATCGGTACCGCCCGCATAACGATGGTCATGGGGCGCACTCGCACCCGTACGCCGACCCGGTACACCTGACTGCACCGGATCGAATCAGATGGCGCAGCTCTGCCTGTGTGCCACCAGTCAGACATTGATTAGCGAGGAGAGTACGTGAGCACGACGATGGTCGACGAGGTTGCCAGTAGCAGCGCTGCCGAGGGTCCGTGGGCTGTCGAAACCCACGGACTGACCAAGCGGTTCAAGGACAACGTGGCTGTAGACGGAGTCGAGCTCCTCGTTCCCCGCGGATGCGCCTTCGGTTACCTCGGACCCAACGGCGCCGGTAAGACGACGCTCATCCGGGTGCTACTCGGGTTGACTCACCCCGATGCCGGGTCAATGTCCCTCCTCGGCTATTCGGTCCCCCAGCATCGGGACCGGGCACTGGCGCGGATCGGTGCCATTGTCGATGAGCCCCGGTTCCACGGACACCTCACCGGCCGCCAGAACCTTCAGATTCTGGCGGCCGCCCGTGAACCGGCGGCCAGGGGACGCATCGATGCCTCACTCGACCGTGTAGGCATGACCCAGCGGTCCAATGACAAGGTGTCCAAATACTCGATGGGGATGCGCCAGCGCCTTGGCGTGGCTGCCTGCCTCCTGGGTGATCCCCAGATGCTGATCCTCGACGAGCCGATGAACGGGCTCGACCCCGGCGGCATGCTCGAGATGCGTGAAATGATCACCTCCCTCGTGGCCGAGGGCCGCACAGTGGTCCTCTCATCTCACCTTCTGGACGAGGTCGAGCGTACCTGTGACGCGGTGGCCATCGTCGACCGCGGCAAGGTCATTCGCCAAGGCCCGATCGCCGGGCTACTGGCCGACTCCGCCTTCGAGCTCCAGGTCGACTGTTCCACCCCTGACCGAGCCGGCACCCTCCTGGCGGCCACGCCCTGGGGGACAGGCGTGGAGATCGGCCCGGACGGGCTCCGGGTCGGCCTGGCCCCCGGTACCGATCGGGAAGTGGTGGCGGAGGTCAACCGATTGCTGGTCGAGGGCGGGGTATCCGTCTACCGCCTGCAGGAGGTGCACGCATCGCTCGAATCCTGGTTCCTCGAAGTGACCACCCGACTGGGGGAACAGCAATGAGCATCACCACAGTCGCAGACGCCCCGATCCCTGAGCCGGAGGCTCCCATGGATGGCAGTCACGCCATCGATCACCGCGGGTCGTGGGTTCCGAACGGCGCCATGATCGCCACCCGATTCATGGAGCTCCGTAGGCGTCGGGGTCTTATGATCGCCTTGGTCGCCGTCAACATCGGCATCCCGACGCTGTTCCTGGCCATTCGCCTCGTGGCCCACGCTGTTGCCCCCCATTCCTACGCTCCGGCGGGCGGTTACGACATCTTCACCACCATGGTTGCCGGAGTGATGTTTATCTTCGGTTTCATCGTGGCGGCCACGCTCGGGTGCACGGCCGGCTCGATCGACCTTACCGAAGGCATGTTCCGCCATCTCGTAGTGACCGGACGGTCGCGGCTCGCCCTCTACCTGGCCCGCATCCCTGCTGGACTGGCCATCATTGTGCCCCTGATCGCCATCGGCTTCACCATCGTCTGTGCCGTGTGCGCCTTTGCGGCGCCGGCTCAGCTCAGCTATCAGGGTGTGACTGTGCCGGCCGGCTTGTCGCACCGCGCATTCGAGACGTGGGCTGGTGACCATGCCGATGAGGTCATCTGCAACTTCAATTTCAACGGCCAGATGGTCGCCAACGTCCCGTGCGGCAATGGTCCAGGAGGTCCGGGCGTCATCAAGGTCGGCCCCGGTGGAGGCTCCCAGCAGGAGACCTCTGCCTCCGTCAACCGGACCCAGGCCATTGCCATTGCCGACCAGGATTACCGGGACTACTCGGAGCACTTCCTCTCACCGTCGATTTCGTTGATGATCAGATCCGGACTGTGGATCGAATTGTACGCGGCCATCGGCTTCCTCGTTGGGTTGGGCCTGGCGTCCCTGATGGGCCAGCGTACGGTACCGGTGATCCTTCTGATTGTCCTCGAGGTGGTGCTGACGCCACTCCTATCGCAATCGCCCATTGCCCATCTGTTGAACCTGCAACGGGCTCTCCTAGGGCTTGCCGCCACTCATTTCGAGCCCGCCGGACTGCCGTCTGCCTTTGGTGGCGCGCACAATGGAGGTATTGCCGCGGTGTCGATTACCGAGTCCACGGCGGTTGCCATATGCGTGCTGGTTGGGTGGGTCGTGGTATGGACTGTGCTCGGAGCCTGGAGGATGGCGACTCGCGACGCGTGATGCAACACTGGCTTCGAGTTGGTTGATCAACGTGCATCGATCTGAGCCGCTTGCTGCGTGAGCAGGTGCCCAGGCGGACCAAATATCGATCTCCGAGCCGGCGTTAGGCGGCAGGGTCAGGAGTCATCTCGCTCGCGCATCATGGGGTAGCCATCGGACGGCAGATCCGCTGGCAGGCGCATCCCAGAGACTGCTCGGGCGCACAGTCCGACGGAACCATTCCAACCGCGAGCGAGCAAACAGTCGGCTGTGCGGGCTCTGAAATGTGCCCATAGGGACCGGATCTGGACACTTCGGGATCGTGGAGACATCCAGGACTGATCAACGGGGGCTGCCGCTCAGCTCGGTGCCAGAAGCAAAATCTGACGGCCCACTGGGGAAGGTCTATTGACTGCACGTATACTCTCAGAGTATGCTCTCGGATATGAGTGTACCTATGGCCCTGCTCGGGCTCCTCGATCGCGAACCAAGCCACGGCTACGACTTAAAGCGCGACTACGACACCTACTTCGGGCGAGGGAGGCCGCTGCCGTTCGGCCAGGCGTACGCAACCCTCGCCCGTCTCACCAGGGACGGAAAAGCAATGGTGGGCGAAGCTGAGCCCGGCGCCGGTCCTGACCGCAAGCGCTACACGATTACCGAAACCGGAAAGAGCGAGGTCGAGTTATGGCTCGCCGAGCCGATCCCCGCCGAGCCGCACCTCCAGACGGACCTCTTCGTGAAGGTCGTGCTCTCCCTCATGCTCGGTCGTCCCGCGGAGGAGTACCTCGACGTGCAACGCGCCACCCACCTGGCTCGGATGCGGGAGCTGACCGACCTCAAAGGAAGTGGCAGCGTCGTCGACGCCCTCCTGGCCGACCACGGGCTCTTCCACTTGGAAGCTGACTTGCGCTGGATCGAAGTCACCGTCGCGAGGCTCGCGATGCTGGCGGAAGAGGTGGCGGCATGAACACGGTAAACAGGGACTCCACGATCGTCGCCGAAGGCACAACCCTCCAGGCTCACGACCTCGTGCTCTCCTTCGGCGAAACCCCTGCCCTTCGTGGGGCGAGCCTCTCGGTGAACCGCGGTGAAATCGTTGCCGTTATGGGGCCGAGTGGATCAGGTAAGTCGACATTGCTCCATTGCCTGGCCGGGATCCTCGTTCCGGGCGCCGGTGAGGTCCATTTCAATGGCCAACGACTCGACACCATGCGCGATGCGGAACGATCGAGACTGCGGCGTGATCGCTTCGGTTTCGTATTCCAGTTCGGCCAGCTGGTGCCGGAGCTCACGGCCGAGGAGAACGTCGCGCTGCCGTTGCTGCTTGGTGGCATCCACCGTGAAGAGGCCCTTCGTGAAGCGCGCACCTGGTTCGAACGTCTCGACCTCGGGGGTTTAGAACGCCATCGCGCTGGCGAGATGTCCGGTGGCCAGTCCCAGCGCGTGGCTTTGGCACGTGGTCTCGTCGCCCATCCCGACGTGCTGTTCGCGGACGAACCGACTGGGTCACTCGACTCGCTGAGCGGCGAGCTGGTCATGGACCTGTTGACCCGTACGGCGCGTGAACAGGGTTCGACGGTGATCCTCGTTACCCACGAATCCCGTGTCGCCGCCTATGCCGACCGGGAGATCCTCGTGCGCGACGGACGAGTGGCCACTTCCACTGCGGCAATGGCTCGATGATTAGGCTCGGTCTACGCTTGGCGCTCGCCAGCGGACGTGAAGCCGCTTTTCGCGTCCTTGTCACGGCAGCTGCCGTTGCCCTGGGCGTTAGCCTGCTGCTGGCCTGCTTTGCTGGAGTGAACGGGCTTCACGCCCAGACCGATCGTGGTGCGTGGCTCGACAGCGCAGCGCAGGCATCGGGATCAACCTCGACACCGAACCAGCTGTGGTGGGTGTCAGGCACCGATCAATTCGCCAGCCAGGAGATCGACCGGGTCGACCTTGCCGCCACCGGGCCGAACGCTCCAGTTCCGCCGGGGATTGCGCACCTTCCGGGGCCGGGTCAGTACTACGCCTCGCCCGCTCTTACGACGCTCATCCGGACCGAGCCGGCGAATGAATTGCGTGACCGTTATCCTGCCCGACAGGTCGGGACTATCGGAGCCGCCGCACTGCCGTCCCCCAACTCGCTGATCGTCATCGTCGGCCACACGGCGCATCAGCTCTCGCAGATTCCCGGTGCGGTCGAAGTCGCAGGTATCCAACGGACGCCGGCCGACTGCTACGCCTGCCAGAACGTCACCGGGAGCGGACTCGTTCTTCAGTTCATTCTGGCCGCCGGGGCCGTTGCCCTCTTGCTGCCAGTACTGATCCTGATCGCCACGGCCAGCCGGCTGTCGGCCGCACGGCGGGAGGAGCGCTTTGCCGCCATGCGTCTGGTCGGCGCCACGCCACGTCAGATTTCTGTGGTCTCCGCCGTCGAGGCCGTGGTGGCGGCAGTGGCGGGCGTCGCCATCGGCTTCGCCGTCTTCTTCGTCTTCCGCACGCTTCTTTACAGCGTGCCGTTCACCGGAGCCCCACTTGCTCGAGGCGACCTCTCGTTGCATTGGATCAATGTCATCCTTGTAGTGATCGGCGTTCCGTTGGCCGCAGTCGTTTCGGCGCGTCTCGCACTTCGCCGGGTCCAGGGGTCGCCGCTCGGTGTGAACCGGCGAGCGTCATCGCACCCACCGAAGATCGTGCGGATCATCCCCCTGCTCGCCGGCATCGCCCTGCTCTCGTACTTCGACTCGGTTGGCAAACCGGGCGCCATCGGAGGCCAGCTTCTCGAGCTGCTGGTGGGCTTCGTGCTCCTCGTGGTGGGGTTGGTTCTCGCTGGGCCGTGGGTCACCACAGCCGGTTCCCGGCTCATGACGAAGCGGGCCACTCATCCCGCCACGCTCATCGCCGGCCGTCGACTCCTGGACAACCCCAAGGCGGCCTTCCGGTTCATCAGCGGACTCGTGATCGCCCTCTTCGTTGCCAGCGCGCTGATCGGGGCGCTCAGCTCCATCAATGCCGCCGCCGGCAGCCCCGGCGCCGGTGGCGAAGGGAACTCCACCCTCGCCGACCCGTTCTGCAGTTTCTCCACGACGAACTGCTCGGCGGCCGCCCAAGTGCCTTCCGTCGCGGCTCCTGCGGCAGCCGAACTTCGCACGACGCCCGGCGTGCGCGCCGTGACGGTAGTCCACCAGAGCCCCTTCCAAGCTGGTCTCGGGAGATCGTTCGGGTTCGTCTCGTGCTACCAGCTGGCGAGGACGCCCGCTATCGGGAAATGCGCTCCGGGTGCGACGGTGGTGAGTGTCGGCTATTTCCTTTCCCATGTCCTTGGGCACAGCTCGCACGCGTCGACGACGGTCTGGCCCTCCGCCCATCTGTCGGTGACGAGAACAGCGGATCTTCCCGTTGATGCCATCGTCGTGGCCACGGACGGATCGTCGGGCTCGCTGGAGCGGGTACGGACCACCCTCGAACGGGATTTCCCTTTCCAGGGAGTCCCGGTGGCGGTCGATGCGCTTGATCCATCGACGGCACGACTCCTAGCAATGATTCAAGACATGACCGACGTGATCATCGTGGCCAGCCTCATCATTGCCGCCTGCAGTCTTGCCGTGAACATCGCTGCCGGGTTGGGCGAGCGCAAACGGCCATTCAGCCTGCTCAGGCTCACTGGCGTCCCCATCGGCGTCTTGCGCCGGATTGTCGCGCTTGAGAGTGCGCTGCCCCTTCTCATCGTGGCGGCCGTTTCGGTCGTGGTCGGCCTGCTGTCGGCGGCCCTCTACCTCCACTCCCAGGTGGGCATTGCCTTCAGAATCCCCGGAATTGGATACTGGGCAACCGTTCTCGGTGGACTCGGTGCGTCACTAGTGATCATCGCCTCTACGTTCCCGCTCCTTAGCCGGATGACGGGACCCGAGGTCGCCCGAAACGACTGATCGCACGGCGCCGTCGCGGTGCCCAGAAAGGGCCGGGTCTGGGCCGACAAAAATACGCGATCACTGAGTCCGCCGGCTGAAGCATTCCCCAATTGCACCCGAGGGCTCGATACATCCGCCCTCCTGGGTGCGGAGCCCGCCCAACCCGGGGGCTGAAGGCGGGTTCGGCTGCCGCCGTGAGAACCTCCGTAAAAACCAAATGGCCGGAGACCCTAGAAACTGACGGAAAATGACGATCAACAGCAGTCAAATGTGCACCGGCAATATCCCAGTTCACAGCACGAAAGTGACACCATAAGCGATCATTTGCATTTGACGGAGATAGAGCCGTGTAGGCCCACTGATCAGAAGGTTGCAGGGTCGAATCCTGCCGAGGGTGCTTTTTGGTGCGGTCGGCTCCATCGGCGTGCCGGTGGCGGACTGGTAACGTCCGATCCGCTTCGGACCTGCACAAGGGGAAAGCATGCGCCTCCGACAGATGATCAGTCTGGCCAGGCAAGAGGTCCGCTCCATTGTCGAGGCCTCGAAGGTCAGCGGGGGTAGGAACGCGGTGACCAACCGGGCCCGTCACCACCTGGAGCTCGAGGACCTCGATGGCGCCCGCATCGCCATCCTGGAGAATCGGCTCTCGGCTCTAGAGGACACACCGGACCCGACTGCCACCGACGTCGACCGTCTCCGGCTGGACACCGTCGCCCATTTCCGGACCCTCGATGCGCACCTGGCAAAGTCGGAGGCCGAAATTCGTGCCCGTGACACTGACCTCAAGGCGGCGGTCGATGCCATAGCCAACGCCGTGGCGGCCATGCAGATCACCCAACGGGAGATCGTCCACAGGGTGGACCGGGCCGATTTCGTGGCCCGCATAGACCCTGTGACCCGCTGGATGAGCGCCGTCGAACCGGACGGCACGGTGCGGATCACGGTTCTTATGGCCACTCGCAACCGGTCCAAGTTGCTTCGACGGGCGGTCGATTCCGTCCGGGCCCAGGAATACTCCCGATGGGAGCTGGTCATCGTCGATGACGGCAGTACGGATGGCACGGCCCGCTTCCTCAAGCGCCTCTTGTCCGAGGACGAGCGGATCGTGGTGGTGACCCAGGAACACCGGGGCGTCGGTGCGGCGCGCAATGCCGGCCTGGAGGCGGCCAGTGGCGACGTCATTTGCTATCTCGACGACGACAACGTCATGTCCCCCCTGTGGCTGAAGGCCGTCGCCTGGACGTTCGGGCGCCAGTCGGAGGCCAAACTCGTCTATGGCGCCCGGGTCATGGATGGCACCGGCACCGGCACCGGTACCGGGGCCTCTGCCGAGGACCAACTTCCGTGGCTCGAGTTCGAGCCGTTCGATCGTCATCGTCTGGAGGCAGGGAACTTCATCGACCTGGGCGTGATCGCCCACCGTCGAGTCCTGCCTGAAGCCCGCTTCGACGAGACCCTCAAAGCCCTGGGGGACTGGGACCTCCTCCTGCGCCTGACCGAGAGCACCATCCCCGTCCCGCTGCCCGTCGTGGCCTCGATCTATACCACGTCGGCCCCCGACCGGATCAGCGCCGCTGGTCACTTCGAGGCGGCCGACGCCGCCATCCGCGTGCGCTCCATGGGCCAACGACCTCTCCGTGTGCTCGCCTACAACTCCCTGTTCCCCCTGGTCCCCGAGACGTACATCGCCGACGAAATGAAGGGCCTGACCGACAACGGCGCGGTTCTGGCCTGGTGCACCGACCGCTGGTCGCCGTCGCCGGTGACGGTGGTGGAACCGACCTACACCGACCTCGATGCGGCCGTCGGAGCCTTCGATCCGGATGTGCTGGTGGTGTTCTGGGCGGCGTTCGCCGCCCAACGTCTCGACCAATTGGAGCGAGCCGGCAGGCCATTCGCACTCCGGGTCCACTCGTTCGACTTCGACCTCGAGGACATCGACCGGGTGCGGGCCCATCCGTCGTGTGTCGGCGTGTGGGCCTATCCCCACCATGCTCACCGCATCGACGGCGCCCACGCTCTGGTTCCCCTCCTGACCTCGGGTGCGACCTTCCCCGAGCCGGGAGAACGGTCCATTGTCTTGTCGGCCTCCGCAGCGCTACCCAAAAAGGACTGGCCTCTTTTGGTGGCCGCCTTCGCCGAGCTGGCCGATAAGGGAGTGGATTGCCGCATCGTGGTCGGATTGACCGACAACCACGAGGACGAGCCGGACAAGCTTCGTCAGCTGATCCGCGACCGTGGCTCTCCGATAAAGCTGTCCATCGACGTGCCTCACGATCAGGTCATCGAACTCCTGGGTCGCACCGCCGTCGTTGTCTACTCCAAGGTGGCGGGGGGACCGTTCGGCATGCCCCGTTCCATCATCGAGGGGATGTACGCCGGTACGTCGGTGATCATGCCCGACCGACCGGAGGCCCCGTTGGTAGCCGGTCCAGGATGCCGGACCTACCAGCGGGCCGACGACATCGTCGGTCACTGCCTGGAGGTACTGGCTGGGGGCCCCGACATCGACAGCGAGCGTCGCCGCAACCGCCGTTTCGCGGCGGACAACTTTGCCGACCCGGCCTTGGCCACCATTTTCACGGCCCAGCTGGCACGGGCCCTGGCCCGGTGGAGGGCACCCGGTTGACGCTCAACGGCTGGCAATCGATCGAGCCCGCAGAGTAAGCAGCTGCACCCGCTCGGTCCCCTGTTGCCCGGTCGGCGTGGTGAGGGTCCCGTAGCCGAGGAGGGTGGCGATCATGGTGGACCGCTCCGGTACGTGCCAGTGCGACAGGACAACCCACACCCGCCCGTCCGGTGTGGCCGCGGCCATGCGTACCGCGGTCCGGACCGCCTCGACCTCGGCAGCCGTCGAGATGGTCACCGCCACCACCACCCGGTCACTGGGGGGATAGGTGACCCGGAAGGTGTTGAGCCGGGCGTCGGCGGATACCAATTCAGGCTGTGCCGGCCAGTAGACGCCCAGACCGAACCCGGCGTCGACGTTGGCCACCACCACGTCGCCGGGATGCCATCCGGCCCGTATGGCGGCGATCTGTCCAGGGACGTCCTCGAGTGGCGTGGTGGTGTCGACGGCCACCCGGTCTGCCTTGACCATGGGGATGGCTAGAGCCACTAGGAAGACGGCGATAGCCGCAGCCGCGGCCACCCCGAAGAGGGGTCGGTAGCGGTCGGGAGTCCTCGGCACGACGAAAACGGCGAGCCGGATGATCCCGGAGACGCCGACCATGGCCGTGACGGTGAGGATGACCGTGTACCAGGTGGAGGTGCGCGGATCCCACAACGGATAGAGGTGGATACCGGCCGCGGCCACCTGCTCGAGTGCGGCGACGGGTACGACGAGGGCGACGGCGGGCAGCCCGACGCGGACCAAGGTGACCAGGCCAGCGAGGACGAGAGCCAAGACGACCAGCGAGGGCCCCATGCCCACACCCTGCAGCTCGGCCCCGGCACGAAAGTGGACGAAGTGCAGCAAGGTTCGAAAACCCTGATCGGTCGGGATGTAGAGGGCCGTCCAGTACTGCCGCAGCGAGGGCGTATCGGCGGTGCGGACAATGGCCAGGAAGAAGACGAGATCGACGGCCAGAGTGGCGGCCCCCACGGCGGCCAGGTCCCTGAGGCGGTGGCGATCCCGCCGGACCAGGAGGGTTACGGCCAGGGCCAGCAGCACCGCCAATCCGAGGAATATTGCGGCATTGCTGATGAGAGTGCTGAGGGCCATCACCGCCCCCAGGGCCACCAGACGACGCCGAGACCACTGACGCTCCAGCCGGGCCAGCATCCAAAGAATCACAAGTGCGTCGCCGGCCTCCGCTGTGTACTGCTTGAGGTCGTGGCGGATGAGCATGGCCGAACCAAGCGCTACCCCGGTCGCTACCAGGATGGCAGTGAGCCGGCTCCCCCGGTCGATCTGGCGACCAAGGAACCAAGCCGGCACCACGGCGGCCACAGTGAAAGCCAGGGCCAGCAGGCGCAGGCCCTGGGGCGAGGCGTGGGGCACGATTCGCAGGAGGAGTGTGAACATGGCGGGGGTGGTGGCGGTCAGTCTCAGGATCTGGTCGACCGGGGCCCGCAGGCTCACAGCCACCCAGTTCTCGTCCCGCCACAGCGGTTGGGTCAGCATCCGGTGAGGGTCATGGGCGATGGTGGCGGCTGCCATGAGGGCCAGCACGATCGCCGCGCTCAGTACGGGACCGGAACGGAGCCGTCCTTTGGATTGGGAAGTGAGGGGGTCGTACTCCGATCGGGCCAGCTTCGCCGGGCCAGCCGGGCCAGCCGGGCCAGCCGGGCCAGCCCGGTCAGCCCGGTCAGCAGGGACCGAATCCTGTCCCTGCCCCACCTCGTCCTCCACGCCCAGGGCCACGGTGACAAGGGTAGTGACGGCGGCGATAATCCCTATGGATCGCGTAGTTCCCGGACGCACTCGGGTCGGCGCCGCCTGTGTTCGGTTCCGCGGCACCGGCGACCTGACCCCGATTGATGGCTACCTAATCGGCAAGTCGAGATCGTCAGTTGGCGAGCGATGACTGCACCGCTATCCCGAGTGCTGTGGACGAACTGGATCCGCGTCGCCATTGACTCCGCGGACCGAACGTCGTTCGATCAGCCACGTGGACCCGACCCCCGGCGAAGGCGCGCCATGAACTCCCAGCGGTGGGCACCTGCGGCACTCACGGCCTGCGTCCGTCCCACATCAGGATCGCATGAGAGGCCGGAGCCAACGCAGCCATCCGGCCGGGGCGATAGCACCTGTCCGGGTGACGTCAGTTACTTGTGCAGGCCCAGCTGGACTGTCTTGAGGAGGAGTAGGAGTACGGCCAGGACGAGATAGCCGCGCAGTAGGTACATCCCGATCAACCTGCCACGGGACCATTTCGGGCGATCGAGGAGACTCAGCGCCGGCATCCGCCAGCTGTCCCGGTCCTGGGTGGGAGCGACCTTGACGCGAGGCGGGCCCGTCAGCCTGGCCCGAACCAACAACGCACCGACGATGAGATAGCCGAACAGGAGAAACGCACCGAGGACGACGGCGAGCGTGGTGACGTCGATGTTGGAGAACAGCGTCGTTGCCATCAGGATCAAAGACATGATGAGCAGGATCGAAACGATGACCGAGGCCACGGCGTTGAGCCAGGGTCTGTTCACCCAGGGTCCTAGGACATCCTTGTCGTTGCAGAGCAGCAGCAGGAAGACCGTGGCGCTGGGCAGGAGAACACCGGCGAGCGCTTGCACCCCGGTGGTGATCAGGCCGAGCGGCGCCCCGGGAATGAGAATCAGTCCAGCGGCGAGTGCCACCACGGCGGAGAAGGTGCCGTAGAAGACCTTGGCGTCGCGCCACGAGCGATGGAGCGAGTGTCGGACACCGAAGGCATCACCGAAGGCATACGACGTGGACAACGTGACTGCCGCCGCTCCGATGATGGATGCGTTCAACAGAATGATGGCAAAGATCGTTCCGGTTCCGTGTCCGACGTAGTGCTCGAGACCGTTGGCCACACCGAGGGCATTCGTAAAGTGACCGGCCAGTGGCGTGCCCGCAAAGGCAGCGGCCGGAACGGCCATGAGCAGCGCCGCTGCAATGACCACGACGATTGAGCCGACAAACGTGTCGGCCCGCTCATAGTTGATCCAGCGCGGGGTGATCCGTTTGTCGATGATGTTCGACTGCTGGAAAAACAGCTGCCATGGCGCCACTGTCGTCCCGACAATGGCGATGATCAGCAACACCGACGTCGAGTTGAATCCACCTTTGACCCCGGGAACGAGCAGACCGTGCAGAAAGGGCCCCGCTTTGGGGTGACTGAAGATGACTAGGGGAATAACCAGGAAGTTGACGAATACGAAGACGTACATGAACCGCTCCCAGCTGCGGAAGCTGCCGGAGACTGTCATGAGAATCAGACCGACCGCGGCGATGGGCACCGCGATGTACTCACTGATGCTGAAGTACTCGAGCGACAGGCTTACGCCGATGAATTCGGTGGCGATCGTCAAGAAGTTGAGGATGAAGAGGTCGCCAACAGAGAACGCTCCCCAGAACTTGCCGAAGCGCTCGATGATCAGTCGTGCATGACCGACTCCGGTCACCGCACCCAGCCGGACCACCATTTCCTGGTTCACGATGAGGACGGGAATGAGGAGGGGAAGCGTCCACAGGAGGGTGAGGCCAAAATCCTGACCAGCCTGCGTGTAGGTGGACACCCCACCGGCGTCGTTGTCGCCCACCATGACGATCAGCCCGGGGCCCATGATGGCCAGCAGCACGAGCAGTCGTTTTCCCCACGAGCGGCGCCGCTCGGTGTCGCCCTGCTTGATTGTTCCGAACGCCCCCTGGATGTCCCCGAGGTGGGCCTCGTCGAGGACGGCGCTGGCGGGATCGTGGAGTTTCGAGTCCGGGGTCTGGTTGGGGCGTGACAGATCGGCCGCCCCGGGGGGTCCCGTGGCGGCTGGATGGTCCGTCACGGTTACCCGTTCTGTTCCGAGTGTTTGACGGACGAACCGTCTATGTCCGGGTCGGCCCGTGCCGGTTCAGGATGAATCGGAGGCTCGCGTCTTCGCCAGTCGTCGGGGATCGTCGCTTCGAGCACATCGTCGACGGTGATGACGCCGAGGAGGTGGTCGTCGGCGTCGACGACAGGGACGGTCATGAGGTTGTAGTCGGCCATGAGCAGGGTCACATCAACGACGTCGGTGCCGGCGATGACCCGCACAGGGTTGTCATCGATGACGTCGACCAGCCGCGAATCGGGGTCGGCTTGGAGCAATCCGATGACGGTCACCGTCCCGACCAACCGGTTGGCGTCGTCAACGGCGTGCATGGTAATGAGCGCCTCGGGTTGCACGGTACCGGCCGAACGAATGAGCCGTAGTACTTCGTCGACAACGGCATCGGCCGGAGCGGTGAGGAAGTCGACCCCCATGATCCCACCGGCACTGGTCGGATTGAACCCCAGCAGGGTCAGCACCTTTGTGCGGGTGCCCTGCGGGAGGAGGTCGAGTACCTTTCTGCGGCGCTCTTGCGGGAGGTCGGCAACGGCGTCGGCCGCGTCGTCGGCCCGCATATGGGCTATGACGTCAGCCACCTCCGCGTCGGTCTTGTCCCCGAACAGCCGGTTGGCGAAGTCGGGGTCGAGCTCCTCGAACACGTCGGCCTCCAACTCGGGGTCGGCATGGACGACGTCCAGAATCTCTTCGCCTTCGGTGCGGGAGGCGTCCTCCAATAGGTCGGCAATCTGGGCCGGTTTGAGGCGGACGACCCGACCGAATGCGGCCCGGACCCCGATGCTCGGCACGTGACCGATAAGCGGCTCAAAGGCTTTCCAGTCCTGGCAGGGATGTCCGGCCGATGTCCGGATCAATCCGAACAGCCGGGCCGGGCGCCGGGTATCCAGGCAGGACACAATCCAGCCCTCAGCCGTATCTCGCAACTCGACATCCCAGGCCCGCACCAGTTCGGCCTCGGCCACGTCGATGAGCCGATGACCGAGAATGTCCTGGCGCAGCAATACCTCACCGTCTCGGCGCTCGAAACCCCCCAGGTCGACTTTGGATTTGGCCAGCGCCACTCGGTCCTCGCTGAGCTCACCGACCCGGTCGATGGGTAGGAACACCCGCCGCCCGCCCAGTTTTGCCACCACTCCGGTGACTACCGGATAGTCGTCGCCGCGAAGCCGGACGATGATGTCATCGACCTTCCCGACACCTTCACCGCTCGGCGAGAGCAGTGGATGGCCCAGCAAACCGGACAGGTGCATCTCGGAACCGTACGCTAGTTGCGTGGAATCGGATCCAGTTGCTTATCCAACCGCGCTGCCGAGGCTCGGAGGAGAACAGCCTGAACCGGCGATTGTGAAGTTCGAGCTGAACGGCGTCGGAATCGCTTGAAGATCGGGTGGCGTGCAGGTGGCTCCCGGGGATCTCGGACCCAGGGACCCGGCACTATCTCCCGCTTCAGCAATGAGGCCCAGCACGCCCGGGCGGGTCCTCGGAGAAGCGACACTTCAAAGATCCGTTCCAGGCCGCGGTGTGACATGCGCCGGCTGACGGAATCGGAGCACAGTTGAAGCATGTCGTTGGTGCCGATCGGCACGGTGTGGGTCTGTCGAGGAGTGGGTGCGGTACCACTCATGCGGCCTGTTCCGACAACGTGACCGAACCCCACCGTCCCGAACACTCTCCGTGGCCAGAGGCACACGGAGAAATGTCCCGGTTGACGGGCGATACTCCCACGCTTAGCCTCACCAACAGCTCGGCGATCCTGCAGCGTTACGGCGGACGCAGCTCACTGGAGCTTTGTTGGTCACGACTTCAAGGGGCCGATCATCTGCGGCCCGCAATGCCCCATGGGCCGGAGCGAATCCGGCCCTCCTGTTGATGCGGATAATGCAGACGAGAAAGGGCGGCACCATGGCGCGCACATCGCACTCCTTCAGGCGGATCTTCGGCGCATTCGGGGCACTCGCGCTCGCCGCGTCGGCGCTCGTGGTGCTGGGCCCGATAGCCGTTCCCGCTGCCCATGCGGGCGGCGCCTGTACCGATACCTGGACCAATACCGGCGGCGGTGACTGGAACACGGCCGCGGACTGGTCCGAGGGGACTGTCCCCACGATCAGCGACGTGGCCTGCATCACCAACCCCGGCACCTACACGGTGACCCTTTCCACCACCGAGACGGTCGGTGGCCTGACCCTCGGAGGGACCACGGGCAGCCAAACACTCGAAATTGCCAGTATGGCAATGCTCACCGGCTACGGAACCACCACCAACGGTTCCGGAGCTTCGATTGACAATGCCGGTACCTTCATCGTCCCCACCAACCAGACCTTCGACCAGGGGGCCGGTACGACGTCGGGGAATCCCATCAGTCTGGCTACGTCCAATCTCAATTTTACCGGCGCGGGAGCCTCGAGCTTTTCCGCCCTCTCCGGCTACGGCCCCGCTGTCACCGGCAACCTCGCCGCCGATCAGAGTCTGGCCCTCAACTCGACCGACACCGCCTACTTCACAGGCCCACTGACCAATGCCGGCACCATCACCGCCACCGGGTCCGGCTCGGAGATAGACGTGACGGGCGGAACGTTCACCAACACCGGGCTCCTCGAAGCCGCGTCAGGGAATACCGGTGCGTTGGTCCTTTCCGGGACGTTCGACAACCAGGGCAGTGGGGCTGACGGCATCGCCGGGGACGGCTCGCTCACCCTGGAGGGGGCGCTGACCAACGAGGGGTCGATCTCGGTGGCCGCCGGGACCACCTTCACCAGCGAGGGGGCGCTGACCAATGGCACCGGCACCATCTCGAATGGCGGCACCATGGTGAGTGACTACAACGACAGTTTCACCGAGGGGTCGGGACCAATCACCGGCAATCCGGTGTACCTCACGGAGAACGACCTCACCTTCACCGGTACCGGCGCGTCGAGTTTCGTCGGCGCTGACTCCATCTTCGTCAGCGGTAACCTTGCCGCCAATCAGAGCTTGGCGCTCACATCGGCCGCCGCCTACTTCACCGGACCCGCAACCAACGCGGGCACCATTTCCGGTTCGGGCTCAGGGTCAGAGATCGCGGTCACCAGTGGGATCCTCACCAATACCGGCGTGATCGAGGCGGAATCGGGTAGTAGCGGTGCCTTTGTCCTGTCCGGAACGTTCGACAACCAGGGCAGCGGGACGGACGGCATCATCGGCGACAGCTCGGTCACCCTTGAGGGGACGCTGACCAACGAGGGATCGATTGCGGTGGCCGCCGGGACGACGTTCACCAACGAGGGCTCACTGACCAATGGCACCGGCACGATCACCAACGCCGGCACGCTGGTAACCGACTACAGCAACACCTTCTCCGAGGGTTCGGGACCGATCTCCGGCCATCCTGTGTACCTCTACGGCAGTTCGCTCATCCTGACCGGAAACGGGCAGGCGGGTTTCGTGGCGGCCGACAATTACGCCCTGTTCATCACCGGAGCGCTAGCTCCTCTGCAAACGCTCACTCTCCAGTCGGGCGCAGGTGTCTACGGATTGACTACGAACAACGGGACGATCGATACCCAGCCGGGGTCAAACGGTGCCACCTTCGAAGGGCCTCTAGCCAACAACGGCACACTCGAGGTCGGCTCCGGTAGCGCCACCACCATTGCCGGCAGCTACACCCAAGGGACCGGGGGAACGCTCCAGGTCGATATCGGCGATCCGGTCGAATTCGGACGACTCAGCGTGAACGGCACCGCCTCGCTGGCCGGTCAGTTGGTCACCCAGACCAGCGGCTTCACCCCGACTATCGGAAGTTCGTTCGATGTCATCAACACCGGCGGCAACGCCTTGTCGGGAACGTTCTCGACCACCGCCTTCGGTGCCCAGCCCTATACAACTCAGTACCAGGTCAATCAGCTCGATCTCATTGCCGCTTCCGGGATGGATGTCACTACGCCCAGCCTGCCTGATGGCCAACTGGGCACCGCCTACTCGGCGACGGCCCTCACAACGTCGGGCGGGATCTCGCCGGTCACCTGGACCCTGAACACGAACACGCTTCCGCCCGGTCTCACCCTCTATCCCACCACCGGGATCATTTCCGGGACCCCGACCATGGCCGGCACCTTCACCTTCACGGTGACTGCCGATGACTCGAGTACGCCGGTTCCCCAGGTGGCATCAGCCCAGCTGACCATCACCATCGGTGGGTCCGGGCTGACGGTGACGACGACCTCTCTGCCGGCCGCCCAAGTCGGCGAACCCTACCCCGGCGCTGAGCTCCTCTCCACCGGGGGCAACGCCCCGGTCACCTGGTCCGTCACCAAAGGAAAGCTGCCCCAGGGGCTGAATCTGGACAGCGGCACGGGAGCGGTGACGGGAACCCCGACCAAGGCGGGTATCAGCACCGTCTCGGTGACCGCCACCGACTCGAGCACGCCCACGCCCGAGACGTCCCGCGCCAACCTAACCATCGCCGTAAGCCCGGCATTGTCCGTGACCACCAAATCGCTTCCATCCGGCCAGGTGGGCGTCACCTATCCGGGGGCCACGCTGGCTTCGAGCGGGGGCACCGCTCCGGTCTCCTGGGCGGTGACCTCGGGGAGCCTGCCCGCCGGCTTGAGCCTCAATACGGCCACCGGAACAATCACCGGCACTCCCACTGGGCCGGGAGCCATCGGAAGCTTCACGATGACGGCCACCGACTCCAGTACTCCGGCGGCTCTCACTGCGTCGGCCGGCTTCTCGATCGACGTGGCCAGCCCCCCGCTCAACATCGCATCGTCTATCACCGGTGCCAGCGGGGGTTCACTGATCGGTGGCCAGGTGGGCGTTCCCTACCCGGGAGCAACCCTCACCGCCAGCGGCGGGACGGCGCCACTCACCTGGGCCGTCACCGCCGGGAGCTTGCCGGCCGGACTCGTCCTCAATGACGCCACCGGCGTCATCTCCGGAACTCCCACCGCCGCCGGCAGTGACAATTTCACGGCCACCCTCACCGATTCGAGCACGCCCAGCCCTGAGACGGCCAAGGTGAAGTTGTCGATCACCATCACACCGGCTTTGTCCATCACCACCGCATCGTTGCCGGCCGCCCAGGTGGGTGCGGCCTACACCGGGGTGACCCTCGCCTCGACGGGCGGCACCGCACCGGTGACGTGGGCGGTCACCTCCGGGAAGCTGCCGGCCGGGCTCAGCATCAACGGCGCCTCCGGTGCCATCACCGGGACACCCAGTTCCCTCGGCTCATCGAAGTTCACAGTCACCGCCACCGACTCGAGCGCGCCGACGCCACAGACCGCCACGACGAAACTGTCGATCAACGTCAACGGACCCACCCTCTCGGTCACGACGACGACGCTGCCGGCCGGCTATTTCGGCTCGCTCTATGCCGGTGCGACACTTGCCTCAACGGGGGGTACGGCTCCGATCGCCTGGGCCGTCACCTCGGGTTCCCTCCCCGCCGGGCTGAGCCTCAATCCCGCCACCGGCGCTATCAGCGGCATGCCGGAGGGAGCCGGCGTGGTCACCACGTTCACCGTCACGGCCACCGACTCGAGCACGCCGACGGCACAGACCGCATCGGCCGTCCTGTCCATAGCGGTGGCCAGCACACCGTTGGCCATTAGCGGCATCTCGGTCTTGGGCGGCATGGTCAGCGCCCTTCCGGGGGGAACGGTGGGCGTGCCCTATCCGGGCGGGACGCTCGTATCCACCGGGGGAACGGCGCCGATCACCTGGGCGGTGACCAAAGGAAATCTGCCCACTGGGATCAGCCTCAACCCGGGAACCGGCGCCTTCACCGGGACGCCCTCCTCTCCCGGGGCGGCCACGTTCACGGTGACAGCCACCGATTCGAGTGGACCCACCCCGCTGACGGCCAAGATCGTTCTGACCATCGGCGTCGCCGGCGTGCTGACCGTCACGACCAAGTCCCTACCCGGCGCCCAGATCGGTGTCGGGTATCCGGGAGCGACACTGGCTTCGACGGGGGGGACAGCCCCGGTCACCTGGTCGGTCACCACGGGAACCCTCCCGTCCGGCCTCAGCCTCGATGCGGCGACCGGCGCCGTTACCGGGACGCCGACGGTGTCGGGCAGCTCGGCATTCACGGTGACAGCCACCGACTCGGGCACTCCCACCGCACTGACCGCCTCGGCCACCTTGTCGATCACCGTGGCCGGTAACCCGCTGGTCTTCCCCGCCCTGCCCGAACCGGAGGTGAGCGAAGGCGTGGCCTTTACCTGGGCTCTCGAGGTCACCGGCGGGCAGGCGCCCTACACCTGGTCGGTGCCCAAGTCTGGCGGGAAGCTCCCCCCGGGCCTCACCGTCAACCCATCCACCGGTGTCATATCCGGAACCCCCACCGGCAGCGGACTCTTCACCTTCACCGCCACCGTCACTGATTCGCTGCATCAGACCGCCTCGGAGACCTACAACCTGTACGTCAATGGTGTCTTCCCCCTGTTGGTCCTCCCCCTCTCCCCTCAATTTCATTCAGACCACCGGGCAACCCGTGTCCGTCGCCATTGAGGTCCGTAACGGCCTACCCCCGTACACGTTCTCGGTAACCAGTGGAAGCTTGCCGCCGGGCCTTTCGCTGAACAGTGTGACCGGCGTGATCTCCGGCGTTCCTACCAGTGACGGCACCTGGGGTGCGGTTGTCACGGTCAATGACAGCCAGTCACCCCCAAGTAGTAATTACGCGATCGCTGAAATTTATGATCGGTCCTCCGTCCGGCTGATGTCGTTCGTACTCTGATCACGGCGACGGGACAGCCACTGCTGGCTCGGGACGAATCAGCCCAGCCCAGCTCAGCCTCGGTTTGCCGTCGGTCGAGGGCCGCGCACCAGATGGCCGGGGCGGGCATCGGTGAGCTCACCATCGGCCACAACCTCTTCGCCGCTGACCATGGTGGACAGGTAGCCCTCCGAGCGCTGGATGAGTCGGCGGGCCCCGCCGGGGAGGTCGTTGACCTGGGTGGGATGGAGCAACCGGAGGCGCTCGTAGTCGATGACGTTGAGATCGGCCTTGCGACCGGGAGCGATCACCCCGCGGTCCCCCAGCCCGTAGAGGTCGGCCGGGTCTCCGGTAAGACGGCGCACGGCCGTCTCGAGGGAGAGACGTGCGCCCCGGGTGCGATCTCGGGTCCAGTAGCTGATGAGGTAGGTGGTCATGCTGGCGTCGCACACCAGCCCGACGTGGGCCCCGCCGTCGCCGAGGCCCTGAACGGTCATCGGGTCGCTCATCATTTCGGCCAGCCCGTCGTAGGAGTCACTGGCGTAGTTGAGGAGCGGGAGCAACAGAAACTCGCGGCCGTCGGATTCGAGCAGTGCGTCGTAACCGACCTCCCACGGGTCCCGACCCTGGCGTCGGGCTACCGACCCGATGCTGGCCTCGGTGTCGGGCTCGTAATCGAGCTCGGGACCCAGGGGGAAGAGGCGGTCGAAGGCGCGTCGACCGATCTGGTCCATGGCAAACGGCCCGCTGTGGTCCGGCAGATCGGCCAGAATGGCTCGGCGAACCTCGGGTCGGCGCAGTGCGACCACCCGGTCGGCCAGCGGGAGGTCGGCGACGGCCCGGTAGGAAGCACGGTGGCGGAAGGGATTGAGCCGCGACTGGAGGCCCATCAGCACGCCGAAACAGCGGCAGGCCACCTGGGGTCGGATCCGCGCTCCCTCCCGGTTGGCCGCCCGGACCCGGGCAAACCACGGCTTCCAGTGATCGGGCTCGGTTCCCTGCTGCATGGCCAGGAAGGTGAGCGGGATTCCGCTGCGCCGGCCGAGTTCGATCATCCAGTCGAGCTCGGCATCCATGGCGTCGTCAGCGTCACCGGCGATCACTCCCCCGACACCCGATGGCACCACCTGAAAGACCCCGTGACCGGCGGCTCCGACGGCATCCACCAGCGCCGCCAGCTCGTCGACGGCGGCGTAGGTGCCCGGAACGGTGTATCCGTGCACGTCACGATGGCCCGCCGTCCGGCCTGTCGAGAATCCCAACGCCCCCGCCTGCAGGGCGGCCGTGAGGTTGACGGCCATCGCGGCCACATCATCGGCGCCGGCATCGTCTCGGGCCCGGTCACCCATGGCATAGGACCGGAGGGCGGCGTGGGGTACCTGGGTGCCGATGTCGAGGGCGTGGGGCTGGCCGTCGAGAGCATCGAGGTACTGCCCGAAGGTCTCCCAGCCCCAGGTCATGCCTTCGCTGAGGGCGGTGCCGGGAATGTCCTCGACCCCCTCCATCACCTCGATGAGAGCGTCTTGTCCGTCCGAACGCACCGGGGCGAAGCCGACGCCGCAGTTGCCCATCACCGCCGTGGTCACGCCGTGCCAGCACGACGGCGTGAGATGGGGGTCCCAGGTGGCCTGGCCGTCGTAATGGGTGTGGATGTCGACGAATCCCGGGGTCACCACCAGCCCGTCGGCGTCGATCCGGCGACGCCCTATGCCATCCACCCGGCCGACCTCGGTGATCAACCCGTCGCTGACCGCCACATCGGCGACTCGGGCCGTCATACCGGTGCCGTCCACGATGAGCCCGCCGCGGATTACCAGGTCGTGCATGGTGGGCAGTCTAGGGATGCCGCCGCCGCAGCCACCGCCGGGGTCGACGCCGACCCTCACGGTCGGTCGACTCCTGAACACCGGCTGTGGCAGCTGGACAGAACGGTGGCCGTCCACCGGCTGAAGTGTGGCTGGCACCAAGGCCGCCGACGTGCTCCCGCCCTGGGACGCGGGTCCCGCATGTGGCATAACTATTGATCATGGGCAGCGATGAGACCGTCTTCGGGGCCACCATCGACGTCTTCCTGGCCGACGACAACATCATCGTGCGGGAGGGCGTACGGACCCTGCTCGAGCGTGAACACGATCTCCGGGTGGTCGGCTCCGCCGAGGACTACGACGGCCTGATCGAGGGCGTGCTGGTCACCCTGCCCCATGTCCTGGTCACCGATATCCGTATGCCTCCGACCTTCCGCAGCGAGGGCATAGAAGCCGCACGCGAAGTACGCCAGCGGTGCCCGGGGACCGGAGTGGTCATCCTGTCCCAGTATGACGATCCCGAATACGCCGTCTCCCTCCTGGCCGAGGGCGCGGCCGGCTACGGCTACCTGCTCAAGGACCACATCGCCGAGGGCAACCAGCTGGTCGACGCAGTGCGGGCCGTAGCCACCGGCGGGACCGCACTCGATCCGTCCATCGTGGAAGCGCTGGTCGAACCGGTGACCACCCGTGGTGGGCTCACCGGCCCGGAGGAATCGCTCCTCGGTTGGGTGGCGGAGGGCAAGCCGATCAAGGCCATTGCCGCCGCCGAGCAGACGACGCCGGAAGCTGTCGACGCTCAGGTGGAGGCCCTCTTCGTCAAGCTGGCCCAGGGAGTGTCGGCTGGAACCGAGGGAGCCATCCGCCGCCTCAGGCTTCTTCACCAGTGCATCGTCGATCGGGAGGAGCAGGGTGAGTCGCTGTCCCGCCTCCTGCCCGGCGGCCTGGCCGAAAAGCTGCGGCGCGACGGCCGGGACATCGGTAAGACCGAGGTGGTCGAGGTCACCGTGCTGATGAGCGACATCCGGTCCTACTCGACCATTGCCGAACATGCCGACCCGAGCCAGCTGGCCGGACAGCTCAACGTGCATCGGGCGGCCATGAACAAGGCCATCCTGGGGCAGGGGGGAACCATCATGCAGTTCGTGGGCGATGCGGTCATGGCGGTGTTCGGGGCGCCCTTCTCTCAACCCGACCACGCCGATCGAGCGCTGCGGGCCACGGCCGATGCCCACCGCCTGCAGGCCGAGGTCAATGACTCCTGGATTCAGGACGGGCTGCCCCCCTTCGGACTGGGACTCGGGCTCTCTACCGGTGAGGCCGCCGCCGCCCTCCTCGGGACCGAGGAACGGCTCGAGTACACACTGGTCGGGGACACGGTCAACCTGGCACAGCGTCTGCAGCAGTTGGCTGAATCGGGGGAGACTGTGGTGAGCCAGACCACCATGGACGCTCTGGCCCAACCGACGGAGGCGACACTCTTGCCCGAGCAGCTGGTCAAAGGGAGGGATACGCCCGTGCGGGCCTGGTTGATCGCCCGCCAGGTGCCGAAGGTGCCGACCATGGTCCCCGCCGTCAGCGCTGTCGACGGCCGTTCCGGAGGATCTTGATGAGCGTGGTCGACACCATCGAACCGGGTGGCGACGTCTTGATCGTGGAAGGCCTGCGGAAGACCTTCGAGGCCGAGAACGCGCCGGTGCGGGCACTGCGCGGCGCCAACCTGCGGGTCCCGGCGGGGGACTTCGTGGCCCTCATGGGCCCGTCCGGATGTGGCAAGTCCACCCTTCTCAACCTGGTGGCGGGTCTCGATGTGGCCGACGAGGGAACCATCAGCGTGGGCGGCCATCTGGTGACCGGCCGCACCGAGGACGAGCTCTCCCTCATCCGCCGCCGCCACATCGGGATCGTCTTCCAGTTCTTCAACCTGTTGGAGGGCATGACCGCCCTCGAGAACGTGGCCCTACCCGCCATCATCGCCGGCGCCAAGCGTCGGCCGGCCGAGAGCCGAGCCCGCGACCTCCTCGATCTGCTGGGCGTGGGCGACAAGGCCGGTGCCGTACCCGGCTCCCTGTCCGGCGGCCAGCGCCAGCGACTGGCCATCGCCCGGGCCCTGGCCAACGAACCCACGCTCTTGCTGGCTGACGAGCCCACCGGCGCCCTCGACTCGGACAGCGGACATGAGATTGTCGAGTTGCTGTCCCGGTTGCACCGCGGCGGCCAGACCATCGTTCTGGTCACCCACGATGACGAGGTGGCCCAGGCGGCCGAACACCTGATCACCATGCGGGACGGTCGGATGGTCGAGGAGCCGGACCGCCAACCGGCGGGTGTCCTCGACGACGTCCGGTGACGACGACGCCGACCGCGGCCAGCGATGGCAAAGGACTGGCGGCCCGGGCGCCGCTCCGAGGCAGGCAAGGTGAGCTAGTCGGGGTGACCGACGCGGTGGGGACCGACCCGTCCGGATCCGTCGTCGGTTCCGATCATCCGGGCGGAACCGTCCCGTTGGTCCCGGCCGCCCTCTGGGTGGTGCCGGCCCTGGCCGTGGTGGGTGTCGGTCTGGCCCGGGCGGCCGCGGACGGCGCCTCCACCGCCGACGCCATCCGCCTCGAGCTGACTCTGGGCTGGATGGCCGCCGCTTTCTGCCTGCTGGTTCGGCCGGGATTGCGACGGATCGGCCGCCTGGTATCGGTGGGTGCCTTGTTGGGCGCGGCCTGCTTCGCGGCCGGCGAGATCGGGCACAGTGGCTCGACCGAGGCTGGCCACGACGGACGCCTGGCCGCCACCGTGCTTCCCGGCCTTTTGATGGCCGTGGTCCTCCACTTTCTGGTCTCGTCGCCCGACGGCGGCCTGGTCAACCGGCGGCGCCGGGTCGCAGTGGCGCTGGGCTACGCCGCCGGTCTCGGCTTCGGCCTGTGGGCCTGGTTCGAGTCGGGCGGCATGACCGTTGCCGAGGCCGCCCTCGGATGGTCGCTGGCCGTTGTCATCGGGATCGCCTTTGCCACCCGTCGCTATCGGTCGGTACCCGGTATCGACCGCCAGCGCCTGCAATTGTTCGCCGCCGGGGCCGTGGTCGCCTTCGAACTGGGTCTCGCGGTCGGCGGCCTGGCCCTGCTGATCAAGTGGCCCGCCCACCCCTGGGCCATCACCGCCGGCGGGACGGTCCTGGTGCCATTGGGGGTGGTCGCCGCCACCTTCCCCCGTCCACTCAACAAGTCGGACCGCGTGCTGGTTCGGCTGTTGACCGTGACCGGGCTTTCCGTGGTGGTGCTGGCCGTCTATCTGCTGATCATTCTGGGCTTCGGTCACGATCCCAGCTCGGCCGACCACCAGGTGCTGGGACTGTCCATCCTGGCCGCTGCCCTGGTCGCCCTCGGAGCTTCGGTCTTCCATCACCGTGTCCAGCAGTTCGCTTTGCGGTTGGTCTACGGCTCCAACGCCGTTCCCGACGACGTGGTCAAGACATTCAGCAGCCGACTGACTCGGGCAGTGACCATGGACGAGCTTCTCCTCCAGTTCGTCGAGTCGCTTCACAAGTCAATGGTGCTCACCAGCGCCGAGGTCTTCACCGGGTCCGACGAGATCCTCGAACGTAGCGCCTCCATTCCCGATCGCGGTCCCGGCGCCCTGCGCATCGGACCGCTCGAACAGCCGGTGGTGGCCCGGGCCGGCGTGTCAGGCAACGCCTGGACGGCGGTGTGGCTACCGGCGGTGATCGCCGGCCGGGACCATGCCCAACTCCGGGTGTGCCCCATCACCTATGGGGGAGACCTGCTGGGCCTGGCCGTGGTGGAGCGACCGGTCACCGAGCCGGCCTTCACCGAAAAGGAGGACCTGGTCCTCGTCGAGCTGTCCCGTCAGGTGGGACTGGCCCTCTACAACGTGCGACTGGACTCGGCGCTTCAGTCCACCCTCGACGAGGTCCGGCGCCAGGCCGCTGAGCTCCGGGCCTCCCGGGCCCGCATCGTGGCCTCCGCCGACGCCGAGCGTCGTCGGGTGGAGCGGGACCTGCACGACGGGGTTCAGCAACACCTGGTGGCGCTGGCCGTCAACGTACGGCTGGTCCGCGACCTGGTGGCCGAGGATCCCGAAGGGGCCACCCAGGCTCTCGACGAGATCGCCGGGGAGGTCAAGGCCACCGTGCAGGAGTTGCGGGACCTGGCCCACGGCATCTACCCGCCTCTGCTGATGGACAGTGGACTGGCCGAAGCGCTCCGGTCGGTGGCCGCTCGCAGCCCGCTCGATGTCGAAACCTCCGTGGGGAACATCGGGCGCTTCACGCCCGAGATCGAAGCGGCCGTCTATTTCTGCTGCCTCGAGGCGCTGCAGAACGCGGCCAAACATGCGCCTGAGGCTCATGTCGTTCTGCGGGCCTGGGAGGAGGAAGGCGGGCTGTTGTTCACCGTGGCCGACGACGGGCCCGGCTTCGATCCGAAGATCGCCCGCTCCGGGCACGGTTTCATGAACATGAGCGACCGGCTGGGGGCTATCGGCGGATCGGTGCGTTGGGACTCACAGCCCGGCGCTGGTTCGGTCGTTCGGGGATCCATCCCCATCGCCTGACCCGGTCCGGGTACTGGAGCCATCGGTCAGATGGCCAGGAATTCGGTGGTCTCCCGTTCGGCCCAAATGCGCTCGATTTCGGCTGGCCCTAACTCCTCTTTGTTCACGTAGGCCAGAGCGCCGCTGGTGGACGCATCCGGGGGCAGATCCTGCGGGGTATAGGTCGAGCACAGGATGACCACCACCTTAGGATCGGCGGCCACGATCCGCCGGGTGGCTTCCACGCCGTTGATTCCCGGCATATTGATGTCCATGAGCACCAGGGCCGGGCGTAGGGCGGCGGCCATGGCGACGGCCTCCTCACCGCTGGTGGCCTCGCCGACCAGGTCGAATCCGTGCATGCGACCCACGACCGCCTTGATCGCCGAGCGGAATGGGGCCTGGTCGTCGACGACGAGCACCGGCAGAGTGGCTTCCATGATGGGCAATTCTTCCACGGCCGGTCCGGTCGGGACAGGGAGCTAGCACGCTGCCGCGGTGTGGCTAGCCGCCGGCCTGGCCTCCGAGGTAGATGAGTACGGCCTTGACTCGCCGGTTGACATCTTCTTCCTCGGTCAACCCGAGTTTGGAGAAGATGGCGTTGGTGTGCTTTTCGACGGCCCGCTCCGACAGGAACAGAGAGGCGGCGATGGCGGCATTGTTCTTGCCCTGGGCCATCTCGGCCAGGGTCTCGGTTTCACGCGAGGTGAGGCGGTCGAGATCTGACGGTCGGCGGGGAGCGGATGCCACCACCAGCGAGTCGACCACGGCCGGGTCCACCATCGAGCCTCCGTCGGCCACTGTCTTGATGGCCCTCACCAATTCGTCGACGCCGGCGACGGACTCTTTCAACAGGTAGGCCCGGCCGGCCGATCCGTCGGCCAAAAGGGCCAAGGCGTACTCGGGATTGGCGTACTGGCTCAGCACCACCACGCCGAGACCGGGGCGATGTTCGCGGAAATGGGCAGCCGCCCGCACCCCTTCGTCCGTGCCCGTCGGCGGCATGCGGATGTCGGTGACCACCACGTCGGGCTCGACTTCCTCGACCAGGGCCAGCAGCCCAGGGAGATCGTCGGCCGTGCCCACCAGTTCGAGACCGTCTTGGGAGCCGATGAGCTTCTCCACGCCCTCTCGCAGGAGCGCGTTGTCCTCGGCCAGCACCACCCGCACCTTCCCCATGGCCAACCACCGTACTCGGCCCGATCTGTCGATCGGCTGAGCGTGGAACGGCCGCGGGACAGGAGCGGAACGAGCGTTGATGAGCGCCGGACGGGGGAGGAATGGGCCTTACTCGGCCCGCAGTACGAGTGCGGTGGGCGTCCGCGCCGCCCGCCATCCAGGAATGGCGGCCACCAGATTGGCCAGCACCAGGGCGGCCACGATGACCAGGACGATGGAAGGTAGAGACACCGTTGGATGGGGTACGGCGTAGAGCTCTTCGGCGAACAGCACCCACAGGGTGCGACCGAGGGCGACGCCCAGCGGGACCCCGATCACCGTGCCGATGCCCACCGACACCGATGCCTGCCAGGCCACTGTCGAGGCCAACTGCCGACGGGTGAAGCCCAGTGTCTTCAACAGGGCCAGATCGCGTCGTCGGCGGCGGACGGAGGCGCCGAGCGTAAGCCCGAGGGCGGATACCGCCCCGAGGGCCAGGGCTCCGGCCAGAAATGCGGGTGTCGATCCCATCGTCCGGTAGTTGACGATCTGGGCCGGGTGCTGCACCCCCGAGAGAGTGACGCTCTGCGGTTGTCCGGCGGCTGTCGAGATCCCGTTGGCCACGTTGTCGAGCGACCGGGTCGCCTCCGCCCCGCTCACTCCCGGACGGGTACGGATGAAGTAGACATTCGGCCCGTTCCCCTCCTGTTGGATGTCCTGATCGGCGAGCGGGATGAGCTGTTGATAGAGGACTGCGCCGGTACCCATGGACAGGTGCAGCCCGTGGCCGACCCCCACCGTCGGCATGGTGGCGGTGCCGACGATGGTCAACAGCGCCGGCCGGCCTCCGGTATCGACCGTCACGGTGTCTCCGATGGTCTTGTGGAGGCGTTGCAAGGTCTCGGTGCCCAGCACCACCTGGTTGTCGGCCTCGAAACCATGTCCTTGCAGGATCGAGGGTTGTACAGCGCCCCCGGGCTGCTCGCCCAGGACGGGAACGCTCATACCGTCGATGTTCTCGTACGAATAGTAGGCGCCGGTCCACGCAGTCACCTGGTGATCGTGGGCCAACAGGGTGCCACTGGCCTTCACCGGCATGGCGCCGTAGCCGGAGTTGGACTCGAGGATGTAGTTCCAGTTCCATCCGTACAACGCCGGATGGGAGATGAAGGTGTCGAGGCTGTTGCCGAAGGTGAGCGAGCCGACGACCACCACCACGGCCAGCAGAGTTCCGAGGATGGACGAGCGTACCGGCACCGCCGATCGGCCACGGCCCCGTTCGAGGGCGAAGCGGATGCCGGCGGTGGCCGGGGCCGACAGGCCGGCAGAGGCGGCCGCGCTGACCACGGCCGAGCCCTGCTGGGGGTTGCGCCGGCGCCGCACGGCGACCAGGTGGGGTGCGTCGCGGTAGGAGAGAAAGAAGGCCAGGGCCAAAAGGACCACGAAGAGGGCGGCGGTGCCCAGGCCGAGGACGGTCCAGTCGACAGACACCCCGTGGTGGGGCTCGACCTGGCGGACCGGCCCCAGCGGAGCGAGTGGGGAGAGGGCTACGGCGAAGGCGGCGGCCAGTAGGGAGCCGAGCAGTACGGCGCCGCCCAGGCCGACCATGCCGTCGAGGACGGTGTCGGCCGGATCGGCCCCCAGTGAGCGGAGAATTTCGCGATCAATGGACAGCCCACTGACCAGTCGGGCGATGGCCTGGGCGGCAATGAGCAGGACGGCCACCCCGGCGATGAGCCCGAACAGGGCCAGGGCCAGCGCCTCGGGCTTGACCGACTGCTCCGCCTGTTCTTCGACGACCGAGGTTACGTGGTAGTAGGCCAGGCTGCTCAGCGGAAAGTGGGCGACATAGGTGTGCAGGAAGGGCTGTACGCCGGCCGCTCCCCGGGACAACTGGATGCCGGTCCAGGCGTAGCTGACACAGCACGAGGTGAGCCGATCGGACAGGGCCGGAGTAGTCACCATACGGGGGATCCGGTCGACGTCGTCCTGGACCACCTCGTCGTTGAAGATGCCGATGCCGACGACGTCCAGTGTCAGTCTCTCGTTGGTGGCGGCGGTGGGAATCCCCGACCCGTTGAGCTGGCTGTTGGAGAAGATCCCCTCGTGGATGCGCTCACCGACATGGAGGCCGGTGACGGCGGCGGCGAACTTCGAGATGACCACTTCGTCGGGGTTCCTCGGATTGAACATCCGTCCCGCCACGATGGTGATCTTGTCCTGATCGACGTAGAGGCGGTGGAGGGTGCCGGCCACTTCTACATTGCCGATTCGGTTCTGGAAGTTCGGGGTTCCGTTTGCGTTGATGGGCTCGATGTTGAGGGCGACATACGTCTGTAAGGAGGTCACACCGGGAAGATGGGCGGCTTGGCGGAGCAGGGCAGGGTCGTATGGACCGTTGTCGATGTTGATGTCGGACGGGTTGGTCGACTCCAGGAAGGCCGGGAAGGCCGACTGGGTGGTGCGGGCGCCGGCCACACTGGCCAGGGAAACGCCACCGACCAGGGCCACCAGCACCATGAGCCCGAGATAGCCGGTCCATCGGTGCCCGAATTCTCGCCGGAACCGGTACCAGGCCAGGTGGGAGTGGTGGTCGCTCACCGGGCCACCACTGACCGGGGATCAGCCCGAGTCTTCGGTACCGGTTTGGGCATACTTCTGTTCTCCCATATCCGGCCCTGGTTCGCCAGGGCACGAACACCTCTTTGGGTGGTGGTGCCAGCCCCCTGAGCCCCCACCGGCAGCCACGCCGTTCCCGGTCAGCGCGTTGCCTTGTTCTGCCACGGAACGGAACCGAAGGCGTGGCTCTGTGTGCATCTGGCTCCGGGTCACGAACAAGAGGGCCGGCAGCCGCAGAGGCTCACGCCGTCAGCGTGACCTCTAGGAAGCCTTCGCCGTGATCTCCTGGCCGGCCGGATTGAGCACGTACCACAGCCCCCCGGTGCTGTTGATGCCCTGACCGGTGGCCTGGCCCGGTTCCGAGTCCCCCTGCCAGAGGTAAAGGGGCCACCCGTTGTAGGTGACCTGAAGCGTGCCGTCAGTGCGCTTGGTCGAGCCGAGAAGGCTGGGTTTCACTCCGGGGCCGTAGATCGGGGTGTCGGTGCCCGTCAGCAGGAGAGGGGGCCACGCCGAGGCGCAGGCGTCGTAGCAGGTCGACGCCCCTGACTGTTTGTCCGGGACGAACAGGTAGAGGGTGAAGCCGTTCCCGGCCACCAGGACCGTGCCCAGTCCGGGCACCGTGCCTGTCTTCACCTCGTAAAGAGGAGTGGTGCCCGAGGTGGGTGCGGGCACGGCCGCCGCTCCGGAGGTCGTGGTGGTCGCCGCCGTCGTGGCGGTGGTGGAGGGCGCCGTGGTGGTTGTCGGGGAGGTGGACGAGCTGCTACAGGCAGCCAACCCGGGGCCCAGCCCGACCAGTACGGCGGCAGTCAACAGGCCGACCCATCGGCGGCTGCCGCGGCGCCCGATAGAGGTACCGACAATCTCCTGGGCGGGCGCGATGACGGGAGTCAAAGTCAGAGGGTGTCCTTCTCGGATCGAGGGGTCACGTCTTGGGCGCCGCCGACGGCCTGCCGGAAGCAGAGGTGCCGGAAGCAGGGGTGCCAGCCGGGGCGTGGTGATAGCCGCGGCTCCCCATTCCGCCCTGACCGGTCCAGTTGGTAGGGGCTTCGGGGTTGATGGGTACTGTAGAGATGAGGCTCAGGCACATCTCGTCTGACGAGCCGTCCCCCCACACCACATAGCGGGGCGGCAGCTTGCGCAGCTGGGGCAGTTGCTGGCGCAGATCGGGGTTGTAGGTGCAGCTCACCTGGATCTTGTCGCCCGGGACAACCTTGACCCAGTGGGCCACGTTGTATCCCCGCTGGTAGTGAAAATTGAAATCGGGCACGTTGAGCAGCGTCTTCTGGGTCGGGGTCCCCGGGTTGAGGATGACCCGCATACTGGCTCCCGTCAGGTGCATGTGGGCCGTGAGGCGCACGACATACTCGGGTCGGTAGATGGGCCACGTGCACTGGGTGGTATCGCTGGTCGGCGGATCGACCGGATTCCGCCCGCAGAGACTCTCAATGGTGTCGTCGAAGAGAACCGCCCCCTTGCCGAACCGCTGACCCAGGTAGTTCATGGCGGCCGGTCGGCTGCACAACGGACCCGTCACGCCGGTCGGACAGCCATAGTCGGGCGGGGCGATATCGATGGTCTGGCTCTCGGGACGGAGGTGGGCCGAGGCGGGCACCGTTTTCAGCTGCAACCACGGTTGTACCGGCTTGTCACCGACCAAGCCGTTGAAGTGGACCTGCATGATGACCATGCTGCCGGCCGGAAGTGGAGTTCCGGTCGTCAGCGGCTCGGTGTCGAGACCGGCGCCGGGAGCCCAGGCGCTGAGCCAGGGGAAGTAACCCAGACCGGCCAGACTGTTTCCGTCCAGCGGGGACTCGCCGAAGCAGCTCCAGCCCTTGTCACCCGGGTTGTTGGCCTGGGCCGCGGCCGCTTCGTTGGGTGGGACAAGGAAGAGGATGGCGTGGTGCACCTCCACGCTGGATGGTCCTGAACCGGGGTGGAACTCCGAGGCCACGATGTAGGAGTTGTTGGTCACATGAGGGTTCAACAGGATGCAGTGGTAGTCGTCGGTGCTGCCATTGGTGAACACCGGCTTGTAGGGGTGGGGCATGGTCAGGGTGAGGGTCTTCACCCGCTGACCGTCGATCCGTTGTTGCGTGCTCGCCTGGGCCGACATGCTGGCCAGGCCGACCCCGACACCCGCCACTACCACGGCGACCACGGCTGCCAGAGTCACGACCGTCACCCGCCGTCGTTTGGACGGTGCAGTTGTGCGTCGGGCGTCGGGCACGCTCACTCCCTCATTGGCTGCTGTCGAGTCGGTAGGACACAAGGTCTGAAATTCGACACCTCGGCGACCCCCTTCCCCCAAGGACCCCATTCCACGGTCCACCCGACGAGCCTAGCCCTGATCGTTTTCGATGATCCGGACAAATCCTGCGGTGGGGCACCACTGTGTGGAAGTGCCACTTTGCGCCCCTTCCCCATTGTTAGTGTGGCCCGGGAAGGCGACCACGAAATGCGTTGTGCAATCCATTCACTTAGCCAGGTCCGAACCGTCTCTGACCTGCTATTCAAGCCGATTGACGCAATCCGGGGAAAACGGACCGGATGACCTCTCGGATCTGGAGTTCGGCTCGGTCGCGGTGGGCCATCGGCGGGGCGGCGGCGGTCTCTTCATTAGCGACATCACCCGCAGAGTGGTCGGTGGCGGTGACCTGCTCCACCGGGATAGGGCCGGCGCCCACGGCGAAGATGTGTCGGTACGCGAGGCTCTGATCCGGTTGTCCGGGGAGTCGGCGATTCAAGATGGGCGGGGACGGGGACCCAGGACCCACCCGAGGTGTCGGCCCGGGTCGACCGCCGGGCCAGAAACAGGGGCGCCGTCGTGGTGACCTTGGCGGAGCCTTCCACAGTGGCAACATCCCCACCGACCCGAAAAGCGGCGCCCCGGTGGCGGGGAACCATCCTGATTGTGTGCGTCTACGGTCTGCTGGCTGCCATCGCCTACCTCCCGTCGTGGCCCGGGGATCCGAGCCGGCTTCCCACCTGTCCGTGTGGGGACCAGGCCCAGATCGGGTGGTTCCTGTGGTGGACGCCGTTCGCCGTTCTCCATCTGCACAACCCCCTCTACTCCAACTTCGTGAACTACCCGGCCGGGGTCAACCTGGCCCAAAACACCCTCGCCCCTCTACTGGGATTGGTATCGGCTCCGATCACGGCTCTGTTCGGACCTGTGTCCGCCACCACGTTCATGCTGTGGCTGGCCATCACCGCCTCGGCCTCGTCGTGCTTTTTGGTCCTCCGCCGGTGGGTCCGATGGGTCCCCGCCGCCTTCGCCGGAGGCCTGTTCTATGGCGCTTCGCCCTTTATGGCCGGTCAGTCCACCGACCACCTCCATCAGACATTCGTCCCGTTCCCGCCGCTCATTCTGCTTGCCCTCTATGAGCTGGTGGTGCGTCAGAAGGACAGTCCCCGAAAATGGGGCCTCATCCTCGGAGTGGCCTCGGTGGGTCAGTTTCTCGTCTCGCCAGAAATCCTCCTTACCTCTGGGGTGATGGCGGCTGTGGGGATTGGGGCGTTGGCGTTGGTCCGGCACCGCCAGGTGTCATCCAGGGCCCCCCACCTGATCCGGGGCCTCGGCTGGGCTGCACTCATTGTTTTGCCGGTCGTTGCCTACCCGGTCTATTTCCTGTTTGATGGCACCGGCCATTACGTGGGTGCGGCGCACACCGCCGGTGCTTATCCCGCCGACCTGTTGGGGCCGCTCATTCCTGACTCCTATCAGCTCATAGCCCCTACGTTCCTGTCCACCAGGGCCGACCAATTCATCCACGGCGACATCTCCGAGAACGGGAGCTACCTCGGTGTCCCGATGCTTCTCTTGCTCGCCTACTTGGTCATCCGATGGTGGCGGGTCGGCTGGATCCGATTCGCCGCCTTCATGGCGTTGGTCGCCTTCGTGTGCTCCCTGGGTCCGAGGCTGACCATCGACGGCCACGTCACATCGATCCGTCTCCCCTTCGACCTCCTCGAGCATCTGCCGGTATTCCCCGGCCTGATTGATGCCCGCATCTCCCTGTACGTCGATCTTTTCGTGGCCGTTCTGCTGGCCGTAGGCATTGACCGGTGGCGGGAGGGACGACGCCGGTCGGGAGCCTCGGACCTGAGGGCGGGGCCTCGGCACCGACATGTGGCCGCCGGTCGAGGCCCGGGCAAGGTGGGCACTGTCGTGGCGTTGGCGGTGACCGTTGTCGTCACCATCTCGGTGCTTCCGAACTGGCCGATGCCGGTTTTTGCGGTGGACGTACCCGCCTACTTCTCGTCACCCGCTACCGGAAATATCGCCCCCGGCACGGTCACGCTGGCCTATCCCTATCCGGCCTATCCAGACATCCAAGCGATGCTCTGGCAAGCCACCGACCACACCGGATTCCGCCTCCTCGGTGGCTACGTCCTGGTCGGTAACGCCGCCGGGCAATCGATCGACGACCCCTATCCGCCGGGACCTGACGCGGTGCCGGCCGCCCTGGTGGCGGACTTCGTGGGCGGCAGTCCGGCGGCGGTCATCCCGGGCACCCCGTCGACGCCGCCCACTCCCACCCAGATGGACGCCTTCCTCATCCGCAACCATGTGGGGGCGGTGGTGTTCCAGGACGTGGGCACGAATCCGCAGTCGGCCCATGCGCTCATTTCCTCGGCGCTGGGGAATCCCACGTACCGAGGGGGAGGGGTGGAAATCTGGTCCCCCGTGAGCCGGCTCATCCGGGACCACCCGGTGGCGAACAATGGGGCGTGAACTGCCGGCCGGAATCAGCCGGCCGGCGTAATCCCGCCTCCGCTCTGCCCGCCGGGTGGGGACCGATCAGGTCGGAACTGCTCCGATCACATTGTCGACGTGTACGCCCAGACCGGGTAGCGATCCCTTGTTGGTTGCGTCCCCGAAACTGAATACGCCCCCATCGCCCCCAATGAGGTTGTAACCACGGCTGTCGGGAGATACAACAATTCCGACCACGTCGTTGACGTGTACACCCATCGACGGGAGGTTGCCGTAGTTTCCGGCATCGCCAAAAGGAGTGACGGCGCCATTGGCGCCGACGACCCAGTAGCCCCTTCCGTCTTTGGTGGCGGTGATGGCAACTGCTCCCGGCGGTGCATTGCCATAGGAGTGGGCATCCCCGAAGGCGTACACGGAGCCATTGGACCCCACAAGCCAGTATCCGTTGTCGTCCGCGGAGGCCGCGATACCGGCGATGTCATCGACATGGACCCCGATTCCCGGTAGCGACTTCTCGAAGGGCGCATGGAAGCTGAAGACGCCGCCGTCGGAACCGACTAGGAAGTATCCCTGATCGTTGACGGTCGGCACGATCCCCACAATGTTGTTTACGTGCACCCCGATACCCGGGAGCGAGTTGGCAAAGTGAGCGTGGAAAGCGAAGACGCCGCCGTCGGAACCGACAAGAAAGTAGCCGTTGTCCGCCGCCGTGGTCACGATGCCGGTGATGTTGTTCACGTGGATACCGAGTCCCGGAAGCGATCCGTAGAAGCCGCCCTTGAACACGAAGACGCCGCCGTCAGAACCGACCAGGTCGTACCCGGTGGAGGCAGCCGGAGTGGGTGGATTCGCCTCTACCGGAGCGGGGGAAGGCGACGTCGACGAAGAGGTGGAGGTGGTCGAACTCGAACTGCTTGAGCTGCTCGAACTCGAACTCGAGCTGCTCGAACTACTCGAACTACTCGAACTCGAACTCGAACTCGAACTCGAACTCGAACTCGAACTACTCGAACTCGTCGACGTAACCGAGAACGCGTTGTAGTCCATGGCGCCCTGGTAGGCGTTGCCGTAAGTACTCATGAGGTACTCGAAGCTGACGGTTCGCACCGAGCCGGGCGATCCCGAGGCATCCCAGATTTGATCGTTGCCGGCCCAGATGCCGGAGTGGGCGTAGCTGCTCGGGTTGTAGCCGCCGAACAGGACCACCTCACCCGGACTCAGCGCCGCTTCGTCCTCGGCCACCGTGGTCATGCTGGGGACAAAGGTCCCCATGGACCCGTTGCTGTTGTAGTCCGGCCCACTGTAGATGTTGTCTGCGACGCCGTTCTTGTCGTCTGAGTCGATGGCGAATCCAGTCGCCTGGTACACGGCGTATTGAGCCACGCTCATGCAGTCGAAACCGACCACACCGGACCCACAGGTCGACCCGGACCCACCGACCGACGGACCGTGTATCCCACCGCCGCCGTCGCAGTAGGGGACGCCCGCCTGTGAGGCCGCGTAGTTGACGATGGCTGCTCCAGTCGACGATCCGTCAGCGGTGGCCGGATGAACACCGACAGCCGCGGCGATGGCGACCAACGAAAACAGAATTAGGCCGGCCACGGCGATACGCCCGGCCTGTGTGCTCCACGGGTGCCCTGAAGGCATCGAACCCCTCCGAGTGAAACGTCTATTGAAACAAGCGCCCAAATTTACCAGCGCCAACGGCCTGCGGAAATGGGCGTTTTCATCGTCGAAGCCGAATCGGGCTGGACGTCGCCGGCTCAATAACCGGAAATGACAAAGATCGTCGTCCTCTGTCGCCGTCCATTGCTCAAAGCGGTAGCCACTTTCGCCCGCCGATCGATAGTCGGACCTACTGACTACTCGATCAATAAAAGGGATCACGGCCAGGTATTCCTCCTCAGGGGCAGGGAATGATCTCACTGGTCGGGTCGGATCCAAGCGGCGCTTCCGTCCGCTTTTGCAGCGTGAGGATCATAGGGGCGGTGAGAGGATGTGGGAAGGCCTCCCGACGCTTAATTGCTTAGGATCGCTGACCACTACCGGTGGGCGCCCCGTCACTGGGCCGAGCGAACAAGCCAACCGACGTTTCAGTTCGAGCCGCACTGGTACGGTTGAGCACGCGGATGCGCCGCATGTTGTTTCTGGTTGGAGATGTCGGATGCCCACAAAGTTCTCAAGCCGAGGGTTGGCTCTCCGGGTCGTCGTAGCCCTACTGCTCCTGACCTCTTTGGCCGGCGTTGCCATCTCGATAGGCGTTCATTCGGCCACCGCAAGTGGATCGCATCCGGCCACCGCAGGCGGATCGCACCCGGCCATCGCAAGCGGATCGCATGTGGCTACGGCAGACGGATCGTCGACTGGAGCAGCCATCGTCAACTACGCGGCCTCACAGGCGGGCGTCCCCTACTGCGACGGCGGCGGTGGGATACACGGTCCGTCGGTCGGTGGGTCCGGGTCGACCTGTGGGTCCGGTGTGGTCGGTTTCGACTGCATGAGCGTGGCTCAATACGCCGTGTACCAGGCGACTGGATTCGCCATCGACTCAGACGACAAGAACGGCGTCGCAGACAACATCTACAGTGGGCCGGACTACAACAGCAACGGGTCCATGGGGACCTTTGTCCCCAGCATGACCACGGTGGCCGAGGACGAAGCGGCGCTGAGTCCGGGTGAGGTGGTCCTGTTCGGCGGCTACAACCCGAGCAGCTACGCCCACTCCGGCATCTGGGCCGGCAACGATCAAATCTGGGATGCCTCGGGATCGCCCGGCTCGGTGCGAACCGTCAGCTTCGAGTACCTCATGAGTACTTACGGCAACGCCTACCAGGGCGCCATGGACTACAACGCGTTCTCGCAGACCACCCCGCCCAAACCGTCGATCGCCACCACTTCCCTTCCCGTCGCTACCATCGGCAAGAGGTACAAAGGCGGGCAGCTGACAGCTACCGGCGGCACCACGCCCTACAGATGGACAGTCGCTGGTCTGCCCAAGGGGCTCAAGGTGTCGACCAGGACGGGTCTCATCACAGGAACAGTGAGAAATTCCAAGAAGCATCCTCAGGCCCCCGGTTCGTACCCGGTCAAAGTGACGGTCACCGACGGTGCCAGTCAACAGGCCACGGCGTCGCTCACCCTCACACTCGACGCTGCCTCGTAGGCTCCGTCGCCCCCAAGCAGTACAGCCCTGCGCTGCCGGAGCGACAGGCGGGGACTTCTCGGCATTCGACCTCGCCCCGCTGGGGAGTCGAAGGTTCAGCGCCCGAGTCCCTTGCGGGTAACCTCCTTGTCCTTTTTGGCCTGGCGCTTTTCTTTGAGCGTCTTGCCGGATTTTTTGGAGGCGGTCTTGCGGGGAGACTTATCGGTCATGTCAACCCCCTTCCCTGCCCGAACAGTAGCCCCTGACGCCGGTCGCGTCGTCGGTGGGCGGTGAATGCCGATCGTGGGCAACGGGCGATCACCTGGTAAGCGGGAGAGGCGTTGGCGGGCTGGGTGTACCGTTTGCGTAGCTCATTGGGAGCACCAGCGTCCCCGCTTACGGTGACAAGATCGAAGGTTCCGATGGGACCGAGCAGCCAGGTCCAGACGGCCGGATCAGCTGATCAGGGCCACGGGGGCGGGTCCATGGGCAGCGAGCGCCAGAATGCAACAGTGCCTCAACACGCAGACCATTCGCAGACGCGTCAGTGCGGACGGTGTCGGCAGCACTTTCCCCTGGATGCTTCGCTGTCGACCCAACCCAAGTGGTGGGCCTGCTCGCCCTGCCGCCTCAAACTGTTCGGCGCCGAATGATGGTCGGGGCCTATGACACGGGCATGGATCTCCTGGTCGAAGCGGCCGATGGGCTCGACATGGCCGCCAGTGCATGCGACGCGGTGGAAGACGCCGCCCTGTTCTCGTCACTGGCCGATCGGATCCGCCGTTACTTGGCCGTGAGTCGCCCGAGTACCACGCTGGGAATGCCCCGGATTCCGTCTGGCGAGAACCGGCTTATGGACGAGAGCGTGATCCACCGATCCGGGGCCAGCCAACCCTCGCACATACGGGTCATCGCTGAATCGGTCGAAGCCGACTGATCGGTTTTGACCGCCGGACATCGCCCTTCCTCCAGGTGGGGCGAACGCTATGAGCTCCGAGTTGATGCCGACGGATGGCCCACCATCGATCACTCGCCCAGGTTTCGACGCAGGGCTCCCAATGAATCGTTGAGTTCCTTGATCTGATCGCGAAGCTCGGCTACCTCCGCCTCGAGGGCGTCGATGCGGGTCCCCGCTTCCCTCCGGTTCTCTCCCGTATCGATGAACTCGTTGGACGACGGGGAGACAGATGTCGGAGGACCACTCGGCTCTGGGGCCAACAGCTGCTGCCACCGCTCTTCTTTCTGGCCAGGCTGCCGTGGCTGCAATCGCACCAGAGGCTCGGGCTGGTCGGCCATCACCTCGAGCTCGTTCTGCACTGCCGTCAGCGATTCGAACCCGGCCATGCGCTCGGTGCGCCCTCGGAGCTCGCCCACGGTTTGGGGTCCTCTGAGCAGTAGCACCGCCAACAGCGCCACTCGAGCAGAATCGAGGCCATAGGCCTCGTCGAGAACATGCCGGTAGCGAGTCACCGATTTCCCATGAGAAGGCAGAACGAATCGCACCAACCGGAGCTCCTTCAGTTCCTGGAGAGCCTGCTGCACCGTCTCCTCGGCCAATGCCATCACCGGCTCGCGGTTGGTGGCCTGGTTGCAGGCCAGGGAAAGCGCGTTGAGGGTGAGCGGGTACTGCTGAGGGGTGGTGAGCTGCTTCTCCACCAGGCACCCGAGTACCCGAGCGGCTTCCGGGGTGAGGGTCACCGACGGAGATTAACTCGCCCCAGCGGGGGACCCGAGGTGATGGGTGGCTCCGCAGGCCCTCGGTCGATAACCGTGTCGGTCCGTCCTGCCCGACGGGGGGCGTTCAGGCGAACCGGATGTGCCACCGGATCACGGTGAACGGGTCCTGACCTCATCCTGAAGGGTTCGGTCATGGCCCGGTGGTCGATCTGGCTCAGTCCACAGACCACCGATCCGCGGGGAGCGCGACGGCCAGATTGTCTGCTGCTGGCCGACAGGCACCACCGCGCATTCGGGCTCTGCTCGATCTCGTGTCGGCTCCATGTACATCCGGCGTCACGTTTCACGTTGCCTGGCATCGTTACCTCGCATCATGCGGCGGCCTGGCATCATTCCGGGGGCGGGTGATAACTGAAGGGCCGGTGCCCGAGCAAAGGATGGTGCAAGATGGGATTCCGAGTGATTCAGTGGGCGACCGGAGGGGTCGGTCGGGCTGCCATCGAAGGGGTCCTCGACCACCCCGACCTCGAGCTGGTCGGTGCCTGGGTCCACAGCCCGAACAAGGAGAGGATCGACCTCGGGACCCTGGTGGGCCGAGAGCCCCTCGGGGTGACGGCCACCGGCGATGTCGCCGCCCTCTTGGCCCTGGAGGCAGACTGCGTTCTCTACAGCCCGTTCATGGCTGATCCCGGCGTGGTGACCGCCATCCTCGAGTCGGGTAAGAACGTGGTCACGCCGCTCGGCTGGTTCTACCCACCGGCGGATGAGCGGGTCCGCATGGATTCAGTGGCCACCGGTGCCGGCGTGACTCTGCACGGGACAGGCATACACCCGGGCGGGATCACCGAGCGGTTCCCATTGATGGTCTCGGCCCTTTCCGGATCAATCACCCACGTTCGCGCCGAGGAATTCTCCGACATCCGGACCTATGGAGCCCAGGATGTCGTCCGCGACTGGATGCTGTTCGGCCAGACTCCGGAGGAGGCCAGCGCCAGCATCATGATCGATGCCCTGGGTGGCGGCTTTCGCCAGTCGATCTTCATGGTGGCCGACGAGCTGGGCTTCGACATCCAGCCGAAGCTGCGCACCACTCATGACATGGCCGTGGCCACCGCTCCGATCGATTCCCCTATTGGCCCCATCCAGCCGGGGACAGTGGCGGCCCAGCGATTCATGTGGGAAGCCCTGGTCGACGGCCGGCCGGTGGTCACCGCCGCCGTCAACTGGCTGATGGGGCAAGACCATCTCGACCCGGCCTGGAAGTTCGGCCCAGGGGGCGAGCGCTTCGAAGTCGAGATCACCGGCGACCCGAACTGCCTCACCATCTTCAAGAAACTGCACCCGGCGACCGTCGAAGCCGGCCTCGTTCGCAACCCGGGCATCGTCGCCACGGCTCTGCACTGCGTCAATGCCATCCCCTACGTATGTCGGGCCGCCCCCGGACTCCTGACCTATCTCGATCTGCCCCTGGTGGCCGGTCGCGCCGCCCTCGGCCTCCACCGGAGCCGACCGACGTGATCCTCGACCGGTTTGCCCTCGACGGCAAGGTGGCCATTGTCACCGGCGCGGGACTGGGAATCGGCCGGGGGATCGCCATCGGACTGGCTGAGGCCGGTGCCGACGTGGCCGTGGCTGCCCGTACCCCGTCCGACCTGGAGGAGGTGGCCGGGCGCATCCGCTCTCTGGGCCGCCGGGCATTGATCGTGCCCACCGACGTGACCGATGCCGGCGCCTGTGATCACCTGGTGGCCACGACGGTCGAGGAGTTCGAGCGATTGGACATCCTGGTCAACAACGCGGGCGGAGCCATGCCCCGGGCGGCCATGGACACCAGTGAAGGCTTCATGGCCCGAACATTCGCCTTCAATGTGACGGCCCCTCTGACACTCATCGAGCTTGCCGCCCGTCAGATGGTCGACACCGTCGGCCACGGGGCGGTGGTCAACATCTCTTCCCGCTCGGCCAGCATGACCCAGACCATGTTCGTGGCCTACGGAGCGGCGAAGGCCGCCCTCGACCGTCTGACCCGGAATATCGCTCCTGAGTTGGCCCCGCGGGTGCGGGTGAACGCCATCGACGTGGGAGGCGTTGCCACCCGGTCGCTCGAGATCGTCCTTACTGACGACGATCTTCGACGACAGTTCATCGAAGGCACGCCGATGCACCGTCCCGGCGAGCCCGACGACATTGCTTGTGCCGTTCTCTATCTGGTTTCGGATGCGTCCTCATGGGTGACCGGCAAGGTCTTCGAGGTCGACGGTGGAGCGGAAGCACCTTCCATCGCGGTCGCATCGCCGGATTTGGAGCCCTCAGGGCCGGGTGGCTCCGAATGATCAGTCGGCTGCTCCGACGGCCCCGGTCCTCTGCGGAGGGTCAACCGAGCGAAGCCGGATCCACGCCGATACCGGCAGCGGCACTGCTGGCATAGGCGGCCAGAGCGAAGCGCAACACGGAGACGGCCTCGTCGCCGCTCCACAACAATGGACCCTCGCCGGTGTGCAGCCATCGCAACCAGTGCCGTCCCGAATCCCTGAAGCTGCTAGCCCAGTCATCGTCGAGCGCATGATAGGAGCGCATCTCCCCGTCGGCGTAGACATCGAGGCTCGGCTGTTGAATGCCACGGCCGGTGCAGCGGTTGACCCGGGCGAAGCCCCGGCGGCCGGTGACCTCCCAGCGTTCGTCGTTGGTGTAGTAGTCGGAGCGGAGATACATATCGGGCGCCAGAGTGATATCCCACACCCCCCGGATGCCGCTGTGGTGCTCCCACACAACTGTGGTCGGAGCGTCGATCTCGATACCGGGCACCACCTCTGTCCCGCCCACCCAGGCCCGTACCTCTTTGATGGGACCGAAGAGCCAGAGGGCGGTGGACAGCTTGTGCCAGCCATCATCGAACACGAGGATGCCCCGTCCCACTTTCATCTGGTCGAACTGCCATTTGTAACTGCTCCCCGGAACCTCCCAGCCCCCGTGTCCGCTGGCCACCATCTTCATGTGGTAGCCGCTGACTTCACCGATCTCACCGGATTCGACGATCTCTTTGAGACGGATCAGCGGCTGGTAGAAGATGTAGTTCTCCATGACCCGGAGCTGTCGCCCACTGGCTGTGGCAGCGTCGAGCATCTGTCGGGCACTGACAAGGTCATTGCACATCGGCTTCTGCAGATTGACGTGCCAGCCGTGTGCGAGGAGTTCGCTGACACCCTCCACGTGCAGCGGAATGGGCAACAGTGTCTCCACCGTATCGATTTCGAGCCCGCTGGCGGCCATCTCTGTGATGGACGAGAAGGTCCGAGCCGTGGGCCAGTCGGCCTGTCGCTGGGCGCGCCGCCGCTCGCTCGGATCGACCAGTGCCACCACCTCGACATCGGGATTGTCGAGGTAGGCACGCACGTTGAGGTCGTAGATACGTCCCAGTCCGACGAAGGCGGCTCGTACCGGTCGGTCATAGGGTGCAAAGGTCATCGTCTGCCCGTCTCCTCCAACGCATCAAGGACGGTGGTTTCCGCCGCCCGGTTGTACCGCCCGGAGCAGCCGGGTTCGCTGGGCCGCACACTATGCGAAGTCGACCCTGAGGATCGGGCCGTCGGCCTCTACGATCACCCCTAGGGCAACGCCCGGTGACGGACGCGCACGGTACCCCACTTCGTGGAGCGGTCAGGGAGCGGGTCTATATTGCAGTCATCGTGATGTCCAGACTCCGGGTTTGGGTCGTGGCCGGCGACGGTCGCCGGACGCCGACCGTCCGCTGATCAGCGGTAGCGCTATGGGGATTCCTCGCCCTGCCACCGAACGCACTGCCGTCGTCACCGGGGCTTCGTCGGGGATCGGCGAGGCTATTGCCCGTGAGTTGGCCCACCGGGGCCACGGCGTCGTCCTGGTCGCCCGCAGCGGCGACAAACTACGGGCCCTGGCGGCCGAGCTCTCCGCCTGCGGGGTGCGGGCCGAGGTCCTCGCCACCGATCTGTCCGACCGGAGCGCCAGGGCTGAGTTGCTCGGGCACATCGAGCGGCTGGGGCTCATTCCGGACATCCTGGTCAACAACGCCGGACTTTCGACCCTCGGTCCGGTGGCCGGGTCAGATCCCGGCGCCGAGATGCTGATGATCGAAGTCGACGTGGTCGCGGTTGCCGATCTGTGCAGTCGATTCCTTCCGGGTATGGTCGGGCGGAAGCGCGGAGCGGTGCTCAATGTCGCGTCTACCGGTGCTTTCCAACCGCTACCCGGCCAGGCCGGTTACGGCGCAGCAAAGGCATTCGTGTTGTCCTACACCCAGAGCCTGAGCGGCGAACTGCGCGGCACCGGTGTCGCCGTGTCGGTCCTGTGCCCCGGACCGGTGGACACCGGCTTCGGCGAAAAGGCCGGATTCTCCAAGGAAGACGCCGAATCAGCCCTACCCCAGATGATGTGGGAAACCCCCGGCACAGTGGCCAGGGTGGGGATCGACGCCCTCGACAAGGGTCGGGTGGTGGCCATCCCCGGCCTGGCCAATCGAGTGTCGGCCGGCATCGTCCGGTTCGTCCCCAATCAGCTGCTGGTCCGGCTGGTGGCCAGGAACCACCCCGGTCTAAGGCAGTGAAGGCCCCGACCGCCGCCGATAGCCGATGAGACACGGCTCGGCCGAGCGGGCTACGCCACCGATCTGAGCGCGTACGGGAAGGGGCCGGTCGGCCCAGCCCGGTTCGAAGTCGAATGCGTGGAGAAGGCCGATGAGCACGGTCGTCATAGCCGACAGTGCGTAGGGCTGGGCCGGGCAGGTGTGACGCCCGTGTCCGAACACGGTGACCAGCTCGACGGCAGCCAGCGACGAGGTGTCGGCCAGGCGCCGCCGGTTCCAGCGGTGGGGATCCCACACGGACAGCCCCGGGGCCGCGCTGGTGTTGGTGAGAGGGAGCAAGGTGGCGATGGTCACGCCGCGCTCAATGTGGTGAACAGCCTCCCCTGTATCCAGTGTGACCGGCTCGGTCACGTAGCGGGCCATGATCGACCTCTGAGCCAGACGGGTCGAATCGAGCGAGCACATCTCGGCAAAGGATCGGTCTCCCGAGCGCACCCGCTCCCTGTCTCCCGGGTGGTCCAAAAGATCGACCAGGGCCCAGCCGAGGGCAGCGAAGAGATTGGACATGGATGCGATGTGGATGAGGGCGATATCCATGGCCACACCGGCGGAGCGCTCGTCGGAGGGTGCGCCTCGCCACTGTTCAGCGATCCGGACAAAGAGGGGGTGCTCTCCCTCATGACCGGGAAGATCGCCCAGGGCCGCGCCCAGCTCGGTGGTGACCGCGGCCAGAGCATCGATCTCCACGGCCTTGTGGGAGGCGGCCACGGCGGCCATGGCCTCCGGATGGACGAAGGAATCGGCCCCGTCGAGGGCGTCGAAGGCCTGCGCCAGCCGGTCGAACCGACTTCCGTCGGAAGACCCCGGTCCTCCCCACGATGCCAGACCCACCCGGTGGCCGAGCCGACGGGCCAGGGCGAACACGTCGGTCTGGCCGGCCGTGCCCAGCTCGGCGACCATAGCCCCCAGCGCTCGTTGCACGTTGGTCAGGTAGTCGGCCACATCGTCCCGACCGAAGAGCTGGTGGGGCAGGGTCCGGCGACCGACAAAGATGGCGTCGGGTAGCTTGCGGCGCAGCATGCGCCAGTCGGCCATTCCCTTGCTGGCTCGTTCTTCGGGCAGGGCGTAGAAGGATCTGACGCCGGTGGGGGAGAAGGTGAACAGGTAGCGATCCCCGCCGCTGTCGACGACGAAGGTGTCGCCCTGTGCCTGCCGAGCATCGGCCAAAGCGGCAACCGGGTCATCGGTGGGGACATCCCACGGCAGACCGAGGCCGGCGGCCAACGGAGGCATGGGCGAGATCACCGGAGCGACCGGCACTGTCACGCCTTCGTCTCGGTGACACCGCTGAGTCGTGACGGAGCGGCCACGCAGCCGGTCGAGCCGATCATCGGGTTCCTCTGCCGATCAGACTTGTTCGGGTGGGTGTGACTCGATGGACCCGAGCAGGGTGCGCAGGTCAGCGGTCAACCGTTCGAGCAGCGCCCGGTCGACGCCGGAGAAGATCTGCTTCTCCGACTCGTTCTTGGTGGCGATCACGTGATCGGCCTGCTTCAACCCGTCGGCCGTCAGCGAGACGAGCACCTGCCGTCGATCCTCCGGGTCCACGTCCCGGGTGACCCAGCCGCGCTTCTGCAGCCGGTCCACCCGATTGGTAATGGCCCCCGATGTGACCTGACACTGGCGTTGGAGGTCGCCGGCGCTCCGACGGTTGCCGGGGGCGCGTTTGAGCGACATCAGCACCTCGATCTCCCAGTACTCGTCCACGCCGTGGGCGGCCAGATTGGACCGGATGGCCCGCTCGAGGTGCAGCCAGGCCCGGCGCAGGCGCATGGCCAGCGTCTTGGCCGTCACGTCCAGGTCGGGGTTCTCCCGTTTCCAGAACGCCGCGACTTCGTCGATCTCATCTCGATCAGGTTCGGAAGCCACGGGAACAAATCGTACTTCCTTCAACGTTGAATCACTTGACCGGTCTCTCAATGCAGAATATCTTTACGTTAAGAGATTAATACCTGACCGAGGAGTCCGCACGTGGACGAGATCAGATCACGCCTCCGCCACATTCCGAGCTGGGCCGTACTGGCTATTTGTTGCGCCGCCCAGTTCATGGTCGTTTTGGACGTCGCCATCGTAAACGTGGCCCTCCCCCAGATGAGGGAGAGCCTGGGGCTGTCCGTGGTCGGCGAGCAATGGGTGGTCAACGCCTACACCCTGACCTTTGCCGGTTTCCTGATGCTGGGCGGTCGGGCCGCCGACCTCTTCGGTCGTCGACGCGTCTTCATCATCGGGCTCACCGTATTCACCGTGTGCAGCCTCATAGGAGGACTGGCCCAAAGTGGTGCGTGGCTGATCGCGGCGCGGGCGGCCCAGGGCATCGGCGGCGCCATCCTGGCCCCGGCCACTCTCAGCATCCTGGTCACGACGTTCACCGAGCCCGGTGAACGTCGTCGGGCCCTCGGCGCCTGGTCGGCCACCGCGGCCAGCGGGGCGGCGATCGGCGTGCTGGCCGGGGGCGTGCTGACCAGTCTGCTCGACTGGCGATGGGTGCTGTTTGTCAACGTGCCCATAGGCATCGTCCTTCTGGCCGGGGCCTGGCTGGCCCTGCCCCGCGGCGAACAGATCGGTCCCCGCAAGGCGCTCGATCTCGCCGGGGCGGTCACCGTGACGGCCGGACTGGCCATCCTCGTCTACGGCATCGTCAGCACCGATGTCCATCCGTGGGGTTCGGCCCGGACCCTGGTCACCCTGGCCGTGGGCCTTGGCTTCTTGGCCGCCTTCTTCGTCACCGAGACCAGATTTGCCAAGGATCCTCTGATCCCTCTGTCCATCTTCAAGCGGCGCTCATTGTCGGTGGCCAACGGCATCGCCGTCACCATCGGCGCGGCCATATTCGGCACCTACTTCTTCCTTTCGCTCTTCTTGCAGAACGTGGACGGGTACAGCCCCCTGCGCGCCGGCTTGGCCTTCCTGCCCGTTGGCCTGTCCACCCTGACCGGGGCCCTGGTCGGCTCCCGGCTGGTGCAGTTCCTCGGCGCCCGCAACCAGCTCATCGTCGGACCAGGTCTGGCCGCCGCCGGACTCCTCTGGTTGTCCACGGTGGGGGCCGGCGACGCCTATTTGGTCCACGTCCTCGGCCCGGTGATTCTCATCGGCCTGGGTATCGGCATGTCGTTCGTCCCCATGACCCTGGCCGCCACGGCCGGTGTCCCCATGCACGAGGCGGGGCTCGCCTCAGGGTTGATCAACACCACCCGGCAGATCGGTGGAGCCCTCGGTCTGGCCATCATGGCCACGGTGGCCTCCAGCGTCGCCGCCGGCCACGGGCTGGGCCGCCACGCCGTGGATGCTTCGCTGACCTCCGGCTATCGGGCCGCCTTCGCCATTGCCGGGTGCGGCCTCATCGTCGGAGCCGGACTGGCCACCCTGCTGCCCCGACTCTCCGCACCGGCCGAGGGGACAGGTACCGCTCCCGCCGTCACGGACAGGGACCGGGTCGAAGCCCGGCCCGAGGATGACCTGGTCGTAGCGGAGATGTGAAACCGGTGCCCGAGGCGGGCCGGTTCAGGGGATGAGGACGATCTTTCCCAGGGTGTGGCCCTTCTCGAGCACCTCGTAGGCCGCGGTCACCTGATCCAGGCGATAGGTGGCGACGATGGGGATCTCGATGGAGCCGGAGGCCACCAGAGTGGCCATCTCGGAGAGGACTCCGACATCGGAGGCGGTGGCGCTGCCCTCGGCCTTGGCTCCGATCTCCTCCGCCTTCTCGTAGGCGGCGATCGTCTCGATGCGTTCGGGCGGGACCCCGAGATCGACGGCCAGATCGAGGTACTCGGGACCGAAGAGGTCGATAAAGGCATCGATGCCGTTGGGGGCCGACGACCGTAGACGCTCGGCCAGGCCGTCCCCGTAGGGCACCGGGACGACGCCGTGGGTGGTGAGCCAGTCGGCGTGGGTGGCCGAGGCAATGCCGAGGACGTGGGCACCTCGTAGCCCGAGGAGCTGGACGACGACGGTCCCGACCCCGCCGGCGGCCGCCGACACGACCACAGTCTGACCCTCCTGTGGATCGACAGCCCGCACCGCGGCATAGGCGGTACAACCGACGACGTACAAGGAGCCGGCCACCTCCCAGCTCAGCGCCGGGGGCTTGGGGATCAGCTGTTCAGTGGGCACGGCGACGTGGGTGGCGTGGCTGGAGCGTCGCAAGGAGAAGCCGAGCACCTCGTCACCCACGGCGAACTTGTCGACGCCCTCGCCGAGATCGGACACCACACCGGCAAGATCGCTGCCTTCGCCGGCGGGAAAGGTCGTCGGCCAACGTTGTTCGAGCGCACCGGCCCGGATTTTGGCTTCTCCGGGATTGATCGCCGCCGCCCGCACGGCCACCACGACCTCCCCGGGGGCCGCGGTGGGCCGGGGTATGTCGGCCACATGGAGGACATCCCGGTCGCCGTAGTGATCGAAGCGGACCGCTCGCGCTTTGAGCTCTTCTGCCATCCGGTTCCTCCCTGGCAATCTGGCGGAGCGGGGAACCCGTGCCACAGGCCGACCCACCCTTGGATTGGCGCTCACTCCGAGTCGTTCGACGTGGTACCCACGCCCACGGATCCGAGCGTAGGTGGACCCCGTCCCTTTCGTGTCCTCGATGACCGGTTGCGCCGAGAGATCCCACCGCTGGCCCCGGGTGGCTCAGGGACCGGCGGGACTCCGACAGAGCTGGTCTGGCCCCGTCAGGACACGGCCTGTCGGAACACGCGGGTGGCCCAGGTCAAGACCAGCGCGCATAGCGGTACGAGAACGGCAAAGGCCTGCCAGACGGCCGGATCGGTGAGATGGCCCACGGCCAACGCGCGGGCCGCCACCACCAGGTAGTAGAGCGGGTTGACGTGGGCCAGTACCCGCAGCCACAGGGGGCCGAGGGAGATGGGAAGGAGTACACCGGCCAACAGCAGGATGGGGAGATTGATCCCGTTGATGATGGCGGCGAAGCTGCTGATGTCCTTGGTGACCAGAGCGGTGGCCGTCGAGAAGGCACCCATGAGTGCGGCCAGCAACCAGAGGAGCACGGTCAGGATGAGCAGCCCGGCCCAGTGGATGGTGAAGCCGAACCCGAAGCCCACGGCCACCACCACGGCGTCGAAGACAGTCATCATGACCAGACCGGAGAGGAGCGGGCCGACCAGAATGGCGAACCGGCTGGCCGGGGTGACCCGGAGCCGTTCGATGAGCCCGGATTGGAGCTCGAAGATGGTGCCGAACCCGGCGCTGACTCCCGCTGGCGAAGGCCAGCAGGGCCAGGATTCCGGGGAGGAACACGTCCAACACGGTTCCGGTGGGGAAGCCGCGGACTCCCGGGAGCTCTTTGAGAAGGGGAGTGAACAGGACCAGGTAGAGGATGGGCGTCGAGAAACCGACGAAGAGCCACACCGGATTGCGCAGCATCTGGCGGGTGTACCGCTGGAACAGGAGTCCGGTGTCGCGGGCCGTTTTCATGCCGCCACCTCCTTGGTCACGTCGGTGCCGGCGTCGCGCAACGAACGCCCGGTCTGAGCCAGAAACACGTCGTCGAGGGTGGGCTCGGATAGCCGCATCGACTTGATGGCGATGTTCTCCCCGTCGAGGAGGCGGAGGATCTGAGGGAGGGCGGTGCTGCCGTCCTCCACATACAGCCGCACCTCCTCGCCCTCACCGGTGATCTCCCGGACGAAACCCTGTTCTCCCAATACCAGCCCGGGCCCGGTCGGCCGCCCCCTCGATGTCTCGCAGGCTCATCACCACCGACTCTCCCGACACCCGCCGTTTGAGGTCGCGGGGCGTTCCCTCGATGATGATCTCACCGTGGTCCATGATCATGAGCCGGTCGCAGAGGGCATCGGCCTCCTCGAGGTAGTGGGTGGTCAGGAAGATGGTCGTGCCCCGGTTGCGGAGGTCGCGGACGTGGTCCCACAGGTTGGCCCGGTTCTGGGGATCGAGGCCGGTGCTCGGCTCGTCGAGGAACAGGACCTCGGGCTGATGGATGATGCCGAGGGCGATGTCGAGGCGGCGGCGCTGGCCACCCGAGTAGGTCTTCACCCGCCGGTCGGCGAACTCGGACAGATCGAGGATCTCCATCAACTCATCGGTGCGAAGTTTCACCGAGTCGAGGTCGCCCCCGTAGAGCCGACCCTGCAGGACGAGGTTCTCCCGGCCGGTGGCCAGGTCGTCGGCGCCGCCCAGCTGGCTCACGTAGCCGATGCGCGACCGGACGTCCTTGGGCTGTCGGGCCACATCGAACCCGGCCACCGTGGCCACGCCGGCGTCGATGGGTAGGAGAGTGGTCAGCATACGAAGAGTGGTCGTCTTTCCGGCCCCGTTCGGACCGAGGAACCCGAAGATCTCCCCCCGGTTGACTTCGATACTGACCCCGTTGACAGCGTGACCGGCCCCCGGGAAGAGCGGAACGACTTCCGCAACCCGTCCGTAGCGATGATCCTGTCGTTGCTCAATCCGCTATCGATGAGCGTGCTCACGTGTTCTCACTTTCTGGACGCCCGTCACCGAGCAGTGCGGGTATCCATTCAGGTGCTTCTGTCGTCTCGTGGACGGCTCGCCACCAGTCGAGGCCGTCGAGCGATCCCGATTCGATGTCGGCGATCAGCCGGCGAACGTAGGTGAGCTCGGTCTCCCGCAGCAGGTTGCGGAACTCGTCCTCGATCCAGAAGAGCCGGGGAAGACCGGCCTTCTCGACGAACTCGCGTGAAGCGTGGGCACGGGCCATCTCGACTTCGAGAGCCTGGGCGCGCTCAGACAAGAGGGCGGCGACATCTCCGGGGGGAAGGGCGGGGAGAAAGGAAAGGGCTGCCTCAAAGGCCGGATAGTCCTTCACCGGCGTCGATATGAGTTCGGTGAGCCAGTCGTGGGTCTCGATTCGGCCGCATGTCGGTGAGGGCATAGACCGTCCGCTCCGGGAGGCGACCCGCTCGCATCGTCTCCTGGGCGGCGATGAGCCCCCTTTTTTCGAGCGAGGCGACTACCGCGTAGAGCGATCCGTAGTTGAGACGCACGCTCTCGTGCTTGTTGCGCTGGCGGAGGGTGGTGGCCACTTCATAGGGATGCATCGGTCGTTCGTAGAGACAGATGAGCACGGCCAGGGCCAATGGGTTGCTGCGGTTTCGGGAGGCCATCTCGCTCCGTTCTCGATCCTTTTGGGAGTACTCTGGATAGAGTATACGGAAAAGAAGCGTTTGTCACCACATTGGTTCTGAAGCGAACCGGACCCGTCGGCGCAGGAGAACAACCGGTGGGAGGTGTCGCACAATGAGTTGTGTCATCGGACTTTGCCGTCCGGTCGGATGGCGGGGGAGTCGAGCTCGTCGAGCTTCCGGGGGTGTCCACCCCGGGATCCGTGGTGGGACCCGGACATCCACTCCGAGTCAAACCTGTTCACGTTGGGGTATTCGTTATCGGCCAGCTCCAAGCCGAGACCGTCGCGTGACCGGTGACCGCCGAGGCGCCCCGCCTCATGAGGAGCTCGACAATTACGGGGGGAACAAGGCCACCCTGAGCATCAACCCAAGAAGGCGGACTCAAACGTTGATTCCAACGGTGGCCTCGACCGTCGGTCCGGAGAATCGTGCGATACATCAAGCCAGGTTGCCTTCGGCGTAACTGCAGCCCCGCCGTCTCCGGCTCTTGGTGATCATCCACCAGGATCGGTGGCTACATACGGCGGTCCGCATCGTCCGTTGCGGTCCCGTCACACTGTCGGGCAAACTGGAGGGTGGAGCGGGCGGGTGTGCGAGGGGGCGGGACGATGAAAACTTGGCGGAGGAACTCGCTTGATCCTTCGTCGGACCACGTGACAAAGCTTCGGGCCAAGGCCGTGACGTGCCTTCTCTGGGTGGCTGCGGTGGGAATCACGGCTGTACTGGTCCACCGAAGGGCGAATCCGGGGGTATTCGACAACATCGGTGTCGACTTCAATACCCTCCTCCATGCATCTCGCACTCTGGCCGCCGGGCACAGTCCTTACGCCGGAAACCCCTACTTCGTGTACCCACCGACCCTGGCCCTGCTGCTGGCGCCGTTAAGCCATGTAGCGCCCATGACAATTTGGAAGATCTGGACGGACGCGGAGATCGTCGTTCTCTTGATCGGGGTGGCCGCCTTCGTTGCCAGCCAAGCGCCGGAACTCCCCTCCTGGGTTTGGCCGGTCCTATTCACCTTCTGTACGGTCACGCTTTTTCACTTCAACCCGGTCACCTTGCTCTTCTTCTCTGGTAATGCCGATATTTTCGTTTTTGCGGCTCTGCTACTGGCAACCCTTGCCGGCAGAAACGCCCGGCCTGCGACCCGCGGCGCCCTCATCGGGGTTGCCGGTCTTCTCAAGGCGTGGCCCGCCGCCGTCGGTCTCTCGTTGCTGCAGCGGGGTCTTGCCCGCCGATCCCGCGCCCTTCTGGCGTTCCTTCTTGCCATCCTCCTTGCTCCCATCCTGGCCGTTGGATTCGGGGGCCGAACGGGCTTTGAGGCGTTCTTCCACAACGTCCTGTTCGCCCAGAATTGGAATGCAAAACACCTTGCTTCCTATTCGGTTTGGAGTGCTCCCCAGACACTCTTTTCACGAAGCGGAATTGTGCCTCCGCTGCTCGTGTCGGGAACCTTGCGGGTACTTTTTACTGCGGTGCTGTTGGTCTGGGTGGTCGGGCTGCTCGTCGTTATTCTCCGCACCACCGGGGACCAGGCGATGTGCTCATGGAACGTCACATTCTGCGTTGTGCTACTCGTGCCCGGCTCTCACATCACGTATATCTTCTATGGCCTCCCTGTCCTCTGGCTATGGGGCGCTCGATTGTTCATCACCCGCAGATTCCGCCTGTTGAACGCAGTTGTGCTCGGTGTCCTGTGTCTGTGGTGGCTCGTGGAAGCGAAGACCTGGCCCGACTCCTTGCGCGGCTATAGCATCATCTTCGGGTTCAACCTCGTGGCCTGCACAGTTTCGGCCATCGCCGCACAGCGGGTATCCACCGAGTGGGCCGAGGTGTCTGCCGCCTCAGGTTTGACCGACATCCATCAGGAGCACAACCCCGGAACGGTTGTCCGAAACGGAGATCATGGAATGGAAGATGACCGGCCCCCGTCGGTCGTTCACCCCGGGGTTCAAGGCTGAAGGCGTCGAGCCATCTCGCCATGGACGAAGTGAGAAGCGGGATGGCAAGCCTCTGCCTTGGATGAACGCCTGCGCCCAGGCGCCAACCGGTGACATACGACAGACTGGCGTCCGATGATACGCCCGAAAGTCATTACGCCAGGAGGGACGGGCTCCACATCGGTTACCAGGTATGGGGTGACCTCGCGCCGGACATCCTGGACATGGGCTGTGGCACCTACACCTCCATCGACGAAGCAGTGGAGCAACCGGCGTGGCGCCGCTACGTTGAGCGGATTGCCGAATACGGACGCGTCATCCGCTTTGACCCGGACGGCGTCGGGCTGTCGGACACCCCCGCCGACCTCGACCTTCTCACTGTGGAGGCCTGGGCAGACGACGCCAAGGCGGCGATGGATGCAGCGGGCGCGGGTGGTGGCGGAAGCCGAGGTGGGCGAGGTCATGGTGACCAACACGGTGGTGGACCTGGTCGAAAGATCCGGTGTCGCCTTCGCCGATCGCGGCGATCGAGAGCTCAGGGGCGCGCCTGGGCACCGCCACCTCTGGTCGGTCACGGGCGCCTGACCGTTCGTCTCACTCGTTGGTGGACGAGGGCCTCCTATCGACGAAGCGGCGCCCTGTTCGGAGAAGCCACGTCCCCGTCAGGTGGGTGACAGACTGTCGGCGGCGGGCAGGGGCGAGTTCGACAACCGAGTGACACAGGGTCGGGAGGAGTAGCCATGACCACCCGACCACGACCTTTGGGCCCCCCTGTGCGGGCGTCGGACATCCCCGTGGCGCACACGCCCCCGGGTGATTATGGCACCGCCATGCCACCGCCGGTGCTCGCCACCTGTACCGAACCCCTGGTGAACGCCGCCCCTGATCTGCGTGGAACCTGGCGGACCGTGTCGGTGCAGGTCGAAGGAGTCGATGTCGATAACCATCGTGCCCTCGGCCATGTGCAACGGATAGAGCAGTGCGGCGACCGACTGGTGGTCACCGCTGCCGGAGTGGTGCACGACATGCGCTGCGACGGCACCGAGGCGCACGGTGTCCACGACGTGGCCGAGTTCGACTACGCCACTCCCATCACCGTGGTGGCCACTTTCGAGGAGGGCATCCACGTGTTGCGCCCGGTCGGCCTTTCCGGCACCGAGGTCACCCAGCGACTGGAGGGCGAGCGTCTCCGATGGACCTACCCCGGCTTTACCGCCGTGCTCGAGCGGGTCGAATCGTCGGATTGAACGGAGGACCGTCACCGCCGGCCGCCAGGGACCACGAACGCCGCCCAGGATCACGAAGGCAATCATCGTCATGGCCGTGATGGTGTCACTGTCATCTGGTTGACAGACATCCGACCGCTCCGGGCGCACCATGGAGTTGTTGGATGAAGCAGCGAGCCAGGGAGGACACCATGAGCAATCTCCGCCTCAGGATCGAAGTTCTGGAATCCGCAGTGGATGGGGATGATCCGGGGTTCATCTCCGGTCCTCTCCGCCGGGTCCGCCCATCGACACCCACTCCGGCCGCGGTGCGGCTCCGACTTCCGGTCCGGGCCTGAAAGGCCGGTTGGGCCAGGCACCACGGAGGCCACGACTTCTTCGGCGTGCGACCGACACCACAGGGGCTCGGACACGCCGGCAGGTTCTCAGGGTGGGGGGCTGGCGGATGGCGGAACCCCACCCTGAGGTCTTCGTCCCGCGATCGGGGAACGGCGCTGGCGGACGGGAGATCAACAGGGAAGAATGCGTTGGCAGCCGATGCCAACCCCGAAGCCTCCATCCAGACGCAGGTCCGGCCATCCAGCCGGCGGACCCTTGCTCGTCATCGTCGCCGTGGTGGCCACTGCAGCCTTGTTGTCGTCGGGCGTCAGCGCGGTAGCGGGGGCCACCACGCCGAACGCCGGATCTGGCCCCGGGTCGGCCGCCGACCCGGCCGGTTCACCGGTAAAGCCGGTGACCGACCCCGACTCGTTGGTGAATCCATTCATCGGCACCAGCAACGGTGGAGACACCTTCCCCGGGGCCGATGTCCCCTTCGGCATGGTCCAATGGAGCCCCGACACCGTCGTTCGCCCTGACGGCGGTGGGTACGATTACCACAGCAAGTCGGTCCTCGGTTACAGCCTCACCCACCTGTCAGGTCCGGGTTGTGGGGCCGAAGGGGATGTCCCGATCCTGCCCACCGTGGGCGCCGTGGCCAAGAACCCGAACGCGGCCACCGAGCCGCTGGTCCACAGCGACGAGTCAGCCTCGCCGGGTTACTACCAACTCGACGCCGGAGGTGTCACTACCCAGCTGACCACCACGACCCGCTCAGGGATGGCCGAGTTCACCTTTCCCGCGGACGCCTCCACGGGAAACCTTCTCCTCAAGATGCAGGACAGTCAGGCCGGAGTGTCGTCCTCCCACTTCGCCGTGGTGGGCGACGACGAGGTCCAAGGGCAGGTCACAAGTGGTTACTTCTGCGGCGCTTCCAACACCTACACCCTCTACTTCGACATGGTGTTCAACCATCCCTTTGCCGCGTCCGGTTCTTGGACCGCCAGCCCCATGGACCACTATCTGAGCTTTGACACCGCCACCTATCCGGTCATCGAGGCCAAAGTGGGTGTCTCCTATGTCAGCGTGGCCAACGCCGGGTTGAACCGCACCACCGAAAACCGCGGCTGGAATTTCAACGCCGTTCACCGTGCCGCAGCCAAATCGTGGACGTCGATGCTCGACAAGATAGCCATAGGCGGAGGAACCGCCACTCAGCAGACCGTTTTCTACACCGCCATGTACCACTCGCTGCTCGATCCCAGCATCTTCAGCGACGTCAACGGCCAGTACCTGGGCACTGACGGCATCGTCCACACCGTCGCCTCTCCCCAGACGGCCCAGTACGCCAACTACTCGGGATGGGACATCTACCGCAGCGAGATCCAGCTCGAAGCCCTCCTAGCCCCGCAGCAGACGAGCGACATCGTTACCTCCATGCTCAACGACTACGCCCAGAGCGGCCAGCTCCCGAAGTGGGACGAGGACAACGGGGAGACCTACATCATGGTGGGTGATCCCGCCGACAGCATCATCGCCGACGCCTACGCCTTCGGGGCCACCGATTTCGATGCGGCCCAGGCGCTGTCCGACATGGTCACCCAGGCCGAGGTGCCGAGCGACATCCGGCCGGGAGTCACCTTTGACGAGTCTGACGGTTATCTGCCGGTGGACGGGACCTACGGCTGCTGTAACTTCTACGGCCCGGTGTCGACGCAGGAAGAATACGACACCGCCGACAACTCCATCGCCGAGCTGGCCACCGCTCTCGGCGACACCCAGGTGGCCCAGACCTTTGCCGTGCGCGCCCAGAACTGGCAGAACGTGTTCAACCCGGGCACAGGGTTCCTGCAGCCCAAGGAGGGGGTCGGAATGTTCCAGCCGGCCTTCGCCCCCGCGTCGCAGAACGGCTTCGTCGAGGCCGACTCGTACGTCTACACGGCCATGATCCCCTTCGACCTCCAGGGCGTCATCGCCGCCTCCGGTGGGCAGGGCGCGTGGGTGACATTCCTCGACGGCCTGACCTCCAATGTCAGCGCCCAGGGCCCCACCCAAATTCAGATGGGTGACGAGCCGTCCTTCGACATCCCCTGGGAGTACGACTACGCCGGCCGTCCGGCCCAGACCGAGGAGGTGGTGCGCCAGATCCAGAGCCAGCTCTTCACCGACACGCCCGGGGGTCTGGTCGGCAACGACGACCTGGGTGCCATGAGCTCGTGGTACGTGTGGTCGGCCTTGGGCGCCTACCCGGAGATGCCGGGCTCGGCCGATGTGGCCCTGGGCAGCCCTCTCTTCCCCAGCATCACCCTTGCCCTGGCCGACGGCAAGACCATCACCGAGTCGGCCCCGGCCGCATCGACGGGGACGCCCTACGTCAGTGCCCTCAGCCTCGACGGAACACCGTCACAGGCCTCGGTCCTACCCGCCAGTGTCTTCGCCGATGGCGGTCAGCTTTCCTGGACTCTCGGCGCCACCCCCTCGGACTGGGCCACCGCCCCGGGCGACGGACCGCCCTCCAACGTTGAGGGTCTCTTGCCCGCCTTGGGCTATCTGCCGGCTGGCAACGACGGTGACGTGGTGGTGAGCCCCGGGAGCACGGCAGCGCTGGCGTTGGGCGTCCAGAGCATGTCGGACCGCGCCGAACAGGTGAGTTGGACCGCCTCGGCGCCGGCCGGCACCGGCATTACGCTGTCGCCGGCCGGCGGCGTCTCGACGGTAGGGGCAGAGGCCAAGGTCATCCAGTCGATCGACATCGACGTGCCCGTGGGACTGGCCGATGGCCAGTACACCGTGACGGTGGCCCTGGCATCCGGCGGGATCCCGCTGCCCGCCGTGGTGGCTGTGGTCGACGTGGCCTGACGCCCGGCCGTCACCCGTTGACGACGGTCAGGGTGAAGGTCTGGCTGGCGGTCCGGTCGGAAGACGGCTTCCCGAAGGTGGCGGTGAGGGTGAAGCTGTACACGCCGGTGGCCCGGGTGCCGGCGGTGCCGTAGATGAGGGCGGTCCGGAACTGGTTGACGAAGTGGATGCCTTTGGGCAGCGTGCCGCTCCTGGACAGCTTGGGGGCGGGGGTGCCCGAGGTGGTCACGGTGAACGAAAAGTACGAGCCCGCTGTGGCCGTGGCCCTGTCGGCACTGGTGATGGCGGCAGGCTGCACCGGTTCGACCGATCCGATGTCGCATCCGGCGGCCTGGGGGCGGGCCACACCGCGCTCGGTCGGTGCCGGGGCACAGGACGACGGTGTCCACGAACGTGTCGAGCGGAATCTGGTCGAGGGCCGGGCTGGTCGGCCCGGGCGCCTGCGTCGCCGTGGGCCCTCCGTTGTCGGCCAGGGGTCCGAGGTCGGGATCGGTCCCCGACAGGCTGTGCTGTCCGGCGGCGAAGCCGCAGGTCCCGTCGTCGGACAGGTTGTACCCGGCATCGGTCATGGACCCCGAGCAGTCCCCCGACGGGCTTCCGGCCACGATGGTGCCGGCGGCGGTCGTCGTCGCCCCACCACCGTTGAAGATCCCACCACCCTCGATCGGGGCCGTGTTGCCGGCAACGGTGCTGTCGGACAGGAGGAGCGAGCTTCCGTTGAAGATGCCCCCACCCCCGTCACCTCCCGGGTCCACCGTGTTGTCCGACACCGTGCTGGCCGCCATGGTGAACGATCCTTCGTTGAGGACTCCGCCGCCCGCCCCGGTGGCACTGTTACCCGAAAAGGTGCTGTCGTCCACGGTGGCCGCGCCGAAATTGAGCAGGCCCCCACCGAATTCGGCTCTGTTGCCCGAAAAGGTGCTGTCGTCCACGGTGAGGGTGCCGTCGTTGTCGATGCCACCGCCAGAGTCGGCGTTGTTGTCGGCGAGGATGGTGGCGGACAGGGTGAGCGTTCCGTCATTTTGGATGGCTCCGCCCTCGGAGGCGCTGCCGTCTTCGACGGTCACCCCCGTCAGGGTCAGGGTGCCGCCCAGGCCGACATCGATGATCGCCGAGGCGTTGCCACCGCTCAGCGCCAGCACGTCCGCCCCCGGGCCGGTGATATCCAGGGTGGTGTCGATGGGCAGGGGTGCGACAAGGAGGATGGGCGCGTTGGCCGGGCACGAAGCGGCCACCTCGATCTTCTGTCCCGATCGGGCCCGGGCCACCTCGAAGGGAAGCGATCCGCGCACCGAGGCCGAGCCCGAGCAGGTGGTCACCGATTGGGCCGCGCCGGCGACGGGTGCGGCCAGCACGGTCACCGGTACGGCCATCAGCCCGGTCATCACCACCCCCGATGCCACCCACCGGGCGGCTCTCCCCCTCATCACAGGCAAATGATGGCATGCCGCCGCTCCGCCAGCTCGGCCCGGGTGCCCGTCGCCGACCCCCACCCCGTCCCCGGCGTCACCACCCCGAGCGATTGACGAGTACGGCGGCCCCGTTGACCCGGCCGTGGGCCAGATCGGACAGGGCCAGGTCGGCGTCGGCCAGATCGTAGGGAACCGCTGACACCTCAACCCCGACCCGGGCCGCCCAGGCCAGAAAGGTGGAGCCATCGGTCCGGGTGTTGGCGGTCACGCTGCACAGCGTCTTCTCCTCGAAGAGGCAGCGTCGGTAGTCGAGGGTGGGGACGTCGCTCAGGTGGATGCCGGCGATGGCCAGAGTGCCGCCCCGGTCGAGGGCCGCCAGCGCTACTGGAACCAGCGATCCGACCGGGGCGAAGAGTATGGCGGCGTCGAGTGCCTCGGGGGGCCCGGATTCGGCGCTACCGGCGCTGGCCGCACCGAGGTCGAGGGCCAGAGCCTGAGCCTCGGGGGACCGGGTGAGTACGTGGACCCGGGCTCCCTCGGCCCGGGCGATCTGAGCGGTCAGGTGGGCCGACCCGCCGAACCCGTAAATTCCGAGCGCCCCTCCGGCCGGGAGATGTACGCGTGCCAGGGCCCGATAGCCGATGATGCCGGCACACAGGAGCGGTGCCGCCTCCTCATCGCTGAAGGCGTCGGGAAGGGGATATACGTAGGCCTGGTCGGCCACCATGTACTCGGCATACCCCCCGTCCACGTCCCAACCGGTGAAGAGGGGATCGGTGCAGAGGTTCTCGCGCCCGGCCAGGCAGAAACGACACCGGCCGCAGGTGTGGGCCAGCCACGGGACGCCCACTCTGTCGCCCAGAGCGAAACGGTCAGCCCCCTGGCCCAGGCTTTCGACCTCACCGACCACTTCGTGGCCCGGAATGACCTGGGCGTGTCGGGGCTGCAGGTCCCCCTCGGCCAGATGGAGGTCGGTCCGGCACACACCGCACGTTCTGACGTGGATGCAGATCTGCCCCCCACCCGGAGATGGGACCTCCCGCTCCACGCGGACCAGGGGAGACCCGTCGATTGGCCCGGGCCGGTCGACGGCCCACGCCTGCATCCTTCGCCCTCCGCCCTACTCAGGCCGAGGTGGCATTCCCCTGGGGTCCGGTGGCATTGAGGGCAACCGTCAGCGTGGCGCCGTCGGCCCCATCGGTGCCGGCCAGGCCGTCACGACCTTCGCCGGCGGCCGCGGTGGCGGCACAGGCGTCGCAGATGAAGGATCCGCCCACCGTTCTGGTCGGGCGGCGTTCGCCGCAGGTGGCGCACCGGTGACCGATGAAGATGAGCTTGTCGGGCGAGGGGAGAGGCATGGCCAGGCTGTCCAGACGGGCTCGGGTCCATTCGCTCAGCAGCCACGACGGTGCTCCGTCCACGCTGCCCTGCTCGACGAGGCCGTAAGCCTGCATGTCCCGGAGGAGGGCGTCGAAACGCGAGTCCGACGGGCTCAGTTCGTCGAAGGTCATGTCCGTACTCCACACCGGGTCGTGCGGAGAGCAACCGGGCTGATGCTGCGGTGGGTCGTGGTCATGGGCATCTCGGTGGGGATCGGATCGATAGTGGACAACAACCAACATACATCTCGACAAACGTGCGTGTTCGGTCGCCGCTGAAGCGGCTCGCCGTCGACGATGAAAGGATGGCGGAGACATCACCCGAACGACAGCGAGGGTGGATCGTCATCGAGCAACGGAGCGTCTGCCATGACCCAACCGACCAAGCCCGTAGCTGTCCTGTTCGATGTGGATGAGACCCTCGTCCATACCGGAGGTGCGGGCGCCAGAAGCTGGAAGGCGGCCTTCGAGAAGCTCTACGGGGTCCCCGCCGACATCGGCGCCCACACCTCGGCCGGTGAGACCGATCCGCAAGTGGCCCGCGAGACCTTCGTGGGCGTGCTGGGCCGCGATCCCAGCGATGACGAGCTCGACCGCCTCTACGCCCAGTACCTCCTGCATCTGGCCGACGACATCGTGGTGGCCGACCAGTACCGGGTCCTTCCTGGGGCCGAGCAGACCCTGGTGGCCCTGGGGGAGGCCGGGGTCATGCTGGGTCTGGTCTCGGGGGCCATGGAAGGTGCGGCCCGCACCAAGCTGGTGCCGGCCAACCTCAACCGGTTCTTCATCTTCGGCGCCTACGGCTCGGATTCGCCGGACCGCGGGGAGCTCACCCGTATCGGCGTCGAGAAGGCGGCCACTCTTCATCGGCATCTCCAGCCGTCCCAGGTCTTCGTGGTGGGCGACACCCCGCGTGACATCCAGGCGGCCAAGGTGGCCGGGGCCGTCTCGGTCGGGGTGGCCACCGGTCACTACTCAGTGGACGAGCTGACGGCTGCCGGGGGCGCGTTCGTACTGGGGTCCCTCGAGCAGACATTCCCCGGGTTGTGACCACCCCGGTGCCGGCGGTCAGTCCCGGCCGCGCCGGTCGGCCCATCCTTCCCGACGGAAGGGCCTCCTGATGGGCCCCGACGATCTGGTCCTGTGCTCGGGCACCCTGCCCCGACCGCTTCCCTTCGCTGAGCGTCTGGCCGCCGCCTCGGCCGCCGGTTTCACCGCCGTATCGCTGTGGGGGCGGGACGTGGCCTCGGCCCAGGCCGAAGGTCTCGGGCCGGCCGACATGCGGGCCATGCTGGCCGATCAGGGTCTGGCCGTGGCCGAGATGGACCCGGCCTGGTGGTGGCCTCCGGGAGCGGCCGACATCCATATCCCCCCCGGGATCGACAGCGAGGATGTCTTCCGTTTCGGCGAGAATGAGCTGTTCACCATGGCGGGAGCTCTCGGGGCCCGCTCGGTCAACGCCGTCGACGTCTTCGGTGGCCCTTGGGACACAGATGGTGCGGCCGAAGCCTTCGCCGGTCTTTGCACCCGGGCGGCCGAGTACGGACTCCTGGTCCAGATCGAGTGGTTGCCATGGTCGAAGATCCCCGATCTGGCCACCGCCCTGGCCGTCGTGGACCGGGCTGACCAGCCCAACGGGGGCCTCAATATCGACGCCTGGCACGTCGTCCGGTCGGGCACCGATCTCGATGACCTGGGTCGCCTACCCGGCCACCGCATCCTCGGGATCCAACTCTGTGACGGGCCGCTCGAACCGGAGGACAACCTGATCGAGGCCACGCTGCACAACCGGCAGCTGCCCGGCCGCGGGCAGTTCGACCTGGACGGCATGGTGGCCGCCCTGGTGGCCACCGGGACCAGGGCTCCCTGGGGCATCGAGGTGTTCTCCGACGCACTCCACGCACTTCCGGCCATGGAGGCGGCCCGGGCTGCGGGGAGGGCCCTCCGGGCCGCCCTGGGTGACCATCGATGACCGGGGTTGTCGTGATGGGCACCGGATTCGGATGCATCACCCACGTGCGCGCCCTGCGGGCGGCCGGGTTCGAGGTGGTGGCCCTGGTCGGCCGGGACGCCGACAAGACCGCCCGACGGGCCCGATCGTTCGACATCCCGGTGAGCCTGACCTCCGTGGAGGAGGCACTCCGTATCGACGGCGTGGCTGCGGTGACCGTGGCCACACCGCCCCACACCCACGCGCCCATCACCATGGCCGCCGTGGCCGCCGGCAAGCACGTCATCTGCGAGAAGCCCTTTGCCCGCCATGCGGCCGAGGGGCGCCAGGTGCTGCGGGCGGCCGAGGAGGCCGCTGTCGTCCATCTTCTCGGCTGTGAGTTCCGGTGGGACCCCGGCCAGGCTCTGCTGGCCCGGGCGGTGGCCGCCGGTGAGGTGGGAGAGCCGCGCCTGGCCACGGTCATCATGCACGTCCCTCTGTTGGCCGATCGGTCGGCGGAGGTGCCGGCGTGGTGGGCCGACGCCGGGCAGGGAGGCGGATGGCTGGGAGCCCACGGCTCCCAGATCATCGATCAGGTCCGGGTGACTCTCGGCGAGTTCGAGTCGGTGAGTGCCTCACTGCCCCATGTGGCCGGTAGGGCCATGAACGCCGAAGACGCCTTCATCGTCCACTTCCGCATGCGGTCGGGTGCGGTCGGCACCCTTCAGAGCACAGCCGGCGACTGGGGCCCGCCGGTGATCATCACCCGGGTGACCGGATCGACGGCCACCGCCTGGATCGAGGGCGTGGGATCGACCGTCAGAGTGGCCGACCGCTCGGGGACCCGAACCCTGCCGGTTCCCGAGGAACTGTCCCCTCCGCCCCCGCCGCCACCGCTGCCCGATGGTCTGGCCACGACCGCCTATGAGCGGATGACCGCCCACGGCATGGACTTCGGGCCCTACACCCGGTTGGCTGAGGTGCTCCGCAGCCGGATGGAGGGCCGCCCCGACCCACCTGGTCCGCGGCCGGCCACCTTTGTCGATGGGGTCAGGAACATGGCCGTGGTCGACGCCGTGCGCCGATCGGCGGCCGAGCGGTCGTGGGTCGACGTGGACGACGGGCTGGACTGACCGCACCGTCCCGCCACCGGTGGTGGTTCAGGAAGAGGGCGGGATGGTGGCGGTGTCCCGCCGGTGGGGTTCGGAGTGATCCCAGTCGGCCAGCAGAGTGCGCAGGGCGGTGAGCAGAATGAGCGGCTGGTCGAGCATGGCGTGGTGCCCGGCCTCGGGGATGACGATGACCGGGGTGACCCGGCCCAGCTCCTCGTACATCGAACGCCCGATATCGGCGGTGACCAGTCCGTGCTCCGAGCGCAACAGGGCGAACCGGCAGCGCACCCGTGACAGGTAGGGGAGGGCCACCCCGCGGATACCTCCACCGAACTGGGCGAACACCCGCCGATCGAACTTCCACTGCCAGCCATCGTCCACCGCCCGGACCGAGCGGCGGGCCACGTGGTCGATGACGTAATCGAGATAGTGGTCCTGGGCCGGGACGGTACGGAAATGGTGTACGGCGTCGTCCTCGGTCGGGTAGATCCGGGGCCGCCCGAAGGCTTGGCGGAGCCGGTAGGCGTCGATCTCCGGGTCGGGCTCGGTGACCGGTGAGTCGCACACGATGGCCCCGCTCAGACCGTCGGCATGGCGGGCCGCGGTAGCAATGGTGACGAAGCCACCCATGCTGTGGCCGACGATGACCGGTGGCCCGTCGATACGTCCGGCGCCGGCCATCGCCATCACCTCGTCGGTCCACTGTTCGAGCGAGTAGTCGCTCCGGTGACCGCTGTCCCCATGGCCCGAGAGGTCGAGGCACACCACCCGGAAGTCGGTGCTGAAGGTGGCGGCCACATGGGTCCACCAGTGGGCGTGGGCGCCACCTCCGTGCACGAAGACCAAGCCCCGTCGACCCGGCCGGCCGCAGGCCAGGGCGTGGATGGTGCAGCCGTCGACCTCGACCTCGATGTCCTCTTGAGGCACGGCCAGCGCCCGCACGAACCACTCCGGCGAGCCGTCCAGGGGCTCCGCCGGCGGAGTCGAACCGGTCACGCCCGCATCGACCAATCGACTCAGACCGGCACCCGGGGAGCGAAGGTGGGTTCGGCCGGGACGCCGTGCTGGTAGTGGACGGTCCGGTGCCGGACGGCGGGTACCCGTACGCCCCCCAACCACTCGCCGGTCAGGTTGAGCGGATCGGCACCGGCCACCACCACGTCGTCTCCCCGGCTCGGGTCTCGCCGCACGTCTCCGAGAAGCGCCACCGCCTCCGGCAGGGCGTACTGCTCGCCCGACATGCCGGACACGAACCGCCCGCCCGCCACCTGGCCCCGGGCTTCGAGGCGGCGGAAGGCCCGAATGACGTCACGCCAGGGCACACGGTACGACTCGCGGGCCCAGAGCTCCCAGGCCACCACTCCCCACCGGGCCAGCAGCTGCCAGGCCACCGCCTCGGCCATCTCCTCGGACGCCGGTCCGCTGGCCAACTCGGGATCGAACACGTCGGGTTGGGGCAGGAGCGACCAGCGTCCTTCGCCGACGCCGGATCCCACCAGGCTGCGCTGGCGGCCGAGGGCGGCCCGTCGGTCGGATCGGCGTCGCACCGCCGACCGCGGCCGTCGACGGGTGGAGAGCAGCGAGCGCACGGCCGAAAAGGCGTCGGCCGTCACCATGCCGCGGGCCACCAGATCCCAGAGTCCCTCGTCCACTTCGGCACCCAACCGTCCCGAGGCTGTGGCCAGTTCGGCCCGGAAGCACGCCCCGCGCTGGCGCAGGGCAGCCAGAATGTCGGCTGAGGCGCCGGTTGCCGGTTCGATCGGACCCCTGTCGGCCCGAACGGCGGCGAGCATCCAACTCAGATCGGGCCGGGTGACGAGGGCCAGAGGCGTGGCCGGCGAGGGGGTCGCCGAGCCCCGTCGACCGAGGGTCGGAACCCCGGTCGCCGCCCGTTCCCCGGCTGGCTCGAAGGGCTCAGACCCCGATGCCGTCTCGGTGGCGGCCACCCCCGCCGCTTCGTCGGCCACCGGCTCCGCCGGGGCGTCGGCCGTGTGGTCGCGCTCCGGCCGCGGTGTCAGGCGGCCCCAGGCCACCTCGCCGGCCAGGCACAGCTCGTCGAGCCACCGGGGGTCGTAACCGGCGACCCGGGCCGGCAGGACACGGCGCTCCCATTCGCCCGCCGCCACCTCGAGTCCCTGCAACTGCTCGATGACGGCCAGCAGCCCGGCCCGGCCCTCGGCCTGGGTGCCGGGGGCCACGTGTTGCCAGCAGGCCAGAAACCGCACGAAGTCGGCGACGGAGGCCGGTTCGACGTGTCGGCGCCTTCGATTGCGGCTGGCCGCGTGGAGACGCACCAGCAGGTGGCGGGCGCACCAGCGTCCGTCCGGAAGCTCGATGGCCGATCCCGCACCTTCCAGACGGCCCAACCCGGTGCGGGCCCGTCCGACCGTCATCGGCGCTCCGAGGACCGAGCCGGTCGGGAGTGGTCCTTCGGCCACCAGCTGCTCCACCGTCACCGGGCCGGCTATCTCGAGGTGCCCGCTGATGCACTCGGCCACGGCATCGTCGCTGTCGACCATCGGATCGTGCCGCGAGAGCATCACCCGCTCGGCCTTTTCTCGCCGTTCGGTCGGCGTCCACGCCCCCTCGATGACACTGGCCCGCCCCTCGGCCTCCAGCTGTCCGAACCATTCCCGCCAGGCGCTGACCGGTCGGCACAGGACCAAGGAGCACAGGAGCTCGTGCAGTTCGTCGGCATCACGCGGTCGGGGACGGGCCCATTCGAGTACCTCGGACACAGCCCCGGGGTCAAGGGGACCAAGCTCTGAAGGGTCGACGGGCAGGCCGGGGGGCAGCCCGTTCGGACCGAGTGGACCGAGACCGCGGGACAGGGGAACGGCCCTCGTCCGTCGCTCCTCGAGGGGCGCACCATCGAGATAGGTGTACGGCCGCCCGCTCAGGATGCCATGGGCCAACGGTGACGCCTCGGCCGACTCGACCAGGTGGACGCCGACCCGCCCCGCCTCCATCTCGGCCAAAAGGGTGCTCAGACCTTCGGCGTCGAGCGGCTCGGTGAGACAGTCATCGACCGTCTGGCGGACCAGCACATGATCGGGGACGGGTACCGGACCGGGACCGGCGTTCTCCTGGCAGGCGGCCAGCGCCGGCCAGGCGGCGGCCAGCAGGTCCTCGGCTTCCATGCGCTGGAGATGGATGGGGCGCCGCTGACCGCCACGCGATCGGGGGACCACCAACGCCCGATTGAGATTCCACCGCCACCGGGCGGCCAACATCGGGTGGGGTAGCACCGCCTGGGTCAGGACGTCGGTGACCGTGCCGCTCTTCAGCATGGTGGGCACCTGGCTCAGCGGGAAGCTGTGCTGAGGCCCGAGGGAGAGGACGACGGTGTCGTCGTCGGCCGCCGCCTGCAGTTCGAAATCGAAGGAGACACAGAACCGCTTGCGGAGAGCCAGTCCGAAGGCGCGGTTGATGCGGCCCCCGTAGGGCGAGTGGACGATGAGCTGGGTTCCTTCGCTCTCGTCGAAGACCCGTTCGATGACCAGGCGATCCCGGGTGGGAAGAGTGCCCAGGGCGGCCAGGCCGGCGGCCAGGTAGGCGACCACCTGGGCGGCCACCTCTTCGGACACACCGGCCGTCTGGCGGACCACCCGCCGGGCGCTGTCACCGTCCCCGGTCCCGAGCAGCGGCTCGAGCTCGGCCCGGAGCGTTCCCACCTCGGCCGACAACTCGGCCGTCCGGGCCGGGGCCTCGCCCAGCCAGAAGGGGATGGTGGGAGGGAGATCACCGGCATCGTGGACACGCACTGTCCCCGTTTCGACCTTCACCACCCGCCAGGAGTGGGTGCCCAGGAGGAAGATGTCTCCGCCGGTGGCCTCGACGGCGAAGTCCTCGTGGACCGATCCCACGGTGACCCCGTCGGGATCGAGGACAACCCGGTAGTCACCCGTCTCGGGAATGGCCCCTCCACTGGTCAGGGCGGCCAGCCGGGCACCACGCCGAGCCCGGAGTCGGCCGTTGACGGCGTCGTGGTGGAGATGGGCACCGCGTTGGCCGCGGCCGCTGGGGATACCCCACGAAACCATGTCGATCACCTCGTCGAAGGTCTGACGGGTGAGGTCGGTGTAGGGGGCCGCCTTTCGTACCAGGTCGTAGAGCGGGCCCACTTCCCATTCGCCGGCCGCCGCCACCTCGGCCACCACCTGCTGGGCCAGCACGTCCAGAGGTGCCGACGGAGGTTGCAGAACATCGAGATGTCCGGCCCGGACCCCGGCCAGAAGGGCCGTGCACTCGACCAGCTCGTCGCGGGTGAGCGGATAGAGGCGTCCGGCCGGCGTCCCTTCCCGGTGGTGGTTGGCCCGGCCCACCCGCTGGAGGAAGGTTCCGATGGCCCGGGGCGATCCGATCTGGCACACCAGCTCCACCGGACCGACGTCGATGCCCAACTCGAGGGAGGCGGTGGCCACTAGAGCCCGGAGGTCCCCGGCCCGTAGTCGCTGCTCGACGATCCGCCGCCGGGCCGCCGACAAGCTGCCGTGGTGGGCGGCCACCTGCAGAGCGGCATCCACCCGGTCGAGTTTGGGCAGGGCCGCCCCGGCCGCGGCCGAGACTCCGTCGCCGGGCGGGACATCGGCGGCAGCGGCGGATCCCAGCCGCAGCGCCAGCTGGTGGGCCACCCGCTCGGCCATCTTGCGGGTGTTGACGAAGACCAGGGTGGTGCGGTGCTCGAGAACGTGGGCGGCGATGCGGTCGAGGGCGTCTCCCATCTGCTGTCCACTGGCCACCGCCTCGAGCTCACTCCCGGGTAGCTCGATGTCCACATCGAGGTGGCGCTGGTGGCCGCAGTCGACGATGGCGGTGGGCGGGCGGTCGGGATCGACGCCGGAAAGGAGGCGAGCCACGACGTCCAAGGGACGCTGGGTGGCTGACAATCCGATGCGCCGGAGGCGCACCCCCTGTGCGGCGGTGAGCCGGCTGAGACGCTCGAGACTGAGGGCGAGGTGTGAACCGCGCTTGTCACGGGCCAGGGTGTGCACCTCGTCGACCACCACCGTGTGGGCCTCTTGCAACATGGTGCGGGACGAGGCCGCCGTCAGAAGCAGGTAGAGGGACTCCGGCGTGGTCACCAGCAGATCCGGCGGCGACCGGCGCATGGCTGCTCGTTCGGATGGAGGGGTATCGCCCGTCCGCACGGCCATGGTGAGATCCGGGGAGGTCATCCCCAGACGTTCCGCCTCCTCGGCGATGCCGGCCAGGGGCACCTGCAGGTTCTCGTGGACATCGACAGCCAGGGCCCGGAGCGGGGAGACGTAGATGACGCCGGGTCCTGTTCGTGGCGCCGCCGCCCCGCCGCCGGCGGTGGTCTGGGCCCGGTAGGCGGCGTCGATGGCCACCAGGAAGCCGGTGAGGGTCTTGCCGGTCCCGGTAGGCGAGGCCACCAGCACGTCGCGGCCCGCTCGGATGAGTGGCCACGCCCGGCGCTGGGGCTCGGTGGGCCCGGCGGGGAAGCGCCGCCGGAACCAGCTGGCAACGGCCGGGTGGAAGGTGTGGAGGATGGAGTCGGCGGGCAGCTGGTCGAGCCCGGCCAGAAGCGGGGTGGCGTCCAGTTGTGGTTGGACCGACGCCGCCGTCGGCACCGCATCGTCACCGGGCGCGCCCCTTCGCCCAGCCGGGGGGCCGGCATCGGCCCGGACGGTGCGGGTGGGAGGGGCCACGTCGGTAGTCCACACTACGGGTGTGCCGCCCGGCGGCGAGCGCCCCGGTCCGGGCCAGCGGTCAGGCCCGGGCGCGACCCCGCTTCCCCCACCGGTCCGCCCGCTCGGACCCCGGTCCTGGGCCCAATCGTCGGCTCAGGCGACCGGGCCCCCTCAGCGACCGGCCGGCGGATCCGGCGCGGCAAAGAGGGCATCCCGCTCCTTGGTCGCCGCTTTGAGTCCGATCTGGGCCGCCCGGGCCCCGAATTCCCGGGCTTGAGGTGATCGGTGGGCCACGACGTCGTTGAGCGCGGCAAAGCGCTGCAGCTGGGAGCGACCCATGAGCTCGACCCCCTCGTTGATGACCCGCTTGTTGGCCGTCAGCAGTTCCCGGCCGACCAGACCGATCCGCTCGGCCAGGGTGAGCACGGTGTCGTCGAGCTCGGATTCCGGCACCGCCTTCAGGACCAGGCCGATGGCGGCAGCCTCGGTGCCACTCACCGTGTCCCCGGTGAAGAGGAGCCTCTTGGTCCATTGCGGACCCACGTGGTAGAGCCACATGTTGGTGGGAGGGACCCCCATCGACCGGACCGGAGGGAAACCGATACGGGCGTCGTCGGATGCCACCACCAGGTCGCAATGCAGCGCCAGGTCGGTGCCACCGGCCAGGCAGTTTCCATGGACCTGGGCGATCACGGGAATGGCGCAGTGCCACACCTTCGACCACGACGATCCCAAATCGAGCATGGCGGAAACGTCGCCTTCTATCCCGCCCCGCACCACGACGTCGGGTTCGGCGTCGTCGGGCAGGACGCCGTAGCCGGACGAGAAAGACCGCCCCGATCCCCGGATGATCACCACCCTGGCCTCGGGGTCGGCTTCAGCCTCGGCCACACCGGCCACCAGTTCGTCGATGCAGCGCGCCGTCAGCGGATTGTGTTGCGCCCCCCGGTTGAGGGTGAGGCGTCGCACCAGTCCTATCCGTTCGCCCAGGACGGCCGGTTCATCCGGGCCCGGCCGGTCGGCTTTCATCGTTTCCCGACCCCATCGCCGCCGGCATCGGAGATCGTCTGTCTCCCGGTGGCACCGCTTCCGGATACGAGCAGTCTCACCACGACCTTTCCGGCGGCGTTGCGGGGCAGGCCGTCCACCACGTGCAGACCGCGGGGCACCTTGTAACCGGCCAGCCGTTCGAGCAGGTAGGCCCGCAGGTCATCGCCGGTCGTCTCCGAGCCCTCCCGCAGCACGACCCAGGCTCCCACATCCTCGCCCAGGACGTCGTGGGGGATGCCGGCCACCACCGCCTCGACCACCGATGGGTGACGGTAGAGCACCTCTTCGACTTCGCCGGGCACCACGTTGTGTCCTCCCCTGATGATGATGTCCTTGGAGCGACCGGTGATCCAGAGGAACCCGTCCTCGTCCCGATAGCCGATGTCGCCGGTGGACAGCCACCCATCCCTCCAGGTCCGTCGCGTGGCCGCCCCGTCCCGGAAGTACTCGCGAGCCGGTCCGTTTCCCCGCACGGTGATCTCACCGGCCAACCCGTCATCCACCTCCGCCCCCACCTGGTCCACGATGCGGATCTCGACGCCGGGCAGGGGCACACCGGCCGATCCGATATGGCGGCCCCGGTCACCGGTGGGGGCCCGGGTCACGGCGCCGAATTCGGTGAGGCCGTAACCGACCAGCACCTCCCCTCCCGGAACCCGTCGGCCCAGACGCTCCAGGGTGGCTCGGGCCACCGGAGCGCCCCCGATGGTGAGGGCGGCCAGACTCGAGAGGTCGGCGTCGTCGAAACCGGGGTGGGCCACGATGAGCTGGGCCATGGCCGGGACGATGAAGGCGGCCACCGGACGGCGCTGGCTGACCAGCGACAGCCAGAGGTCGGCATCGAAGCGGGGCAGGTACCAACCGGTCAGTCCCCCGCTCATCGGTCCGGTGACCAGAAGAGCGCCACTGGTGGTGGAGAAGGGGGAGGCGGTCAGGAAACCGAGGCCGTGCCAGGGCGGCGTACGGGGCGGCGGGTGGCGGGGAGCCTGGTGGACGAGGACCCCTTTGGGGTCGCCCGTGGTGCCCGACGTGTACATGATGTCCGTCCATTGCCGGGCGGACACCCGATCCAGAGGGGTGGCGTCCGGCTCCGACAGCGTGGCCAGGTCGATGGGAATCCTGTCGCGCCCTGTGGCCCCGAGCCCGGCACCGGTGGTGGCCGTCAGCCGGAGGCCGGTCACGCCGGCCACCACTTCGGCCCAGGGGGCGCCATTCTCGGTGGAGGGGCTGGCCAGTACCGCGGCCGGTTCGGCATGGGCCAGGATGGCCCGGAGCTCCGGGGCGGCCAGGCGGGTGTTGAGGGGGACGGCCACCGCGCCGGAGCGATGGACCCCCACGTAAGTGGTGAGCCAGGCCAGGGGATCATCGGGATTGATGGCGATGGCCACCCGGTCCTCGGGGACCAGCCCGTGCTTGGCCAGTCCGCGGGCCAACCGGTTGGCCTCCGCGTCCCATCGTCCAAAGGTCAGTTCCGCCCCGCCGGCGAGATTGACCCAGGCCACCTCCTGCGGGTGGATCGCAGCCATGCTTCCGACCGGGTCGGGATGACCACTCAATAGGGTTCGCATCCTTCGAGGATGCGCCGGGGGTTGTCGACCATCATGGTGGCGATGTCGGTCTGGCTGATACCCGACCGCCGCATCAGGGGGAGGACGTCATCGGGTATGTGGGTCCACTGCCAGTCCTTCCAGGCCTTGGCCACAGCCGGCGGAAACCAGTCGACATGACACATGGCATCGTGGGAGAGCACGATGCGGTCGGCGTAACCTCGGTCGCAGAGGACTTTGACCGAGGCCACCCGATCCTCCACCGGAATCGTTCCGATGCCGAAGTGGTCGAAGCCGAGGTAGGAGCCGTTGGCCAGGAGCGCTTCGTGGTAGGAGGTGTCGACCGTGCCACCCGAGTGGCCGATCACCACGCGGGACAGATCCACGCCCTCTTCCGACAGGATCCGCTGCTGTTCGAGCCCCCAGGGTTGAGGTGGGGTCGGGGTGTGTGTGGTGATCGGCACCCCCGTCTGGCGGTGGGCCTGAGCCACTGCCCGCAGGACCCGCTCGACCCCCGGAGTGATGCCGGGCTTGTCGGTGGCACATTTGAGGATGGCGGCACGCACGCCACTGTCACCGATGCCTTGGCGGACCTCGCGGACGAAGAGTTCGGTCATGGGTTCTGTCCCCCCGAGGAGGGTGTCCGGCCCCTGGAAGTGGAAGTACATGGGCACGTCGTTGTAGGTGTAGACGCCGGTGGCGGCGACGATGTTGATTTCGGGCACACGCTCGGCCACCGACACGATGCGCGGGATGAACCGGCCGAGGCCGATGACGGTGAGGTCGACGATTGTGTCGATCCCGCTCCGCTTGAGCTCCTGCAACCGTCGAACGGCGAGGGCCTGCGCCTCTTCCTCGTCCCACTGGGCTGAGGTCTTCTCGATCTCGGGGCTGAGCACGAAGACGTGCTCGTGCATGAGTGTCTGACCGAGCTCGTCTCCTTCGACCGGTCCCCTCACCGTGTTGATCAGAGCCATGGCTCCCCCGTTCGTCAGCCTTCGACCCGAGACAGTGGGACTCGAGGCGCCCGGGCGTCACACCATGAACCGGCGCCGGGGCCACCGGATCGTACCGCCGGTGCCGGCGGCCGGCCTCTCGGGGATGACCGGACCCCTCCTTTCGTGCACGGCGGGCTGGGACCCACCATGATGCAGGCATGCGCGAGCACCGTTACTCGTTCGAGATGCCGCACCCGGCCGCCCGGATCTGGGCCCTGTTCCAGGACTACGACCGATGGACCGATTACGCACCCATGGTCAAGCGGGTCGAAGTCCTCTACCCCGGGGACGACGACCACAATGGACGGCTGCGGAGGGTGATCTTCGCCATGCCCTTCGGCAGGGAGGGCAGAGCACTGGAACTGGTCACCGACGTGGAGCCGGAACGTGGGTATACCTACACCATGATCTCCGACCGCCCCGGAAACGACCAGATCGGCCATGTCCGGCTCGAACCGATCGATGCCGCTCACACGCGCTTTCTGTTCGACGAGAGCTACAACCTCACGTCCTGGCCGTGGCGTTGGTTCGAGGGCTCCATCTACCGGTTCATCAACAAGAAGAACGAAGACAGCATGAGGCGGGCCTCGCAGTGGCTGACCGATCATCCCGAGTACCGATCGGACCTGAATCCCACCTGACGGCGTCGTCCTCCCTCAACCGGCTACCCGGTCGCTGCAGGAGAGGCCTCCGCCGTGCGGGGCCGGTCATGGAGGTCGGTGACAAAGGCGAGGGCGGCGGCCACCGCTGCTCCCCCCAGAACCACCGGCCCTATCCCGATGGTGCCACTGAGCGGGCCGGCGACAATGGCCCCGAGGGGCACCGTTCCCCCGAAGGCCATCACCCAGAGAGCCATCACCCGGCCGCGGACGGCGTCGTCGAGCCGGTTCTGGAGAACCGTGGCCAGCGAGGTAACCGTGGCGAAATAGAACAGTCCGAGCAGAAAGGCCACCGGATAGGCCGGTGCGGCCGCCCTCAACAGGCCGAAGACGGTCATGGTGAGAGCGAAGCCGGCCAGTCCGACACGGACCATTCTCTCCAGTGAGCGGCCGGCGAGGAACGTGCCGATGGACAGGGCCCCGACTACCGCTCCGGCGCCGAAGGTGGCGTAGAGCAGGCCGTAGGCCACCGTGTTTTCGGCGATGCCGAGATCGTTGTGGGCCAGTACGGGCATGAGGACGGCGATGGGAAGACAGAAGAAGGAGAACACCACCATGGTGCTGAGGCACCTCCCCACCACCCGGTCGCGACGGGCAACGGCGAAACCTTCGACCAGTCGCCGCCATCCGCTCTGTGTACTCGCGCGCCACCACCGGGAGACGGACCGTCACCAGCGCCCCGATCAGCGCGGCATAGGACACAGCATTGCCGACAAAGACCCAGGGAACCCCCACCTTGGCGTAGAGAACGCCGCCGATGGCCGGCCCGATCACACGTGAGAGGTTCATGTTGGCCGAGTTGAGCGAGATGGCTCCGGCGAGGTCTTTGCGTTCCACCAACGTGGGGATGAGGGCCGAATAGGTGGGGGAGTAGAAGGCCTGACCGATCCCACTGGCCAGACCGGCCACGAACAGGGCGCCGATGCGGGGGTCCTGCGCTTCTGTCAGCCAGGCGATGACCAGGGCGACGGCACTCTGCTCCACCGTGACGATCACCAACACCCACCGCCGCTCGAAGCGGTCGGCGGCCATCCCTCCCAGGGGCGCCAGTACGAAGGACGGTCCGAGCTGGGCCAGCGTCATCAACCCCACATCGGTCGACGATCCGGTGACATGGAAGACAAACGCGGCCAGGATGACCGTCTGCATCCAGCTTCCGATGTTGGACACCAGGGCCGCCAGGTAGACCCGGCGGAAGACGGGATAGCCGAGGGCGGCGCGGGCCCCTCCCGGTTGGATGGTCCGGTCGCCCTCCAGCAGGGCGTCCTCGACATCATCAGCGCCGGAATCGACCGACGTGCCCTCTCTTTCCGCGGAGGTGTCGGACAAGGCCCGTCAATTTAGACGGGCCCCGGGGTCTCCGGCAGGCTCAGCTGTCAGCCCCGTCCACCAGGTCGAGCAGCGACTGTCCGGTCAGAGCGAACATGCCCTCATCGTCGGATTGGCGCCAGACATCGAGCAGTCCGACGGAGAGCGGATCGCAGCCGTACCGCATGGGGCCGGCCTCATCGAGAATGGCGTCGACCATGAGCACGGCGGCGGCTTCGGACGACGACAGCAGCGGGTCGGCAGCTTCCCGACGCAGAGCGGCCGCATGATCGGCCATGGGCCGGTAGCGGTCGAACCGGGTGGCCGCCGCCTCACCGGTGCTGAGTCGGAACATGTCGGTGTCGATGGGACCGGGGAGTATCTCGACCACCCGGATGCCGGACGGGGCCACCTCCACCCGCAAGCTCTCGCCGAAGGCGGAGACCGCAGCCTTGCTGGCCCGGTAGGCCGAATAAAAGGGGACAGAAGCCAGAATCGACGACGAGGAGACGTTGCAGACCACGGCGGGACGGTTGGCCCGCAGCACGGGTATGGCGGCCTGGGTGAGGGCCACCAGCCCGAACACGTTGGTCTCGAACAGCAGTCGCCAGTCGTCGAGGATGCCGTGCTCGACCGGCAGGTAGTCGGAATCCACGCCGGCGTTGTTGACCAGCACCCGTAGATCGTCCGGCAGTCGGTAGCTCTCCGGGTCGGTGACGTCCATGTGCTCGACCGAGATGCGACCCCCTCCGGCGGCGATCAGATCGGTGCCGTCATCGGGGTTGCGCATGGCGGCAACGGTGTCGAAGCCCCGGCGGGCCAACTCGAGGGCAACCGATCGACCGATCCCCCGACTGGCCCCGGTGACCAGTGCGCTTCCCCCTGTGTCCATGTCTCTCTCCTGTGTTCACTGTGTGTCCGATGGCCGACGCCGACTCATTGGTCACTGGCCCCGGCCGGACCGAGTCTCTCAAAAGCGGCATCACCGTCGGGGCCCTTCGGCTCTCACCCGTCGGGCAGAAGGAACCGGGACCCCGGTCCCAGGGTGGAAGCCAGGTCTTCGGGATTGGAAAGGACGCAGGTGCGCAGGGACAGGCAGCCGCAACCGATGCAGCTGGTCAGGCCGGACCGCAACGCTTCGAGCAGTCCGATGCGGAGGTCGATGCGTTGGCGCCAGCCCCGGGCCAGCCGCTGCCAATCCTGGGCGTTGGGTGCCTTGTCGGCAGGCAGCTCAGCCAGGGCCCCGACGATCTCTTCGAGACTGAGCCCCACCCGTTGGGCGATACGGATGAAGGCGATGCGACGCAGTACGTCGCGTCGGAATCGCCGTTGTCCTCCGGCCGTGCGTTCAGCCCGCACAAGCCCCTGCCGCTCATAGAAGCGGATGGCTGACGCGGCCAAACCGCTGCGCTCGGCCACCTCGCCGATGGTGATCATGTCGTCCACTGGTGCCTCCGTTGCTACGTCCTGGTGGCTGGTGCGATGTGAGCCAAAGTACCCCTTGACTTAAACATTACTTTAACCTTTATGGTGGTTTTCGGCGCCGGTGATGCGCCCGAAAGCGAGGAATCATGCCTGTCGCCATTGTTACCGGAGCGTCGATCGGATTCGGTCGAGCTCTGGCTACCGACCTGGCCAAGGATGGATGGAGCCTGGTGATCGACGGACGCCGTCCCCGCCTGCTGGCCGACACGGCCGAACTTCTGGGTGGACTGGGGGCGGAGGTGACGGCGCTGGCCGGTGACGTGGCCGACCCCGGCCACCGGGCGTCGTTGACGGCGGCCGCCGCCGAGCTCGGCGGACTCGATCTACTGGTCAACAACGCCAGCACCCTGGGTCCGAGCCCGCTGCCCCCGGTGGCCGAGCTGGCACCCGAGATGTTGAGGCATATCTACGAGGTCAACGTCATCGCTCCTGCCGCCTTGACCCAGTCGGCCCTGCCCCTGCTCCGGCGTTCGGGCGGCACGGTGATCGCGGTGTCCTCGGATGCCGCCGTGCAGGCCTACCCGGGGTGGGGTGGGTACGGCTCGTCCAAAGCCGCCCTCGACCAGCTCTTCCGCGTGTGGGCTGTTGAGGAGCCGGACCTGTGGGTGTACCAGTTCGACCCCGGGGACATGCGGACGGAGATGCACCAGGCCGCCTTCCCCGGCGAGGATATTTCCGATCGACCCGAACCGGAGACGGCGGTGGCCTCGTTGCGACGGCTGATGGCATCGGGGGCAGCGAGTGGCCGGTACCACGCCGACGATCGGGATCTTTCATGACGGCGCTGGTCGAGCCGCGGCCCCGGCTCACCTATGCCCTGCCGGCCGAGCTGGCCGCATCGGAGCCGCCCGAGGCGCGGGGCCTCACCCGCGACGCCGTTCGGATGCTGGTGGCCACCCGGGGCCACGGGTCGCTGGTCCCCAGCTCGTTCTCCTTCCTCCCCCGCTTTCTCGATCCCGGTGACGTTGTGGTCGTCAACACCTCGGGCACCCTGCCGGCGGCCTTCGACGCAGTGGCCGACACGGTCCCCCTGGTAATCCATCTGTCCACCCAACTGGACGGCCGGCAGTGGGTGGTCGAACCGCGTCAGGTGTGCGGCGGGGTCACCGAGCGTTGGGAAGGTCCTCTGCCCAGCCGGCAGATGGGTCTGGCCGGCGGGGCCACCCTCACCCTCGATCGTCCCTACGGACAGGGCCAAAGGCTGTGGGTGGCCACCTTCCACACGGACGAGCCGGTGCTCCGCTGGTTGACGGTCAACGGACGACCCATCCGCTACGGCTACGTCGAACGGGCGTGGCCCATCGAGACCTACCAGAACGTGTACGCCACCGAACCCGGGAGCGCCGAAATGCCGAGCGCGGGACGACCTTTCACGCCCGAGGTCATCACCCGGCTGGTGGCCAAGGGCGTGATCGTGGCGCCGATCGTCCTCCACACCGGCGTCGCCTCTCTCGAAGCCGACGAGTTGCCCTATCCCGAAAGGGTGGCCGTACCCACAGCAACGGCCGAGGTGGTCAATGCCGCCCACCGCCGCCACCAGCGGGTCGTGGCCGTGGGCACCACCGTCGTCCGGGCTCTCGAGACATCCGTGGGTGCGGACGGGCTGGCTCATCCGTACCACGGGTGGACCGACCGGGTGGTCTCGCCCGAGAATCCTGTCCGGGTTACCGATGGTTTGCTGACCGGATGGCACGAGCCGGCGTCGTCGCATTTGTTGATGCTGGAGGCCATCGCCGGCATCGACCTACTGAGAGCCTCGTACGCCACGGGCGTGGCCGAGGGTTACCTGTGGCACGAGTTCGGTGACGTACACCTCATCCTGCCCTGAGAGCGGGCCGCCCTGGTCGGCCGTGATTGACGCTCCGACCGGGGCACCCCTACGATGCAGCCGATCGGCCCACGGATCTGTGCCACAGGAGGCCTGGCGGTGCGGAAGTGTCCCAGACCCTCTATCGGCGGTGAGTGCATCGATTCACCGGCCCAGTGGTTGTCCGGCGGCGGGATGGGTCCGGCCCCGGTGGCGTCCACCGATCGGCTGGGGGGTGGTCGACCGTGAGGGCTCCGTACGAGGCCAGCATCGAGCACTACCCACTGTCCGGTCCGGACGAGTTCATGATCCACAACCACCCCCACCCCCTTCGGGTGATGTGGACGTCGGATCTGCAGGCCTACGAGCGGGTGTGGTTCACCAGCCAGGACAGGACGGGCGACCTGCTGGTGGTCACCGGCATGGGGTTCTACCCCAACCTGGGTACGGCCGAGGCCTTTGCCATCGTCAACGTGCGGGGGAGGCACACCACGGTGCGGGCCCATCGCAAGCTGGGGCTCAACCGCATGGACATGGGTGTGGGCCCCGTACGCTACGACCTGGTCGAGCCGTTCCGGCAGTGGCGGTTGCGTCTGGACGAGAATGAGTTGGGCATCGCCTTCGACATCTCGTGGTTCGACACCAAACGGCCCGTCTACCGCCTGATCGGTGGGGGTATGTTCATCGGCACACGACCGTTTTCGGGAGTGGCCGGCTACGACGGGTTCGGTCGGCAGTCGGGATGGGTCACCGCGTTCGGGGAGCGGTTCGAGTTGTCGCCGGAGGGGAACAGGGGAACCCGCGATCACCATTGGGGGACCCGCGACGGGGTGGGAGGTCCGGCACTGTGGAGTGGCCGCCAGCACCCGCACTCCGGCGAGTGGGTCGAGTTCGAGGCCTTCGGGGTGTGGGGAGACCATATTCTCTACAACCTCGGCGATCAGCGACGGGGCAGCGAGACGCTGCGGGGAAGGCGGCACCGCCTGCGGTTCGAGCCCGATACCCGACTTCTCCTGTCCGGCGAGGTCGATCTGGTCTTCGCATCAGGTGACGAGAAGACCATGACCTTCGAGCGCCTGGGCTACCAGACCGCCTTCCTGCGCTGCGGGATGTACGGCGGCCCCAACGGCGGCACACCGGATGGCGACATCTGGCAGGGGATGGACGTGGGCGAGCGGGTGGACGGCGAGACCTATGACGTCACCGACCCGGATGTCCGGCGCCGAATCTGCGGCCTCGACCAGCACCATGCCCGATTCGAGTGTGACGGCGAGATCACCTATGGGATCATCGAGCCCTACGACACCCTTTGCTACGACATGGCCCGGAGCGGACTCGGTGGATTCTCGCTGCTCGAGTGAACCACCCTCGGCAGTGGCGGGGCGGCGCGCCGGAACGATCGACTCGAGTCACCGTCCACGAGGGGAGGGGCCGTGAACAGTAGTGACAGTGAAGAGGAGGCGGATCTGGCCTTCAGCCTCTCGATCCCGGGATTCTTCCTCGACCCCGACTACTTCGGGACCTTGCGCCGGCTCCGGAGCGACCGGCCGGTGCACCGCACGGCCGACGGGCTGTTGGCTGTCAGCCGTTACGAGGACATCCGGGCCATCAGCCGCGATCCCGATCGTTTCGTGTCCGGACGGGGCGTTCTCATCAATGATCCTCTGCGCGACCCCGGTGCCACCGGGCAGGACAACACCTGGTCCATCCTCCATCTCGACCCACCGGTGCACGCCACCTACCGGGCGCTGGTCAATCGGCAGTTCACCCCGCGGGCAGTGGCCGTGCTGGCCGACCGCATCCGTCGAGAGGTCGTGTCGACGCTCGACTCGGTGCCGATCGGTGAGGTGTTCGACTTCATCGACATGGTGGCCGCCCCCATCCCCATAGCGGTCATTGCCGACATGTTCGGCATCGCCGATGCCGATCGCTCCCTGTTCCGAAGATGGTCCGATGCAGTCATCGAGAGCACCGATAGCACGGAGGATCAGCGGGCCGTCGAGCTGGGCGATATGGCCGGTTTCCTACTCGAGCACATCGACTCGCCGGCCACCCAGTCCAACGATCTGCTCAATCTGCTCAAGTCGACCGCCCTCGACGGCCGCCCCCTCACCCGGTCCGAGATCATGGGGTTCTGCATGACCCTGCTGGTCGCCGGCAACGAGACGACCCGGACCCTGATAAGCGGTGGTGTCGAGGCCCTCAGTCGCTTTCCCGACCAATGGAGTGCGCTGTCCCAGGACCGGTCACTGGTGCCCGGCGCGGTGGAGGAGATCCTGCGCTGGGTCACCCCCATCCAGGCTTTCGGTCGGACGGCCGCGGTCGACGTGGACATCGCCGGGTTCGGAATCTCTGCTGGCGAGTTCGTCGTCCTCCTCTACGCTTCGGCCAACCGAGACGAGTCGGTGTTCGGTCCCACCGCGGCGGAGTTCGTCGTCACCCGGCCGGTCCAACCCATGCATCTTGCCTTCGGGTTCGGTGAACACGTGTGCATCGGGGCCAGCCTGGCCCGGCTGGAGGCGCGGATCTTCTTCGAGGAGTTCCTGGCCCGGTTTGCCGGATCCGAGTTGTGGGGTGAACCGGTGTACACACCCTCCACGTTGGTGAGGAGCGCCCGGTCCCTGCCCCTGCGGCTGGCCGCCGCCTGACTCTCTTCAGCCCGGCCTCCACACCGGGCTGCGTGGCCCACTCGTCGGGCCGGACGGTTCACAAAGTCAGCAGGTGGGCCCGACCGTGGGCCTCGAACTCGCCGCCCAGGGAGTCGACATCCTCCGGGGTCATGAGGGTGTAGGCGTCGCTGCGACCGGATCGGTGCCACACCGGGTCGGGCGTGCTCCACCGGGCTGATCGGAGAGGCCTCTTGTCCACCTTGTCGGTGGCCGTCACCGGAAGGGCATCGACGATGCGCACGAAGCGGGGGGTCCACTTGGTGCCGAGGTCGGGCTGAGCGTCGAGAAAGGAGCGGAAGGCGACCGGGTCGAAACGGGTGTCGGCCGCCATTTCGATGGCCGCCATGACCTGGTCGCCGGTACGGCTGTCGGGAACGGCGTACACGGCAACCCCCCGAGCACCCGGGAACCGACCCAGGATGCGCTCCACCGGCGCCGCCGCGAAGTTCTCACTGTCGACCCGGAGCCAATCGCCGGTGCGGCCGGCGAAGTAGAAGACCCCGTCCTCGTCGCGGTAGCCCAGGTCGCCCGACCAGTACCAGCCGTTCCGGGAGCGCTCGGCCTCGGCCTCGGGGTTGTTGTAGTAACCCTCGAAGTTGGCCAAGGCCGCCCGGCCCACCAGTTCGCCGATGGCCTGGCCCGGGTTGGACAGGCGACCGCCGGCGTCGAAGATGGCGCGTGGCTGTTCCTCGCCGGTGTCCGGGTCGACCACGGCCACGTCGTCGCTGTCCCGGGCCCGTCCGAGGGCGCCCGGTCGGCCGTCGGGGACCGGCTGCAGCACGATGGCATTCTCACTGGATCCGTATCCCTCGAAGAGTGGCACTCCGAACCGCTCGATGAAAGCCGCTTTGTCAGCGGACGACGTCTCGGGTCCGAGGACGAAGCGGAGCTTGTGATCGGCGTCGTTGGCGGTCGGCGGCGTGGCCACGATGTGGGAGATGGCCCGACCGACCGTGTTGAAATAGGTCGCTCCTACCGTACGAACGTCCTCGAGCAGGCCCGAAGCCGAAAAGCGGCGACGGAGGGCCAGGGTGGCTCCGCTGGCCCAGGCGGGAAAGACGGCGGCCGACAGGGCGTTGCCGTGGAAGAGAGGCATGGCCGAGTAGATGACGTCGTCGGGAGTGAATCCCATACGGGCGGCGGCACGGGCGGCACGCCCCTGGGTCATCCTGACCGCCTTGGGCCCCCCGGTCGATCCGGATGTGAAGATGAGGAGGTAGAGGTCTTCGGGGGACGGCGCCGGCCACTGAGGCGATGAGGCCGGTGCGTGGTCGAGGGCCTCGCCGTAGTCGTCGCTGTCCGCCACCAGGATGCGATCCCGATCGATGCCCAGATCGAGACCTTCGAGCAGGGGCTGTTGTGCCCTGTCGGTGATGATCAGCTGGCAATCGCTGCGGGCGATGTCGACAGCCAATTCGGCGCCCCGGCGGGTCGGGTTGATGCCCACGATCACCGCTCCCACCCGAGCCGCGCCGGCCAGCAGGAACAGGTACTCCGGGCTGTTTTCGAGGAGCACGCCGATGTGGAAAGGACCGTCGTGGCGCCACTGGCACAGGAGGGACCCCCGTCGATCGGCCTCTTCCACCACTTGCCGCCAGGTCCACTGTTCGCCCTCGAACAAGAGGCCCCGGTTGTCGTCGTCAGCCCGCAGACCGACCAGTTCGGCGGCGGTGGCGACGCCGGGTGCCATCATTCGATCCGCTCCTTGATCAGATCGAGGACGGGGTTGTCATCGATGGGAAGGAGCACGGGCTCTCCCGCATCGCGGCGGAGATAGCCGAGGCGGGTCATGATCGCCGCGCTGCGAACCATGGCCAACGTCTCGTACCAGTCGAGATGGCCGACGCCCCGTCCGCTGGCTTTCTCGAAGAGCTGGACCGTCTCCTCCCGATCGGGAAATCCGACCAGGCGCTCACCGAAGAGCCGATGCATGGTGAGGTCGAGGCTGGTGAACCAGGCCAGATCGTGCTCGGGAGCGCCGATCGAGGTCATGTCCCAGTCGAGTACCGCCCGCGGCAGGAAATCGTCGCCGAAGATCATGTTCTCGAAGCGGACATCGCCCCACAGAAGGGCCGGGGCAGGCTCGTCGGGCGGGAGGTGGCGGCGGCACCAGGCCAGCCCGTCGACCAGGGCGGCCACCGGCTGGCCGCCACTCGACCAGCTCAGATAGTCGCCCCAGAAAGTGAGCTCGGCCTGATTGTGGCGGTGGGGTACGCCCGCCAGCGGACCCACCTCGGCGCGGTGGATGGTGGCCAGCGTGGTCACGAAATTGCGGTACAGACGGCCCCGCTCCTCCTCGGTGCGGTGCCGCAACCACTTGTCGCGGTGGGCCAGGGCGCCGACGATGTGACCCTCGACCAGGGGCATGACGATGAAGGGTGCGCCGAGCCACCGGTGGTCGGTCTCGAGGACGGGATCGGCCACCGGAACCCCCGCTCCCGCCGCCGCCGATTGGGCCTGCCACTGGACGGCGAGATCGTAGCGGGGGAAGGTTCCGGCTGCGGCCGGTGCCATGCGGATGACCAACGATTCCTGACGGCCGGTCGAGGCCCACGACACATCGAGGATGAGCGTCTCGCTCGAGTAACCGCCGGACGGTCGGCGCAGTTCGGACACGGTGATTTCGCCGGCGGCCGGTCCAGATCCCGTGCGGTGGTCGGCCAGCCATCGAGTGAACCCCGCCGCCAAGGTGGCGTCGTCTTTCTTCCCGGAAGTCATCTGCTGGCGTGCCTGTTCCTGTTCGGTAGCGGTGGAGAGAGATCGATGGCGAGTTGGGGTCGGTTGGGTGCGGACATCGACCGCACCACGGTACTGCCCGCACACCCGTGGGGACCGCCCCGGTCCAGTGGGCGGGCTCTCCGCCGTTCTCCGCCGTTCCCGGTCTGCTCAAGGCAACCTCTCTCCGTGACGATGATTCCTTATGCCACGGATCTCCCTTCTCCGGCTGGCGACGGCCGTCGTGACCGTCGCAGCCGCCCTCGTCGTTGTCGTGGCTGCCGTCAGCGTCGACGGCGCCAGGGCGGCCGCCGCCTCCGGTTGGCACATCGTGCCCGGGGCCCCGGTCGATGAACAGAACAGCAACGTCCTGCTGGGTTCGACCTGTGCCAACGCCTGGAACTGCTGGGTGGTGGGCATGAGCTTCCCCAACCTCAGCAACGGGGGCAACCCGACCGACCTCTTCGAGCACTGGAACGGATCGGCGTGGACCGCCGCCACCCCCGGCAATCCTCCCGGGCAGGATCTGTCCGGTCTCTTCTCTGTGACCTGCGCCACCTCCTCGGACTGTTGGGCGGTCGGGGCCCAGAAGTCCCACAGCGGAACGGCCCCGGAAGCCTTGGCCGAGCACTGGAACGGATCGAACTGGTCGGCCGTGGCCGCCCCGTCCACCAGCGGCTACCTGACCTCGGTGACCTGCGTCGATGCGTCGGATTGCTGGGCGGCGGGAACATCGGTGACCGACGACGGCCAGAGCGACCCCCTGCACGGCATGCTCGACCACTGGAACGGATCGACCTGGTCCCCGGTGGCCACACAGCCGTCGGGACAGAACCGCGACCAGTTCAACGCCGTCAATTGCACCAGTGCCACCAACTGCTGGGCTGTCGGATTCGCCGGGCCCAACGGCCTGGCCAACAACTTCCTCCCCAACATCCTGCCCCAGGTGTCAGGGGCCAACGCCTTCATCGAACACTGGAACGGGACGTCCTGGACCGTCACCCCGGCCCCTGGGGCCGCCGGCCCACTCGGTACCTACCTCAACAGTGTGACCTGCCTCACTCCCTCACGGTGTTGGGCGGTCGGTGCCGACATGGGGGCCGACGGCAACCCGTCCTCCACTCTGGTCGACACCTGGAACGGCACCGGCTGGACGACAGTGGCCAGTCCCGACCCCTCGTCGGACGGGAGCCTGTTGACCGCCGTCACCTGTATCGATGCGACGGATTGCTGGGCTTCCGGGGCTGTCGGCCAGAGCAACGGAGGTGGCGGGGGCAACAACAACATGTCTCCCAACCCGATGATCGCCGTCTGGAACGGCTCGACCTGGTCGGTCGACCCCAGTCCCGGTGCGACCGCCTTCGGCTACCTCAACGACGTAGCCTGCGCCGGCGGGACCGGCTGCTTCGCCATCGGCTTCGCTGCCACCTCTACCGGGAAAGCCACCCACCTCCAGGCCCTCACCGAACAGATGGTGCGCCCCTCCACGGCCAACCAGGGACTCTTCGTGTCCGGATCCGACGGTGGGGTCTTCACCTTCGGTGTCGCCGGCTTTCACGGATCGATGGGCGGGGTTCATCTGAGTGCCCCGGTGGTGGGCGTGGCGTCGACCCCCGACGGCGGGGGCTACAGGCTGGCCGCGGCAGACGGAGGGGTGTTCGCCTTCGGTGATGCCCACTTCTACGGTTCCATGGGCGGGACCCACCTCAACGCCCCCATCGTGTCCCTGGCCGCCACCCCCGACGGCGGGGGCTATTGGCTGGTGGCCTCCGACGGCGGGGTGTTCGCCTTCGGTGATGCCCACTTCTACGGTTCCATGGGCGGGACCCACCTCAACGCCCCCATCGTGTCCATGGCCGCCACCCCCGACGGCGGGGGCTACTGGCTGGTGGCCTCCGACGGCGGGGTGTTCGCCATCGGTGACGCTTCCTTTGCCGGTTCCCTGGGCGCCCTTCGTCTCAGCGCACCCATCGTGTCCCTGGCCGCCACCCCCGACGGTGGAGGCTACTGGCTGGTGGGTTCCGATGGTGGCGTGTTCGCTTTCGGTGACGCCGGCTACCAGGGATCGGTTCCGGGTCAGGGCCTGGTCCCCGCCGCCCCGGTCGTCGGGGCGGCCGTTACGCCCGACGGTGGCGGGTACTGGCTGGTGGGATCCGACGGTGGTGTCTACGCCTACGGGGACGCCACTTTCATGGGATCGCTGGCCGATCTCAAGCTGGCGGCACCGGTGACCGGTGTGAGTGCGTCGGCTTAGCCCTGCTGGTTCACTGAGTCACTGGGTGACGACATCACGGATGGCGGCGGCGATGGAGCCGGCGGTGGGCATGACGGCCGCCTCGAGCACAGCCGCGGAGCCGATGGGAGCGAAGGCGGCTCCGATCCGTCGCACCGGCGCATCGAGTTGACCGAACAGCTCCTCGGCGATGGTGCTGGCCACTTCGGCCCCGAAGCCGCCGAACCGGGTGGCGTGGTGAGCCACCACCGCCCGTCGGGTCCGGGCTACCGAGCCGAGCACGGTGGAGACATCCAGCGGGACCAGGGTCCGCAGGTCCACCACCTCGACCCCGATCCCATCTTCGGCCACGGCCTCGGCCGCGGCCAGAGCGTCACGGACGGTGCGCCCGTAGGCGATCAGCGTCACATCGTCGCCGGCCCGTTTGACGTCAGCCGACCCGATGGGGATGCGCAGGTCTGCTTCCGGCACGGGCCCGGTCGTCCCGTACAGGGCCACATTCTCGATCATCACACAGGGGTCGTCGTCGAAGATGCACGAGGTGAGCAGCCCCTTTGCGTCGGCCGGCGTGGACGGGACGACCACCTTGAGCCCGGGAATGTGGGCCAGCCAGCTCTCGAGCGTCTGGGAGTGGGTGGCTCCCGATCCGATCCCTCCGAAGACCGCCGTTCTCACCGTCAGGGGCACCGACAGCAGGCCGCCCGACATGAATCGGGCCTTGGCCGCGTGGTTGACCAACTGGTCGAGGGCGATGCTGATGAAGTCCATGATCATGACCTCGGCCACCGGCCGCATCCCGGCCATGGCCGCCCCGATGGCCGCCCCGACGATGGCCGCCTCGGAGATCGGGGTATCCCGCACCCTGTCGGTGCCGTAGGTGGTGGACAACCCCCGGGTCACCTGGGAGATGCCCCCTGCCGGATCAGCCAGATCCTCGCCGATGAGGAAGACGGAGGGGTCGGCGGCCAGGGCCTGGCCCAGGGCGGCGTTGAGGGCGTCGCGCATGCTCATGTTGACCGCCGCTTCGGAGCCGACGGTACCCGGGGCGGGCATCGTTACCCTCCCCCGGCGGCGTAGACGTCGACCAGGGCTTCACCGGGGTCGGGAGGTTCGGCGGCCAGGGCGGCGGAGAAGGCCTCTTCGACCGCCGACCGGGCCGCGCCGTCGATCTTCGGCACCGATTCCTCATCGAGTACCCCGTCGGCCACGAGCCGCACACGGTAGCGGGCCACCGGTTCGTCCCGGCGGGCCTGTTCGAGTTCGGGTTGAGGTATGTAACGCATGGGGTCTCCGAAGTAGTGGCCCCACAGACGAAATGTCATGCACTCGAGGAGAGTCGGGCCGTCACCCCGACGGGCCCGGTCGACGGCGGAGACCAGAGCCAGGTGGACGGCGTCTGGGTCGTTGCCGTCCACGGTGGTGCCCGGTATTCCGTAACCCGCGGCCCGGTCGGCCACGTCAGCCACCGGTTGGGCCTCGGCTGTAGGTGTCATCTCGGCGTAACGGTTGTTCTGGCAGAGGAAGACGATGGGTAGGTCCCACAGGGCGGCCAGGTTGACGGCTTCGTGGAACGAGCCCGTACCGGTGGCGCCGTCACCGAAGCTGGCCACCGCCACCTGGTCCGACCCTCGCATCCGGCCGGCCAGGGCCACGCCGACAGCAATGGGCACCCCCGATCCCACGATGCCGGTGGACAGCACCAGCCCCGACGACGGGTGGGCGATGTGCATAGCCCCGCCCTTGCCGCCGTTGACTCCGGTGCGACGGGTCAGGATTTCGCCCACCAGCGGACCGAGCGGTACGCCCTTGGCGATCTGATCGTGCAGGCCGCGGTAGGTGGTGACCAGCGGGTCCTCGGCCCGGAGGACGACACCGAGGGCGGCGGCGATGGCTTCCTGGCCGGTGGCGGGCCAGTAGGTGCAGGCGAACTCGCCCGCGCTCAGGCCGCGTCGCAGGCGATCGTCGCAGGCCCGGACCAACGCCATGAGCTCGTACATCCGGCGCCTTTCCGCCGCCGACGGCGCGTCGGTGGGCACCCCGGTCACCGTTCCTCTCCCAGCCGTGGCGCCCAGTTCATGCCGGGGCCTTGCCGTAGGAGGCGGCATGTCGCCCGGCCAGTCGTCCCCACACCAGGGCCATGCCGATCGAGGTTCCGCCGCCGAAGTAGGCGGGACCGGCCGGGCTGGCGATGACGTTGCCGGCGCCGTAGAGACCGGGGATGGGCCGGTCGTGCACGTGCAGCACCCGTCCGTCGGCATCGACCCGGGGTCCGCCTTTGGTCCCCACCGTGCCGATGTGGACGGGGAGGGCGTAGAACGGCCCCTGTTCGACGGTGCCCAGATTGGGGTGGGGCGCGGTCGGATCGCCGTGGAAACGGTCGTAGGCGCTGGCGCCGCGCCCGAAGTCGCGGTCGCAACCGTCTTTCACGAAGCGGTTCCACCGTTCGACCGTCGCCGTCAGGCCGACCGGATCGATCCCCACCCGGTGGGCCAGCCCCTCGAGGTCGGCGGCCACCGGCAGCCACGCCGGATCGGGATCGCCGGGCCGGACCGTGGCCAGCGGATAGCGGGCCCGGTACTGACCGTCCACCACCGCCCAGCAGGGGAGGTGGCGGGGTGCATACTCATTGGCGTCGAAAGAGAAGAAGGCCTTGACCATGTCGTTGTAGTTGGCCGCCTCGTTGACGAAGCGCTGGCCGAACCGGTCCACCAGGATCGAGTGCGGTGCGGTTCGTTCGACTCCGACGAAGCGGGCCAGTGGACGTCCCTCGTAGGTGTCGTCGGGCACGGAGGATGCCGGGTACCACCACGCTTCGTTCATGTTGGCCAGATCGGCGCCCACGTCCATGGCCATCAGGAGCCCGTCGCCCTGGTTGGCCGGTGGGCTGTGGGGATGGGTCAGGGGACCGGGGAGGAAGCGTGAGCGGAGGGTGGCGTTCCATTCGTAGCCACCGGTGGCCAGCACGACGGCGGCGACGGACACTTCGGACCGACGACCCCCGCTTTCGACGACCAATCCCTTGACCCGGTCGCCGTCCATGGTGATCTCGGCGGCCCGTGTCTCCAGCCGTGGAGCCATCCCCCGGGCCAGACAGGCCTCGAGCAGGGCGCCGATGAGAGCCTGGCCGCACGCCACCCGGTGGTCGGCCACCCTCTGCTGCACGGCGGCGGCGTCGAAGCGATCCGGGGTGAAGGTCGGACGCCACTCGACGGTGGCCTCCTGCAGGGTGATGGGCAGCCCCAGTACGGGCGCCCGCCGGAGGTGCCCGGCCCACGGTCCCAGCCGGCCGGTGTCGTAGAGGTCGGGCTCGAGCATGCGACCGGAGGGCTTGGCCCCTTCCATTTCGGGGTGGTAGTCGGGCCACGACATGGCGTGCAGACGCACCGGGGTGTCCCTCTCCAGTCCGGCCACGATGTCCGGCCCGAGGTCGACATAGCGCTCGAGCAGATCATGGGGCGTGCGCCCGGCCGTCATCCGACCCATGTAGGCCAGCGCCTCCTGGCGGGAATCCTCGACCCCGAGGGTGGCCATGAGGTGGTTCTGGGGCATCCATATCCCCCCTCCGGAGACGGCCGTGGTCCCTCCGACCGACGAGGTGCGCTCGATCAGGGCCACCCGCGCCCCCTGGTCATGGGCGGTGATGGCGGTGGCCAGGGCGGCGGCGCCGGTGCCCACCACCACCACGTCCACATCGGTCGGGAGGGCGGAGTCAAGGGGGGCGGGGAAGGCCGTCGAAGGATCGGTCACGGCTCTAGGAGGACAGGTAGCCATCGAGTTGGCGGTGCATGTTGACGATGCCGGCCTCGTAGGTATGGGACAGACGCAGCCCGTCGAACCCCTGGCTGTGCACGCCGCGCTGCTGGCGGCCGATGTTGGAGAAGTCCTGCAGTGGGATGCGGGGCCAGTGTTCGGCGTCGTCGGGTGCAAACGGACCCTGGCGCACGGCCCTCTCCTCCTCCTCGCCGGCGGCCGGGATGGTCAGGGACCACAGCTCGAACAGGCAGGACTCGGGATCGGAGCCGTTGGGTCGTACCCGGTAGACCAGGGCATTGCCGTACTGGGGGAGGATGAAGTAATTGGGGAACATAAAGAACATCCCCCCCCACCGGGCCAGGGTGGACGGCTCCGGGGAGGGGAGGGGGATCCCGGCCCCTGCCGCGTAGGCATACAGCGCTTTGATCATCTCGGCGCCGAAGGTGCTGTCCTCGGGGATGGGGCGGTGGCGCATGGCCTCAATGAGGTGGACCTCGCGGTCCAGGGTCATGGCTTGGAGCCCACTGTTCAGCAGATGGACCGATTCGATGATGGCATCCATCTCGCTCACACCGACCTGGGCCCCTTTTTTGGCCTGGGCGTTGGGGCGGAGTTGGAAGCTGGAATGCCCGTGGGGATGGACGGCGTAGACCAGGCTGTCCGGGTCGTACTGCTCGGGGTGCCCGAGCGTCAGCTGGGGATGGGTCTGGGGTACGTGGTAGCCCTCCAAAAAGGCCTCCTGGGCCAGCTTCCAGTTGGCCGGGAGTACCGCCGCTTTCCACCAGTCGACCCGCATGTCGGCCACTCCGAGGGGATCGAGCAGGCCGGGCATGGGATCGAGGGCCTCGAGCAGAGGGGGTGCCGCCGGATCGAGATTGATCCAGGCGCAGGCGGCCCAGACCTCGACGCGGGCCTCCCGCAGGCACAACTCATCGGGGGTGAGGAGGGCCGGGTCGAAGGTGTGGGCACCGTAGACGAACGTGCTGTCTCCCTCCAGGTTCCACGACCATCCGTGGAAGGGGCAGATGATCCGACCGCGGTCGAAGGTCCCACTTCCCGTGGCCAGCTGGGTGGCGCGGTGACGGCAGGCGTTGAGATAGGCCTTCACCTCGTCCCGGTCCACACGGACCACCAGGACGGACTGGTCGGCCACGGTGTACTCGACGTAGTCGCCGGGCGACGGGATCTCTTCGAGCCGGCAGGCCATCTGCCAGGCGCGGGGCCACAGCCGTTGGTTCTCGAGGGCGGCGAAGGTGGGGTCGTAGTAACGCTCGGCGGCCACGAAATCGGGGCGGTCCATGGCGTGGGGGACGTCCGGGCAGGGGTCGGCCACCGTTTGGGCCGGCGCGGCCGCCGGGTGGAGACGCATGTCAGCCACCGGCGGAGCCGTTCGGCGCCGACAGGATGGTGATGGTGCGTTGGGTGAACCGCCATCGCCGGCCGTCCCGCACCAGCTGGTCGTGGTAACGGCCGGCGGCGATGATCGCCATCCCCTGGGGAGAGGGCCGGACGAACATGTAGTTGGTGGTGGCGGAACCGGACGCACCGTCCACCTCGACCAGGGACCCGGACGTCATGTGCAGTCCCCGGCTCTCGGCCGGCTGCACCGACCGCATGTAGGTCACGATGGCCTGGCGGCCACTGGTGACCTGTCCGTTCAGCTCCAGTCGGGCATCCTCGGTGAAGAGCTCGCCCCACTCGTCGAACCGACCGTCGTCACAGAGCAGGCTGTACTGGCCGAGGGTCCGCCTGATCTGGTCCTCGTCGTCGTTCACCGGTCCTCCCCTTGGCGTCATGATACGTCCCACCTCCGCCCTGCCGCTGAGGGCGACGACCCCCGATGCCGGCCTATCCGATCTCGCCGATGACCTCGCCCACCGGGTAGGTCTCACCGGCGGTGCCGATGTGGCGGAGGATGCCATCCACCGGGGCCGACACCTCGTTCTCCACCTTGTCCGTCTCCAGCAGGTACATCGGCTCGTCCTGGCGGACGGGAGAGCCGTCGTCCACCAGCCACTGGGCCAGGGTGCCTTCGGTCATCTCCATGCCGAGCTTGGGAATGCGGATCTCGATCGCCGTCGTCCTTTCGGGAGCGAGAGGCCGCGGCGCGGACCTTCCCGACGTGCAGGGTGCGCCCACATTACAAGTCCAACCCGCTCCGCCCGGGCCCGGCCGCTGGCCGCACCGCTGACCAGTCCGACCCGGCCGCCCGGGGACCGGCCGGCCTCGGTTTGCTAGCTTCGTGCCCCACACCACTCCCGTGCCGGTGGGCCCCCGATCCACCGGGCGACAGCGCCGTGCCAAGGCCGGATCCGGGGTGATGCACACACGTCCCCGTTCGACAGGAGCACGCCATGGAGACCCGCAAGCTGGAGACGGCCATCTACGAGAAGGACGGCCCCGTCGCCTGGATCACCTTGGACTACCAGGAAAAGGCCAACATCCAGTCCTCCCGCCTGGTCTTCGATGTCGACATCTGCCTCGACGACGCCGACAAGGACTACGACGTCAAAGTGGTGGTGATCAAAGCCAATGGTCCCGGCTTCAGCGGTGGTCACGTGGTGACCGGCACGCCGGGAACCGAGATGCGGGAGATCGACGAGTCCACGGCCAAGCTGGGCAGTCCGTGGAAAGGGCAGTGGGAGATCTACGGGGCTCCGGTCATGAAGCTATGGGAGTTCCCCAAGGTGACCATCGCCCAGGTCCACGGTTACTGCCTCGGCGGAGGCACGGTGTGGGGCCTGCTCACCGACATGACGGTGGCCTCGGACGATGCCTACTTCCAGTTCCCCGTACTCCAGGGGATGGCCATGCCCTGTATGGAGACCGGCATCGAGCCCTGGTTGTTCATGAACTGGAAGCGCGCTTCGGAGTTCATGTACACGGCCCAGGAGCTGAGCGCCGCCCAAGCCAAGGAGATCGGGCTCATCAACCGGGTGGTGTCGAAGGAGCGGCTCGAGGACGAGGTCAACGAACTGGCCTTCCATGTGGCCCAGGCCCCCCTGACCACGCTGATGGCGGCCAAGGCGAACATACGCCGGGCCTGGGAGCTGATGGGGATCCGCACCCATTTGCAGCAGTCGAACGATCTCCTGACCGTGGCCACGTCGGCCAAAGATGTCCAGGAGTACATCCGCGACGTCTTTCAGGCCGGCTTGCGCCCTCGCGATGCCTCCAAGCGCAACGCCGAGCGGGCCAAGGTTCTGGCGGCCGAGTCGAAGGCGCGGCGGGCAGCCGCTTCCTGAGGAGCGGGAGGTCGGCGGTCGGTCAACCCCGAGGGGTCCGGGCCGGAAGGTCGAACCGCAGGCGGATGGCCGCCTGAATCTCCTCCACCGGGCGGGTGGCGTCGAAGGAGGCCACGAACTCCTTCTGCTCGAACAGCTCGATGAGGGGTTTGGTCTCCTCGTGGTAGTTGGCCACCCGAACGGCCAATGCCTCGGGGTGGTCGTCATCCCGGGGGAGGAGCGCTCCTCCGCACACGTCGCAGGTGTCGGGTCGCTCGGGACGATGGGCGATGAGGTTGTAGTCCAGCCCGCACTGGGAACAGAGCCGGCGGGCCATGACCCGGCGGGACACCTCCTGGTCGGGCAGCTCGAGGTTGATGACCCCGTCTATGTCATAGGTCTCGAGGAAGAATCGGGCCTGACGGGCGGTACGCGGGAACCCGTCGATGATGAACCCGAAGTTCCAGTCGTGCTCGGCCAGACGCTGGCGTACCACGGCCTCCACCAGTTCATCGCCGACCAGGTGCCCGCTGGCGATGATGCGTTTGACCTGTGCGCCCAGCTTGGTGTGGTGCTGGACGTTCCAGCGGAAAATCCCACCCACGTTCACGTGCTCGATGTCGAGGTCTTCGGCCAGCAGGGCGGCCTGGGTGCCCTTGCCGCTGCCCTGGATGCCCATGATGATGAATTTGCGCATGGGCCCTATGGCCTGTGAACGGTCGGGGCAGAAGTGCCGGTCATCGCATCGTGTAGCGCTGCGGCACCCACGTCTGGCTGTCGATCGGCGGTCGTTCGTAGGACCGGAGCTGGCGGGGGGGCAGCTCTATCTGCTCGTGGGGAACGGCCTCGTAGGGGACCACCTCGAGGAAATGGCTGATGATGTTGAGGCGGGCGGCCTTCTTGTGGTCGGCGTCGACCACGTGCCACGGGGCCTCTTTGATGTCCGTGTAAGCGAACATCTCGTCCTTGGCCTCGGCGTAATCGACCCAGCGGGCCCGAGCCTCCAGGTCCATGGGACTCAGTTTCCACCGCTTACCGGGGTTGGAGATGCGCGACTTGAAGCGTCGCTCCTGCTCCTCGTCGCTCAGCGAGAGCCAGTATTTGACCAGGATGATTCCCGAGCGGACCAGGGCCCGCTCGAGCTGGGGACAGGTCCGGAAGAATTCGGCATGCTCCTCCTCGGTGCAGAATCCCATCACCCTCTCCACACCGGCCCGGTTGTACCAGCTCCGGTCGAACAGAACGATCTCACCGGCGGCGGGCAGGTGGGCGAGGTAGCGCTGGAAGTACCACTGGGTGCGCTCACGCTCGGTCGGGGTGCCGAGGGCGACCACCCGGCAGAAGCGGGCATTGAGGCGCTCGGTGATGCGTTTGATGGTGCCGCCTTTGCCCGCCGTGTCCCGACCCTCGAAGATGACCATGACGGCCAGGCCCTTGTGGATGATCCACTCCTGCATCCGCACCAGTTCGATCTGGAGCCGGAGGAGCTCCTTTTCGTAGTCGCCCTTGGTCACCACCCTGGGCCCGGCGGCGACGGCTGGGTCGCTGTTCTGGCTGCTCCCACTCGCTCCCACTATGCAGGCGAGCGTAGTGACAACGGCGCCGCCGCGACAATCGCTCGGGCCCTCGGAACCGGGGCGGTCGTCGAGCACCGGGCCGGCGGCTGCGGTATAACCGTCTCCGTCGGGGATCGAAGGGCTCCAGTCGGACAGCCAGAGTGGAGAACGGGAGGGACCAGAGTGGAGAACGGGGAGGGAACAGTGGCGAGCGAGGTGGGGGGCGCCGACATCGACAAGGCCAACATGAACAAGGAGCGGGTCGTCGCCTTCTGGCACACCCTCTACGAACGGGACTGGACCGGTCTTCGCCGTTTCTTTTCGGCCCAGAGCCAGTACACCGATGTCCCTTCACCACCCGACGACGTAGCCCATGGCCCCGACCAGATCGAGGCCCGTCTCCGCCTCGGGCTCGAGCGCCTGTCGGGCTATGAGCATGGTCTCCGTCTTATGGTGGCCGACGGCGATGTGGTGGTGACCGAACACACGGAGACCTGGCACTGGCACACCGGCGAACAGGTCACCCTCCCCTTCGTCTCGGTCCAGGAGCTGAGCGACGGGATCATCGTCCGGTGGTGGGACTACTGGGATCTGCAGACGCTGATGAACGCCGCACCCGCCTGGTGGATCGAGCACATCGCCCAGGGCTATACCTGAGCGCCGGCCCGACGATCCCCGGTCCCCGGTCCACCGAACGGGGCGGTCAGCTCTCGAACCCGTAGACCCCGTGGGCGTACTCGTCGACCTTGGACTCGGGAAGGCGGAGCCGGATGGCGGTGTAATAGACGACGAGGCTGAATACGGCCACCACCGCCATGTCCCAGTAGAACGGGATATTCATCCGGCCACCCTGGAACTGCCCGAAGTAGGAGATGAGGGTCAGTCCGGCCAGGTAGGGCCACAGCCAGATGGCTGCGTTCCAGTCGAGCGGTGAATGGACCGGGTTGGCGTGGGTTATCCGCGAGATACCCATGAGGATGTACCCCAGCACCACCGCCACCATCAGTTTCCACACCACTTCCCACCCGCTCCAGTAGATGATCAGGCCGGCCGAAATGAACGAGGCCGGACACAGGACCGGGGCCCAGGGCAGCCGGTAGGGCCGTTCGGCGTGGGGCTTCTGATGGCGGAGGGCGCCGAGGGCCAGGGGTGCTCCGGCATACATGAGGACGGTGGCCGAGGTGATGAAGCCCACCAGTTTCTGCCAGCCCGGAAAGGGGAGGAAGAGCAGGAGCCCCATAAGGAAGGTGAAGATGAGCCCGAAGACGGGCACGGCGTTCTTGTTGGTCTTCTCGAAGGCCACCGGGACGTGGCCGTTCTTGCTCATCCCGAAGGTGATCCGGCTGGTGGTGGTGGTGTAGATGAGCCCCGATCCGGTGGGGGCGATGATGGCGTCGGCGTAGAGGATGTAGGCCAGCCAGGCCAGGCCCAATCCCTTGGCCAGGCCGGCGAAGGGGCCGAAGATGCCCGAAAAGCTGATGTTGGCCCAGCCGTGGGCCAGGGCGTGCTGAGGAAGGGCTCCGATGAACACCACCTGCAGGAGGATGTAGATGGTGGCCCCGATCAGCATGGAGAAGATGACGGCCCGGGGCAGGTCCCGCTGGGGGTTCCGGCTCTCCCCGCCCAACTGGACGGCCTGCTCGAAGCCGACCAGGGCGAACACCGCCCCACCGTCGCTCACCGCATTGAGGATCCCGTGCAGACCGAAGGGGGCGAAGCCGTGGCTGGTGAAGTTGGCCGTGTCGAACCGGGTGAACAGGAGGACCACGATGGTGAGCACCGGTATGACCACTTTCCAGGTGGTGATGGCGTTGTTGGCCCGGACCAGGTAGCGGACCCCGAACAGGTTGGCCACCACGAACAGGGCCATCATCACGGTGGCCACCAGGTAGCCCAGGCCGGTCAGGACCGGCACCCCTCCGGACACCGTGGTCAGGCCGTGCCAGTAGTTGCCGGTATAGGTGATGGCCGCCTCCACCTCGATGGGGGCGGTTCCCACCGCCTGCAGCCACGAGAACCACCCGAAGGAGGCGCCGGCCAGGCCGCCGAAGGCGTAATAGGGAAACCGGGTGGTGCCCCCGCTGACCGGGAACATCCCGCCCAGTTCGGCATGGACCAAAGCCAGAAGGATGACCGCCACCGAGCCGATTAGCCAGGCGATGATGGCGGCCGGACCGCCGATGAGGGCACAGGCCAGGGCCCCGAACAGCCAGCCCGACCCGATGATCGATCCCTCCGAGGTCAGGAGGAGCCCGAAGAACCCGACGTCTCGGGTCAGTCCGTCGCCGGTGGGCACCGCCACGTCACTCATTGCGCACCCTTCTCTCTCGTGCGTCTCTCCGTGTGTCCCGCCCGGCGATGCCTCTGCAGGCTGTGGGCCGCTGGTGTCGGCTGATCGGCGAAACTAGCCGAGCCCGTGTGCTCGGTAAAGGATGGTCAGACACGGGGCCGGACCGGTGGACACAGACAGGAATGAGCCCGGCGTGCGGTCCGGCCCGCTCGGTGAGGCAGGACCGCCACGATGTCAGCCCGCCCGGTCGATGGGCCGGCGGCAATTGTCACGGGCGGTGGCGCTGCCGGCACCAGGCGGATCGTTTTGGTCTCCGGTCTTGACAGGTCTTTACCTGGTGTTTAGCTTAACGCGAGTAATCCACTAGGTTTTGTCGGGTATGGGTAGGGGCCTTCGCTTTCTTGAGGTCGACCGTCCTGGCGCCAAACAAGGAGCGTGCATTGAAACCCTTCCTGCGCAACAGGAGCATCCGTGTGGCTGCAGCTCTGGCCATCGTCATGGGCACGGCCGGTATGGCCAGCCTCACCGCCCTCAGTACCCAGGCCCAGGCCGACCCGACCGCGGTGAGCGGTTACGTGGGAGTGGGTGCCGACGTCACCCAGGACTTCTTCGATTCGTTATCAGGGGCGTCCGCACCTGACTCCACCACCACCCAGTTCTTCACCCCCCTGGCCTCCTCCTCGGCCACCGACAACCGGATCATCCAGTCCTTCGACGCCTTTCCGTCCGGTGGCTCGACTCTCAACCCGGGTTGCATCACCACCAAGTTCGGTGGACCGGCCTTCGACCGGCCCAACTCCAGCACCAACGGCATCTCCGCCCTGGTAGCCGCCATCAACGGCACCGGATGGGAGAACCCCACGGCGTCGCAGTCGTGCACCCATGCCGAGGTGTCGATGACCGGTCAGATCGACTTCTCCCGGGCCGCCCGGGGGCCGAAGTCGACCGGGAGCCTGCTCACCTTCATCCCCTATGGCCGGGATGCCGTCGGGGTGCTCGTCTTCGACCACGGAGACGGCGCCCTCAACAACCTGACCACCGCCCAGCTCAAGTCCATCTACTCGAGCAGCACCGGGACGACCAGCATCGGTGGTGACACCGTCGAAGGGTGCCTGACCATCACCGGTTCGTCCCCCCGGTCGAACCTGGAGACGGCCATCGGCGTTTCGGACACGGTGGCTGAAGGTGAAGCCCAGCAGGACAGCTGCGACCAGATCCAGCAGAACAGCGGTAACGCCTTCTACTCCTTCGCCTCGGCCCTGCCGAGTGGGACCGACGCCATCATCCCCATCTCGTCGGGCGACTGGATCGCCCAGAACAACGGCGTGGCGGTGGACGAGTCGAACACGGCCCGGAGCGCCGGCCTCACGCTGGCATCGATCACCGATGGCTCGACCGCTCTGGGTCAGCCCTTTACCGGCAGCGGCACGTCACTGTTGCCCAACACCACCTACTACCAGGATGGCTCCTACGGCTACAACCTCTTCACGGTGGTGTCCACCAACGAGATCACCGTTGGGCAGACCCTCTACAACAAGGGACTGGTGAGCCTGTTCGTCGGATCGGGCTCGTCGCTGTGCGCCACGTCGTTCCAGAAGCAGATGAACACCTTCGGGTTCGACGATCTCCAAGCCTCGGAAGGTACCTGCGGGTCGACGAGCACCGAGGGCGACAGCTGAGCCCCGCCCGACACCGCACCCATACACAGCACTGAGTGAAGGAAAAAGGACACCATGTTTGATCAACGCGCCCAGATGACACCCCCCAGCACCCCCCCGATCGGGTCCACCCGGACCCGATCGGGAAGGGTCCTCCGCACCGGGCTGGTGGTCGTGGCCACCATGCTGGCCAGCTGCACCGCTCTGATCGTGGCCGGAGCGGGGCCCTCTTCGGCCTCGACGCTCAACGGCGTGGCCACCACGGCGGTACCCGATGGCCTCAGCTTCCTCGGCTCGGGTGGGTCGGACACCCAGTTCGCCCTCTCCCTGCCGTCCGGTGCCGCCTGCTCGGGCGACACCGCCCATGACGGCTACACGGTGTGGAGCTATCTGGTTCAACCCAGCGCCACCATCGGTGTGACCACGTTCAGCGAGGCCCAAGGTCCTTCCCAGGGTTACGGACTCTTCGACTCCACCGGCACCTACGTGGGTCCGCTCAACACCGCTACCAACACCGGTCAGATCACGCAGGTCCCCGACTTCGAGTGGGGACCGGCCGTCAGTGGTAACAGCCTCCTGTCCGCCCTCTTGTACTCGGGTACCAGCGGTGTGTGGGAAGGCGGGTTGGCCTGCACCAACAGCTCCGGTGTCGTCACCGACAACTGGAACGTGCAGTTCACCTTCACGGCCGACTCCTCCGATCCCAACGGGTTCACCTGGACGGCCGTCCCCGGTCCGGAGGGCGACACCTTGGCCACCATCACCTCGGCCAACAACGCCACCTTCGCCGAAGGATCGGACAGCTCGTTCACCCCGACCGGGGCGGGAACCCCCACCCCCACCATCACCGAGAGCGGCCCCCTGCCCGCCGGGGTGAGCTTCTCCGGGGGCGTCCTGTCCGGTGATCCCACGGTGACCGGCACCTTCCCCATCACCTTCACCGCCACCAACGGGATCGGCAATCCGGCCACCCAGTCCTTCACGCTGACCGCCGGCAGTGCTCCGGCCATCACCTCGAATGACGGCGTGGGCTTCACCACAGGTACATCCGGGACCTTTACGGTGACCACCAGCGGCTTTCCCACGCCGTCCCTTTCCGAAACGGGTGCGTCGCTGCCGGAGGGCGTGACCTTCGTCGACAACGGCAACGGCACGGCCACCTTGAGTGGCGCCCCGGGGACGGGGTCGCAGGGAACCTACGACCTGTCCATCACCGCCACTAACGGGATCGCCCCCGATGCCACCCAGTCCTTCACCTTGACGGTGAGTGCCCTACCCGACATCAGCTCGACCGACGGCACCACGTTCACCGTCGGCCAGGCGGGCACATTCGAAGTGGATGCGGGCGGGGATCCGACGCCGGCCATCACCGAGACGGGCTCTCTGCCCGATGGCCTCAATTTCGTCGACAACGGCAACGGCACGGCCACCCTGGCCGGCACCCCGGATGCCGCAACGGGCGGGTCCTATCAGCTGGACATCACGGCCAGCAACGGTGTCGGCGCCGGCGCCAGCCAGACCTTCACCCTCACCGTCGATCAGCCGTCTCTCATCACCTCGGCCAACAGCACCACCTTCAGCCACGGTGTGGCCGGCTCGTTCACCGTGACCGCTTCGGGGTATCCGACGCCGACCATCTCCGAATGGGGAAACCTCCCTGCCGGCGTGACTTTCGCCGACGGGGTGCTGTCGGGCACCCCGACGGTGTCGGGAACCTTCGAGCTGGTCTTCATCGCCGACAACGGCGTGGAGAGCGCCAGCATCCAGGAGTTCACGCTGACCATCCTGGCCCTCAACATCTCCACGACGTCGGTGCCGGCAGCCACCGTAGGCACTCCCTACAGCCAGCAGTTGAACGCAGTGGGCGGCACCACGCCGTATGCGTGGAAAGTGACAGCGGGTGTCCTGCCCAAGGGACTCACGCTCAGTAAGTCCGGATTGCTGTCGGGCACGGTCAAGTCCACTCGGCACACGCCCACCCCCGGTCCCTATCCCTTCACGGTGACCGTCACCGACCACACCAAGAAGGTCCACGAGACGGCAACGGCCAACTACACGCTGGAGCTCGCCGCCTCCTGAGAGGGGCACAGGGATCCATGAGGAAGCCTCTTGAACGACGCACGGGTGTGGCATGAGTCGGAAGGGAACGATGGGCGTGGGGCCGACGGTGGACAGCCGGCCCCACGCCCCGGGATCGGCGCCGACGGAGTCGAGTCATGGTCGACCGCGGGACGGCGTCTCTGGCCGCGGCTCGTGGTCGGAGACCCGGCGTCACGGACGCCGAGAGATCAATGGTCAGAAGCGGGGTTGACTTCGGCGAGCATCCGGTTTAGCTTAACGCGAGTAATCCACTAGGTTTTGTCGGGTATGGGTAGGGGCCTTCGCTTTCTTGAGGTCGACCGTCCTGGCGCCAAACAAGGAGCGTGCATTGAAACCCTTCCTGCGCAACAGGAGCATCCGTGTGGCTGCAGCTCTGGCCATCGTCATGGGCACGGCCGGTATGGCCAGCCTCACCGCCCTCAGTACCCAGGCCCAGGCCGACCCGACCGCGGTGAGCGGTTACGTGGGAGTGGGTGCCGACGTCACCCAGGACTTCTTCGATTCGTTATCAGGGGCGTCCGCACCTGACTCCACCACCACCCAGTTCTTCACCCCCCTGGCCTCCTCCTCGGCCACCGACAACCGGATCATCCAGTCCTTCGACGCCTTTCCGTCCGGTGGCTCGACTCTCAACCCGGGTTGCATCACCACCAAGTTCGGTGGACCGGCCTTCGACCGGCCCAACTCCAGCACCAACGGCATCTCCGCCCTGGTAGCCGCCATCAACGGCACCGGATGGGAGAACCCCACGGCGTCGCAGTCGTGCACCCATGCCGAGGTGTCGATGACCGGTCAGATCGACTTCTCCCGGGCCGCCCGGGGGCCGAAGTCGACCGGGAGCCTGCTCACCTTCATCCCCTATGGCCGGGATGCCGTCGGGGTGCTCGTCTTCGACCACGGAGACGGCGCCCTCAACAACCTGACCACCGCCCAGCTCAAGTCCATCTACTCGAGCAGCACCGGGACGACCAGCATCGGTGGTGACACCGTCGAAGGGTGCCTGACCATCACCGGTTCGTCCCCCCGGTCGAACCTGGAGACGGCCATCGGCGTTTCGGACACGGTGGCTGAAGGTGAAGCCCAGCAGGACAGCTGCGACCAGATCCAGCAGAACAGCGGTAACGCCTTCTACTCCTTCGCCTCGGCCCTGCCGAGTGGGACCGACGCCATCATCCCCATCTCGTCGGGCGACTGGATCGCCCAGAACAACGGCGTGGCGGTGGACGAGTCGAACACGGCCCGGAGCGCCGGCCTCACGCTGGCATCGATCACCGATGGCTCGACCGCTCTGGGTCAGCCCTTTACCGGCAGCGGCACGTCACTGTTGCCCAACACCACCTACTACCAGGATGGCTCCTACGGCTACAACCTCTTCACGGTGGTGTCCACCAACGAGATCACCGTTGGGCAGACCCTCTACAACAAGGGACTGGTGAGCCTGTTCGTCGGATCGGGCTCGTCGCTGTGCGCCACGTCGTTCCAGAAGCAGATGAACACCTTCGGGTTCGACGATCTCCAAGCCTCGGAAGGTACCTGCGGGTCGACGAGCACCGAGGGCGACAGCTGAGCCCCGCCCGACACCGCACCCATACACAGCACTGAGTGAAGGAAAAAGGACACCATGTTTGATCAACGCGCCCAGATGACACCCCCCAGCACCCCCCCGATCGGGTCCACCCGGACCCGATCGGGAAGGGTCCTCCGCACCGGGCTGGTGGTCGTGGCCACCATGCTGGCCAGCTGCACCGCTCTGATCGTGGCCGGAGCGGGGCCCTCTTCGGCCTCGACGCTCAACGGCGTGGCCACCACCACCACTCCGTCCAGCGGCGCTTTTCTGGGCTCGGGTGGGTCGGACACCCAGTTCGCCCTCTCCCTGCCGTCCGGTGCCGCCTGCTCGGGCGACACCGCCAACGACGGCTACAACGTCTGGAGCTACCTGGTCGAGAAGTCGGCCAAGATCGGTTCCACCAAATTCACCGGTGCCTCCGGCCCTTCCCAGGGCCACGGCCTCTACGACACCACCGGAACCTATGTGGGTCCCCTCAACACCGCCATCAACACCGGTCAGATCACCGAACTCCCCAACTTCGAGTGGGGACCGGCCGTCAGTGGTGACGGCCTCCTCTCCTCGCTCCTCTACACCAAGGGCACCAGCGGGATCTGGGAAGGCGGGGTGGCCTGTGCCAACAGCTCCGGTGTGCTCACCGACAACTGGAACGTGCAGTTCACCTTCACCAAGAGCACCTCCGATCCCAACGGGTTCACCTGGACGGCCGTCCCCGGTCCGGAGGGCGACACCTTGGCCACCATCACCTCGGCCAACAACGCCACCTTCACCGAGGGATCGAGCAACTCGTTCAGCGTCAAAGGGGCCGGAACCCCCACCCCCACCATCACCGAGAGCGGCACCCTGCCCGCCGGGGTGAGCTTCTCCGGGGGGGTCCTGTCCGGTGATCCCACGGTGACCGGCACCTTCCCCATCACCTTCACCGCCACCAACGGGATCGGCAATCCGGCCACCCAGTCCTTCACGCTGACCGTGTCCGGACCGTTCGAGATCACCACCACTTCGCTCCCTGCCGCCACTATCGGTACGCCCTACAGCACCACAGTGGCTGCCTCGGGCGGGACCAAGCCCTACACGTGGAAAGCCAAGGGTCTGCCCAAGGGTCTGAAGATCAGCAAGACCACCGGGGTGATATCCGGCACGGTCAAGAGCGGGACGGTGAAGGCGTACTCGGTGGCGCTGACGGTCACCGACAAGGCCAAGCCCAAGGGAACGGCGACAAAGACCCTGTCCCTTCAACTCAACGCCGCCTAGGGAGCCCACCTGGCCAGTCGGGTCGTTACCGGCTGGCCAGGGGGAGCGGCTCAGGCCATGGTGGCGATGACCTCCTCGATGATGCCGATGGTGGTGTCCGGGTGGAGAAGAGCCAGCCTCCCGACCGACTCACCCTCCCACCGGGTCGGTACCACGAAACCGATCTGTTCTCCCAGGATCCGGGAGGACCAGGCTTCGTAGTCCTCGAGATCCCAGCCGATCCGGCGGAACAGGACCACCGATAGCTCAGGCCGGCGGACCAGCTCCACGTGCGGCGTGCACTCGATGAGATCGGCCGACTCCTGGGTGACGGTCAGCACCGTCTCGATGGCATCCCGGTAGGCGTCGGTGCCGTTGACGGCCAACGAGAACCACAAGGGGAGACCACGGGCCCTCCGGGTCAGGTGGTAGGCGTAGTCACTGGGGTTCCACTCCCCCGGGGCGCCGGTGTGCAGCACATCGAGATAGGAGGCGTCCTGGGCGTGGACGGCCTTGGCCAGGTTGGGCTGACGGTAGATGAGGGCGGCACAGTCGAACGGGGCGAACAGCCACTTGTGCGGGTCCACCACCAGTGAGTCCACCCGCTCGATCCCCTCGAAGCGTGGCCGGACCGAGGGTGCAAACAACGCCGCGCAGCCGTAGGCGCCGTCGACGTGGAACCAGAGTGTGCGCTCGGCGGCGACGTCGGCAATACCCCGGAGGTCGTCGATGATGCCGGCGTTGGTGGTGCCCCCGGTGGCCACGACCCCGATGGCGTCCTCACCCCGCGGGTGGCCGTCCAGGGCGGCCCGCAGTCCCTCGCCGGTCAGACGGTGGTCGTCGCAGGGCACCAGCAGCGATTCGACCCCGAGCACGGTCAGTGCCTTGCCCACCGACGAGTGCGCTTCCTCGCTGATGGCGATGAGCGGACGGGCGGGAGCCTCTCCTCCCCGCCGATAGGCGGCCGTATCGCGCGCCACCATCAGGGCCGACAGGTTGCCGGCCGAACCCCCGGCCACAAAGCAGCCGCCCGCCCCTGCCGGTAGCCCGGCCACATCGGACAGCACACGCAGAGCCTGGTTTTCGGCGCTGACCGGACCGGCCGCTTCCATCCATGACGTGGCCTGCAGGGAGGAACAGGCCACCACCATGTCGAAGAGGAGCGCCGCCTTGGTGGGCGCCGCCGGTATGAACGAGAGGAAGCGGGGGCTGTCGCAGGAGACGATGGCCGTGGCCAGTTCGGTGTCGAAGATCTCCATGATCCGACGGGGATCGGTTCCTTCCGGAGTGATCAGGCCGGCCAGACTGGCTTCCAGGGAGGAGGTCCGGGCCCCGCCGAAGTCCAGAGGCACCGGGTCGACGGCCAACCGCCAGCGGCAGTAGTCGAGGATGAGGGTGGTCATCTGCTCGTCGTAGACGAACATCGGATTGCGCATGGCGTCCTTTCGGGGTCCCTTCCGTGACGGCCCCCTGATCGTAGACATCACCCCGACCCTCCCGGCCGGTCGGATGAGGTGACCGGGATCCGCCCTACGGGGTGGGCTCCGGCTCCCCCTCGGGGCCGTGCTGGTGCACGGACACGGCATAGGCACCTCCGGCGTAGGGATCACCGGACCAGGTGGCCCACCGACCGGTACAGACCAGACCCACCAACCGGCAGTGGGCGTCGTAGTCGTCCAGCCCGTAGTGGCGGTCCAATTCGAAAACCGGCCACCAACCGGCCTTCCTCGGCCAGGTGGCGGGCACAAGCGGCCACCAGCGCCTCCCGCGTCCTGGGGTCGGCGAACAGCGGGACGTTACCGGCCATCACCACCACGTCGAAACGGCGGAGGAGGTCGGTGGCGGCCATGTCAGCGCTCACCCAGTCGAGGTCGGGAGAAAGGCGCCGCGCCGTGGCGATCATCGACGGGTCCAGATCGACACCCACCGTGTCGATGCCCCGGCGGGCCAGCTCCCTGGCCACCCGCCCGGTACCGCAGCCGGCATCGAGCACCGTGGCCGGCTTCCACCGGGCCACGAACTCCGCTTCGCCGTGGACATCGGCGCCGGAGGCGGCCAGCGAATCGAAGCGTCGCTGGTAGCGGTCGCCGTCCCAGCCGGGTACCCGGTCACTGTCGCCGGTCACCGGGCCGCCCGCCCCGGTGCCCTCACCCGGACAGGGACCACAGCGTGGGTTGCGCTTCTGGTTGATGATCGAGCGGCTCGTACCCCGGGAGTCGTTCCATAGCCGTGTCGAGGTAGACCTTGGCTTCCGGCGGTTGGGCGAAGCGACCGTGGCTCCAACGGATCTCGACGTGGCCGGCCACCGTGCCGACCGCTCCCGACTGCCGGTGGCGGGTGGTGAAGGTCCAGTCCACCCGGGGCTGGCCGGCCACGGCGGGCGCCACGGTCAAGTCCACCAACTCGAAGTTCTCGCGCCAGTCCCACGGACTGGCGATGCGGAAACGGGCCGGCCGTCCGGTCCGGCGGTCCATGCCCAGGATGAAGTAGGGGGCGCTCCCTATGCGCAACAGACGCCACAGCATGGTCTCGCCGGCGATCCCGGTGGCGTCCAACCGTTCTCTCCACCGTCGGGCCGAGGCAACGCTCACCGCCCGACACAGGGCAGTGTAGGCGTCGCGTGAAGGCGCGTCCGGATAGGTGCGCCCCGATACCGCCACCCGCAGGGTGGCCAACTGCTCTTTGCTGCAGGACGCCGGCAACGGCGGTAGATGATCCAGGCCGGTGGCGGCCAGACAGGTCCGGTACAGCGAGACGTACTCGTCGGGGGCCACCGTTGCATACCAGTCACTGCGGTCCCACCGGCCGGAGGTGGCCAGCAGTCCATCGAAGAGCCGGGCCGGTGACGTGTTGGCCAGGATGTCGGAGTCGTACTTGCAGCTGATCAGGTACACGTGATCGACCCGCAGGTCGATCGGGGCGACCTCATCGCCCGGTGGCCGACGGCCGCCGGTCCACTCGACGACCAGAGGCGTCCGACCCCGGAGTCCGTCCCGTGCCTCGAGAAAGGCCCGTCCGTTGGCAAAGGCGGTGTGGAGCTCGGTGGTCAGTCGGGAGCCGGCGACAATGGCATCGAGCAGGTCCCAGACCGGCTCATCCACCCGCAGCTGATGGGGACGATCGGCCAGCGCCGCCCCCGGATCGGGAAAAGGGAGGGTGCCGAGCGCTGTTCCCAGCTCGGTGATGGTGGTGCGGTCATCGGGCATGGAGTGGGATGGAGCATCGCAGGCTTCTCAACGACTTCGACCTCTCCCCCTCCACCCGCGCCACGGCCTCACCCCTGGTGGTTGGCCCAGGAGTGCAGCCGGGTGGCACAGAGCGGATCGAGCAGGGCCAGAACATCGGCCACCGGAGCCGTGCCGGGGTCACCCTGCACGGCCCGCAGCGCTTTGCCACCGGCCGACCGCGGGGCGGGGAGATCGGTGGAGAGCAGGATCAGGGGGCCGATGTCGGTGCGACGGGGATCGTCAGTGCGGGCCTGGTGGAGAACACTGGCCTTGCCCAGCGCCCGCCACAGCACGTCCGGTCGGCGTAGGCCCGGGCGGGTCGTCGAGAAGGCCCCCGACAGGTCGAACAGCCAGGTTGTTCCCCTGGCGTTGCGGGCCCGGAAGTCCAGGGCCACCCCCAGATCGCCATAGGACACGTCGCTCTCGATATCGGTGAAGCCGCAGGCCGAGAGGGTGGCGTGGGCGATCTCCCGCGCCTTGCGTCCGCGTCGGACGGCCACAGAGACCTCGTCGGCATCCTCTCCGGTGGCCGTCGAACTTCCCGGCGCCACCGTGACCCGCGGTCGTGACATGGTCAGCACCGCCCGACGTTCGTCGGCGATGCGCTCCTCGGCCAGGGCGACGTAGTCGCCATCGGTGTCGAATCCGACGTAGTGGCGCTCGGTCCGGACGGCAGCCACTGCCGTCGATCCCGATCCCATGAACGGATCCAGGATCAGGTCGCCTCGGTAGGTGTAGAGCTCGATCAGCCGGCGCGGCAGTTCCACCGGAAAGGGAGCGGGGTGTCCGATCCGGGTGGCGGACTCGGTGGGGATGTCCCAGACGTCGATGGTGGCGTCGATGAATTCATCCATGGTGATGGTCCCCTCATTGGGGAGGCCGGACGCCGCCCGCCGCTCGGGGGTGAGGGCGCGGTCGAATCGCCCCTTCGATGCCACCACCACTCTTTCGGACACATCCCGCAGCACCGGATTGCCGGGACGCTGGTACGTGCCCCAGGCGCACGACCCACCGGCGGCATGGCTCTTCTGCCACAGGATCTCACCCCGCATCAGGAACCCGAGTCGCTCGAGCAGGTCGACCACGTCCCGTGACAGCGAGCGGTAGGGCTTCCGCCCCAGATTGGCCACGTTGACGGCAATCCGTCCGCCGGGTTCGAGCTTGTCGAAACACTGGGCGAACACGTCGTGCAGCATGCCCAGGTAGGCGGCATAGTCGGCGGGGACGTGGCCCACCCCGAGCACCGCCTCGTACTCCTTTCCGGCGAAGTACGGCGGTGACGTCACCACCAGGGCCACCGAGTTGCCGGCTACCTGATCCTGCTCCATCTGGCGGGCGTCACCGGTCCATAGCGTGTCGCGGGCGGCGGGGGGCACGATGGTTTCGTCGTCGCTGACATGGGGTGCGGTGAACCGGGCGTAGAAGGACGATGAGTCGTGGGCCTCGCGACGGCCGACACCGAAGGAGGAGGTGGCGGTGGGGCGCCGCCGCGACGTGGGTCGGACCGGCTCGACGTTGGTCATCGTGCACCGATCGGATGGCCGTCGCCCCCGACCGAATCGGTGGACGACAGGGCGCGGCGGTTCTCAGCCGGCAGGCGGATAGAAGTCACGCGAGGGATCATAGGAATGCGGTGTGACCGGTGCCCTCCATGGCCCACGAGGCTACCGACTCCCCGCGGCGGCGCCGGGGATGGAACATACCCCGTTCTCAGGTGGCGAAATACTCGCCGACCGACTCCCCTACGGCGACGCACCGGGAGGTCGAGGCGCAGCTCACGGCGCTGAGCGGCGACGGAGTCGAGACCAACGACGCTCGTGACCACGGCTTTTGGTCGGGCCCGGTGAGGATCATGACTCCCTGGTCCGCCGCCGTGGTCACCGAGGTGCCGACGGCCACGCACGTGTTGATGGCGGTGCAGGAGATGTCGGCCAACGAGGCTGCCGACGGGCTGACCTTTGGCTGGGTCCAGGTAGCTCCCCCGTTGGCGGTGGTGAGGATGACCCCGTGTCCGGCGCGGGGATCGACCAACGATGAGGAGGTGGTGCCCACTGCCGTGCATCGGACGCCGGCCACACCGACAACGGGCACGGCCGGGGCGCCGGTGGTGGGGGGTGAGGTCGCCGTCGTGGCCACCGCGGCGGAGGTCGACGGGCCGGTGCCGGTGGTCACGGTGGACGATCCGGGTAGGGCCCCGTTGCCCGTGGTCGAACCGGTGATGCAGGAGATCCCGTTGAGGAGTCCGATCCCGGCGGGAGTGGGAACGCCCGTCCAGCTGGCCCCTCCGTCGGTAGTGAGAGCGATCGCCCCGCTGACGGCGCCGGCGGCCGTGGTCGAGCGGGCGGTGACCCAGCAGTCCTGGTCGTCCGAGCAGGCCACATCCCGGGCGCCGGTCATGGCCGTCGGCAGAGCTCCGGCCTGCGTCCAGGCCGCGCCGGTCGACGTCGAGATGAGGGCCACGTCGCCCATGGCGGTGGCTCCGATGGCCACACACCGACCGTCGGTCAGACAGGTCAGTGCGCTGATCTCGCCCACCGCGGGAGGCGTGGACACCTGCGTCCATGTCTGCCCACCGTCGACGGTGTCGATGATCACCGCCTGCGTGGCCGTCGACTGCACACCTTCACCCACCGCCGTGCAGCGATGGGTGTCGCGGCAATCGACGGCCGAGAGGTAGCTCACCGTTCCGGGAATGTCCTGACCTGACCACCGTGCCCCTCCGTCATCGGTACCGATGATCGCCGCACCGTTGGGAGCTCCACCGACGCCCACGGTGGAGCCGGTGGCCCAGCAGTGGCTGGCGCCGATACAGGCCAGTGACGTGAGTGAGTTGACCGGGGCGGGAAGAGTCACTCCGGTGAGTGTCCCCGTCCACGGCGAGTCGGCACCGAAGGTCGAGGGGGGAGCATCAGCGGGGGAAGACGCCGACGAGCACGCTGCCGTGGTGAGCACCACTGCCAACGCCAGGACTACACCCATCGGGGCCGGTCCGCGCCGTAGGGGGCGCGTCGATGTCACTGCCGTCGCTGGACTCAGCGAACTTTGATCACGTCAGTGTGTGCCACTTTGTCGTGAAAGCCCTGCCGCCGTTTGTCCCATAGGGGGGAGAGGGCGGCAATGAGGGTGTACACCCAGGCGATGGCGCCGATGACGGGGAGCCAGCCGACCACGATCCCCGGGTACAGGACGAGGATGCGCATACCGGCCCGGACCGGGTCGATACGGCCACCGGTGGCCTCGTCCCGTACGGCGATCCCGAGCGCCATCTGCCCCACGGTCTGGCCGTTCTCACTGCCGTTGAGGAGGGCGAAATAGCCGAGGTCGATGATGATGAACACGATGGCCAGAATGACCAGGCTAGCTCGCCAGTGGGTGGCGTACAGGCCGCCCGACGCGGTGGAACCGACGATGATGACGGTCAGGATCGAGCGGGGTACGCCGAGGATGAGCCCGTCGATGATGATGGCCACCAGGCGTTGCCACCATGCGGCTAGGGGCCGTCCGAGCCGATCCACCGGCTCGGGGACGTAGCCGTAGCCGGCACCCGAGGGAGAGCTGGATGGTGCCCCCCAGTTCGGCGGCGGACCGGGAGCCTGGGCACCCGGCGGCGGTGGCATGGGCGGTGGGGGGGCGGCCGGCGGCGGAGCGCCGTAACCGGGAGCCGGAGGCGGAGGGGTACCGGGAACGGGGGAACCGGGTTCGACCGGCGAACCGTCGTCGGCGGGAGGTGTCAGATCACTCACAATGGACCACCCTCATTCCTCCTCGTCCGAGCGACCCAGCGGCCGATCGGTTCAGGCCTACCGCCAAGATCTTGCCACGCCGGCGCCGGACAATCGATGACGCTCGGCCATCAGAATTGCCGTCTACCGTTGGTCGGTGGTCATGGTCGCAGGCGTGAACGCCCGTTCGCAATGCCCTGCTGACGCACCGGGCCCATCGTGAACATCGTCGATATCGTGGTTCTGGCCATCGTGGTGGTGGCCGCCATCCAGGGCCTCCGCCTGGGCGCCATCGTTCAGGTCCTGTCTTTCGGTGGGCTGATCATCGGCCTCTACCTGGGGGCCCTGCTGGCTTCGGTCACGGTGGGCTGGGTGCGGTCCCCGTCCATGCGCACGCTGGTGGCGCTGGTGACCATGCTGGGGGTAGCCGCCCTGGGAGGGGCTGCCGGCCGGTTGGTGGGGAGTGCCGTCTTCACCCGGGTCCACCGGGGAACCCTCGGCTTGATCGACTCTGTGCTGGGTGTGGGGGTGGCCGCCGTGGCCTCTCTTCTGGTCGTGTGGCTGTTGGCCGGCACGCTGGCCAACAGCTCGTGGGACAGCCTCAATGCTTCCATCGGCAACTCGCGGATCATCCGCTCCATCGACAACGCCCTCCCCGCCCCACCCTCCGTTTTCTCGCGGGTCCAGAGCTTCCTTACATCCGAGGGGTTTCCTCCGGTCTTTGCCCAGCTGGCGCCGGCGTCCGCCGGCCCGGTATCCCTGCCCGGCGACGCCGCGCTGGCCACCGCCGTCAATCATGCCGGCCCCTCCACGGTCAAGATCGTGGGCGAAGGTTGTGGGCAGATCCAGGAAGGATCGGGCTTCGTGGTTGCTCCCGGGCTGGTGGTGACCAACGCCCACGTGATTGCCGGCATCGCCCATCCGGTGGTCGAGGACGGAGCCGGGTCGCATTCCGCCACGGTCGTCTCCTTCGACTCTTCGTTCGATCTGGCCGTGCTGCGGGTGGGTGGGCTGCAGGATCCTCCCCTGACCCTTGACCCGGTCGAGGTCACGCGGGGAACCCAGGGCGCCGTCCTCGGTTACCCGGGCGGTGGCCCCTTCACCGTGGCCCCCGCCGGGGTCATGGCCGGTTTCGACGCGGAGGGTCGCGATATCTACGGGAGGGGACTCACCGTCCGCAACGTCTATGAAATCCAGGCGGTGGTCCGTCCGGGCAACTCGGGAGGCCCGCTGGTCGAAACGAACGGCGAAGTGGTGGGTGTGGTTTTCTCCCGCTCGACCACCAACGACGACATCGGCTACGCGTTGGCGTCACCGGGGGTGCTGTCACGGGTGGAGGCGGCCGCCAAGTCCACCCGCGCCGTGGGCACCGGCCCGTGCACATCGGGCTGAACCCGGCCCCGAAGGTCTGCCCACACGGGGGTGGGTGCGGCTAGACATGGGATCATGACGCTGAGCATCGAGGATTACGGCATCATCGGGGACCTGCACACGGCGGCCCTGGTCGGGCGGGACGGATCCATCGACTGGTTGTGCCTTCCCCGGTTCGACTCCTCTGCCTGCTTCGCCAAGCTGCTCGGCGACGACGATCATGGTTCGTGGCGGATCGCACCCAAGGGATCCACCGAGGCTGTCCACCGTCACTACCGGGGTGACACCCTGGTCCTCGAGTCGGAGTTCGTGACCGACGAGGGCTCGGTACGGGTGGTCGACTGCATGCCCATACGCCAGACCCACCCGGAGGTGGTACGGCTGGTCGAAGGCATACGTGGCAAGGTGACCATGGAGATGAGCCTGACCATCCGGTTCGGCTACGGGCAGGTCATTCCCTGGGTGCGCAAAATGGACGGCACCCTCAATGCCATCGCCGGGCCGGACGGATTGTCCTTGTGGACCCCGGTCACCTGCAAGGGTCAGGACTTCTCCACGGTGGCGGAGTTCACGGTGTGGGAAGGCCAGCAGATCCCCTTCTCGCTGAGCTGGTACCCGGCCAGCGACGAACCGCCGCGTCCCATCGACGCCGGCTACGCCATCCAGGACACCGAGCTGTGGTGGACCGACTGGGCGTCACAGTGCACCTACGAGGGTGACTATCGCGAGGCGGTGCTCAGATCGTTGATCACCCTCAAGGCCCTGACCTATGAACCGACGGGAGGCATCGTGGCCGCCGCCACCACGTCCCTGCCCGAAACGCTGGGAGGCGGTCGCAACTGGGACTACCGGTACTGCTGGCTGCGCGACGCCACCCTCACTCTCGAATCGCTGATGCGCGGTGGCTTCTACCAGGAGGCGATGGCCTGGCGGAACTGGCTCCTACGGGCCAGCGCCGGCGATCCTTCCCAGATGCAGATCATGTACGGGGCCGCCGGTGAGCGTCGTCTCGACGAATGGGAGGTCGACTGGCTCCCCGGCTACCGGGAATCAGTCCCGGTGCGTATCGGCAATGCGGCCGCCGGCCAGTTCCAGTTGGATGTCTACGGCGAGGTGATGTCGGCGTTGTACGAGTCGGCCGACGCCGCCGACGCCGGTGGCGGGGGGGATGATCCCACGTGGGACTTCCAGCTCTCACTGATGAACTTCCTCGAGGACGGCTGGCGCGAGCCCGATGATGGGATCTGGGAGGTCCGTGGGCCCCGTCGTCACTTCACCCACTCCAAGGTGATGGCCTGGGTGGCCATCGACCGTGCCATCAAGACGGCGGAGAAGTACCACTTCGAAGGGCCGGTCGACCGCTGGAAGCAGGTGCGCACGGAGATCCACGACCAGGTGTGCGACCTGGGCTACAACGCGGCCAAGGGCTCCTTTACCCAGTACTACGGATCGGACCAGCTCGATGCCAGTCTGCTCATGATCCCCATGGTCGGCTTCCTGCCGGCCCACGACCCACGGGTGCGGGGGACGATCGAGGCGGTGGAGCGGGAGCTGGTCGACGGAGGTTTCGTCCTCCGCTACCGGACCGCCGACACCGGCGATGTGGACGGTCTGGTGGGGAGGGAGGGTGCCTTTCTGGCCTGTTCGTTCTGGTTGGCCGACTGCCTCAGCATGCTGGGCCGCGACCACGACGCCCGCCAGCTCCTCGACCGCCTGCTCGGACTGCGCAATGACCTCGGACTCCTGTCCGAGGAATACGACCCGGTGGCCGGGTGTCTGGTCGGTAATTTCCCGCAAGCCTTCTCCCATGTGTCCCTGGTCAACTCGGCGTCGAAGCTCTCCGGTCACCAAAAGCCTTCCTCCAGCCATGTCATCCTCGGACTGGCCCAGCGTGCCCTCAGCAACACCCGGAGCGGCTCGGGCGACAAGCGGATGGGCGGGCTCACCGCTCGCACCATGATCGACCGGCTGACCCGGCCCACCGATCCGGCAGGACGGGCGGCCCATGTGGTTCGGGAGGCCATCGGCGCTCCTCCCGCGTCGGTGGTCGATCCGCGTGGGAAACCGACCCGCCCGCCCGGACGCCCGACGACGCCGACAAAATCAGCCGTCGCCACCAAATCGGCCAAGGCCGCCAAATCGGCCAAGGCCGCCGAATCGGCCAAGGCCGCCAAATCGGCCAAGGCCGCCAAATCGGCTAGCAGAAAACCGTCCACCGCCACCCGGGTGGCCGCGTCGGGGAAATCGGCACCGGCCCGGAAGGCGGTGGCCACGCCAGCGGCTGCCGTGAGGACCGGACCCACAAAGTCGACCCGGGAAGCGACCGGGAAAACCACCAGGAAAGCCACACAGAAGGCAGTCACCAAGGCGGCCAAGGGGTCGACCAGAAAGGCGGACAAGACGGCCAAGGTGACCTCACGAGCGACCAGGAAAGCGGTCGCCAAGAGGCCGGCTAGCGGTGGCGCCCGGGGATGACGGAGGTCGGGTCGGGGAACGGGTCCGATGTCCCTCAGCCGGGGACCCGGGTGGCCGACGGGGTCATCGAGCTGGACACCCTGCTCGGGGGATGGCAGCGGGTCACGGCGGGCTACGTGATCGAGGGCGAGAGCCCCATTCTGGTGGAGACCGGGAGCCAGAGCTCCGTCCCCGTCCTTCTGGCCGAGCTCGAGCAGCTTGGTTTTGGCCCCGGCGACCTGGCCGGCGTGGTCGTCACCCATATCCATCTCGACCATGCCGGCGGGGTGGGGGACGTGGCCCGGGCCTTCCCGAACGCCACGGTCTATGTCCACCCAAAGGGAGCTCGCCATCTGGTCGATCCCACCCGGTTGGTTGAGTCGGCCGCCCGGGTCTACGGACCTCTGCTCGACTCTCTGTACGGACGACTCGATCCGACGCCGGCCGAACGGATCCACGTGCTCGAGGACGGTGAGTCGATCCGGGTCGGACCGGGGCGCGCTCTGGTGGCGGTGGATTCGCCGGGGCACGCCAAGCACCACGTCGCCCTGCACGACACCCTCAGCGGCGTGCTGTTCGCCGGGGACGCGGTGGGGGTCAAGCTGCCCGACGCCGGCGTGCTCCGACCCTCCACGCCGCCACCGGACTTCGACCTGGCCCAAGCTCTCCATTCACTGCACCGGTTCGCCGACAGGCGTCCCACCGGGCTGGCTCTGGCCCACTACGGGTTGCTGGTCGACCCGCTCGACGTGCTGGACGAAGCCGAAGGGACGCTGCGGCAGTGGGCAGAGGTAGCCGAAGCGGCCTTCCGCTCCGGCGAGGACGTGGCTGTGGCCCTGGACAGGGCATTCGCCTCCGATCTCGATGGTGTGCCCGAGGGCCACCGCCACAAGCTCGACGTGATGAACGGCGTGCACTCGAACGCCGCCGGGCTGACCCGTTGGCTCTCCCAGCAGGCCCGGGCCGACGACCCAGGTGCCGATGCGTGAGCGGTCCGGGACCGGCTGAGTACCGCGCCCCCGCGTGGCCGGCACCGGCCAACGGGCGGGAGGCGAGGTCCGGATGAACCTCTCCCTGGTGTCGGGTTGGCTCCCCTTCGCCGTCCGCATCCTGGCCGTGGTGGCGCTGGTGGCGGCGGCCGACTGGCGGTCCCGGCGGGGTCGTCGCCAGCTGGCCTGGGGGCTGGCCGTGGCCGGGCTGGCCACCGGGGCGACCGCCCTGGTGCTGACCGTGCTGTCCCCGGCCGATACCGACGTCGACACGGCCACCTACCTGTGGGGACTGACGTTCATCCTGTCCAGCTGGCTGGCCGTCAGCGGATGGTCCGGGTCGGGCCGATGGCGCCGGGTGGCCATGGTGGTGGCCGTCGTGCTCACCTTGGCCTCCATGCTGGACACCATCGATCAACAGTCCGACTCGTTCCCCACCGTGGGCCGTTTGGTCACGCTGGACCCCGAAAACGTGGTGGACACCCCACAGCTCAAGAGCATCCACGATCAGGTGATCTCCACCGGCCGGCTGCCCGACCAGGGGGTGGTGATCACGGTCAACATCCCGCCCACCGTTTCTCGTTTCGCCACCCGCCCCGCTTACGTCTACCTGCCCCCCGCCTGGTTCGCCAAAGTCACCCCGTCCCTGCCCACCCTCGTCCTTCTGCCGGGCGAGCCGGGAAGCGCTTCGGACTGGTCGAATGACGGGGACGCCGACAATACGGCGGACGCCTTTGCCGCCGGCCACCATGGCGAGGCTCCGATCATCGTGATGCCCGATCCCAACGGCGTGCACACCGTTGATTCCGAGTGCGTCAACAGCCAGTTCGGCCAAGCCGAAACCTATCTGGTCGACGACGTGCCGGCTTTTGTCCGGCACGAGTTCAACGCCTCCCGGGCCGCCGGCTCGTTGGCCATCGGGGGGTTGTCGGCCGGGGGCACCTGCTCGGTGATGCTGGCCCTGCGTCACCCCACCGTGTACCCGACCTTCGCCTCCTTTTCGGGTTTCGCCTCACCCCAGTACCAGGAGACATCCCAGGCCCAGACCATCGACATCCTCTTTCACGGATCGGACAGCGACTTCGCCGCCCACGATCCGACCCAGCTCCTCGAGGACGGGCACTTCCCCGGTCTGGCCGGCTGGTTCGAAGTCGGCGATCAGGACACGGAGCCGTTGGAAGCGGCCCACAACCTGCAACCCGCCGCCCTCCGGGCCGGTATCGCCACCTGCATCCTGGTGCGGCCGGGCGGCCACGACTTCGATCTGTGGAGTCAGGCCCTCGAAGACGCCTTCCCCTGGCTGGCATGGCGGCTGGGGCTCACCGGCCAACCGTCCCACGAGCCGGCCACGTGCGACCAGCCATGAGAGGGCCGACTGGGTTGCGCGGCGTACCTTGCGTTTGTCGCCCCGCTGGTCTCGAATGGTCGGTACCAGTTGAAGGCGCAATCGGTGGGGTGTTGACCGTGGCAAGAGAGGGCTCTTCCCGATGAGCATCGTGTTCGCCCTGTTGGGGGCGTTCAGCCAGGCCCTGACCTCGGTGCTGCAGCGGTTGGCCAACATCGCCGGCTCCGATACGAAGCGGTCGATGTGGGCCACCACCGTCTTCCTCGTCCGGCAACCGATGTGGTTGTTGGGAATGGTGTGTATGGGCGGGACCTTCGTCTTCACCGCCCTGGCCCTCTACTTCGGGACGCTGGCCACCGTTCAACCCATTCTGGTCACGGAGCTCATCTTCACCCTGGCCCTCCGCACGCTGTGGTTGCACGATCGCATCGCTTCCCGCACCTGGGGTGCGGCCGCCCTCCTCTGTGCCGGTCTGATCGGCTTTCTGGCCGTGGCCCAACCACGCGAGGGCCACGGCCATCCCACCCCTCTGGCCTGGGTGGTGGCGGTGGGGAGCCGGACGATCGTGATCGTGGCCCTGATCATCGCCAGCCGGTGGGGCTCGCCGGCCCGACGGGCGGCCCTACTGGGTGCGGCCGCCGCCCTGGTCTGGGCCATCGACGCCGCCTTCGTCAAGGAGGCCACCGACGCCCTGGCCCGTTACGGCTGGTTGGGGATGTTCCTCCACTGGTCGGTGTACGCGGTGGTGATCAGCGGCGTGACCGGCACCGTCCTTTTGGAGTCGGCTTTCGCTGTGGGGCCGCTGGCTGCTTCCCAGTCCGCCCTTTTGATCGTGGACCCTCTGGCCAGCATCGCCCTGGGCATCGAGCTCTTCGGCGAACAGCTCAACAACTCACCACTGGCCATCACCTTCGAAGTGATCTTCCTTGTCGTCATGTTCGCCGGGGTGGTGTTGCTCTCCCTGTGGGCACCGCCGGAAATGGAGGCGCGCACCCGGCGCTCCCCCAAGATGGTCAGGACCGGCGACGCCGCGCCCGATCCGGCCTGAGCGCCGACCCGCTCACTCGACAGCGATGGCGGCGAGAACGTCGAGTCGGGCGGCCCGGCGGGCGGGCCAGGTCGCCGCCCCGAGTCCCAAGAAGGCCGACAGGACCAGGAACACGATCAGGCTGGCGAAGGGCACGACGATGTCGGTGATGCCCTGTTGCTTCAAGGAGGCAGCGAAGGCGATGCCCAGGGCGGTGCCGACCAGCACGCCGATGATGGCCCCGAAGACCGACAAGATGACCGATTCGGAGCGGATCATGGCCCGCACCTGTCGGCGCTTCATACCCACGGCCCGGAGGAGCCCTATCTCGTGGGTCCGCTCGAATACCGACAGCATGAGGGTATTGACGATGCCGATCAGGGCGATGACAACGGCCAGAGCCAATAGGGCATAGACCAGGCCGAGCAGTTGATTGACCTGTTGTTGCTGCGATTTCTCGAATTGGGCCCGGGTCTGGATCTGCAGATTGGGGTAGACGGTCTTCAGGCGGGCGTCGAGCGTGGGGCTGAGGGATGTGGTGTCGCCCTGGGTCCGGAGGAGGACGGCCACCGGGAGCGGGTTGTTGAAGTGGTCGAGGAAGAACCGGTCACTGACCAGATAGCTCCCCAGGAGGGAATTGGGCTTGAAAATGCCGCCCACCGTCATGGTCGAGTGACCGGTCTCGGCGAAGTTCACCGGGACCACCGAGCCCACCGCCAGGTGCTTGGTTTGAGCCGTGGTGGTGTCGATGAGGAGATCCCCGGCGGCCAAAGCCTGCTGGCCGGAGCCCGCATCCACCCGCAGGATGACGGTATCGGCCAGATGGTCGGCGGCCACGGCGGTGAGGCCCATCACTGAGCCCCGGATCTCGAACTGGCCGCTGTACACGGTGGAGACGGCATCGACGCCGGGTACCGTGGCCGCCGCCGTGGCCACCGAGTTGCTGAACGAGCCCGCCCCGTTGCCCGAGGAGGTGATGATGTAGTCGGCGCTGACGGCCTCGTCGACACTGCTGGTGGCCGATTTGGACAACGAGGCGCCGAAGACGGCGATGGTGGACACCAGGGCCAGCCCGACCATCAACGCCGACGACGTCTGGGCCGTGCGCCGCGGGCTCCGCATGGAATTCTCGCGCCCCAGTTTCCCGGAAATGCCGAGGACGGCGGCCAGGGGGCGACCGACCAGGCCGGCCACCGGCCGGGCCACGATGGGGGCCAACATCCCGATGCCGACGAACACGGCCACCGCTCCCAGGCCGACCAGCTGGATGGCCGGTTGGGTCAGCCCCACCACCAGGGCGGCCACCCCGACGAGGGCGATGACGCCGCCGACCAGGATTCTCCGTCGGGACGATTCGGTGTCCGAGCGGGCGTGATCGGACAGCGCGGCCACCGGGGCGATCCTCACCGCCCGCCGGGCCGGGCTCAAGGCCGAGATCACGGTGACCCCCACGCCGACCAGCAGCGCGGCCAGAACGGTGTGCGCCTCGAAGACCAGGGGACCGGTGGGCAGGGTGATGCCGAAGCCGCGGAGCAGAGCCTCGATGCCCACGGCCCCGAGCACCCCCAGCCCGAGACCGACCAGAGAGGCCACCAGTCCCACCAGGGCCGCCTCCAGCAACACCGAACGGAATACCTGGCGGCGGCTGGCGCCCACGATCCGGAGAAGGGCGAGCTCCTTGGTGCGCTGCCCGACCAGGATGGAGAACGTGTTGAAGATGGTGAAGCCGCCGACGAACAGGGAGATGAAGGCGAACACCAACAGCGCCGTCGAGAAGAAGGACAGGGCCTGGTCGATGGAGGCGGTCTGCTCGGAGGCCACCGTCTGTCCGGTGACCACCTCGACCCCGGCGGGCAGAGCGGCGGCGATCGACCGCTCGACGGCCGTCTTGTCGGCCCCCGGTCGGGTCAGGATCAGGATGCTGTCGTAACGCCCCGTGTCACCGAACAGTTGCTGGGCGGTGGGCAGATCGAAGGCGGCCAGCGTGGCCCCGGCCAGGTTGTCGGCCGTTCCGAACCGGACCAGACCGGAGATGAGGAAGGTGCGGGGGGGACCGGCGAGCAGGATGCGGACGTGGTCCCCCACCGCGAAGTGGTACTTCATGGCCGTGCCGTCGTCCATGACCACTTCGTCCGGGGCGGTCGGGGCCGTCCCGGCCACCACGTTGAGCGAGGAAAGTTGGGAGTTGGGGTCGAAGGAGAAGCCGAGGGTGGGGGCCCCACCGGTGGTGATGGCCTTGCCGTCCGGGGCCACGAATTGGGCGTAACCGCTCACGCTCCCTTCGGCATAGGCCACTCCCGGTATCCGACGGACGGTGTCGGCGATGGATGCGGGTACAGGTTTGCGGACGGCGGTGCCGTTGTTGTCGTTCCCGCTGAAGGCCGCCTTCCCCCGGACTTCGAAATCTACGTTCTGGTAGACGTGGCCGAAGAGGGTGGTGAAGGTGTCGTGCAGGGTGTCGGTGAGGACGAGCGTTCCCGATATGAAGGTGACCCCGAGCACGATGGCCAGGGCGGTCAGCCCCAGTCGCAGCTTGTGGGCCAACAGGCCCTTGACCGTCACCTTCCACATGTCAGCCGTCGAGCTGCTTCATCTGTTCGAGGATGGAGTCGGCCGTGGGCTCGGCCAGCTCGCCGACCACACCCCCGTCGGCCAAGAAGACGACCCGGTCGGCGTAGGCCGCTCCCCTCGGGTCGTGGGTGACCATCACGATCGACTGTTCGAATTCGGTCACTGATCGCTTGAGGAAACCGAGCATCTCGTTGGTGGAGTTGGAGTCGAGGTTTCCGGTGGGCTCGTCGGCGAAGATGAGGTCGGGCCGGCCGATGAGCGCCCGGGCGCAGGCCACCCGCTGCTGCTGGCCGCCGGACATTTCCGACGGCCGGTGGGTCAGCCGATCGCCGATCCCCAATTGTTCGACCAGGAAGGTGAACCAGTCGGGCTCGACCTTGCGGCCGGCCAGGTCGGCGGGCAGGGTGATGTTCTCGGAGGCGGTCAGGGTGGGGACCAGATTGAACGCCTGAAAGACGAAACCGATGCGGTCTCGTCGCAGCTGGGTGAGGCCGGCGTCGTCGAGGAGCCCGATCTCGCGGTCGCCCACGAAGGTCCGTCCCGACGTGGGGGAATCGAGACCGGCCATGCAGTGCATGAGCGTCGACTTGCCGGACCCCGACGGCCCCATGACAGCGGTGAAGCGGCCCCGGCCGAATTCGAGGGTGACCCCGTCCAGAGCCCGGACCACGGCGTCACCCTTGCCGTAGGTCTTGACCAGGTCGATGGCACGGGCCGCGGCGGGCGCCCCAACGGATGCTGTCTGATCGGCGGTTGTCGTCACGTTCGTTCCTGGACCTCGTGAATGGGGGATCGCCTTCCGGTCCAAACGTGGAGGATCGGGGCAGCGGTGCCGAAGACGTCAGTGCTGTCAGTGCTGTCGGTGCTGTCGGTGCCCAGGATCGGGCGGGGCACCATCATGACCGTACTCCGTCTCTTGGATGTCTCGATGATGGGGTCCGGCCCGAACATAGTGGGTGGTGGTCCGGGGGAGAATTCAGCCGAGTCGTCCTGCCGCGGCGGGCCGCTGTCAGGAAATGGTGCGGATCAGATCCCCGGTGTCGGTGTCCATCTGGGTCAGTGAACTGCTCCCTTTGCTCACCACCCAGAGATTGTCGGCGTAGACGGCGGCCGCCTGGGGATTGCTGAACAGATAGGGGCCGTTGGTGTTGCACTTCATCCAGGTCACCGCGCCGCTGCTGGGCTCGATCTGGCTCACCATGGGAGAGACGCCCGGAGGACTGACGGTGAAGACGTATCCGTCGCCCACGGTGATCGGCCCCGGCGTGGGTAGGTTGGTATGGTCGACCACCACCCGCACCACCTTCCCGGTGGCGGCCACGATCTCGGTGGCCGAGTCGCCTCCGAAATTGGTGACCCACAGATTGCCGCCGAACACGGCGGCCCCGGTGGGAATGCTGAACTTGTACGACGGGCCCTTGAGGATGGTGCTCAAGGTCATGGTCTGGTCGTTGATGGTGGTCACCGAGTTGGCGGCACTGTTGGTCACGAAGAGGTCGGTTCCGGCTACGGCGATGCCCAAGGGGGTGCTGAAGCCGAACTGCGAACCGGAGGCGGTGGCCACGATCTGGCCGCCGGCGATGGCCACCTTGGCCACTGAACCCGGGGCGTTCAGGACGTAGAGATCCCCACCGCCGGTGGCCAGGGCGATCGGCTCGGTGAAGCCGGGGATGATTCTGACCAGCGCATGGCTGGTGGCATCGAGCTCGGTCACCGTGTCGGCCGCCCGGTTGGCCACGAACAGATCGCCGCCGCTGGTGACGATGGCCGACGGACTCCCGAAGCCATAGGAGGGCCCGACGATGGTGGTCACGTGAGCACCGGTCGAGGCGTCGACCACGGTGACCGAGTTGCCTCCGCCGTTGGCCACGTAGAGGTCGGCTCCCACCAGCGTCACCCCGGTCGGACTCTGGAGCCCGTAACCGGCCGAGGCCTGGGCCACCGAGGCGGCCGGCGGACCGTGCAGGTGGTGGTCCGCCTTGATAACGCCGACGGCCAGCACCGCCCCGAGTACCAGGAGCCCCACCCCCATCAGAACCGCCCTGCCCTTGTGCTCGATGAACATGTGCTTCAGCCGATCCTGATCCTCACCGTGCCCCCGCCTCCTCGGCGGAAAGCTCACATCGGACGGGCCACGGTGAACGGTTTGTGACTATAGACAAAAAGGGTAGTTCACCAGGCCAATCGGTTGGCGTCAGCCGCCGCCGTGTTCTCCGTCCACCGGTCCGGGACCATCTTCGGGCAGGGTGGGTCGGTCGGTCCGAACCTCTGTGGCGGTGGCCTCGATGACGCCTCTCCGGTCCCTGGCTCCGGGCGGTGTATTCCCCCGGGCCATCCGCCAGGCCCGCTGGGTGACGAGGGCGATCCCGGTGACCAGCACCCCGGCGGCAATGACGGCCAGCACGACCAGACCCACGGCGGCCAGCACGGCAACGGCGGCCACCACCACCATGACCATGGCGATCGAGCCCAGACACCCGAAGGACGTGCCGGTCCCACCCCGGCGGGTTACGTAGACGCGCTCCACTGGGATCAACTCTCCCGCACGGGCAGGGCCGAATCCACTCGCCGGTCCGAATCAGTGGTGTGAGGACAACCGGTGCGCCCCGGGGGACTCGAACCACCCAACCTGCGGATTAAGAATCCGCTGCTCCACCGTTGAGCTAGGGGCGCGGCCGCAGCATAAGGCCCGTCCGGGCGAACGTCAACGATCGATCTCCGGACAGCCGGGTGCGGACGGCAAGAAGGGTCGGGGAACCGGGGGAACTCAGGGAACCGGGGGCACGCAGTGGGCGGGGACGTCCCGGGGGGCGGGGTCAGGCCCAGTCGCCACGACATCCAGGGCAGCGAGTCCTTGAAGGCCTGCGACCAGAAGGCGAACGAGTGGTCACCGGGTGGGTAGGCGGCACAGACCTGCAAGCCGGCCTTTTGGGCCAGGGGGGCCAATTGCTGCATGGCGGCCAGCGGGCCCGGATCGCTCTGACCGGCGGTGAACCAGCCGGCCAGCCCCGGGTACTTCTTGTTGGTGAGGAGGGCGACCGGATTGTGGGCTTCGTAGTTGGCTTTCGATCCTCCGTAGAGGATGGTGATGGTCTGTTGTTCGTTGTCGTTGAGATAGGTGGGCGAGGCGTACCCGGAGTAGTCCCCGAAGGTCTGGAACACGGTGGGGTTCCGGAGGGCGAGCAGGCTGGCGCAGGTTCCTCCGTCGGACAGTCCGGCTACCGCCAGGGAGTGCTTGCCGACGGCGGCGTTGAAGTTGGCCTGCATGAAAGCAGGGACGTCCTTGACCAGATATGTCTCGGCGTTGCCCAGTGAACTGTTCGAGCACTCGGTATCCTGGGCGTTGCCGTTGTTGTCGGGTATGACCAAAATCGGGGATTGGCCGTGGTGTTGCTCGGCAAAGGCCGTCGATGTGGTGTCGGCGTAACCGGCGCGGGTCCAGTCGGAGGGCTGGCCCGGAATTCCGGCGATCATCTCGATAACCGGGAGTTGCGGCTCGGGACTGGCGAACCAGCTGGGAGGCAGGTACACGTAGGCCTGTCCTGTGTGGAATTTGGAGACGGTGCCGGGAATGGTCACGGCGATGATCTCCCCGTGATCGGGGAGCTTGCCCGTTTCCCGGGTCTGGGTCCGGATGGCTTTCAGGGCGGGCAGGTCGGTGAAATTGGCCGCGTTCTTCCCGAGCAGACGCTCCAGGGTCGGGTAGTAGTCGAACTGCTGATTGACCACGGTGAAGGCGGCCAGGACGGCGAAGACCAGGGCGATCACGGAAAAGGTGCGGAGGAGCCAGTGGGCCCGGGTCCAGCCCAGGATGATGATGACGATCGAGTACCAGACCAACCAGGCCCAGAGGTAGAAGGTCTGGGGGAACTCGTCCGGTACCAGATTGAAGATATGGATGGCCAGGGCGGTAAGGACGGTCAGCACGAAACTCACCGGGATGCCTATCGGCAGCTCCCATTTCCACGCCCCGTCGTGCCAACCCACCGACAAGACGACCGAGGCAATGGCAACAACGATCACAGTGATGGGGAACCATCCCGTGATCAAATCGATGTTGACGGCAAAGAAGTTCATGATTTCTGATTGCCTAAGATAACCACCGCGTTCGTGCTGAACTGGGACCGATCGACGGGGCCACCCGAGGAAGAAGGCTTGATCGTGGCAGAGCCGGATGGCGAGGAACCGGAAGCAACCACCGTGGAGGCCCTTTCGGCGGAGCGCCGCCGGAAGCGGGACGCTTTGGCCGAGCAGGGCATCGACCCCTACCCGATTCGTTTTGATCGCACCGCCACGACGGCAGAGCTCCGAACCCAGCACGGCGATCTCGCCGCTGACGTCCGCACCGGCCAGACGGTGCGGGTGGCTGGCCGTCTGACCAGCATCCGCGGTCACGGTCGACTTTCCTTCGCCAACTTGGAGGATGTCACCGGGAAGATCCAGCTGCTCATGCAACAGGCCAACCTCGACGAACGTTCCACCACCGTGCTGGCCAACTTCGACCTGGGCGACTGGATCGGCGCCGAAGGCGAAGTGATCACGTCGCGACGGGGCGAACTGTCCGTCGATGTGACCGGTCTGTGGCTGCTCTCCAAAGCGCTCCGGCCACTGCCCGACAAGTGGCACGGACTGACGGAGACCGACACCCGCTACCGACAGAGGGAGGTCGATCTGCTGGCCAACCCGGCCAGCCGCCGGGTCTTCGACACCCGCTTCAAGGCCATCGCCGCACTGCGTCGCCTTCTGGTGGCCGAGGACTTCGTCGAGGTGGACACTCCGATTCTCCAACCTCAGGCCGGTGGGGCACTGGCCCGTCCCTTCATGACCCACGCCAACGCCCTCGACATCGACCTCAGCCTGCGCATCGCCCCCGAGCTCTATCTCAAGCGTCTGGTGGTGGGCGGCTACGAGCGGGTCTTCGAGATAGCCCGGAACTTCCGCAACGAGGGCGTCGACACCCGCCACAGCCCCGAATTCACCGCCTTGGAGGCCTATCGCGCCTTTGGCGACGTGAACGACGGAATGGATCTGACGGAGCGACTCATCGTGGGTGCGACCCAGTCGGCCGCCGAACGATTGACCTTCACCATCGGCGGGAGGGAGATCGATCTCAACCCGCCCTGGCCCCGGCGGGAATTGCTCGATTGGGTGGAGGAGGCGGTCGGTCAACGGCTCCATCCCAACGACCCGGTGGACGCCGTGCGCGTCGTGTGCCAAGAGAAAGGCGTCGATTTCGTGCCCGAATGGGGATCGGGAAAGCTCATCTTCGAGATCTACGACACCCTGTTGTTGCCGACTGTCGTCAGCCCGGTCTTCGTCTGCGGGTTCCCGGTCGAGGTTTCGCCGCTGGCCCGCCATCGCCAGGACGACCCCTCGCTGGCCGACCGTTTCGAGCTGGCTATCGACGCCAAGGAGTTCGCCAATGGTTACAGCGAGCTCAACATCCCCGAGGAACAACAGGAGCGGTTCCGGGGTGAGGCCGAAGCGGTGGCCCGCGGCGACCTGGAGGCACACCCGGCCGATATGGCCTTTGTGCGGGCCCTCGAGTACGGGCTCCCACCCACTTCCGGTATCGGCATCGGAATCGACAGGCTGATCATGCTCATGGGTGAGGTGGAGGCGATCCGCGACGTCATCCTGTTCCCCATGATGCGCCCCGAGGCCACCAATTGACCGATGTCACAGCGGCCGCGCCCGGGGCCGGGGTCCTCCGTCCCGCAGGAGAACCCACCCCGACGCCGAGTGATGACACGGCGGGCGCCAACGGCGCGGCACCGGCCGACGGAGTCGCTCCCACCCTGATCGACGAACAGGTGGAGCTCGAGCTACCCAAAGGCAGCCGGGTGGTGCTGATGAGCGATCTCCACCTACCGGCGGTGGCCACGCCGACCTCCACCGGGGTGGCCGACGAGATAGCCGAGGTCCTCTCCCGCTGTGTCGGGCCCGCCGGTCTGGTCATCGCCGGCGACGGCTTCGAGATGTTGGCTGGACCCCCCGACGTCGGCATGATCCTCGATGCCCATCCCCAATTCACCGAGGCCATCGCCCGGTTCGCCGACGGGGACGATCGTCACGTGATCGTGTTGTCCGGCAACCATGACGGACAGCTGGCCTGGGACGGGGCCAGCGTCGCCGTTCTGCGTCAGCGCCTGCACGCCGATTCGTTCGCCCTGGCCTGCGATTTACTGGTGGACACCGACCACGGGGTCCAGCGGGTACGGGTCGTCCACGGCAACCAGTCCGATCCCTACAACACCTTCGAGGACCCCTGGTCCCCGGTCGACACCCCCTTCGGCCACCATGTCGTGCGCGACCTGCTGCCCCAGCTCGAGGCCCGACAGAGCTCCGGGTCGCTCCTCGAGGGCGTGCAGTGGCTGGACGGTGATATCGCCGATTTCATCGGGTCGCGACTCTTCTACCGCAAGATCATCGGGAAGATCTGGCTGGTCTCCGTCCCCTTCGTGGCCATCCTGCTCCTGCGACTGCTGTCCTTTCTTCCCGGCGTCCACGGACTGCTCCATCACCATGCCCAGCGGTGGCTGCTGGGCTTCGGCCTGATCGTGGCCGTCATCGTGATCGTGGCCACCGTGGCCGCCGCGGCCACACTGTTGCGGGTCAACCGCGCCCTCCGGGAGACGGCGGTGAGCGCCCGGTCTGACCCGGCCACACACAATGCCCCGCCCAGGGCCGAGGCCGCCCGGCTGGTCACCCAGGGGTACGCCGGCATGGTGTCGGGTCACACCCACGAACCCGAGCTGTCGGTGGTGGGAAACGGCTTCTACGCCAATACAGGGAGCGGGACGGCATCAGTGGTGAGCCGCAAAGCCCGATTCCGGCTGCCCCATCCCTTCGTCACCGTGCACCGCTTCTCCTACGTCGAGATCATCGGTGGCTCGGTCCTGGAGATCAACCTGTGGTTGAGGGAGGTCTCGGCCAAATCTCCGGTCCTGCTCGAGCGGGTGGCCCTCGCCCCCAGCAAAGTCGACATGTCGTCGACGACCCTGGTGGGTTCGCTCCCGGACGGCCCCACCTGGCCCCTCGATGACGCCGTCCTGAAGAAGTGGGTGGCGCGTCGGCGGGTGCGCCAGGTGGCCGCCGCCGTTCTCTATGCCACCGGCATCCTCAACGTGGTGTTCGCCGCCCTGTGGCGTATCCGGGCCACCCAGCCCGTCGACCACTGGTTGCCCTTCGGCATCCATCCCCTGTCGGTGGTGGAGGCGATTGTGGCCGGACTGGCCCTGTGCGGACTGGCCCGAGGCATCCGGCGTGGCTTCCGCCCGGTGTGGGCGGCCACCCTGGTTCTGGTGCTGGCCACCACCGTCGATCGCCTGGTCCAGGGCCGGCCGGCCGGGGGGCCTGCCCTCGCCATCGTCTTCTGCCTGTGGCTGGTCCTCGAGCACCAGCATTTCCGGGTCCGTCCGTCCGGGGTGAGTCGCGTCTTCGTTTGGTTGGCCGCCGCTGGTCTGGTGGTCATCGCCGCTACCGCCGGGGTGGGCAATCTGCTCGGCGAAGGGCATCGTGTCGGCTTCGACGTCGTGTTCCTGGCCATTGTGGCCGTCATCCTCGTCCTGCTGATGTTGGTGGCCCGTCCCGGTCGGGAGTCACGCCGCACGGGAGAGGCACGTCAGGAAGCATTCGAGCGGGCCCGCACCATCATCGTCGAACACGGAGGGGACACTCTCGATTATTTCGCCCTCCGGGACGACAAGTCGTGGCTCTTCACCGGCGACTCGCTGGTGGCCTATTCGATCATCAACGGGGTGATGTTGGTGTCGCCCGATCCCATCGGACCCCCCCAGGATCGGGCCGAGGTGTGGTCGGACGTGATGGACCTGGCTCAGTCCAACAACTGGTCGCCGTCGGTGCTGGCCGCCTGCCAGTCGTGGCTCCCCGTCTACCGGGCGGCCGGACTGGTCGACCACTACATCGGCGACGAGGCCATCGTCGACGCCGCCACCTTCACACTCAAGGGCAAGTCGATGAAGTCACTTCGTGGTGCCTACAACCGGATCAAGAAGGCGGGATGCAGTGTCCAGTGTTTCGAATCGACCGAAGACGTACCGGCCGAACTCAAGGATCAGCTCCTCGAGCTCATGACCGAAACCCGTCAGGGCGAGGCCGAACGGGGCTATTCGATGACGCTCAGTCGCATCTTCGACCCCCGGGACAAGGGTTTGCTCCTGGCCGTGTGTTTCGACGGTGACGGACATCCCATGGCCTTCAACCAGTACATCCCCGCCTCCCAGGTGGATGGCTACTCCCTCGACCTGATGCGACGGACCAACGATCCCGACGCCCCCAACGGTCTGACCGATTTCGTCATCATCGAGACCCTCCAGTGGATGGCGGAGCGGGGTCTGCGCGGCCTGGGCCTCAACTTCGCCACCATGCGGGCGGTGGTGGCCGGCGAGTCCGGCTCCGGCCCCTGGACGTCGCTCGAGCGCTCGGTCCTCCACCGCTTCAGCGAGACGCTGCAAATCGAGTCACTGTGGCGCTTCAATCAGAAGTACGACCCCCGCTGGAACCCCCGCTACGTGGTCACCGGACCGTTCCTGCCTCTGGCCCGCAGCAGTCTGGCCATTGCCCGGGCTGAAGCCGTCACGGAGATACCGGTGGTCGGGTCGTTGCTCAAGACCCACCAACCGGGCCACGGCGGGGAACCGGCTCCTGCGGAGGAGCCGGCCCGCACCGGGGACAAGAGCTGAGGGAGCCGGTCCCGGGCTGTCAGCCGAGCCCCTCAGCCCGACCTCCTGCCCGCCAGCCCGATCTCGCCGCTCATGAGCGGCCCCGGCTGCCGCTGGCCACCGTGAACCGGTCGGGCCGAAAGGGCTGGATGAGGTCGTCGACCCGGCCGTCGACCACCTCGTCGGCCACCAGTCGGCCCACGATGGCCGCCAGCGTGATGCCGCTGTGGGTGACGGCCTCGTAGTAGCCCGAAATCCCCTCGAGACCGCCCAGCGAGGGAAGCCCGTCGCCGGGTATCGGACGCCGGGACACCTGCCGACCGACGATTTCGGCTGACCCCAGCGGGGGTACCACCTGGACGGACAGCTGATGGAGCTCGGAGCCCAGAGGGTCGGGGTCCGGATCGTGCCTGTCGATCAAACCGTCGATCTGGCGACTGTGCAGGACAACCCGGGCCGGGCCGTCGGGGCGGATCTCGACACGGGGGGAGTGCATGGCCCGGTGGATGGGGACGGTGGCGCAGTGGAGGCGCACCACCAGGCCGGGCTCGTCCAACATGGGCAGGGTCCGGCCGACCAACTGGGCGATGGCCCCGGCCGCCGGTCCGGCCGCATTGACCACTGCATCGACCCGGTGGGCCTCCCGGTGGCCGGCCAGCCTGATGGCTGTCACCCGATGGCCGGTGACCTCGATAGCGACGACCGGGTTCCCGAACAGGCCCTGGGCCCCCCCGGAAATGGCTTGGTCGACGAGCTGACCGATCAGACGGGGGCCGTCGATCCAACCCTCGTCCCGGTAGAAGGCCACCGGGGTGTCCTCGGTGGGAAAGCGGACCGACGGCTCGAGGACACGACCTACCCGGGCCGCGCTCCACACTTCGGCGCCGTACCCACGGGCCTGCAGCCCCTCGACCGAAGCGACGAGCTCCCCGGTGTCGGGACCATCCTCAACCCAGCGCAGATGGCCGGTGGGATGCCACCACTCATGTCCGGACAGGTGCTGGGCCAGGTGGCGGTGGGCGCCCATCCCGGCCACGTTGAGGTCGTAATACTCCGCAGACCGGGTCTTGTTACTGGCGTTGACCCACGCGAAGGACCATCCGCTTACTCCTGCTCCCGGTCGTCCGCCGTCGATGAACAGCACGTCGGCGCTCCGCCGGGTCAGGTGCCACCCTACCGACGCGCCGATCGCCCCGGTCCCGACCACGGCAACCCGCATCACACCTCCACAAGCCACTACCGGGCGTCCTCCCCGGTGTCATTTGAGCCGACTATTCCAATGATCTGCGCCAATATCCCACGGGTCCCGGCGGACCGGGTACCGGAGGGCATTCAACGGTTGTGGTCTTGGCTGTTCGGCCGATCCCACCAGTTCAATTCGGTGCCGTTCCATTCGTCAGTTCACGCACGTGCCCACGCACTTCACCAGGCACTTCATCACTCATTTCCTCAGGCCTCACGTCGTGCGTTTCTTCGTGGGTCAACACGGCACCGGTTGTGGCCCGGTTTGAACAAATAGTTGCACCGGGAGGACGTGTGAATCGCATCATCAATTTTTGGGATTGCAATGCAGTTGCACATATCACTAAGGTCCCTGAGATCGGAGCGTGATTCTGGGCAGGGAGGCGGGGGGAACCGTCTGATCTCTAGGAATGCGTGCGCGCGCCGGCGGAAGATTTTGCGGAATAGAAGATCGACGGAATAGGGGGATCACATGCACGAAGCTTCAGTGCTTCCAGTCCATGCGGCGCGTTCTGGTGCGAGCCGGGTCATACGACTGGGTCTGAGTGTCCTGCTTCTCCTCGGTGTGGCTATCGGAGCGGAGCTGTCTCTCGATGCCACCAACGCCTTCGCGGCCACCGCTCCCACCTGGGTCTCCGGTCAGTACTTCTCCTCCATCAAAGGCGTTCCCTTCTGCTACGACGTCTCCGTTTCCAACTCAGCATCGCTTCCCCTGACCAGCATCACCGCCGGCACCACGCCGTCCGGGGTAGCCAGCTACTCGATCCAGGACGTCAACCTGAACACCGGTACCGCCCAGGTCTGCGGGACCAACAACAACACAGCCGCCAGCGCGCCGGTGACCATGGCCCCGGTGGCTTCCAACTCGGGCGGGAGCGCTACCGACAGCGTCAACCTGTGGTCGCAGAACGAGTGTTCCTGGGCCTCCACCGGGACCGGCCTCAGCACGGCGGTGTCCATGTTCGACTCCAACCAGGACCTCGAGCAGGCCGGTTCGCAGTCGGCCTTCGGCGCCGCCATCACCAACGGTGTGAAGGGCGGAACCAGCCTCGACAAGCCAACCTGCTCGGGGGGCGTGGGTGTTTCGGCCGACGGCGGACTGGGCGATGCCTGGACCATGAACACGGCCAATCCCCTGCCCACCCCGACCGACACCAACCCGTCGGCCGCTCAGGGTGATCTGCCGTCTTCCAACCTCGACCTCACCAGTGCCACCGGGGGTGCGGTGGGGGGCTGTTACGGCGCCGTCAACATCCTGGCCTCGACCAGCACATCGGCTTTCGGGACATCGACCGCCTCGATGACGCTGCCCAGCTCGTGGGTCAACGGTGGGGACTGCGCCTACGGTTCCCTCGGCTCCAACTCGGCCGGGGGGAACACCGACACCCCGGCCCTGAGCGGGCCCACCGGTGATGCCGCCTGTCCGCCGTCGCAGGCCGACGTCAACGCCGGCTTGGTCAGCTGCACCGTTGTCCTGTCGTCGGGCAACGACGAGGGCGGGTCGACCAACTACTCGTCCCTGGACCTCTTCTACAACGGCCAGCCTGTCCCCCAGACGCCGACCGCCACGCTGTCGGCCTCGGGGGCCCAAATCGGAGACACGGTCAGCCTCACTGGAGGAACCAACTGGTGGGGCTCGGCCGACGGAGCGCCCAACGCCGCCCCCTACACCGACTTCCAGAACGGTGCCGGCAACTTCTACCCGGTCAGCGCACCGCAGGTCCTCATCGGCACCAGCCGGGGAAGCGCCGTTCCCGTCACCAACTCGACCGTGACCATCCCGGCCGACGCCTACGCCTGTACCGGCGCCGAGTCCACCACCGTCGGCCCCAACCCGTGCACGCTGACGCCGGGGACGCCCTCGGGTTCCTTCCAGGTCCCTTCCGGCCTGACCAGCGGCGTGTACAACGTCTACGTCGACGAGACCAACACGACGCCACTACCCGGCAACGGTCCCAACGACTCCTACCAGACCAGCCGAGGCACCAGCCTGGGCACGGCCCAGTCGGTGAGCACGTTGACCGTGGGGACCCCTCCCTCGATCACTTCGGCCGCCAACACCACTTTCACCACGGGCAGCCTAGGTAACTTCAGCGTGACCACCTCGGGGTCGCCCGCGCCTTCGCTGACCGAATCGGGCTCACTGCCGTCCGGCGTAACCTTCGCCGACAACGGCAACGGCACCGCCACCCTGGGTGGCACACCTTCGGTGAGTGGCACCTTCCCGATCACCATCACCGCCACCAACGGGGTGGACGGCCCGGCTACCCAGTCCTTCACCCTCGCTGTCGACGCCGCTCCGGCCATCACCTCGGCCAGTTCCGCCACCTTCACCACCGGCAGCGCCGGTAGCTTCACCGTGACCTCGACCGGCAATCCGCACGCCGCCTTGTCGGAGACCGGCACCCTGCCGACCGGCGTGACCTTCGTGGACAACGGCAATGGGACGGGCACCCTGGCCGGTACCCCTTCGGTCAGCGGCAGCTTCCCGTTCACCCTCACCGCCACCAACGGCGTGGGCAGCCCGGCATCGCAGTCCTTCAACCTCACCGTCGACGCGGCCCCGGCCATCACCTCGGCCAGCTCGGCCACCTTCGTCGAGGGGAGCGCCGGTAGCTTCAGCGTCACCTCGACCGGCAATCCCAACGCCGCCCTGTCGGAGACCGGCACCCTGCCCACCGGCGTGACCTTCGTCGACAACGGCAACGGGACGGGCACCCTGGCCGGCACCCCTTCGGTGAGCGGCAGCTTCCCCTTCACCCTCACCGCCTCCAACGGCGTGGGGAGCCCGGCATCGCAGTCCTTCAACCTCACCGTCGACGCGGCCCCGGCCATCACCTCGACCAGTGCGACGACCTTCACGGTGGGAAGCGCCGGCAGCTTCACAGTCACCTCGACCGGCAACCCCAACGCCGCCCTGTCCGAGTCGGGTTCCCTCCCCACCGGCGTGACCTTCGTCGACAACGGCAACGGCACGGCCACCCTGGCCGGCACGCCGGCCGGCGGCACCGCCGGGAGCTACTCCCTGACCATCACGGCCAGTAACGGGGTGGGCAGTCCGGCCAGCCAGACCTTCACCCTCACCGTGTACGTGGCCCCGGCCATCACCTCGGCCAGCAGCGCCACCTTCACGGTGGGAAGCGGCGGCAGCTTCACGGTGACCTCGACCGGCAATCCCAATGCCGCCCTGTCGGAGACCGGCACCCTGCCCAGCGGGCTGACCTTCGTCGACAACGGCGACGGAACGGGCACCCTGGCCGGTGCCCCGGCCGCCGGCACCAGCGGGACCTACACGGTCACCTTCACGGCCAACAACGGCATCGGTAGTCCGGCCACCCAGACCTTCACTCTCACCGTGGACGGTCCGCCCTCCATCACCTCGAGCAATGGCACGACCTTTGCCGAAACGGTGACGAGCTCCTTCCGGGTGACCACATCGGCCACGCCGACAGCTGCCCTGAGCGAGACGGGAACACTGCCCGACGGGGTCACGTTCACCGACAACGGGGACGGCACGGCCACCCTGGCCGGCACGCCGGCTACCGGCACCCGCGGGACCTACACCCTGACCATCGATGCCGGCAACGGGTTCGCCCCGGACGCCATGCAGACCTTCACCCTCACCGTCGATGAGACGCTCCAGTCCCCGTCCATCACCTCGGGGGACAGCGCCACCTTCGGCCAGGGCAACGCCGGCAGCTTCACCGTCACCTCCACCGGAACGCCTACGTCCTCCCTGGCCGAGAGTGGGGCACTGCCCGCCGGAGTGACCTTCACCGACAATGGTGATGGCACGGCCACCCTGGCCGGGACGCCCACCGCCCAGGGCGTATTCCCCCTGACCGTCACCGCCACCAACGGCGTTGGCAGTCCGGCCAGCCAGTCCTTCACCCTCACCGTCCAAGCCGCCCCGGTCATCACCTCGGCCAGCGCGACCACCTTCACCGAGGGAGACGCCGGCACCTTCACGGTGACCTCCACCGGTACACCGACCAACGCTCTGACCGAATCGGGCTCCCTGCCGACCGGCATCACCTTCGCCGACAACGGGGACGGCACGGCCACCCTGGCCGGTACCCCGGCTGCAGGCACCAGCGGCACCTATCTGCTGACCATCGGTGCCTCCAATGGAGTGGCTCCCGATGCCAGCCAGTCCCTCACTCTCACCGTGAACGCCGCCCCGACCATCACCTCGGGCGACAGCACCACCTTCACCGAGGGCAGCCCCGGCACCTTTACGGTGCAGACGTCGGCCAGCCCGACAGCGTCTCTGTCGGAGACGGGCTCCCTGCCCGACGGGGTCAGCTTCGTCGACAACGGCGACGGGACGGCCACGCTGGCCGGTACCCCGACCTCGCAGGGCGTCTTTGCCATCACCATCAGTGCCACCAACGGGGTGGCCCCCGACGCCAGCCAGTCCTTCACCCTCACGGTGGACGCCGCCCCGGCCATCACTTCGGCCGCCGATACCACCTTCACCGAGGGCAGTGGCGGCACCTTCACCGTGACCACCACGGGTACGCCGACGGCCGCCCTGACCGAATCGGGTCCGCTACCCACCGGGGTCACCTTCACCGACAACGGTGACGGCACAGCCACCCTGGCTGGAACGCCGGCCGCCGGCACCAACGGCAGCTATCCGCTGACCATCGGTGCCACCAACGGAATAGCTCCCGACGCCAGCCAGTCCTTCACCCTCACGGTGGATGCCGCCCCGGCCATCACCTCGGCCAGCTCCACCACCTTCACCGAGGGCAGTGGCGGCACCTTCACCGTGACCACCACCGGCAATCCGACAGCCTCACTGTCAAAGACCGGTGCATTGCCGGCCGGGGTCACCTTCACCGACAACGGTGACGGCACGGCCACCCTGGCCGGTACGCCGACGGCCCAGGGCACCTTCACCTTCACCATCCACGCCACCAACGGGGTGGCCCCCAATGCCAGCCAGTCCTTCACCCTCACGGTGGACGCCGCCCCGGTCATCACCTCGGCCGACAGCAAGACCTTCACCGTGGGCAGTGCCGGCACCTTCACCGTGCATTCGACGGGGACGCCCACCGCCGCTCTGACCGAGTCGGGCGGTCTGCCCGCCGGCGTCACCTTCACCGACAACGGTGACGGCACCGCAACTTTGGCCGGAACCCCGGCCGCCGGCACCGGCGGCAGCTATTCGCTGACCATTGGTGCAGCCAACGGTGTGGCCCCCGACGCCAGCCAGTCCTTCACCCTCACGGTGGACGCCGCCCCGGCCATCACTTCGGCCAGCTCCACCACCTTCACCGAGGGCAGTGGCGGCACCTTCACCGTGTCTTCGGCCGGCTATCCGGCGGCGGCGCTGACCGAGACTGGTGCACTGCCGGCCGGGGTCACCTTCACCGACAACGGTGACGGCACGGCCACCCTGGCCGGTAGCCCGACGGCCCAGGGGACCTTCACCTTCACCATCCACGCCGCCAACGGGGTGGCCCCCAATGCCAGCCAGTCCTTCACCCTCACCGTGGACGCCGCCCCGGTCATCACCTCGGCCAGCTCCGCCACCTTCACCGAGGGCAAGCTCAGCAACTTCTCGGTGACGGCTACAGGGACCCCCACGCCGACGGTCACCGAATCAGGTGCGCTGCCGACTGGTATCTCGTTCAGTCACGGGGCGCTGACCGGTACGCCGACGGAAACGGGGACCTTCGCGCTCACCTTCGGCGCCACCAACGGGGTAGCCCCCAATGCCAGCCAGTCCTTCACCCTGACCGTCGGCACCGAGCCGGTGTTCACCTCGGCCAACAACACCACCTTCGCCGAGGGCAGCGCCGGCACCTTCACGCCGGCCGCCACCGGCTACCCGACCCCCACCATCACCGAGTTCGGCAACCTGCCCAGCGGGGTGACCTTCAGCGCCGGCGCTCTGTCGGGCACGCCCACCCAGAGTGGCACCTTCCAGATCGGGTTCGATGCCACCAACGGGGTCGGTTCGGGCACCGTGCAGGACTTCACCCTCACGGTCAACGGTCTGACCATCACCTCGACTTCGCCGCTGCCCCCGGTGACCGAAGGTTCGCCCTACAGCTACCAGTTCACGGCCACCGGCGGCGTCCTGCCGCTCAAGTGGGCCAAGGTGGGCAAGCTGCCCAAGGGTCTTACTATCAAGAAGACGGGTGTGCTCTCGGGCACGGTCAGTGCAGCCCACGTGGCCCCGGGGATCTACAGCATCGAGGTCAAATGCACCGATGCGACCCCCGGGCATCACCAGACAACCACGGCCACCTTCTCCATCACCATCAATTCTTAGAGCCACGTGCGGAACGGACGACACATGCAACGCGAACGCAGTAACGGCAAAGCGATAGGGGAGAAACAGATGAGCGGTCTGCGCAACCTGACAAAGAGGATCGCCATGGGCACCAAGGCTTTGGTGGCCGTGGTCCTCATGGGTGGAGTTCTCACCATCGCAACGGCAGCCACTGTCGCCACCCCGGCGGCCGCCTTCTCGTCAAGCCCGTCGTGGTTCACCACCGGTGGAACGCCCGCGTCCTCGTTGACCTGCGGCACGTGGTACTACACGACCATGGGGCCCCAGACCGGTGGCGGTAACGCCTCCATCACCATCTACGGCGGCGGCGGCGGCGGCGGCGGTGGCACCCCGGTCGCTATCGGCAATACGTCGAACACCGCGGTTGGGGGATCTGCAGCCAAGGTCCTAGGTACCTTCACGGCGGCAGCCGGCCAGAGCATCGCCGCCTTCATCGGCTGCGGTGGCGGTGGCGGTACCGCGCACTCCAGCGGTTCGACGGGTACCGGTGGCACCGGAGGCAGCGGCTACGCCACCGGGGCCAACGGGGGCATGTTCTCCTCATCCGAAGGTGAGTCCTCGGGCGGTGGCGGGGGCGGTGGAGCCACTGCCGTGTGCGTGTACGGAAGTGCCGGGTCGCCCTGCGCCACCCTGGTCGCCATCTCCGGCGGTGGCGGTGGCGGCGGCGGCGCCGGATGCCTCGGCAACGGGGGCAACGGGGGCCAGGGGAACTCGGGGGCCACGACGGGAGCGACGGCGACATCTGAAACCGATGCGACCGCGCCCGGAGGATCGGCCAACGGCCAAGGCTTCGGCGGCGGCGGCGGCGGTGACGACAAGCAGAACCAGGCGGGCGGTGGCGGCGGCGCCGGTGGCGTAGGCGCCCCCGGGAGTAGCACATCAACCAACGCCACAACGGGTGGTGGCGGGGCCGCCAACAGCACAGGCGGGGCCGGAGGGGCCAAGCTGAGTGGCGGAACCGGACCTGCAGGCACGGCCGGTTCGGCTCCCGCCTCCGGTGTCGGAGCCGGAGCTGGTGGCGTGGGCGGCACCAACGGCAGTGGCAGTGAGGACGACGGCGGTGGCGGAGGTGGTGGTGGACTCGCCGGTGGTGGCGGCGGCGCCGGTAACTACTGTGCCATCACGCCGCAGCTCGGTTCAGGAGGCGGCGGCGCCGGCTCGTCCTGGGTGTCCACCTCCTCTCTGACCAGCTTCGTCAACGGTTCCAATCCGACATTCACGGCCGGAACCGGAACCTCCACTGCCTGCGGTAGGTCTACGGCGCAGGGGACCACAGGTGGGTCCACCGGTACGGGCGGATCCAACGACAGCACGAGCAGCGGCGCCACAGGCACCGGGTACACCGGTTGCCCGGGCAGCATCGCGCTGACCTGGACGGCTCTGCCCGGCGCCCCCTCAGGGGTGGCGGCCACGGCGGGCAACGCCCAAGTGACAGCCAGCTGGACGGCCCCGGCCGACTCGGGAACCTCGTCGATCACCGGTTACACGGTGACGGCAACCCCGGTGCCCAGTGGCACGGCCATCAGCCAGACCTTCAACTCGACGGCCACCACCGAGACCCTCACCGGGCTGACCAACGGCTCCCAGTACAACATCTCGGTGGCCGCCATTACCAGCGTGGGCACCGGTCCGTCGGCCAACGCCTCCAACAATCCGATCACTCTGGGCATCGCTCCGTCGATCACCTCGGCCAACGCCACCGCCTTCACCACCGGGTCGGCGGGAAGCTTCACCGTGACCACCACGGGCAGCCCCACGGTTTCGACCATCAGCGAGACCGGATCGCTTCCGGCCGGTGTGACCTTCGTCAACAACAACAACGGGACGGCCACGCTGTCGGGGACCACGTCGGCCACCGGCACCTACCCAATCGTCATCACGGCTTCCAACGGCATCGGCAGCCCGGCCACCCAGAACTTCACTCTCACCGTCGATGCTGCACCGGCCATCACGTCGGCCAGCTCCACCACCTTCACGGTGGGCCACGCTGGAAGCTTCACGGTGACCTCGACCGGTTTCCCCACCTCGGGTCTGTCGGAGACGGGGACCCTTCCCACCGGGGTGACCTTCGTTGACAACGGCAATGGCACCGCTTCGCTGTCCGGGACGCCGGCCGGCGGTACCGGCGGGAGCTATTCCTTCACCATCACCGCCACCAACGGCGTGGGCAGCCCGGCCAGCCAGACCTTCACCCTCACGGTGGACGCCGCCCCGGCCATCACTTCGGCCAGCTCCACCACCTTCACCAAGGGCAGTGCCGGCAGCTTCACGGTCACTTCGTCGGGCGTGCCCACCGCGGCCCTGTCCGAGACCGGCACTCTGCCCACCGGAGTGACCTTCGTCGACAACGGCAACGGGACGGCCGCGCTGGCCGGCACCCCGACGCAAGACGGCGTCTATACCTTCACCATCCATGCCACCAACGGGGTGAGCCCGGCGGCCACCCAGTCCTTCACCCTCACCGTGGACGCCGCTCCGGCCATCACCTCGGCCAGCTCCACCACCTTCACAGTGGGGAGCGCCGGCTCCTTCACGGTGACCTCGACCGGCTATCCCGTTTCCGGGCTGTCGGAGACCGGGACCCTGCCCAACGGAGTGAACTTCGTGGACAACGGTGACGGCACGGCATCCCTGTCCGGAACGCCGGCTGCCGGTACCAGCGGGATCTACCCCTTCACCATCACCGCCACTAACGGTGTGGGCAGCCCGGCCAGCCAGACCTTCACCCTCACTGTGGACGCGGCACCGGCCATCACCTCGGGCGACAGCACCACCTTCACCGAAGGCAGCGCAGGATCCTTCACGGTGGTCTCCACGGCTTACCCCACGGCTTCCCTGTCGGAAACGGGTTCGTTGCCCGACGGGGTGACCTTCACCGACAACGGGGACGGAACGGCCACCCTGGCCGGCACCCCGACGCAAAACGGCGTCTACACCCTCACCATCACCGCCTCCAACGGAGTGAGCCCGACGGCTACCCAGACCTTCACGCTCACCGTGGACGGCCCGCCGACCATCACCTCGGGCGACAGCACCACCTTCACCGAGGGCAGTGCCGGTTCCTTCACGGTGACCACCACGGGGACGCCGACGGCGGCCCTCTCCGAGACGGGCGCTCTGCCCACCGGAGTGACCTTCATCGACAACGGTGACGGCACGGCCACCCTGGCCGGTACCCCGGCGGCCGGCACCAATGGCGTCTACACCCTCGCCATCGACGCCTCCAACGGCTTCACCCCCGACGCCACCCAGACCCTGACCCTCACGGTGGAGGGCGCGCCGACCATCACCTCGGGAGACAGCACCACCTTCACCGAAGGCAGTGCCGGCACCTTTACGGTGGCGACCACGGGGACGCCGACGGCGGCCCTGTCCGAGACGGGTGCACTGCCCGACGGGGTGACCTTCCTCGACAATGGGGATGGCACGGCCACCCTGGCCGGCACCCCGACCCAGGAGGGTGTGTACACGCTCACCATCGATGCCTCCAACGGAGTGACGCCGGACGCCATCCAGACCTTCACCTTGACGGTGGACGGCCCGCCGACCATCACCTCGGGCGCCAGCACCACCTTCACCGAGGGCAGTGCCGGTTCCTTCACGGTGATCTCGACCGGGACACCCACGGCGTCCCTGTCCGAAACCGGCGGCCTACCCACCGGAGTGACCTTCACCGACAACGGTGACGGCACGGCCACCCTGGCCGGCACGCCGGCAGCCGGCACCAATGGCGTCTACACCTTCACCATCGACGGCACCAACGGGTTCGCCCCCGACGCCAGCCAGACCTTCACCCTGACCGTGGACGTGGCCCCGCAGATCACCTCGAGTGACAGCACCAGCTTCACCGAAGGCAGTGCCGGTTCCTTCACGGTGACCTCGACGGGACTGCCCACCGCAGCCCTGTCGGAGACGGGCACACTGCCCGACGGGGTTACCTTCACCGACAACGGTGATGGAACGGCCACCCTGGGCGGCACCCCGACCCAGGAGGGCACCTACACGCTCACCATCGATGCCACCAACGGGGTGGCCCCCGACGCCAGCCAGACCTTCACCTTGACGGTGGACGGCCCGCCGGCCATCACCTCGGGCGCCAGCACCACCTTCACCGAGGGCAGTGCCGGTTCCTTCACGGTGATCTCGACCGGGACACCCACGGCGTCCCTGTCCGAGACGGGCTCGTTGCCGGACGGGGTCACCCTGACCGACAACGGTGACGGCACGGCCACCCTGGGCGGCACTCCGACGCAGCAGGGTGTCTTCAGCTTCACCGTCGACGCCACCAACGGGTTCGCCCCCGACGCCAGTCAGAGCTTCACCCTGACGGTGGACGGCCCGCCGGCCATCACCTCGGGGGACAGCACCACCTTCACCGCCGGCAGTGCCGGGTCCTTCACGGTCACCTCGACGGGGACGCCTACCGCGGCCCTCTCCGAGTCCGGCGGCCTGCCCACCGGGGTGACCTTCACCGACAACGGTGACGGCACGGCCACCCTGGCCGGCACCCCGGCGGCCGGCACAGGTGGCACCTACACCCTCACCATCGACGCCACCAATGGGGTGGCCCCCGATGCCAGCCAGACCTTCACCCTTACGGTGGATGCCGCCCCGACCGTCACCTCGGCCGACAGCACCACCTTCACCGAGGGCAGTGCCGGCTCGTTCACGGTGACGACGACAGGGACGCCCACCGCGGCCCTCTCCGAGTCCGGCGGCCTGCCCACCGGGGTCACCTTCACCGACAACGGTGACGGCACGGCCACCCTGGCCGGCACCCCGACGGAGGAGGGCGTCTATCCGATCACCATCGGGGCCACCAACGGAGTAGCCCCCGACGCCAGCCAGACCTTCACCCTCACGGTGGACGGCCCACCGGCCATCACCTCGGGTGACAGCACCACGCTCGACGTCGGGGACTACGGGTCCTTCACGGTGACCACCACGGGAACGCCGACGGCGTCGGTGTCCGAGTCGGGCGCACTGCCTGACGGGGTTACCTTCACCGACAACGGTGACGGCACGGCCACGCTGGCCGGCACCCCGGCGGCCGGCACCAACGGCTCCTACACCTTCACCATCGACGCCACCAACGGGTTCGCTCCCGACGCCAGCCAGACCTTCACTTTGGGTGTGGGGGCGGCGCCGGCCATCACATCGGACGACAGCACCACCTTCGCCGAGGGCAGCTCGGGAACGTTCACGGTGACGGCCACCGGAGATCCGACCCCGACGGTTACCGAGTTCGGCAATCTGCCGGCCGGGGTGACCTTCTCGGGTGGCGTCCTGTCGGGTACACCGACGGCCAGTGGGACCTTCAAGCTCATCTTCACCGCCAGCAACGGTGTCGGAGATCCGGCCAACCAGTTCTTCACCCTGACGGTCAGCGGTCTCACCATCACCTCGACCTCACCACTGCCCCCGGTGACCGAGGGCACTCCCTACAGCGACCAGCTGACCGCCACCGGCGGCGTCCTGCCCCTCAAGTGGGCCAAGGTGGGCAAGTTCCCCAAGGGCCTCACCCTCAAGAAGACGGGCGTGCTCCAGGGCACGGTCAAGACCAATGTGGCCACCGGCCCCGTGACCATCAAAGTGAAGGTCACCGATGCCACCAAGAAGAAGCATCAGACCACCACGGCCACCTTCACCATCACCATCAATCCGTAGTTCGCTGGCGGCCGGGGTTGCTCCGCAACCCCGGCCGCAGTGAGCGGTCAGCACCCACCCCCCCCGGCCCGATAGTTTTTCATTACGATGACAGTCCCTGGTCGGAAGTACGTGGCGTTGGCGCTGGTCGGGTCGGCCCTCACCCTGGCTGCTTGCTCGTCGGGCTCGAGCCCGTCGTCCACGCCTTCTTCGACGGCCCATCCCGGGGTGGCCGTGCTGGGGGCCCCCACCGCTGTCTGGCAGTCGGCCCATCCAGCCAACAGTGTGGGCGGAACGTCGGGTTACGGTTCGACAGTCACCGTGGACGGGCACTCGGTCCCCCAGTTCACAGGGCTCGAGTCGAAAGGTGGGCGTGTGATCGGTTTCCACATGTCCTTCCCGCCCTCCACCCACCTGTCTGCAGCTGAAGGGCTGGTGCGGGCCCAACTGCCCAAGGATGTCGAGCAGACCGCCTCCTGGCGGGGATCGTTCGGTAGGGCCGGTGCCTACTGCGAGTTCGTGAACTACCAGAGCAAAACCCTGGCCGCCGCCCTGGGGACGACCTCGTCCTCCTCATCGGGCAGCAACATCGGCGTCAAACTGTTCGAAATCGAGAACGGGAAGTCGGGATCACCGACGATCCGGGTGGTCAACTCGGCTGATGTGAGCACGACCCCCGGGGTCCAGGGTCAGGCCTGCTGAGAACGAACCCGGGCCACTCGATCGGGAAGCAGGGAGAGGTGGACAGGTGAACCGACGACAGTTCGTAGGGGGCGGTGTGCTGGGAGCGGCCGCCGTCCTGGCCGGCTGCGGACGATCATCGGCCACTGGGTCCAGCACGACATCGACCCGACCGACGCCAAAGCTCAGGGCGGCCGGGTCGCTACCCTTCCCCAACGTGGCTGCAGGGACCGACCAGGTGCCGGAGATCGAGCACATCGTCGTGGTGATGATGGAGAACCATTCCTTCGACAACATTCTGGGACTCATCGGCCGGGGCGACGGCTTCACCATCGGCCCCAATGGCCAACCGACGGCCAAGAACCCCGACGGTCAGGGCAACTATGTTCACGCCTTCCACATGCCCAACGAGTGTCAGACCAAAGGGGTGGGCAATGACTGGAAGGTCACCCACGAGGCCTACGACGGCGGAACCTGCCAGGGTTTCGTGACCAGCACCACGGCCGAGGCCATGGGTTACTTCACCAAGGAGGATCTGCCCTTCACCTGCGGTATGGCCAGCACCTTCCCCATCGCCGACCGCTACTTCTGCTCGGTGATGGGGCAGACCTATCCGAACCGCCGTTACCTGATCTCAGGAACCTCGCTCGGACTCATCAATGACAGCTTCCCCATGGAGCTCCCGCCCAACGGGGTCATCTACGAGCAGTTCAACAAGTACGGCATCACCTGGAAGGACTACTACTCGGATCAGCCCACTCTCGGGGTGTACATCCAGTACCTGGAAGGCGGCAATCCCCTGACCAAAGGCGTCGTCATGATCGATGAGTTCTACGCCGACGCCGCCGCCGGCAATCTGCCGTCGTACTGCCTGGTGGAACCCAACTACGACGAGTCGTCCGAGGAGGATCCCCAAGACATCCAGTTCGGGGACCAGTTCATGGGCAAGGTCGTCAACGCCGTCATGTCCAGCCCCAACTGGCCCACCACCATGCTGATCTGGACCTACGACGAGCACGGTGGCTACTACGACCACGTCCCGCCCCCATTGGCCATCCCTCCCGATGACATCCCCCCCAACCTGGCCCCCGGCGATCCTCCCGGCGGCTTCAATCAGTACGGCTTTCGCGTCCCTTCCGGAGTGGTCAGCCCCTACGCCAAGAAGAACTTCGTCTCCCACACCGTCTACGACCACACCTCGATTCTCAAGACGGTCGAGGAGAAGTGGAATCTGCCCGCCCTGACCCGTCGCGACGCCAATGCCAGCAGTCTCTTCGATATGTTGGATCTGAAAGCAAAGCCGACATTCCTGAAACCCCCGAAGCTCCCGGCGGCGGCGAACCCGGTGGCCAAGGAGGGTTGCTTGGTGACCGGACCGGGCACCATCCCGCCCCCTTCGGCGGTGACCAAAGCCTGAAGCTCGGGCTGTGCCGGGGGCGGTCCCGATCCGGAGACGGTGAATCGGGTGGGGAGGACACGGACATGGCGGCACGGTGGACGGGGTCCGGCTCCCATCAGCCTCACAGGGATCGGTGTCGACGACCACCCGGGCTCTGCTGGTGGTGGTCGGCGTGGTCGCGGTCGTTCTGTGTGCCGCCGGCATCCGGATCGCCACCACCGCCGGTCCGACCACGTCGACCCGGATACCTCCCATCGTGGTCGGCGACTACAGGTGCGGCCAGAATTGGCGACCCCCGCATTCCGGTCATCGCCAGCTGACGGTGGTCAACACGGGCAACTCGGTGGTCGACGTGACCCTGGTCGGTGCCTCCACCTCATTGGTTTACAGCGAACTCGACGCCATGGGCCGGGGGATCACCCGCACCATGACCGCGGTGATACCCCCCGGCCGCTATCGGGTCCAGTGTACCTACGGGGAGAACGCCGCCGCTCTGTCGCCGGTCGTCGTGGTGACCGGTGCCACCGTGAGTGACGCCCATCCGAATCTTCCGGTGACCTACGACCAGATGCAGCCCTCGGTGACGACCTACCGGCGTGACATATCGGCAGGCTTGGCCACTCTGGCCGCCGACACAGACCGCCTGAGGACACTGGTCGACGCCGGCCAGTTCGTCCCGGCCAGGAGCGCCTGGCTGGTCCCCCACCTCGACTACGAGCGTTTGGGGTCCGCCTACGATACCTTCGGCGGCAGCCGGATCCTGCGCCGCGCCTTCAATTACGACCGGGGCGTCGATGGCAACGGCAACCTGGACCAGGGCCTGATCTTCACCTGTTACCAGCAGGACCTCACCCGCCAGTTCGAGACCGTGCAGACCCGACTGATCGGCGAACCGCTCACTGACTACATCACCCCGATCGGTGGCGGCTATTTCTTCATCCTGCCCGGGGTGGCCACCCCGGCGGACTACTTCGGGCGCTCCTTGGTCGAGGCCACCACCAGCTGATACTCCGCCCCCAGCCGCTTCACAAGGCCACCAGCTCCTAGAGGGCCGCATCCTCCATCGCCGTCTGACCGCTCCCTGTAGGGCAGCGCCCGAGCGGCATTCTGTTATCCCGGTGTCACCCCAATCCCCGGGCGACGAAGGAGATCGCTCCTTCGATGAAGGATTCATCGGCGATTTCGGGCTGGAGGACGCGCAGGAGCCCGATGCCTCGAAACAGGACCTCGATGATGCGTGCCGCTTGTACCGGATCCTGGAGAGCTTCGATGCCCAGGTGTTGGCGTTCGGCGGCAAGGAGCTCGGCTAGAGCAGCCACTGCTTCGTCGTCGATCTGGGTGAACTGCACCCGCACGGCCGGATTTCGTGCCGCGTAAAGCCAGAACTCCTGGTAGAGCAGACCGAAATTGTTGCCTGCGGTGTGCGTCTGATCGCGGAATAAGGCAACGAAGTCCGACAGCCGTGCTTTGGAAGGCACGTCGGAGGCATCGAGAGTGGCGCGCAAGGCGGCCGTCTCCTGCTCATAGCGCGCTCTGAACAAGGCCAGGAAGAGATCCTCCTTGTTCTTGAAGTTGGAGTACACGGCCCCTTTGGTGAAGCCGGCCACAGTCGCCACCTCGTCGAGAGTCGCTCCGTTGAAGCCCCGTTCGGCGAACACCTGGGCTGCTGCCGCCAACAGATGGTCCCGAGTCTGTTGCTTCCTTCGCTCGGGGGTGAGGGGTTCGATGGCCATGTTGCGCTACGATTCAGTATAGTAGATACTGCTCAGTATGTTCGATTCGGGCCGGTATGCTTCCCGTCGTGGGACCGTGACGGAAGGGCCGTCAGCCGGGCCAGCCCTGGCCACACGCGGGGCCATCGAAACACAGGGTCTGGTCCGGACTTTCGGCCCGCACGTGGCCGTCGACGGTCTCGACCTCACCGTTCGGCCGGGTGAGATCTACGGATTCCTGGGCCCCAACGGGGCCGGCAAGTCGACGGTGGTGCGCATGCTGTGCACCCTCCTACGTCCGAGCCAGGGGCGCGCCTGGGTGGCCGGCCATGACGTTGTCCGCCAGCCCCGATCGGTTCGGCTCCGCATCGGCGTCGCCCTTCAGGAGGCAGCGCTCGACGACCTCCAGACCGGACGGGAATTGCTGCACCTGCAGGGGCGGCTGTTCGGACTGAACTCGGATCAGATCAGGAGGCGCATGGCCGAAGTTCTCCGGTTGGTCGACCTCGGGGGTGCCATCGATCGGAGAGTCGGGGGCTACTCGGGTGGGATGAAACGCAGACTCGACTTGGCCATGGCCCTCATCCACAACCCCGAAGTGCTCTTCCTGGATGAGCCGACGACGGGACTCGACCCGGCCAGTCGCACCACGGTGTGGGGGGAGATCGAACGCCTCAACCGCCAGCTGGGCATGACCATCTTTCTCACCACCCAGTATCTGGAGGAGGCCGATGTCCTGGCCCATCGAGTTGGGATCATCGATGGAGGCAGACTCGTAGCCGAGGGGACGCCCGAGTCGCTCAAGCGCTCGATCGCCGACGACCTCCTGGTGGCCGACGTGGCAGGCGACGACGCCGACACTCTGCGTCGTCTCGATCTACTCCCCGGAGTGCGTTCGGTCACCCGTGGGGGTGATCGGATCACGATGCGGGTGGTCGATGGCCCGGCCGCCCTCAGCTCTGTTGCTCTTGCCCTGTCCGAGGGTCCTCTGCAGGTTCGGTCCATCACCATGCGGACGCCCACCCTCGATGAGGTGTTCAGAGAGCTGACCGGTGCCCGTATGAAGGAGCCCGCATGATGGCACCGGTGCCCATCGATGGCATTGTCCGCGGCCGGGCGGCGGGATTCTGGACCGACCTACGAAGTGTGGCCACCAGGGCGCTACGCCAGCTGGGCCGCGAGCCAGCCGCCCTTCTGCCGGCTGTATTCATCCCGGCCTTCTTCTACATCGTGAACCTCGGGGCTCTCGGCCGTGTGGCCGGCCATGGGGGTCTCGACTACAAGGCGTTCCTTCTGCCCATGGCCATTGCCTTTGCCGTAACCGGTGTATCGCGAGCCCCGACGTTGGTCACTGACATTCGCAGTGGATACTTCGACCGTCTGTGTCTCACCCCGGTCCGTCGATCGGCTCTCCTGCTCGGCCTCATGGTGGCTGACGTGGTGGTCATCGTCGCCCTCACCATTCCGGTGCTGGCCCTGGGCTTCGCCCTCGGTGTGCGTTTCGCCACGGGAGTCGAAGGGGTGGTCGTCTTCGTCGGTCTGGCTGCCCTCTGGGGTCTGGTGTTCACCGGATTTCCCTATGCCGTAGCCCTGAAAACGGGCAGTCCTGCCGCGGTCAACGCCACCTTCGTCGTCTTCTTCCCCTTTGCCTTCCTGACCGATGCCGTCATCCCCAAGACTGACCTCACCAGCTGGTTCTCGACCGTGGCCACCTACAACCCGGTCACCTACCTCCTCGATGCCCAGCGGTCCGTCATCACCGGGGGCTGGAGGCTCGGTCCTCTGGTCGACGGACTGGCCGCCCTGGCCGGGCTGGGCATGGTCAGTGTGACGCTGGCGCTGGCGGCCCTTCGCGGACGTATCCGAAAAGGTCAATAACGCGCACCATTAAGATTCCGATGTGATTGCCGATCGACTCGAGGAACTCGGCATCAGGCTTCCTCCGGTGTCCCCTCCGGTCGGCAACTACCTCGGCTGCGTTGTCGTCGACCGGTTGGTCTATGTGGGGGGTCACGGACCAATCAGCGGCAGGACCACTGTTCGTGGGAAGGTGGGGGCCACCGTTTCCCTGGAAGATGGTCGGCGGGCTGCCCGTCTTACCGCCCTGTCCATTCTGTCCACGTTGACCGCCGAGTTGGGCGAGCTTGATCGCATCGAGCGCATCGTCAAAGTATTCGGCATGGTCAATGTTGCCCCCGGCTTCGACCAGACCCCCGCGGTGCTCGACGGATGTTCCGACCTGTTGGTGGAGATCTTTGGTGAGGAAGGGCGCCATACTCGCAGTGCGGTCGGTGTGGCTGCGCTGCCCTTTGACATCGCAGTGGAGATCGAGCTCATGGCCAAACTCCGCGCCGAATGAGTCACATCGGCGGTCGGCGGAACGACTGAGCGGTGCCGGATCTACGCTGGGGACCGGTAGATGGATATTCGGGAAGGTTGACGGCCAGGGGGAGCGGATGATCGAGCAGGTGGTGGCCCAATGGCACGCTTTTGTCAGCGGAGAATCACCCGATGGCCTGGATGAACTCCTCGACGACGAGGTCGTGTTCTACTCTCCGATCGTCTTTACGCCGCAACGGGGCAGGCAGATCGCTTCGCTCTATCTGCGTGCCGCCAGTCACGCCTTTGCCGGGCGGGATCCGGATCCGAACGCCGGAGGTGAGGGTCCGGAAAGGGGCTTTCGCTACACCAAGACCGTGCTCGGCGATGACGTGGCCGTATTGGAGTTCGAGACCACCATGGCGGGAAAGTATGTCAACGGCGTCGACATCATTCGTTGCAACCATGAGGGACGTATCATCGAATTCCGGGTCATGATCCGTCCGCTGCAGGCGGTAAACCTGGTGCAGCAACAAATGGCGGCGATGCTCGAATCGATGACGGAGGACGAATGATATCTGCCTGTCACGGCAGGGAACGGGCCTAGTCGGCCATCGGCTCGAGACGCATCGTGAGGAGTGGACGGAGTCGGGTAAGACTCATCGGATGCCTCGCGCACACCGGGTCGAGGTGACGGAAGTTGCTCTCAGCCCCGACGGGTACGACTACGCCAGTGCCTTTCAGGTCAATCTCCCGGCGGGGGACGACCGGTCGGCTGAGCAGTGGGCCCGGTCGACCTTCGACCATGCCCCGCCGGTCATTCGCTGGTCGGTGGTATTCGGATGGAAATACGTCATGCGATTTCGACTCGGTTCACGATCCTCCCCGGACCACGTTTCCGGTTGGACCATCGCCAGCGGGGCCGCCGACGCCGTCCTCCTCGAAGTTCACTCACCGCTGGCCACCGCTCACAAAGTGGTTCGGCTGCAGGGCTCTCAGGTGGTCATGACCACTTTCGTGCTCTATCGATGTCGGATGGGAAGAATGGTGTGGACCGCGGTCATGCCGATCCATCACCGGACCGAGCCCTATCTGCTCGGTCACGCCGCCAGCCTCCCGGGCTGAGCGGCGGTCATTGCGGGGCGCCGCCGCAATGGAACACGCCGTTGACGTCATGACCCAGCTCACGCCATGCCGCGGCCGACACCAACTCATCGTTCCACAGGAAGGGCGTGCCCGAACACCGCCGGTATGTATTGGCCGCATAGGTGATGGTCGGATCGGAGAATACCGATAGATCGCCGTCATCCTGAACAAGCCCCATCGAACCGGGACCCAGTTCGACGGTGTTCCCGTCGACGGTGATGTCGTGCAGCACCAGAGGGGTGCCGTCGCCGCCGTCGCCCCGGTCCTGTTGGATCAGGCCGATGGCGTCGGCGTTGTCCACCACCGTGTTGTCGCTGACGACCACCCCACTCGAGGCCGCCAGTAGGATCCCCGACCCCCACAGCCAGACGTCCATGCCGAACCCGTTCCCGCTGACGTAGTTGTCGGTGATGGTGCCACCGCTACTGATCTCGTAGAAGATGCCGGCATCTGCATTTCCGGTGACCGTATTGCCTTGGTAGGTGACGTCGGTGCTCTGGACATCGCTCCACAGTCCGGGTCCCCGGTTGTCGCGTACGACGTTGTCCCGCACCATCAAATCCGAGGCCGCACCCCATTTGCCCCCCCTGCCTCCCATCCGGGATCGAATCCTGCCCAGTTGTTGTCGACGATCTGGTTGTCGATGACCATCGTGTTATGGCCGGTCCCTCCTATCCCCTCCTCGCCGTTTTCGCTGGCGTCGACCTGCTCGATGAGCGCGTCACCCTCTGTGGTGACACCGGCACCATGGTTGAGCTTTATCCGGTCGTCCAGAATGGTCCAACCGGGTGCGGCGGTATCGATGGCCCCGTGTTGGGCGGGCGAGGCGAACATCTCAACGGTGAGTCCGGTTACTGTCACGTCAGGGTCTCCGGCGTCCGTTTGCGAGATGACGGCAGCAGGCGTCAGAGCTACTTCGAGCTTGTGCCCACGGGGATCGCCGTAGACGTAGACCGTATGGCCACGGGTGTAAAAATCCCCTTGACCAACGGCGTTGAGTGTCATGACCCGGTTGAGTGGCCGGCCATCACGGAACACGGCATTGGGCATCTGACAAGCGTCTTTCGTGCCCGGGTCGCACTGGCCCGAGGGCGATCCGAGGGCACCGGTGATGGTGGCCTCCCAGGTTGTGCCTCCGGCAGCTTGGAATCCAACCAGGGGCTGGGCACCGATCAGTGTGGCCCGCCCACCGCCTTCAAGAGTCTGACCGGTGTTGGGTTCGATGGGTTGCGTGATCACATACGTGCCTCGAGCCAGGCAGATCGTCGCTCCGTCGGGGGAGTCGGCCGCCACCTGGGCCAGATCCTCCGAGGGATTGACGAGCACCGTGCACGGGGTGGTTGAAGCCCCATGGGCGTTGGGGCCGACGGCCACTGCGTTGCCCGACAGAGGACAGAACACCGCCAGCGCTGGAACCACCAAGGCGACGGTACAGCCGACGAGACCCACCTCTCGTCGGGCCCGCCTCACTGGCGGGGCAACTGCGGAACCGATCTCGATCCGCCGGGGCAGTGGGGGCTGGGTCCATCGTCGGCGACTGGCACATCGACTGACGGCCTTTTGGGGCGTTGATCAGACGGGGCGCCGGTCCAGTCAATGGACACGGGCGCCTCATCGGGCAGACTCTGGAGATGGACAACCACGGCTCAGACCTCGCTACCCGGCGATTGGAACCATTCATCGGGCGATGGACGATGTCGGCCCAGTTTACCGGTGCTGAGCCGACCGGACCTGTCGGACTGAGCAATTTCGAGTGGATGCTGGGGGGACAGTTCTTGGTACAGAGGACGGAGTTCTCGCCTCCCGGTCCTCCCGAGGGGTTGTCGGTGGTGGGACCGGATGCAGAGGGGGCACATTTCACCCAGCACTACTTCGATGCGCGGGGCGTTGTCCGCCTGTATGCAATGACATTTGAAGACGGGATCTGGACGCTCCAGAGAGATACAGAAGATTTCACCCCGCTTCTGTTCCACCAGCGCTTCGAGGGCTCCTTCAGCGACGACGGTGGGACCATCGAGGGCCGATGGGAACAGTCCCCTGACGGTGTCATCTGGGAACGTGACTTCAAACTGACGTACACGAGGGCCATGTGACCATCGTCGGTCACATCCACCGCAAATATCGGTTACGTCGAAGGGCTCACATGAGCAAGATCGACATCCGGAAGTCAGGTCGGTGGCATGTCTAGTTCGGTGCTCTACATGTCGATGTCACTCGACGGATATATCGCTGGCCTCCACGACACCCCGGGCAACCCCGGCGGCGACGGTTTCATGCGACTGCACGACTGGTACGGGTTTGCTTCCGAGGCTGGGCCGACCGCCGGGACCGCCGACGCTTCGGGGTTGGGCTCACTGTTTCTCGTCGAAATCCAACAGACGGGAGCGGTGCTCTCCGGTCGCAACACAGTGGAACAGGTCGATTACTGGGGCGGTGACCACCATGGCGGGGTCCCGATCTTCGTCCCCAGTCACCGACCGCCATCGGAGTCGGTGGCCAGGTATCCCCTGGTGTCCTATGTGACCGATGGGATCGCCAGCGCCATGGCCCAGGCAAAGTCTGCCGCCGGAGACCGCAACGTACTGGTCCATGGCGCCTATACGGCACAAACAGCACTGGCCGCGGGAGTTCTCGACGAGTTGCAGATTCACCAGGTCCCGGTGCTGTTCGGTGGCGGCCGCCGGCTATTCGAGCTCTTGCCGGCCCGAGTGGAGCTGGACATAGTCCGGGTGATCGACACCCCAGAGGCCACACACATTCGCTACCGCGTTGTTGCTTAGGTTCGGGTGGCGTCAGTATGAAGTCAGTGGATTCGATGAGATGAAGTGATGAAGAGCCCGGAGAGTCGATCATAGGGAAGGCGCAATCCATGAGCCTGACGTTTGGCCAAGCTACCCTCGCCACATCATGACCCCAACCGCGATCGGCACATTCTCGTGTGTGATCGATGAAGCCCCCCGCCTTCACCTCGAAGCACTCCGTTGGTACGCCTCGATCACCGCCGTAGCCGGCGTCGACCCGTCCGACCTGACGGTGCATGTTGTCGGGCCAACCGACAGTGATGCCCTCGGCATCCTTCGAGACAAGGGTGTCGCAATTCGGTCGATTCCCCTGTTCGATACCCGATCACCCCACTGCAACAAGATCTCCGGGGCTCTCAGCCTTGCTGCCGTCGGAGTCGAGGGGCTGGCCGTACTCACCGATGCCGACGTCGTGATCTGCGAAGACCCCAGGCAGTTGACCCTCGATCCCGGTGCTGTCGCGGCCAAAATTGCCGACGCACCCAATCCGCCCCTCGATATTGTCAAGTCCGTTTTCGAGCGGGCCGGAGTCGCTCTGCCGCCCCTGGCCGCGCTGGACTTGGATCCCGAGACCGACACCATCGAAGGAAACGCCAACGGAGGCCTCTATCTGGTGCCGGGGCCGCTGCTCCAACAGGTGGCCGGAGCGTGGGACCGATGGGCCCGATGGCTTCTCGATCATTTGGATCTGCTCGGATCGTTTGGCATGTTTGTCGATCAGATGGCAATGGCTCTCGCCCTGCGCGCTGAGGATATTCCAACCCAGCGGCTTCAACCTCGATGGAACCTGCCGACCCATGTGCCTGAGTGGATTCCAGACGACGTCGACACTCCGGCCATCATCCACTACCACAACGCCGTTACGCCCACCGGGCTGTTGGCCAAGGTCGGATTCCAGGCCATCGATGACCGAATCCAACTGTGTAACGATGCCTTGGTTGAGCTGTGGAGCCACTCGTTCCCGAACATGACTTTTTGGGAATGGCGCTATCGAAGTCATCCGGAGCTCGGATCGGGCGTAGGCAGTCGCGGGGCAAGTCTCAATGAAAAGCGCCGCATGCTGGTTGACGTGCTGACTTTAGTGAGGCCAACGTCGACATTGGATGTCGGCAGCGGCGACGGCGAGGCCACACGGGGCCTTTCCATTCCGAATTACACGGGCATCGATCTGTCCAACGAGGCCATCCGTATGGCCCGAGCCTCCCGTCCTGATGACACCTTCTACGTTGGAACGCTCGCCGACTATTCGCTCGAAGCGGATCTGACCATCTGTCAGGACGTTCTGATCCATCAGTCGGATGAGTCCACCTATCGGGATCTCGTCCGACGCCTACTGTCTTCTGCGCGCAGGGCGCTTCTGGTGTCCGGCTACGAGCAGGAACCGCACGGAGACCGGACGATGACTCATTACCATGAACCGCTGTCGGACACTATTCGGAGATACTCACCGGACGCAGCGATGTCCTTGGTGCGCGTCGTGAATGAGACGACGACCTGGTTGGTCGACACCAGCAGAGGTTGAACTCTCGCTTGGGGTTATCTACCGCTTGAGTGCTTTGACCCGGATCTGGTCTCTTCGCTCTCGATACTCTCCACTCTGCACGAGAGTGATGTCGGCAATGCCAGCGGCGCCGAGTCTGGATTCCGGTGTGGCGGGATCAAGCGGTACGTCCGCCGAGGGAGGTTTCAGCGACTAAAACGCCTACCCGAACAGAACTGAGCGCACGGCCGGTGCCCGTGTCCCTGATCGCCAGGAGCGGGCTGCCTATTGACTGTGGCCCACCGGCACTTCGCGGACAGGGCCTGGATCGACCTTCGCTTCGCGTTCTGGAATGCTCGCTGCGGATGTTGTGCGAGGCGGTTGACGAGCGCCCAGCTGTTGGGGCGGGATGTCCGTCACGTCCAACCCGGCGTGCGTCCCGCTTGGTCGATCCACTTCTGCAGCTCCGGTCTCTGCGCATCCTCCAGGCTGGTCACCTTGATGTAGCGGGACCGGCCTGTCGTTCCGAGCGGGGGTGGGGACTCGAAGTCGGCGCCGCCGAGGAAAACGACATTCACGGAAACGTCGTAGGGGGCTATTTCAATGATCCACCCGAGTTCTGGTAGGCCGTAATAGGCCCTCTTCCACTTGATGGCGTGGTCAAGGCTCGGAAGTGTCGCTCGGATCGACTCATCCAACCGCTTGACGATTGGCTGCAGATCCGGGATCAGGTGCCGACACCAATCGTCGATGTCGGAGGGGTTCGGCGAGGGCTCTGGGGGTTTTCGCCGGGCATTTCCCTTGATCGCTTTCGGCATTGCGTATCCTCCTCCACCGGATCCTGGTTCCCCTTTTTATCCCTAAACGTTCGGTGGCTCAACGAGCTGCCGGTAGCCACTATTTCCGGGGACACAGGGCTTAAACGATGACGGTCGTCCACTCGATCAACGGTGGTCGCACTGCCGCACAAGTCGGATTGCCCTTGGGATCGGTGAGACCCAACCGGCCAATGAGCACGCCGGAGTTCTGAGCCGCCGTCTTGATCCCGTCGGGGATGCCGTCGAACATGATCTTGGCCCGCCTGAACATCTCAAAGCTCCCCGGCTCTGCAACTACGCCCCACGACAGGTAGATGAACCGACCTCCGGGTGGTCCTGAGATGTAGGGACCTCTGAAGTCGGCGAACTCTGAGGAGGCCACGGGAATCGCCTCCAACTCCCAGGTGACCGACTCCACGTCGGCGCTGACCTGCCCCATCAACTCGCCCGGCTTGTTCTTGCGTTGCACTCCAACTTCGATCCTGCGGTGCCCCTCAGGACGATCGGGAGATGGTCCACAGGATCGGCCCGGCAGATCGTTGGCTTCGATGCGGATCAGCATGTCACCAGTATGCGTCGGACCTGCGCCCGATCACACGGAGCGGGACGTACCGACGCGATTGGGATAGCTGGGCGAACCGGAAGGGTCGGACAACCGACCGCTGGTACAACGACGAGGGCAGCGACTCATGTTGGACCGACCAAGGTCCGGGACTGGAGTCCCCGCGACCTTCGCCTCTTCGGTGGCCCGATGAGCCCTGCGTGGGAGGAGCTGTCGTTAATCGCGGTGACTGTGG
>CAWGQC010000009.1:0-343703 GCA_963824645.1 uncultured Acidimicrobiales bacterium
TTCGGGGACGTCCCTGGCTATAGATCCACATGCCGGGCCGGTTGAACCAGGTTCCGCCGCCTGGCTCCCGGTCCGGTCCTCGTCCCGTAGTCCGGCCGACCGATCCAAGTCGTTGGGAAGTACGGGGTCACAGGAGCACATGATCACACCGTGTTCCACGACGCACCCGCCAGTCGTCGTGACCGTTGGCAAAACGACGACCGTCAATGTGACCCGCTTCGTTCCCTAAGTATCGGGAACTAGCCGGTGAGACCGCACATCAGCACGACCCGACCGGTATCTCAAGTACGCGCCCCTACATAGCCGGAGGGAGTTCGAGCGTCAGGTCTGCGCACTGACCCCACCCCATACCGGTCGTGAAGGTGTTTGCTGGCGTTCCGGGCGCGCCGAAACCTCCGACCACGTCGGGGACGAGTCCGTTGCAAAAGAGGTTCCGTCCGATGACGTTGTGGCCCACGTTGATATTTTCTGCTGGTGGCACCAATCCCGCTGGCTGTTGAGAATCACGTTGCCACCGATGTTGTTGAAGATCACACCGATCCAATCTGGGGTCACCCCCCACACGGTGAGATTGCCGCCGATCGTGTCGAGCTTGATCGGCCAGTTGTTGGCGGCACAGTCTGCGTTGGTGCAGTCAGGAGTGTGCTGGCCTCCTCCGTTCAGGAAGACGCTGCCGGTGACGCTGTCACCGACCAGCTAAACGAGGGTCGCACCCACGGCGATGATGTTCCCCTTGACGGTGATCGCAGAGTTTCCGGTCCCGTAGTCGCACGGATGTGACAGATTCGGGTCGGTCGCATCATTCTCACAGCCCAGAAGCAGGGTCGAGCCAGGAAAGGCCGTGATGTTTTGTTCGATGTTGATTGTCGATGAGCTTTGCGCGTCGAGGGTGGCACCCGAGGTGACGTACACGTTTCCGACCGTGATCGTCGTATTGGGCGCTACGTAGCATGCGCCCTTGACAATGATGCTCGCATAGGTCCCGCCCGCGATCTCATTCGGCACAGCAGAAGTGCCAGGTGCCGTTCCGGGCGCATGCAACTTTCGCGAGCACGGACGTCGCCAGACCATCAGACCCCGCTGAGATCCGAAGAGCAATAAGAGCCGACCATCGTGCGGGACTTGCTGAGTGGCGGATGCGATTCACAGCCTTCGGGACTCATCCGCAATGAGTCCGATTCAAAGTCCCAATCTCGTCCTAATATTTCTCCGATTTCCGACGTACGGGTCGACTCGAGTGTTTCCGAATCTGTCGTCTCAATACGACTCTTGTCGTCCTGCCAGCGCGTGCCTCCGGCCTGAATCGCATTCGTGACGCTTCTTGAACGCCAAGAGGTCACTTCTAAGACTTGGCAAGTGGGCGAACGGTGATGCGTCTTTGCCTAGAAACTTAGCGCTCCAGCGTAAGGTCGTCGTCCTTCTCGCGATCCTGTCTCGTGATCTCGGCGACTGGGCTTTCAACTCCCAGGGGCGAATCCAAGTTCTCATAGTCCTTACCAATCTCGGACTGAAGTTCCTCGTTTTCGAGCACGCGCCGCTCTTCCAACCGCTCGCCTACAATCTGGGCTTCCATTTCATATTGACCGGTTGAACACTTCATCTCGAGGTCCTTTTGTTGTTGCTCGGCGACTTCAAAAAACTCGTCCATGATGTTCGTCAGGTTCGGCGAATCAGCGTGTCGTGCGAGCAACGTCTGCTCCTGCTCGGCAAGATCGCGGTCGAAGTTCTCAAGGATTTCCTGATTCCCCGCTACCACCTCCTGCCAACGGGGATCAGATGAGAAGTCCTCGGCCTCCAACACGTCGGGCGCTTCGGTACCCTTCAGGTCGTCCAGCCCCTCGAGACCTTGTGTATATAGGTTGTCAGGAAGGGTCTCTTGAAGAGATAAATCGAGGGCCGACTCTTCAACGCTGTCCATTATGGCCCCAGCGCGTTCGAAGCCCGGATCGACCAACGCGAGCACATCGAAACCGGCAACCCCATCCCTGAGGAAATTTTGCTTCCGCCAGGAGCGGACCGATTACATTCTGGTACCACGAAAGGCCGGATTTGATGCTCTCGTCGCTAATATATTCATTGAGTCCAGCCCGGGCTGCCAGCACGTAGTCATTCGTTAGCAATTCCGCTGTCGCCCACGCGGCCCACCGGTCCACAATACTCATGGCTCCCCCCGAGATCGTATCGCTCTATCGAGGTACAACATCCGTTGCTGCATCAAACGAATGACTGCGAGGGCTAGCGATGCACTTACCTCTTCAGGTTTTACTCCCGGACACCGCTGCAGCAACTCCTCCCGAATGTCGAGCACCGACGTCGCCCCGTCCATGTGCCAGACCGCCATGGTCATGAACGGATCAAGAGCCATGGGCTCCGTCGCATCGCCCCAGGGGCTCTGCAAGCAGGAACCGCCCAGACCTCCTGGGTCGCCACGGTTCAAGAAGAGTGGCAGCGGTCGCAAGCGGTCGAGATCGCTGCCTCCCTCCAGCGAAACTCCGACTATCGCTACAAGAGCACTGCGTCGCAAGTGAGAAAGAGACTCCCCGACCTCCGCTTCTTGCAACCCAGCCAATCCGCTCAGGCGTGGCAGAGCTATGAGCCTCAAAGGTGACAACAGCGCCAGCCACAGCAGGTACTCCCGCGCCTCGACTTCAACAAGGGATCCTTCGAGACGAATGAGACCTTTCTTGGATTGTTCGTCCTCGTAGAGTCCGCAGGGAAACCCAACTGCCACAATGAATTGAGAGTCAGCCTCACGGACCTCTTGAAAAGTTTCGCTTGCGCTACTCATTTAACCCAGAAGACCATCAGGTCAGCCACGTCGTCGAACCGCTCAGGTAACTCGTCCAGCGCAACGCAGAACTCTTCGTAGGAAATGAAGCCTCCCACAGCCTCCCTCTTCTCGATAATCAGAGCAGCAGTAGGCTCGGACAACTCCAGAGCCCGCGCGAGTGCCGCCGCACCGACTCGATTGACATCGACGAGCCCACCGTCATCGAACTCTCGCGTGAGATCGGTCCGCCCAATTTTCAGTTCCCTTGCGAGCTGTGGGTCGTCCGTCAAAATATTTCGAGCCTGCGCTCGGCGCTCAACGCGCTCTCTCGCCTTTTGGACTGCTGGATCACCGAACGAAGTGCCGACTGGACTTCGACTGAACTCTTCGATCACGGAGTCCGTCAGCGCCCACCAGTGTCCTGTCGCGATCAATCCCGAAGAGACGAGCACTGCGCCCCCGATGACTCCGGCCGTATCTCCTGTCTCGGTCAATCCGCACATGACCAATGCGACCGAAGTGAGAACAAGGTAGATCCCCGCCGTTACTCCCGCCCGTGGCCAACGCCACCGGAATGCTGCGTGTGCGAATGGGACGCACGATCCAATACCAAGGGTGCAAATCGGCACAGCCGCAAGGACAAACCTTTTCCGTGTGTCGATTCGACGGAGAGTCACGACCCGCTCAGAAGCCATGTGACCCTGAAGTGAGAGCCTGGCTCGGAACCCGATCAACGACCCGAAACGGGTTCAGGGGGGATACCCGCCCGCTCCTTAAGCTCGGGGCTGAGATAGCAGAAGTCCTTGGAGACCTTTGCCGGCTTACTCCCGACAGCAAGCACAATCTCTTTATCGCGATATTCAGGGCCCGAAAGTTCGGTCGCCTCGACCAGCTTGGTCCTAGAGTTATCGTGGAACGAATCTACGTAGCCCAGCTCGTCGGACAGCCGATCAGCTAGTCCGTCGGCTCCACTCGGATTCATGTAGATGCGGACCGCGCAAGCCCCCAACATGCCGTCCGCGTTCGGGTATTCTGTTTGGAACTGGCCAACGCTCTGGGCAAACATCCACAGGCGAATGCCGTATTTTCGCCCAATATTGAGCGCTTCATCGATAGGCGGCATGTTCCGAAGTCTCGGAAGCTCGTCGAGCATGAAGAGGATTGGTTGTGCGTCGATCGGCGGAACGTATCCACTGGTCAACAGTCGAATATGTTGGCCGATGAATACACGAAGCAGGGAGAGGTACGCCTCGACTTCATTGGGTCTCACACATATGTAAAGCGTGGGCGCTGGCCGCTGACGAAGGTCCTCCGGCGACCAGTCGGATCTCATAGTCGCCCTGGCGATGCGCTCCCCAGTCCAAGCCGTCAGACTGGACCGCGCGACTTGCAAGACGCTACTCCGAGTCTTTTCGTTCATTTCAGAGAGGGAGGTCGCATGCTGCTTCATTACCCGAACATCCACTGCTCGCTGAAGACCTCGGATCATGTCATCCCATGCCTCACCTCCGAAGAGGACGTCAAGCACAGAATTCATGGGCCGATTATCAGGTTTGTTTGCGTAACACACGTTGGCGATTGCAGAGGTGAGTACGGTCCGGGCTTCGTTCTCCCAGAAGGGATCGCTCGATGACGAAGACGGCACGATCATCATCTCGGCGAGCAACCTGGAATCGTCCCAAACGAAATCGGGTTCGCTCCTGACGAACGTCAGAGGGTTGTAGTGGTGGCTCGCCTCTGGCTCTAGAGGGTTGAATTTGTAGACCGGACCAACATTCCGTGCACGCCAGCCAGCGGTGTTCTCGTAGATCTCACCCGAGACATCGAGCACAACGGCAGGACCAGGCCACGTCAGCAGATTCGGGAAAACATGACACTGCGTCTTCCCTGATCCGGGAGGTGCAATCGTCACCATCGAACCGTCTCCGGAAAAACTGAGCGGAGAGCCCTCTGCCAAGGAACCGAGGTGGAGGGAGTACGAACTCCGGTCTGCGAAGGGTGAACCAGGAATGTCGGATGCCTTGAGCCACGAACCACCCCCAGCTGGCGCCGCTGCCGCGCTCAATTCGGAAAGGATGGCCCGGTAGCTCTGGGGAATGTCTCGCCGCTCAGAAGCAGAAAACGCGTACTGCAGCATCGCGTTGACGGTCCGGTCAACTGACAGGCCGAGGCGCTGAACAGCCACGTTGACGGGATCGGCACGGTCGCCCGGTTCGAGATGTTTCGTCGCATACCGCGCAATCACACCTTTACCATCACCCCACAAGAGTGCCAACTTCCAACCGATGAAGTCCTCGTCCTTCCCATTCGCGGCGCTGTTGAGAAGTTCGGCCACGCGGAGAAAGTTCCTCTCCCTGTTGTCGATGTCGACCAAGTTCCGAGTGACCAGAAACACGATCTTGGACTTGACCTTGGTAGTCCTGTCGCTTGTATAGGCCACCCGTGAGACGTTCTTTAGCTGGTCTGTCCTGTTCCAGCTCGCGTATCCGACGGCGCGCAAAGTCGCTGTTTCCGATTCAAACACAGAGTTGATTACAACGGCACGTCGTTCATGATCGGACCCGTATTTTTCCAAATCCTCCTTGGCATATTGCTTGGGGAATTTCGGCCAATTGCCATGACGTTTCCACGAGTTACGCCGAAGAAAGCGGATGCCCAGATACACGAGTGCGACGACTACCAGTAGGAAGATGAATCCCGCCACGCCGTTCCTCCGATCAAATCAATAAATTGGGCAGGAGCGTACCAGGGTCGCATTGAGTCTGCATCCTGAACGCATTCAGCCATCGGCAATTCGGCAAAAGACTGGCGGTCGTGACGGATGACCGGTGCCGGTTAGGTGTGTCCTAATGGGACTGTCGATGAGTCAACGCCATGTGTCGCCTTCGCGAACACGCCGAGGAACCCTCCGCCAGTCTGTGACCGCTGGACTTCGAAGCCTCAGCGGCATGGGCCGTGGCGCCAAGGCTAACCGAGGGAGGTGTGTCATTACGCACTCGGCAGCCCTTCCAACCTCACAGGGTGCAGACGTTTTCACTCTTCGTGAGGCCATGCGGAGGACTGTCACGCAAGACGGAAAAGGAGAGGCGAGAATGGCGGGCCTTCTGCGAAAGATCGGTGTAAGCGCGGCGGCCTTGACGGTGATAATCCCAGCGGTTCTGCTGAGCGGGTGACGCAGCCGCTGGGACGGTCACGGTCATGGCAGGACCGCAAGCTCACTTGACTGTGCGGTCACGGGCACGCTGTCTCCGGCGTTGGCCGACGACTGGGTCGGCCGACCATGCCGGTGACCGATCGCGGCCGTGGCGGCGCTGGCCGACGAGACCTCCGGGCAGATGGGGCCGATCGCAACGGTCAAGGGGACCCGGACCTGCACGGGAACCGTTACTGACGGAACCTCTACCGTGTCAGTCACGGCTACTAATTTGACTATCACAAACGACCCGTCGTTACGCGGGAACACCACCGAGCAGACCTGCAACAGCCTGACCGACGGGTTCCCCGGCCACCGGCGCCACCTACGACACCACGATCAGCTACACGACCCCAAAGGGCTCCAAGGCGACGCCAACCACGCCAAAGGGTCGGTCGATCTCGCTCTCGACCTTCGCCTTCATCGGAGGCATTGTCTCGGGCTCATTTTCCGGTGGCACGATTACGACGACCGGTGATCTTGATGCCACCACCGCCAGGGCCATCGCCCAGACCCAACCCACCTCAGCGAGCCCCACTCCGAAGTTCCACCAGTGCTAGCCGACGCTCCAGGTGAAGAAGTCGAAGGGGAAAGGTTCGACGGCTACCCTCGAAGCCCCCAAGGGCTTAAAGAGGTTTTTCCTGGCATCGGGGTCGACCGTTGCCCTGGTGGATACGGGCACGTTGATCGGTGTGGCGCAGCTGGTGTCCAGCGGTGAATCCGGAGATCGCGGCCCAAGCGACTGCGCTGTCCTTACCTCCGGAGGGGTGGACTGCTGGGGACGCAATGGCGATGGTGCGAGAATTGCGGATCGGAGTCACAGCTCGTCGGTCTCATCTTGGATGAGTCCGATTCCTGCCCTAATCCCGCCCTAATGTTTCGACAATATTTGAGGCACGGCCGCCCGAGCATCTTTCCGGAAACGTTGTCTGGCCTCGTATTTTGCTGTCTGACGCCGTCTCGTTCGCGCTATTGAATCGCATTAGCAGTGAGTCCGATTCGGCCGCTCTCGCACCTCTCCGTGCCTGGTCAACAGTAGTTTTTCTGACTACCGACTGGCCAGATTTTCGCCGTGTCCTACTCCTGCCCTCATCCCACCGACGTGGTCGTTGCTAGAGGGACTACAAACCGGGACACCGGAACAGGACATGGCGCGGCAATCATACGGCGCAGGAAGCATGGCGGAACGAGATCCGGGCATTTGACGCTGCTTGGGGTGGACAGTCCGACCAGTGACCCGAGCGCGGGGCTGACCGAATGCTTCTGGATGACCAAGCTCGGCGATCGACCTTCCATCTGGTCGCCGGGGTCGGCCCGGTGTGCGGAACGCAGATCGCGGGCAAGAGCGCCGCACTTTGAGCAAATGGAGTTTCTGTGGTCGGCTCACCTCACCTCTAGAAACCCGCTGGACAACGAAACGAAACGGCGTGACCATCGTCGTTCGATTTCCGTCCAGGCCGCGCCACAAGCTGAGCGCGCGCTCAGCCAGGTATGACAAGGTATGTCCAAATCATCTCCTCTTGTCAGACGCCTATCTGAGCGAGGAGCCCGAGCGAGGAAGGGCCATGCCGACGACCGAAACGCCCGAGCTTGACTTGCTCGACCCAGAGATATATCGCAATGGCATTCCGCACGATCTCTATGCCGAGTTGCGGGAGATCGGACCGGTACTGTGGCATCCACAAACCCCCGTACCAGCATTCGACACGGAGGTTGAGTTCTGGGCGGTGATCGCTCACGCGGAGGTCCAACAGGCTAACCGTGACTGGGAGACATTCTCAGCCCTCGACGGCCCGACGATCGTGCCGTTTCCGCCAGAGCGTCGCGGGATGATGCTGGTCACAAAAGACCCGCCTGATCACACGCGCATGCGTCGACTTATCAGTGCGGGGTTCACACCTCGCATTATCGGACGCCTCGAAGAACAGATTCGAGTGCGAGCCGGTGCAATCCTCGATGCGGTGGTGGCGGGCCCTGAACTCGACTTCGTCCCGACCATCGCCTATCAGCTCCCGATGCACGTGATCGGAGACATTATCGGGATCCCTGAGAGTGACCGCCCCGAGGTGTTCCAGATCACCGACACCATGCTCCGAGCTATGGATCCGCTGGAAGGGATCACGACCGAGCAGCGGGAGACAGCCGAAGTAGGTCTGTACAACTACGCCCATTCACTAAGCGAAGCGAAGAGAGCGAATCCGGCCGACGACGTATGGTCGATCCTCGCGTACAGGCGAACTCGACGAATTCGAGCTCGATCTGTTCTTTCTCATCCTTACACTGGCCGGTAGCGAAACAACTCGGAACGCCCTCACCCAGGGGTTGATGGCTCTCATCGCCCATCCGGACCAGCTTCGCGAACTACGCCAGGACCCTTCGCTACTCTCTGGGGCCACGGAGGAGATCCTTCGGTGGTCGAGTCCCGTTATCTGCTTTGGCCGATCGGTCACCCGAGACATCGAGCTGGGGGGCCAGAAGCTGCGTACGGGTGATCGCGTGGCGCTCTTCTATCCGTCAGCGAACCGGGACGGCAACGTCTTCGACGATCCTCACCAGTTCGATATTCGACGATCGCCAAACCCCCACGTCGCTTTCGGCGGTGGGGGGCCGCACTTCTGTCTCGGCGCTCGTCTCGCCCGAACTGAGCTTCAGGTGATGATCGGTGAGATCTTGCGGCGTTTCGAATCCATCGAGATAGTCGGTGAGCCCGTGTGGTTGAGCGCTGGCCCGGCAATCAATGTCGGGGTCGCCGTTCAGTCTCTCCCCATCCGACTGGCCTAGGAGACAGGCGGCACCGGTATGTGCCTGGGGCGCATGCAACTTGGTGGCGCCTTTGTATCGGAGGACGGAACCAAGAACCTCGCCAGCTCCAATCCTTGCCCTGGTCGTGGTGGCGTTGCCGGTCCGAGACAGATGACGCAACCAGGGCTGACGAGGAGTAGGCGATGACTGGGCGAGCATAAGGCAGCGGTTCGATGTCAGAAAAAGATCGGCCGGCACGTGGTGCCCGATCCGAAGGCCACATGAGGCTGACTCCGATCAGCGCGTGGTCTTTGGAAGGCTGTCGGCGTCTGGGCGGTCAGGGCACCGCCGCAGTCATCAGACGGGACGCGCTCCAAGGCCGGAGACCGTCGGTTCGACCACTGAAGTATCGGCGGACAAGGTCTTCGCGACTGGGATGATCCACCACCTGCAGGCCGCACTTTTTGACGACCTCTTCCGCCTCATCGGGCGACCACCCATTCTTCTCCAAAGGCTCGCCGACCTTGGCGGCCAGCGAAACAAACCCGGCCACGAACTGGCGCCCGAGATCATCCATGAACGGCTCCGCTGGGGCATACTCGAAGGCGATCTCCGAACCAGACCGGCACCGTCCGATGGTTCGCAATGTGGCCTCGACAGCCTCGATGGTCAGGTAGGGAATGACCCCCAGCCACGAGAACATTGTCGGCTGCTGCCAGTCGAAGCCGGCAGTGGTCAACCCTCCCGTCAACGACTCCACCTCGAAATCGACTGGAGCAAAGATTTGATAGTCACTGGCTTCGAGGTCCAACTGGGTCATGCGCTCACGTTTCCACTCCTGGGATGCCGGATGATCCACCTCGAACAGACGCAGCGGACCCAGTAGATCTGGACGCCGCCAGCGGAATGAATCGAGACCGGCCCCCAGCAACACATATTGACTGAAGTGGCCGAGCTCCAATCGGTCCTCCGCGTACCGTGACCGAACCGCAAGAGCAGCTCTCATCTGGCGGTCCAGCTCAGTGGAGTAGCGGGTTTGGCTCGATGCGGCCATGTCAACCCATGAAGGTCCGACAAACTCCAAGGCGATCGGATCGTCGAGGATCCAGGGTGGCGCATCCTCCAGGTGATGCCTCCCCCGCACCACCGCAGCCATCATTGCAGTGCGGCTGGGCGAAGCTTCCATGCCAGGATCATTGTCCATCGACAAGACCGCCACAATCGACGACCCGGCGGGAACTGTGCGCCCGACGGCGACTACAGGGGTGCTCGTCGGATGCCAAATGCGGCGTGTCCGCAACGTCCCTAACAGATAGGCCTACCGGCACCTCTGATGGTGGTTCTACGGGCGAAAACCCAGTAAACCAGCGAATTCCCCATTTGTGCTGCGCTGGCCACACGCCAGATCCATTTGGGGCCCCGGATCTGGTCCGGACCCCGGCGCCCGATGTCTCGCCAGGTGAGGACGGTGACGACCACATGTGCGGCGATAAGTCCAGCGAGGAGCCTCGGGTTGGGTTTGCGTCGGACCATGACTCAAGTTTGCCACCGAATCCCTGAAGCCTGGGGGGTGGTACCACGCCGGGTGGTGGCACGGTGCCCCTCTCCATACGTCGAGTATTGGTTTTGGGCCACGCCACTGCGACTGGGGCGGATCCAAATCGTCGGAAAGAAATATCTCACGTCTGAGCCGCGAAAGATCGCACCTGTCTCGCCATCGCATGCTGTACCCGATGCTGCGCAGGCCCCTCCTCACTCGACCTTAGACTTCGAACGGTGTCAGGCCGACCCAAATATGGCCTTGGAGACGACCGTCAGGGAAAGAAATCCCCGGACCATGCCCGGCTGCGAGATCGCCGTGGTCGATCGGCTGCTGTCGGACCTGGCCAAGGATGTGGCCGCCGGCTCCCCATTGATCGCATCGGGACTTGACCCATCCCTACAGCTCGGAGGGGCTACGACAAGCTGTACGTCGATAGGGTGCTTGACGGTGTGGTTGCCCTTCACTTGCAGCAGCCCTCGGCTGACCGCGGTCACGGGTTCGGGCTCACATCACTGCCTGCCGGCGAGCGCCTCAGCGGTCGCCCAGCCGGTCACCATCCGGATGCCAAACCGGGCAGTCACTACCGGGTTGACAAAGAGGAATGGCGCAGATTTCCCGATCTGCCGGGTACGCACACCGGGCGCCAGCGCATCCACTCGGATATCTACGACCTCGTGACCAGGGAAGGGGTCACCCTCGGGCGGATCTCAGAACGAAGTGCTGGTGCACACTCCCTCGGATTGCAATCCCTGACCACCGGCGGCCGAACCTTCAGCGTCAGAGCGGCCGGTGGTGCCAAGGATGACGTGTTCGATCTCGTCGACGTAACCGACAGTCCGGTGACGGTGATGCGATTAACCGGACGCCACTGGGCCGGTCGGAAGAATTCGGTTCTTCATCTCACGGACGAACGCTGGTTTCGCTTTCCCATCAGCGGACTGAACCCGGGCAGTTCGGTCATGACCGCTATCGATGAGAGAGGAACCAAAGTCGCCCATTTTCGGCGACAGAAATCAGCGATCGGAAGCAGAGCGCATCTCCTGCAACACAAGATCGAGGTAGTCCTCAATCCGGACCATCAACTGACGAGGGAGTGCATAGCCATGATCGCCATGGCCTCCGGCTTCACCGTCACATGGTACGCCCGAATACCGGGCGGCGGTGATGGGTGATGACTCGGACTTCAGACGGTTGAGGGCCGGGGGCATTACGGTTCGATCTGGTAGAACCGGGGCATGAAGGACTACGAGGTCTCCTGGATCGGTGACCCTGACCAGATTGCCCAGGCGGCCGGGGTCACTGCTCGGGCCATGCGGGACAGCCCGAGCTCCCTCGCCCTCTCCGATGACCCGTTCGTTCGCCTGGAGATGCTGTACAGCGCGTTCGGCGGGATGCTCACCGACGCCAGGGTGGCCGGGGTCAGGCGGGGTAAGAGTGTCCTCGGAGTGGCCGCCGCTCTCGAGCCGGGTCTCTGCATCGACTCCATGCTTCCGGTCCGAGTCAGGACTCTGGACGAACCTTCTCCGGACGCCAGCGACGGCGAACGGTTCTTGTACAGCGGATCGGTGATGGCCGCCTACGACCTACCCGAGCCTCATTGGCATGTCGGCCCGGTGGGCGTAGAACCGGGATTCCAGGGCATGGGGCTGGGCCGAGCTGCCATGAGACATCTCTGTGAAGAATTCGACCAGCATCATCGGCTGGCCTGGCTGGAAACGGACAAGCCCGAGAACGTCCGGTTCTACATTGGCCTCGGCTTCGAAGTCGTAGAAGAGGTCCCGATGCTCAGTTCCCGCTTTTGGTTCATGCGCCGTGAAGCGCAATGAGCCCCGAGTAGTCACGTTCAAAAGGTAGGCGCCCACCTGTCCGATCGGCGGATCGGTCGGGTCGGTTCGAAAGCGTCGGCCAAGGAAGGCTGACCAGCCGGCGTTCAGTCCCCAACCTGGCCGTCGATCTCCTCACGTATCAGATCGAGATGACCGGCGTGGCGGGCGGTTTCCTCCAACATGTGCACCATGATCCACCGAAGACTCACGTGCTCGCCAAAGTTCGTCTGCCTGGCACTCAGGGCATCCAATGAGGGCGCTTCACTGGCCACACGTCTCGCCTCTTCGACCTCAACTCGATAGAAGGCGATCACGGACTCGACGGTTTCGGCGTCATCGATGGCGAACTCAGCCGAGTGATCGCCGTCCGTATCTATTGCTTCGATGTCTTCGCCGGCAAAGATCTCGCGGAACCAGCCCCGCTCGACCCAACCCAGGTGCTTGAGGATCCCCAGAGCGGACATGCCGGTAGGAGTCCTCGTCCGGGCGGCTTCTTCCTGAACGAGGCCAGTAACTTTCCGTTCGACCACGGCCCTGTACCAATCCAGAAAACCCACGAGTGTTTCACGCTCGCCTCGCCGCACACCCAGTGTGTCCTCCACGTTCGCAGCTTACGTTCGGAGCAGCGCGGATCCGAATCGGCGGCCAGTCGTTAGGTTCCGCCTCGTGCGGCGGCGCCGGCTGGCCGCGGATGAGTGCCGCCCTGCCGATGTCGAAGGTGGTGGGCTGTCCGGTTATCAGGCAACCCTCATCCACCGACGTTACGGGTTGAGAAGCGATTTTTTGATTGATCCCAACAGAGCGACGAGGTTCACGAACGGACCTACTGCACCGGCTGTAACAGCAGGCAGAACTCGTTGCCCTCGGGATCGGCCAGCACCACCCAGGTGACGTCCGACCCCTGACCCACATCGACCGGTGAGGCACCGAGCTCCAACAACCGCTCAAGCTCTTCAGAAGTCGTCACACCATCGGCCCGGAGATCGAGGTGCAGCCGGTTCTTCACACTCTTGATCTCCGGAACGGGCAGAAAATCGATCACCGGCCATGAGCCGTCCGGCGCCGCGATGCTCACACCCTGGTCGGACTGTTCGACGATCTGCCATCCGAGGATGGAGCACCAGAAGTCAGCTACCACAGGGGGGTTCAGGGCATCGAAAGCAATGTTGCTGAGGCGACTGGTCATGGTCGGACGTTACCCATCGTGATCGATGACCCGATCGTGGGAGCTTGTTCGCCCAACGCAATCGAAGACCTCGCCGGCGTCGGTGCAGATGAGTCGGACCTCCCGGTCTGGACCTGGCTTATCCGCACCCCGCCTCACCGACCCACCGACCCACCGATCCACCGATCCACCGATCCACCGATCCACCGATCCACCGATCCACCGATCCTGGACAGAATGGGTAGATGCCGCCCATCCACACACGACCCATGACCCCGACGGAGTTCCAAGCACTCCGCCACCGATTGATTAGAGAATACGCAGCTGCCCACGTGGCCGCCGGAAGCTGGACGGCCGATGAGGCCGAGAAACGCGCCGCCGATCAGACCAGTGAACTTCTCCCGCAAGGTGTCGATACGCCGGGGGTCCTCATGCTCGTGGCCGAGACGTCCGGGGGCGAAACCATCGGACATCTGTGGCTCGCCCTCGAGCGCCAACCGGGAGGCGGTGGTGGTGCCTGGATCTACGACATCGAGATCCTGCCCGAGCACAGGGGACAAGGGTTCGGTCGAGCGCTACTCAACTCGGCCGAACGGGAGGCGGTGGGTCATGGAATCGACTCAATCGGCCTCAATGTGTTCGGGACCAACAAGGTGGCCCGGGAACTCTATGAGTCCTCCGGCTACACCGTGGCCACCATGCAGCTCAAGAAGATGATCGGCTCAGCCGTCACCGGCAGCGAGAAGGACTGAACAGGGCGTCACTCGTATGTCATGGCGTCGGACTCGCGCAGCCGACCAGCCATGGTCTTGAGGAGTTTGTGGGCCATGCTGGGGCTCCCTCGTAGGATCTTTTGGAAATGATGCTGCATAAGCACGAGCAGGATCATGTCCGTGTCACAGAGCACAGAGGCGGATCTCGGTTTCTGATCGAGCAATGAAAGCTCGCCGAAATAGTCTCCGGGGCCGATGGACGCCACCGTCCTGTCCCCCCGCTTTACCGTTGCCCCTCCGGTCACCACGATGAAGAACATGAGCCCGGGTTGGCCCTCTTCGACCAAGAGCCTCCCCGCCGGTACGGAGACTTCTTTGAGCACTTTCTGAATCCGGCGCAGTTCGGCTTGAGTGCAACCCGAGAACAACCAGATTCGCTTGAGGTCCCGTTGCTCGGCCCCCTCACGCATGACAGGAGGATATCGGAGTGAGCACTCGGGTGTCGTCTCCTGCCGCCGGCGATCCGGCGGCGACGGACAAAGTCCGGCGGACCCATCGAGCCCTGTTACCGGGCCGGACTCGAAGCAGGCTTGTCACAGGCAATGCACCTTTGCTGCCCCTGGTTCACGAGGTGAACAGCGCCGCCGTCAACGCCTCACGATCCACCCTTGTCCAGCGCTATCGCCAGTGAGTCCAGAAGGGACCGGGTGCCCTCCTCCCGCTGGGCCACCGTGTCCTTGCCGTCGAGGAACACTCCCTGCTCGGTGAGGATCAGATGGGTTCCATCTGCTCCATCGCCGAACTGGACCGTGGCCACCGACACGGAGATCCGTGCCTCGTCCTCGTACATCTCGTAGGCGGAGATGATCCGCTGTTCGGGGACGATGTCGTAGAACTGGGACGTATACGTGTAGATGGGCCCCCCGGGGGGACCGCCACGGTTGACCTCGCGGCCTCCGACCCTGAAGTCGAGTTCGTACCCTGCACCCAGGGCATCAGCGGAGCCGGCGAACCAGCGAGCTTTGAGGACGGGGTCGGCCCAAGCCCGGAACACCCGGGCCACCGGAGCGTCGAACGTCCTCTCGATGACGAACGTGTCGTGGTCGAGGCTGGAACGGGTCATGGTTTCTCCTGTCTGGTTTCTTCGCTCAGAACGGTGCTGAGCCGATCCAACCGGGCTTCCCAACCACGGCGCCGATCGGTGATCCACTGTTCGGCGGCGGTCATGGCCGCACCTTCGATTCGGCACATGCGCGTCCTCCCGACCTTTTCGGTCTTCACGACTCCGCATGCCTCGAGCACCTGCACGTGTTGGACGACAGCGGCAAGCGACATGGCCAGGGGTTCGGCCAGCTCGCTCACCGACGCAGGGCCCAGGGTCAACCGCTCCACCATGGAGCGCCTGCTCTTGTCGGCTAGCGCCTGGAAGGTCCGATCGAGGTCGATCGTTTGGTCAAGCATGTGCTTGAGTGTATGGCTCAAGCCCTCAATAGTCAAGTAGATAGTTGACTATTTCCGCCGCTCATCGGGCCACCGGTGGCACGGACCGGATCTAACCGGTGCCTATCCGGTCGGCGTGTTGAGGGCCTCGGTTATCTCGTTGATGGCGGCCCGCTCGGCGTCGCTCACGTCCTGACCATGCTCCCGATGGGCTGACGCCACCTTTTCGGACAGCGTGATGATGAACCGACGATATTCGTCGACCTCCTGAGGTGTGGCTTTGCTGTGCAGAAGGGCCACCGAATCCCGCAGGTGTTGCAGACCGTGTTGCTTCAACTCCTCGGGCGAGTGGTAGTGGGTGTGATCCCGCTCCGGCTTGGCCGCCACGATGGCATCCAAAAGTTCGCTCTCTCCGTGGTGTTGGCGCGCTTCGACGTAGGCCTTGGCCAGGGCGATGCTCTCGCGGAACGACCCCCCTCGCTGTGCCGTCACCACAATCATGCCGGCGCTGGGTGGCGCCTCCAAGATGAGGAGCCATTGGTCGTCGGTGAAATCAGACTTCGCTGTCATGCGTCTCCATTCCCAGTTGATCAGGGCTCCGTTGGTAAGACCCACCGTAGCGACTGATCGTACAGCCGGCCGACGCGCCGACCCTGGACATAGACCGGTTTCGGCTGATTGATGCTGCGTGGAGGCCGAGGGACCTAGCGGCAGCTGTCGTCAGGTGGTTCGCCGATCCCTGTCACTAGTATCCGTGGAGTGACAGGGGTCGACCCATCGGGAAACGGAGCGCCCATCACCGGGCTCTCCCATTTCCAGCTGCTGGTGACGGACGTGGAGGCCAGTGCTCGATGGTACGGCGCGGCCCTCGGTCTGGTTCCCTTTGCCGAAGACCCAGACATCGGTTACATCGCCCTCAAACACCGTGGGGCGAAATTGGTCGTCGTTCTGACCGAGGGCCGTAATCCCAGCAACCGGGTTCCCCCGTCCGCCAACGGTGTCTTGGATCATCTGGCCTTCGCGGTTCCGGACGGCAACTCGCTGGATGGATGGGCCAGGCACCTCACCGAGATGGGCGTCGACCACGATGGAATCGTGCTGGAGAACGGTCATCCCTCCCTTCAGCTGCGCGACCCCGATGGAGTGGCCATCGAGTTGGTGGCTCCCTGACCGGCCTTCGCTCCTGACTTTCATCGGTCGGGGCGGGAGCCACCCGGTCTCCCTCCCTACTCAGAGCTGTGCCGCCGCCTCCGTGGCGATCCTCTCGAAGACAGCGGGATCGGTGGCGAACACCGAGTCGGGTACGGGCCAGTGGACGGTGATTTCGGTGATGCCGAGCGCCTGGTAGCGACCGGCCCAGTCGATGAAGGCGTTCACCGACCCGAGGGGGCGCTCGGAGGTGATGCCGTGGAGCAGGATCTTGTCGAGATCGGCAAAGCTGGCCCCCTGGTCGGCGCAGGCCGTCGCCAGCCGCTCCATCTGGGCCCCCACCGCGTCGGGAGCGCGTTCCGCCGGGGCATCAGCTGGGCGCATCGGGTCACCGTAGGTGACCCACCCTTGGCCGTAGCGGGCCACGAGCTCCATGGCCCGGGGGCCGGCTGCGGCCACCACCAGCGGAACCCGGGGCTTCTGGACACAGCCGGGCAGCATGCGGGCCTCGTCGGCCGAGTAGTGGAGGCCTTCGTAGGTGGTCCTGGCCTCTCGGAGAAGCCTGTCCAACAGGTCGAGGAACTCGGAGAAGCGCTGCGTTCGCTCGGTCGGCGACCACGGTTGCTGGCCGAGAACGGTGGCATCGAACCCGGTTCCCCCTGATCCGATGCCAACGGTCAGTCGACCGTTGGAAATATCGTCCAGCGACATCAGCTCCTTGGCCAGAGGCACCGGATGCCGGAAGTTGGGGGAAGTCACCAGGGTGCCGATGCGCAGGCGGTCGGTGGCCAGTGCCGCCGCCGTAAGGGTGGGGAGGGCCCCGTACCAGGGCTGGTCCCGGAAGCTTTGCCACGAAAGATGGTCATACGTGTAGGCGGCGTTAAATCCCAGCTCTTCGGCCCGACGCCAAACCCGCTGGCCTTCGGACCACGGATAGATGGGGAGGATGACGGTGCTGATGCGCATCAGAGGACCTTCACTGTGCGAAAACTAACCGATCCCACCGTCCGACCGTCCCGCCTTTTGTCCCGGGGTGCCATGGGCACGATGATGACGCCATGGATCCGCGGCTCCCCCTGCCGACCCTCCTCGCCCGGCTACTGGTGGCCTTCACCGTCGAGTTCGACAATGAGTTCGAACACCGGATGCCTCACCGGACCTCGAGCACAGCGACCGGTCCATCGAGGAGAGGGCCGTGGCTGGTGTCACAGGTCCTCTGGGAGAACGTCATGCGTCACATCGACCCGGGTGGGGTGACCGTCCGTGAGCTCCACGCTCGGGCCCGGACCACCCGGGACTCGCTCGCCGGCTTGCAGCGATGGGGCTATGTAACGGTGGATGAAGGCGGCCGGGACGGGGTCTCCGGTTCGGGCCGGCGGCCGGTCGGCAGCGACGGCGATCGGTGGGTCCTCCCCACGCGGGGAGGGCGGCGAGCCCAGGAGGTCTGGCGTCCGTTGGCCGCCATGGTGGAGGACCGATGGCGTCGCCGGTTCGGAGCCGTACCGGTCAACCGTCTGAACCGGGGTCTGGCCGAGATGGTCCGGCTGATCGACGCCGACCTGCCGCTCTATCTCCCCATCGTTTACCCGACCCAGGGCGGGCAGACCGAAGTCTTCACCGCCGCCCCGCCGCGGGCCGGGGCCGAACGAGCGGCGGCTGTGGAGGGCCTCGGTCTCTCGGCCCTCCTGGCCCAGGTCCTTTTGGCCTTCACCATCGAGTTCGAGGGTGACTCGGAAATATCTCTGGCCGTGGGCGCCAACACTTTGCAGATTTTGGATACCGCCGGTAAGCGCAGGCGGGATCTACCCGCTCTCTCCGGCCTGTCCAAAGAGGCGCAGAGCATGACTGTCGGCTTTCTGGAGCGGTTGGGCTGCGCCACCGTCGCAACGGACCCCCACGCCGTTCGGGGAAAAATCGTGCTGCTCACGGACAAGGGGGAACGGACCCGGGACCGTTTCGGTGAGCTCCTGGCCTCTACCGAGCACGGGTGGACGGCCCGCTTCGGCCCGGACGCCATGACCCACCTCCGCCAGTCGCTGGAGGAGGTGGTGGGAGCGGGATCGCCGAGCGGCGGGACGGTCCTCTTCGAAGGGCTGGTGCCCTACCCGGACGGCTGGCGGGCCTCGGTAAGAGCTACCGGGCGATTGCCGGACCACCCCATGGTGCTCCATCGGGGTGGCTTCCCCGACGGTAGCTGACCCGTACTCTTGAGGTTCACCCTGCTGGAGAGCCGTCTCGTCACGACCGTCGGGTCACGACCGTGGTCCGAGCAGGACGCGTCGGCTCCGGGCTCTCGTCAGTGGGGGCGACCCCGTCGAGATCTTGCCACTCGAGGGGAAGAAGGGGGGCTCCCGGATGGGCCTCCACGCGACTCTCGGCCTCGTCGGCTTCGGCCAACGCCTCATTCAGCTGGCGGCGAAGGCGCTCGATCTCCCCTTCGTTGCTTTCGATCAGATGCCCGACGACCGACGCCGGAATGGCCCCTGCCTCCCCCGCCGGCGACCCTTGATGCCCCGCTCCGTCTGGTTCATTCATGGGCTAGGGTGTTGGGAAGGTCGAGAGACCGCCAGATATCCTCCGCCCCGGGAGCCAGGCGTAGCTGCCCGAAAGAAATGTTGTTGTCCGGATGGAAGGGGGAGCCGTCCGTCGATTCCGGCGAAAGGCCCGTTCCTCCGTGTGAACCGCCACCGGGAAATGAACCACCAACCGATTCATCTATGTCCCACCGAGCCGGGTGGGTGGCGGGATCGTGGTCGACCTCGTGCTGTGCGTTGAGGTACTGCTCGTTGGTCTGGGCCCGGGCTACCCGCTTCCGAGCCTCGTCGATGGCCGTTCGGAGCCGCGCCTTCTCCTCACTGGCCGCCCGCAGATAGGCCTCCACGGATGCTCGGGTGTAGGCCTCGGTGGCCTCGGGCTCGCGGGACGGGGTCATCGGCTCAGATCCACCTCGGCACGGCGAGGCAGGTATTCAGTATACCGAGCCGAAATCCAAATCGCCGGGGCCGGTGCGCACCTCCGGGACCCCTCGCCCAGGCCGGCGCCGGTTGGCGGACGGGTACGCCGGCCGATCGGCCGTCCGGTGGCCGACGGGCCCGCGGCCCGGTCAGCCGAAGCGACCGTGGACGTAGTCGAGGGTCCGGGGATCCAGTGGTGAGTCGAACATGGCCTCGGTCGGCCCGTGCTCGATGATGTACCCGGGCGTCCCCTGCTCAGCCAAGAAGAAGGCTGTGTAGTCCGACACCCGCTGGGCCTGTTGCATGTTGTGGGTCACGATCACGATGGTGACCTCGGTGCGCAACTCCTCGATGGTGGTCTCGATCCGCCGGGTCGACGTGGGGTCGAGGGCGGAGCACGGCTCGTCCATCAGAAGGACGCGAGGACGGATGGCCAGGGCCCTGGCTATACACAGCCTCTGCTGCTGGCCGCCCGAAAGGGCTCCCCCGGGCTGGCGAAGGCGCCCGTTCACCTCCTTCCAGAGCCCGGCACTGACCAGGCAGCTCTCCACGATCTCGTCCCTGGCGTCCTGGTCCTTGCGCGTACCGGTCAGACGTAACCCGGCCAGCACATTGTCGTAGATGGACATGGCCGGAAAGGGATTGGGCTTCTGGAACACCATGCCGATGTGGCGCCGGGCCTCGGTCAGTTTGCGGTCGGGCGCGTAGATGTCCACGTCGTCCAAAAGAACATCGCCGGCCATCGCCGCCGACGCCGTGAGCTCGTGCATCCGGTTGAGGATGCGGAGGAAGGTCGACTTGCCGCAACCGGAGGGGCCGATGAGGGCGGTCACCTGCCGTGACTCCATGGTCAAGGACACCCGGTCGAGAACATGGTGATCACCGAACCAGGCCGATATCTCCCGGGCCTCGAGCCGGGCAGCCTGATAGAGGTCACCGGTCGTCGGTGGCCGGTCGGTTCGGGTATCGAGCGACATGGGCGTCACATCCTCGCGCTGGCGTTGGTTGAGATCACAGGAGGCAAGAGCATCACAGGTAGGAGGAACATCACAGGAGATTGGGAAGCAGTCGGGCGATCTGATCGACGACGAACATCCAGATGAGCACCAGTGGTGCACTGAATACGATCCAGGCCTGGGCGTGACCACGGCGCCGCCACACCCACACCGCGCCGGCGAATACCGCCACCAGGGCCGCCGCCAACAGGGTCAGCACCCAGAGAGTGCCGGTGTCGAGACCCATCGGCCTCTGACTGTCGGGCACCGTGTGGACCGCCGGACGATAGGAGGCGAGAGCCGGTCCCACCTTGTCGGCGTCGACGTACACCACCCCGGTAGGCACAAATGCCGTCCCCGCCGCCGTACCCAGGGTGAGACGGGCCCGTGAGACGGGAGCCAGATGCTCCCGGGACCCGCCCGAACGGATGTCGACCACGCGGAAGACCGACGTACCCACCTGGGTGACCACCGTTATGCGGGCACCCTTACGGAGATCGTGGATGCGCCCGAAAGGGCCCCCGTAGGCCGCCTGGCGGCCGAGGATGACGCTGGTCCCGGCCCCACCGGGAAAGACCGTCGACAGGTAATGGCCCGGACCGTCAGCCAGGACGCCCCCGGTCGTCCCCTCCACCACCACCTGGTCCACACCTATGGAGGGAATCCGGATGATGGCCATCGGGATGCCCAGTGCGATCGGTTGGTGGCGCTTCCCACAGGCCGCTTGTCCACACGGACCGATGGGTGCGGTGCCCAGGGCCAGCTCCGGGCGGATCTGGTTGTACAGATCGACTTGGGCCGAATGGTGCTGGAGCCGACTCACGTAGGCCAGCTGGACCACCAGCCCGATCGACACCGCGGCCAGGATGACCAGCGCCGCCCGCACGATGTGCAGCCGCGCCTTGGGTCGCTTCGGTGGTGGGGTGGGTGCCGTCCCGATACGGCCGGCCACGTCGAACTGCTCCTGCAGCCGGGCCGCCTCATCGCGACCATCTGTGGCGGCCTCATCGGTTGTCGTTCCCGGAGTGGGAACCAGCAGCATCTCGCGCTCCAGCGCCGTCTGGGTGGCTGTCACCGGGCATCCTTGGCCCTGAGCAGGATGGCGATAGCGGCGCCGACGAAGAGCAGACCGGCGACCACGATGATGATCGGGGCCGGGGATACCCCGGCGGTGGCATCCGCCGTTCCCACCGGGGCCGAACCGGTGGGTGCCGGTGCGTGGGCGGATCCCGAGGAGGTCGATCCGGCCGTGAAGGGATAAGCGCTACTCGACACCCCGGCCGCTCCACCGGCGGTGGGACGGGCCGCCGGTGTGGCCGACCCGGGCGTCGACCCTGGAGTGGCGTGCTCTCCGAAGCTGATGACACCGGTCGTGCCGGTGGGCGTCGGGCCGTCGGGGTCCGCCGTCCAGGTGAAGCCGTGGGGATCGGCGGCGTCGGCGGTAAAGGTGATCTGGGTATTCCAGTCGTTCGACACGGTGCCGTGGCCGGTAGCACAGGCCAGGCCGGTCTCCCACGCACCGGTGGAACCGTCGTACAGGAGCTGGGAGAGGGCCAGCGATCCACCACCGCTCCGCACCAGGGGCGCCCAGGCGAAGTCGTTGGGGACGCCCACGATCTGGCCGGTCCTTCGGGCCGTGTTGACGGCGCCGTAGTAGGTGCTGGTGGTGTCGACGATGCCGTACCCCGTTGACGGGCCGGCCACGAAGTGGACGGTGGACAGGTCGGCACCTTTCTTCACCAGGTAGCTGTAGACGTGGTAGCCGTCGGAGGCGGTGTCCCCCGAGCACGAGGCGTTGGCCGGTAGAGCAACCGTGAAGAGGGTGGCCGAGCCGCCTGACCGCAGGGGTGTGGCCGCAGTGGCTCCCGGTGGGGCCAGTATGGCCACCCCGCCGAGTGACACCGCAGCGGCCGGAGCGGTGATCATCAGGACCAGCGATCCGGCCGCCAAGGGCACGGTCGCCGCCGCGCCCAGGGTGACCCCTCGGAGGGTGCGGGACCGGACCGTCACGGCTCGGTCTCCGTCTCGGCCCCATCGGTGACGGCCTCGGGAGAATCCCCTGCCGTGGCCGGACCACCGGCGAACTTGAGGACGGCCGCCCCGAGAGCGGCCAACAGCCCGAGCAGGAGCAGCAGCGGCAGGATCCAGCGCAGCGCACCCACCGGCAGCCCGGTGACCCGGACCGCGCTCAGGGCGGCCGGCCCGATCGACCGGGTCCGCTCACGGTCCGCCGCCCTGGCCCGCTCGGCCGCCACCGCCGCCAGCTCAGAGGGCGTCAGGGAGCTGGTGGCCCCTGTGCTCGAGCCGCCAGCACCGGTGGAGGAGGCGCCGGAGGTGGAGGCAGCTGTCGTCGACGTCTTGGACGCCGTGGGAAAAACAGGCGGGTGCTCGATGGCATCGGCGGCGGCCTCCGTCTGGGCCACCAGCGGCGCCGGCAGGGGGACGTACCCGCTGGGGAGGTCGCCGGGGTCGACGCCCTGGGTCTGACCGGTACCGGCGGCGTAGTGGAGGAAGGCCGCGTGTATCGTCGCGCGACGACTGATTGAGCTTTTCGGGAGTGGCGGCGGCGTAGGTGAGCATGGTCAGGGGATAGGCGTTGGCCGCCGTCGATGAAGGATCGGTCTCCAGCACCTCGGGCACCGAACTCGTGACCATGGCCTGTTCGCCGGCCAGGAGGCTGGCCGAGTCCGGAGCTACGAACGTCGGGTCCGTGTCCTCACCGGCCGGGCTCAGACTGGCCGTCTGCAATCCGTAACGGGCCGCCGACGCCGAGTCGGTCACCGACATGATCAGGTCATTGCCGGTGATCTGTGGCCCATTGGACCCCCACGCCGTGTCCGGGGTGTTGTTGGGGTTGAACGTGGTTTTGGCGCCGTCGTTGGCGGTGGCCGCGTCCTGGGCGGCGGCGGCCATCGACAAGACGTAGGGCGACCAGTCCTGGACGCAGATCTGACGGGCCGGCACCCCTGTACTCACATCGGGAGGATTGGGGGCGCACCACGGGTCACTCTTCGGATACGTCTCCGGCCCGCTGCTCTCGGTGACCAGGTTCTTGTAGTAGGGGTTGACGACCATGCCCCACGGGTCGGGCTGGCCGCTCAGCCATGCCCGGGCGGACGGGTCGGACAGCACCCACTTCCACAGGGTGGTGGCCGCATCCGAACTGCCCTCTTCCACCACCATGGTGGCGGCGTCGATCTGCTCGGCGGTGGTCATCAACTGGAACTCGGGGTTGTACTGCAGAAAATCGGGATCGTCGAAGATCCCGACCGGGTTCTTCTTCACCCACTGGTAGCTGGCATCGGTGGTGTGGGCCACGCCCTTGAGCTCGGCCTGGTACGACTCGGTCAACAGCTTGGCCACCAGCCGGGGGGTGAGGTAGAGGTTCTGCACACGCGAATCGGCGTTGTTCAATTCGGTGCTGTCCAGGGTCCCGTCGGGTTCGACAGTGGGGACCCTCTGGATGTTGAAGGCGACGACGGCTCCCGACAGGGTCAGCGGGGCGTAGTCCACCGGGTTGTCGGGACCCGTCGCACCCGAAGGTATGGGATTGGAGAAGACAGACATGCCGACCGAGCCGTAGGAGGGGTTGGTGAGGTTGGAGCGGGCTTGGTCATCGTCATTGGTGAGATAGCTGTACGGCTGGGCGCCGGGCAGGCTGCACAGCGCCGGCTCCCAACTGGAGACGGCCGGTGACGCCAGCTCACTCCCCTCGATTTCCTGCGATTGGGCGTTGATCGAGCAGGTCGACCCCACCGGGTTGAACTGCAGGGGGATGGTTATGCGGTTTTGCCAGGCCGACGCCGAGAGGGGCGAGGTGACCACACTGTTGACACCGGTCAGGCCGGGGGGGTTCTCCTGGGACAGATCACCCCGGGGCACGATGACCAACCAGCATTGCGGGGCCACACTGCCGGTGCCCGAGGCGCTCTGAACCGTCTGACCACACCCCAGGCCCGGGGCGTTGAGTCCGGTATCGACGTCGAACAGCTGATCGCCGACGCCGCCCTGGAGGGTACGTCCGAAGTCGACTTCATTGGTGGTGTCGAAGCTGAAGTAGGGGTTGAGCCAGAAGTCCACAGGGTCGTTGGGATTCAGGTTGTAGTTGTAGTTGGCCTGTTGCCTCACGATCGTCCCGTCGGCCGCCTGGAACGGTTGGAGCTCAAAGCGTGTCGGGGCGGATCCGGAAAGATCGGTGCACGGCCCGGTGCCGCTGGCGGTGGCACAGCTCGGTTCCGAGCTGTTGTCCGTGCTCCACCCGGGCTGGGCCAGCACCCGCGAGAACTCCTGCGAAGACCCGGCATCGGCCTGGTCGATCGGGTAGTTCGACGCCGAACTGGATTGGCCTCCCACCTCGCACTGTGACGCCGACGGGCCGGAAGCGCCGGGGTCGCTCCAACACTCGAACATCTGCAGGTAGTCGCCCAGGAAATCGCCGGAGGAATCGGTCTCGGTCGGCACCCCTCCCGACCACGACACGGAAATGGCCTGGTCGGTGAGGTTCTTGGTCTGGTTGACCGACACCTTGAGGTCGGCGTAGGGATCACCGGGGCCGAACAGATCGCCGGTACTGGGACCCGTGATGCCACTCACCGCCGATGTCGTCGACGGGAGGGAGGAGACGGTCCCCTGGCTCCAGTTGTCCAGATAGGTGTACTGGTCGGCCGATGACGTCGGCGACGTTCCTTCTTCGGTTGTCACCGTGACGTCGACGGTTCCCGTTCCGGCCGGTGCGGCAGCCGTGATGGTGGTGGCCGAGTCGACCTGGAAGTCGGTGTCAACAGTCGAGCCGAACATGACCTGGCTGGCGATGAACCGTGTGCCTCCGGCGTCGGTCCCCACAAAACCGGTCCCGATGATGGTCACCGTGGCCCCACCCACATTCGGCCCCGAGTCGGGGGCGCCGATACCGGTCACCGTCGGTGCCGGAGTGACCGTAATGCTGGGGTCGGCTGTGGCGCTGCTCTGCGCCTCGGGGAGGAGGACGATCGAAAGGACCAGTGCCAGTCCGCCCAGAACGACGCCCAACCGGCGCAGACGAACAGCTCCCGGCCTGGTCATGATTTCCTGCTTTCCCGACGACCGGTTACCCGTCGGGGGACGTAGGTCACGGCGGCGGCGGCCGCCGCGAACCAGCCGGGAATGAGGATGACAGCCAGAACCAGGAGCGCCACCACCAGCATCAGGTACTGATCCCAGGACCATCCGGTGGCCACTGTCAACGTGGCCGGGAGAGGCTCGGGCTTGGCATCGAGCGCACTGCTCGAGGCGCCCGTTGCGGTACATGCCGAGCCGGCCGCGCACGACTGCGCGCCCACACCTCCGGCGCTGGAGGCCGCCGCACCGGCCGCACCGGCCGCTCCGGCCCCTGCCGATCCACCCGACGAACCGGAGGTCCCCGACGAACCCGAGGCCGCCGCGGCCGCCGCCGGGGAGCCGGCGCTGACCGGTGTGGCCACGGCCGCCGCACCGCCGGTGCCGGTCGTGCACTGGGTGGGCCCCTGCTTGTCACAGGCCGGCGGGTAAGGGGCGGTCTGGGCCAACAGGTTGGCCCCCGACGGGGTGAACGTCGGGTTGTTGCAGCTCTGGATGTTGATGTTCTGCACCACGGCCCCGGGTATCTGACGAATCTGGTTGAAGCTGTCCTCCACCAGGTTGATGGGCATCGGTGAATAGCCGAGGGCCGCCGACTGCTGTTGACCCTGACACATGGCGTAATAGGAGAAAGCGGCCAGGGTGGCGCCCTTGGCCGCACTGAAGCTGGAGGTACTGGTGATTTTGATGGGCAGGATCAGATAGCTGTAGGACGAAAGCGGATAGGAGCGGGGATCGGTGTCGGTGTAGACGCCGGACAGGTTCTCGGTCAGATAGGTGGCCGGATCGTTGGGGTTCGAGGTGTTCACCTGCGCCGACAACAGCGATACGGCCACGTTCTGGGGCGTCGGTTCGGTGTAGTAGCCCGCCGAGTTGAGTATCTGGGCCACCGGGAAGTGGTCGGACAGGGCGTAGGAGTAGTTCACGTAGCCGATGGAGCCGTCGGCGTAGCTCTGGGAGACGTAACCGGCCACCCCCAGGTCGCCCGACTGGGCGATCATCCCGGTAACGGTGGGGTAGAAGGATGTCGGGCCACAGGCCGGAGCCCGGCCCGACGACGAGCAGTACGCATTCCACACCGAGGGGTACTGGCTGATCATCCACTCGGTGAGCTCGAAGCTGTCGCCGGCCCCGTCGGAACGGACCACGGGCACGATCGACTGGTCGGGCAGGGTGAGGCCGGGGTTGTCGGCGGCCAGAGCCGGATTGTCCCAGTTGTTGATCTGACCGGTGAAGATCTTGGCGATGTTCTCACCGGAGAGCCGGAGGTTGGTGACCTGCTGGCCGTCGATCTTGAGGTTGTACATGAACACCGTGCCGCCGGCCGTGATGGGCATGTAGGCGTAGGACCCGGACTGGGGGTGCTCGGGTGCCGATCCGTCGGTCGGATTGGTCTGGAAGGGGATGTCGGAGGCGGCGAAATCGGTGAGCCCGCTGATGTAGTCCTGGCGGCCCTGGGTGGAACCGTTGGCGGTGTAGTTGACCCTCATCCCGAATTGCTGCACGTCGGCGATCCACTGGTCGAGGGCATTGGCCGACCAGGAGGATCCTTCACCGGATATGGGGACGTAGCTGGCGGCGCCGGCCGGCCACGCACTGAGTAACAGGATGGACAATACGGCCGTCATGGTGGCGGCCATCCCGTACACCAGGCGTCGGACACCACCGGCGGGACGGACGCCATGTCGGGGCCCGATCACGTCAAGCCCTCCGCCGCCGTTCCGGTGGCCCCGAAGCCGGTTGCGTCCGTGGCGGTGGCACCGGCCGGCACGGCCGAAGCCTGCTTGCGGGTGTAGCGGTCCATATCGCGGGCCGAAGCCGCCATGACCCGACGTCGGGCCCGGGGCGAGAGATGGCCGGGGCCCCACCCGCCGATCTTGCGGGCCACCAGAAAGAGGACGATGACCACCAGGAGCAGGAACGAAGCGCACCCGAAGGCACGACTGGTGTAGGCGGGCACACCGGCCTGCACCAGTTTGAGCGTCTCGAGCGGGAGGGAGACCATGGGCCCGTGCAGGGGATTGGCGTTCACGTAACTGGTGAATCCGGCGGTGAGCAGGACCGGCGAGGCCTCGCCGATGGATCGGGCGATGCCCAGGATCACGGCCGTGGCCAGGCCGGAACGAGCCGTCGGGATGACCACCTGCCACTCCGACCGCCATCCTGGCGCCCCCAGCGCCGCCGCCGCCTCTCGCAGGTTGCCGGGCACCAGACGGAGGGCGAGATCAGAGGCCCGGATGATGTAGGGCAGCATCATCACGCTCAGGGCCAGGGCGGCGGCCAGACCCGACCGCCCGAACCCGAACTCGAGGATCCAGGCGGCGTAGATGAACAGGCCGGCCAGAATGCTGGGCAGAGCGGTCATCGCCTCGACCACCGTGCGGAAGAAACGGGAGGGACGGCCCCGGGTCACATCGAGGTACACGGCACCGACCAGGCCGAGGGGGACGGTGAGCACCACGGCGATCCCCACCATCCACACCGTGCCGATCAGGGCGTGCCCCATACCGCCGGTGGTGAGCGGAGCCAGCGGTCCTGCCCGCGACATGTCCTGGGTGTAGAAGTTGACGTGGTCCAGGGCGGCCCAGCCCTTGGCCAGAGTGAAGAAGACCACGGTGCCGAGGGCCCCGAAGGCAATGACGGCGCAGGTCGCCATGAGGACGGTCATGATGGCGTCGCGCACCACCGGCCCGTCGTCGTCCAGGGACACCAGAGTGGCGTAGATGGCCAGAAAGGCCAGGTAGGCCACCAGGCAGAGGGCCACCGGGCCCGACAGGGCGGTCAGGAGGTGGAGCAGGAAGGCCACCGAGATACCGGCGACGCCCGCTCCCACCAGATTGAAGAGTTTGGCGCCGCTGAATCCACCCAGCTTGCGGCGCTTCTGCGGAGGCCGTGGCGCGCTGTCCAGGTCCGACCCGTCAGTGGTGTTCCTCTCGGCCAGGCCGGTGGTGGTCATCAGTCGTCACTCTCGGCGCCCGAGCGCGACCGGGCCACCACGGCCGACGCCGAGAAGTTGACGATCAGGGTGAGGGCGAAGAGGGCCAGACCGGCAGCCATGAGGGCCGATACCCCGAACGAGGACGACTCCCCCACCAGATTGGCGATGAGATAGGAGATGGAGTTGCCACCACTCTGCAGAATGTGGAAATTGGCGGTGTACACGGGCGAGATGATGAGGATCACCACGATCGTCTCGCCCAGCGCCCGCCCCAGACCGAGCATGGTCCCCCCGATGATCCCCCCCTTGCCGAAGGGCAGCACCACCGAACGGACCATCCCCCACCGTGTGGAACCGAGGGCGTACGCCCCCTCCCGCTCACCCAGAGGTGCCTGCGAGAAGGACTCACGCATGACCGAGGTCAGGATGGGAATGACCATCAGTGAGACGGCCACCCCGGCCACGAAGGTGGAGGCCGTGAATTCGTGCCCGAGGTCGGTGGGGTTGGTGGCGCCGGTGCCGTTGACCTTGAAGATCGGGATCCAGCCCAGCCACACCGAAAGCCACCGCGAGATGCCGATGATCCTGGTCTGGAGGAAGTAGAGGGCCCACAGCCCGTAGACCACGCTGGGTACGGCCGCCATCAGGTCGACCAACGACACCAGGGGACGCTTGAGTCGGTCCGGTGCGATCTCGGAGATGAACAGGGCCAGCCCGAGGGAGATGGGGATGGCGATGATCACGGCCACCACGGCGATGAACAGGGTGTCGGCCATGATGCCGGCGATGCCGAAGTGGTGGATGTCCGGCTCCCACGCCTGGGTGGTCAGAAACTTGAACTTGGCCACTCTGATAGCGGAGGACGCCTTGATGGCCAGGAAAAGCCCGATGGCGGCGAAGACGGCCAGGACAACCAAACTGCCTGAGCGGGTGAGGCCCCGGAAGACACGGTCGCCGGTCCCGGGCTTGGCGATGACGGTGCGTCGTTCACGGTCGAGCGGCGCATCCTCGGTCGGGCGGGGAGTGACGGTGGTGGTGACCATGGCTAATGCCCCGCCGGCGCCGGCAGTCGCTGGGCGGCGGTGTCCGCATCGACAGGGGGAGCTGCCGACCCCGGTCCGTCACCTGCTGTCCGGTCGGTCGGTCCCCGACGGCGGCTCAGGACCACCGCCAACGCGCCGAACAGGATGGCCAGGACGATAAGGGTCACGCCGACCACCAGCCACGTGTTGTCGGCGGCGGGCGGTGGGGCCACCACCCGCCAGGTGAACCCGCCCGGGTCGGCCGAGGTCCGGGTGAACACGATCTGGGTGTTCCAGTAGTCGGTGGTCACCCCTTCCGGGTTGGCGCACACGATGCCGCCCTCCCAGGTGGCTTTGGTGGAGCCGTTGGGAAAGAGCTCACCGAGAAAGGAGGAGTAGCGCGTCCAACTGAATGGCGGAAGCGTCATCACCTGACCGGTGCCCTCGGCCGTGTTGATGGCTCCGAAATAGGCTCCGTAGGAGATGTAGCCGTACCACCGGCTGGGGAACTCCTTTTTGAAGCTGACCTCGGTGGGGTTGTGACCTTGGGGAATCAGGTAGCTGTAGACGTGGTAGCCCTTGGTGGCCGTGTCGCCCGGGCAGCTCGCACCGGAGGGGAGGCTGACCCCATAGGCGGTCCCCGACCCGCCGCCGTCGAGGGGGGCGCCGGTACTGGGCTGGATGATGGTCGCCGTCCCTGCGGTGGCGGCCGACGCGGTGGCCGGGACGGACAGCAGCCACAGGGCGGACAGCACCGGCAGGCCGACCGCCGCCCACCGGCGCAGACCCCCGTCCGCCCGAGGGCCTCGACGGCCTGGCCGGATGGGACGGACAGGTCGACGGGTGCCGGCCTGTCCGGCCGTGGCCGGGCTGCCTACAGCCCCGGCAACGATGTCGGCCTGCACCGGGTGATCCTCCCTGGTCAGTTCGCGCCGTAGAACGGAGCGTCGAAGGCGAACACGCCGCCGTCGCCGCCGGCCAACCAGTAGCCACCGGTGCCGGTGGCGGCCGCCGAACCCACGATCGGTTTGTTGAGGTTCACGCCGCCCAACGAGCCGCGGTAGGCGGCGTTACCGAAGGAGAACACGCCCCCGTCGGCCGCCACCAACCAGTAACCGCCTCCGCTGGCCGTGGCGGCGATGCTGACCACAGGCCGGTTGAGAACCACGCCACCCATCGATCCGTGGAAGCCGGCGTTGCCGAAGGCGAAGATGCCCCCGTCGGCCGCCACCAACCAGTACCCGCCTCCGCTGGGCGTGGTGGCTATGCCCACCACGGGCTGGTTGAGAACCACGCCACCCATCGAACCGTGGAAGCCGGCGTTACCGAAGGCGAAGACGCCCCCGTCGGCCGCCACCAACCAGTACCCGCCTCCGCTGGGCGTGGCGGCGATGCCCACGATGGGCCGGTTGAGAACGACGCCACCCAACGATCCGTGGAAGCCGGCGTCACCGAAGGCGAACACACCGCCGTCGGCGCCCACCAACCAGTAGCCGTGTCCGGTGGCCGTGGCGGCGATGCCCACGATGGGCGAGTTGAGGCTCTTCCCGGCCAGCGATCCGTAGGTGCGGGCCGAACCGAAAGGAGCCACATCGCCGGCCGAATCGGTCAACCAGTACCCGGTTCCACCGGGAGCGGCAGCCATGCCCACCACGGTGGCGCTGAGGGTGGTCGGCGCCTTGATCGGGGGAGGACTGACCACGGTCAGAGTGAAGGACTGGACGGCCGGCGACCCGATCCCGTTGGTGGCGGTGAAGGACACCGGGAAGGTGCCGGTGGCCGACGGGTTACCTGACAGGACACCGGTGGAGGCATCGAAGGCGACCCCACCGGGCAGCGTGCCGCTCTGGGCCAGGGTCGGCCTCGGGGTACCGCTGGCCGTCACTGTGAACGAGTTGGTCTGGCCCGTGGTGAACGTGGCCGATGAGGCCGACGTGACGGCTGGCGGGGCGTCGACGGTCAGGACGAAATGCTGCACGGCGTCGGGAACGGCGCCGTTGCTGGCCGTGAAGGTGACGGGGAAGGTGCCGCCGGCCGTCGGCGTGCCGTTCAGGGAGCCGGCGGTGAAGGTGACCCCGGCCGGGAGGGCTCCCGACTCGGTGATGGTCGGGACCGGACTGCCGGTGGCCACCAGGGTGAAGGTTCCCGGTGTTCCCACCGTAAAGGTGGCGCCGGCCGCCGATGTGATCTGCGGAACCGAGGCCACGGTGAGCACGAAGTCCTGGACGGCGTCAGGCGAGATCCCGTTGGAGGCGGTGAACGTGATGGGGAAGCTTCCCGTCACTGTGGGCGTGCCGGTCAGCTTGCCCCCGGTGAAGGTGACGCCGGTGGGCAGGGCGCCCGCTTCGACGATGTTCGGGACCGGGAAGCCGGTGGCCGTCGGGGTGAACGAGCTGTTCGAACCCTCGGTGAAGGTGGTGCTGGCCGCCGACGTGATGGTCGGTGGCCCGTTGACCGTCAGCACGAAGGCCTGAACAGCGTTGGTCGGGATCCCGTTGGCCGCGGTGAAGTTGATGGGGAAGGAACCGGTCACCGTGGGCGTGCCGGTCAGCGCTCCGCCGGTGAAAGTGACACCGGCGGGCAGGGCTCCCGACTCGGTGATGGTCGGGGCCGGGGTTCCGGTGGCCGCCGGGGTGAAGCTACCGAGGGTGCCCTTGGTGAAGCTGGTGGCGGCGGGCGACGTGAAGTCCGGCGGGATGCCCACGGTCAGCGTGAAGGGCTGGGTGGCGTTGGGCGAGAAGCCGTTGGCCGCCGTGAAGGTGATGTCGAAGGTACCGGTGGCCGTGGCCGTGCCGGCCAAGACGGTGCCGTTGAAGGTGATGCCGTTGGGCAGAGCCCCGCTCTCGGTGATGGTCGGGGCCGGAGTGCCGGTGGCGGTCGGGGTGAAGGAGGAAGCCACGCCCTCGGCGAAGGCGGTGCTGGCCGCCGACGTGAAGGCCGGGGCCCCGCCCACCGACAGCGTGAAGTCCTGAGTGGCGTTGGTGGGTATGCCGTTGGCCGCCGTGAAGGTGATGGGGAAGGTGCCACTCACGGTGGGCGTGCCCGTCAGCTTGCCCCCGGTGAAGGTCACGCCGGTGGGCAGCGCCCCGTTCTCGGTGATGGTCGGGGCCGGGGTGCCGGTGGCCGCCGGGGTGAAACTGCCGGGGGTGCCCTTGGTGAAGCTGGCCGCGTTCGGCGAGGTGAAGGCCGGGGGGATGCCTACCGTCAGCGTGAAGTTCTGGGTGGCGTTGGGCGAGATCCCGTTGGCCGCGGTGAAGGTGATGGGAAAGGTACCGGTCACGGTGGCCGTGCCGGCCAGGGCGGTGCCGTCGAATGTGACGCCGGTGGGCAGCGTCCCGTTCTCGGTGATGGTCGGCGTCGGCGACCCCGAGGCGGTCGGGGTGAAGGTACCGGCCACGCCTTCGGCGAAGGCGGTGTTGTCGGCCGAGGTGAAGGCCGGGGGTCCGCCCACGGTGAGAGTGAAGTCCTGGGTGGCCGGATTACCGATGCCGTTGGTGGCCTTGAGGGTGATGGGGAAGGTTCCGGTCACCGTCGGGGTGCCGGCCAGGAGCCCGGCCGACGACAGGGTCACCCCGGCGGGCAGCGCCCCCGTCTCGGTGATGGTCGGGGTCGGCGAGCCGGTGGTGGTGACCGAGAAGCTGCTGGCGTGGCCTTCGGTGAAGCCGGCGCTGTCGGCCGAGGTGATGTCGGCGAAGCTGCTGCCGGCCGGACCGGGGATGGCTGTCCAGGTGAACCCGTTGGGATCGGATTCGCTGGAGTTGAAGGTGAACTGGACGTTCCAGTTGTCGCTCAGCACGCCCGAGCTGGTGGCGCAGGCGATGCCGCCCTCCCACACACCACTGGTGCCGCCGGTGTAGAGGAGGGCGGGGACATCCGAGATCCCCGGTCCCCACTCGAAGTTGGGGAGTTGTGTGATCTGGCCGGTGTTGATGGCCGTGTTGAGGGGACCCACGTAGGTGCCCGTCGTGTCGTAGAGACCCAGGCCCTGGGAGGGCCCGGTGTTCCCGCTGAAGGTGGTGTCGCCGATGGTGGCCCCCTCCTTCACCAGGTAGGTCCATACCTGGTATCCGTCTTTGGCGGTGTCGCCCGAGCAGGCGGCGCTGGGAGGAAGAGAAATGGCGAACGGGGTGTTCGACCCGCCCGCGGCCAGGAAGGCGCTGTTCGATGGATTGATGGGGGTGGCGATGGCGTTGAGCGTCGATGCCGACGAGGGCGTGGCCACGGCCACGACCAGGGTGGCCGCTGCCACAGCCACGGCCGCCGCCGCGGTCAGGGCGATCCGGATCGATCGGGTCGAGGTGAACCGCTTTTCTGTTATCACGCTTGTCTCTTCTCGCACTATCTCTTCTCGCACTCTCGGTGTGACTGATCGGACGTTGGTGTCCTGTCGGATACTGAATCGCTCATGCAGGCTGCTTCTGATCTCTGCGGCCAGGTCTTACTGTCGGGCTCTCCTGCTCACGGGTCGGTCCAGGGCGTGCGGGGCCATCCACCCCGGAGGCACGCTCCGGACGCTGGCGACGTCCGTCGAAGATCGTGCGCGCCTGCGCCCACGCCTCCTCCACGACCCAGGGCCTGTGCCATTGACGTTCCCCCCTCGACGTCAGGACCACGACCTTCCTTCACCGGTCGAACGCCCCAAGACCTTCTTCGACTCAACAAAGCCTAGCTAATTACTAAACATATTGGAAAAGCAGAACTTAGGAGGACAAATCTCGCCTGTCAAGGGCGGGGGGTCAATGGGATGGCGGGTTTTCCCTGCTCGGAGGTGGTCGAGCGCACCCGCCGGCGCCAAGGAGGTCCTCCGACCGGGCCCGATCCGCCAATTTTCGCCAGCCTGCGGTTGCGTCGGGGCCCCGCGCGTGGTTTGCTATTAGCACTCGACAGTGCAGAGTGCTAACGACACGGAGGAACACCTGATGGCCAAATTGATCACGTTCGACGAGGAGGCCCGTCGGTCCCTGGAGAGCGGGATGAACAAGCTCGCCGACGCCGTACGCGTCACCCTCGGACCCAAAGGCCGCAACGTCGTCCTTGACAAGAAGTGGGGCGCCCCCACCATCACCAACGACGGCGTCTCGATCGCCAAGGACATCGAGCTCGAGGATCCGTTCGAGAGGATCGGCGCCGAGCTCGTCAAAGAAGTCGCCAAGAAGACCGACGACGTGGCCGGCGACGGCACCACCACCGCCACCGTGCTGGCCTGGGCCATGGTCCACGAAGGACTGCGCAACGTGGCCGCCGGAGCCAACCCCATGTCGCTCAAGAAGGGCATCGAGGCCGGGGTGGAGTCGGCCGTGGCGTCACTGAGGGGAATCGCCAAGGAGACCGACTCGAAGAGCCAGATCGCCCAGGTGGCCTCCATTTCGGCCGCCGATCCCGAGATCGGCGAGATGATCTCCGAGGCCATCGACAAGGTGGGCAAGGACGGGGTCATCACCGTCGAGGAGTCCCAGACCTTCGGGATGGACATGGACCTGGTCGAGGGCATGCGCTTCGACAAGGGCTACATCTCCCCCTACTTCGTCACCGATCCGGAGCGCATGGAGGCCGTTCTCGAGGACGCCTACATCCTTTTGGTCGGGTCCAAGATCACCGCCGTACGCGACCTGCTGCCCCTGCTGGAGAAGGTCATGCAGGGTGGGAAGCCCCTGGTCATCATCGCCGAGGACCTGGAGGGCGAGGCTCTGGCCACACTGGTGGTCAACAAGATCCGGGGCACGTTCCGCAGCGTGGCCGTCAAGGCTCCCGGCTTCGGCGAGCGCCGCAAGGCCATGCTCCAGGACATCGCCATCCTCACCGGTGGCCAGGTGGTGACCGAGGAAGTGGGTCTCAAGCTGGAGAACGTCGGGCTCGACCTCCTGGGCTCCGCCCGCAAGGTGGTCGTGACCAAGGACGAGACGACCATCGTCGAGGGCAGCGGTTCGGATGACGAGATCAAGGGTCGGATCAGCCAGATCAAGACCGAGATCGACAACACCGACTCCGACTACGACCGCGAGAAGCTGCAGGAGCGCCTGGCCAAGCTGTCCGGTGGCGTGGCCGTCATCAAGGTGGGTGCGGCCACCGAGGTGGAGTTGAAGGAGAAGAAGCACCGCATAGAGGACGCTGTCTCCACCACCAAAGCGGCCATCGAGGAGGGTGTGGTGCCCGGTGGGGGCGTCGCCCTGCTCCGGGCCCAGGCCGGCGTACTCGAACTGGCCGACAAGATGGAGGGCGACGAGGCCACCGGAGCCCGCATCGTGGCGCGCGCCGTGGAGGAGCCCCTCAAGCAGATCGCCGTCAACGCCGGTTTGGAGGGTGGCGTCATCGTCGACAAGGTGCGCAACCTCAAGAAGCCGACCGAGGGCCTCAATGCCGCCACCGGTGAGTACGAGGACCTGTTCAAGACGGGTGTCATCGACGCCGTCAAGGTGACCCGATCGGCGCTGCAGAACGCCGCCTCGATCGCCGCCCTTTTCCTCACCACCGAGGCCGTTATCGTCGACAAGCCCGAAGAGTCCGGCTCGGCCATGCCGGGTGGAGGGATGGACGACTTCTAGGCACGACTTCTAGGAATCCCCCGGGCAGCCTCGCCACCGCTCCCACGGTCCGCCGCCGAAGGAGCTCAAGGAGAGGCTGCGGAATGGGTCCATCAGTAAAGGCCTGACAAGAGGAGGGCGCCCACCCGGGCGCCCTCCTCTCTTTGTCTGTTATCACTCTGCTTGTCTGTTATCACTCTGCCCGGTTCACCGTCCTCGCCCCCCTCGCCGTTCCTCGCATCCGGCGCCGGTGGGCCTCTATCCCCGTACCGGTTGGGCCTCCCTAGACTGGCCCGGTGACCGAACCACTGACTCCCTCGGTCGGATGGGGTGTTCTGCACCTCTTCTGCCGGGTTTCGCCGTCCACCGCCTCCGTTGGAGACGGCGTCAAGGTCGGCTTCGACCAGGCTGCCGTGATCCAGGCCGTCAAATCAGCGGAATCCGAGGGCATCCAGGTGGTGACGGCAGCCATCCTGGGTCACAAGGCCGACATCGGGTTCATGGCCCTCGGGACCGACTTCTGGCGCCTCCGCCGGCTGCAGTCCGATCTACAGGCGGCCGGCATGACCGTGGTCGACTCGTATGTGTCCCTCACCGAGATCTCCGAGTACGCGGCGGGCATCCCTGACGAGATGAAACAGACCAGGTTGTACCCGGAGCTCCCGCCTGAGGGAAAACCGGCATTCTGCTTCTATCCCATGTCGAAACGGCGGGGAGAAGGCGATGCCTCCAATTGGTACTCGCTACCCTTCGAGGAGCGGAAGGCTCTCATGTACGGACACGGGGCCGTGGGCCGGCAGTTTGCCGGCAGGATCCTCCAGGTGATCACCGGCTCGACCGGTATCGACGACTGGGAATGGGGGGTCACGCTTTTCGGCGTGCATCCCGACGATCTCAAGGATTGCGTCTACACCATGCGGTTCGACGAGGGCTCGGCCCGGTTCGCCGAGTTCGGTCCCTTCTTCGTCGGGATGGTGGCTCCCATCCAAGCCGTGCTGGACGAGGTGACCCGAGATGGGTGAGCCGGTACGGGGCGAGATGCTCGGCGCCTTACGCCGGGAGCTCGAACGGATAGGTCCGATGATCGTGGCCTTCAGCGGTGGAGCCGACTCGGCCTTTTTGGCCTGGGTGGCCACCGACACGCTGGGTGCCCACCGGGTGCGTTGCGTCACCGCCGTCTCGCCGTCGTTGGCCCCCGACCAGCTGGTCGACTGCCGGGCTCTGGCCGCCGAGTGGAGCCTCTCCTATACCGAGGTCGAGACGGGCGAGCTGGCCGACCCCGACTACGCCGCCAACGACGGCTCGCGGTGTTACCACTGCAAGACCTCGCTGCTCGAGGCGCTGGCCGCCTTCGACCAGGAGATCGACTCGGGCGGACCGCCCACCGTGGTGCTCGGCGTGAACCTCGACGATCTGGACGATCATCGCCCCGGCCAGCGCGCTGCCTCCGAACGCGGGGCCCTGTTTCCGTTGGTGACGGCTGGATTCACCAAGGAACAGGTGCGCTCGTGGTCGAAAAGCCTCGGACTGCGCACATGGGACAAGCCGGCCGCGGCCTGCCTGGCGTCCCGGGTTCCCTACGGGACCCCGGTGACGGCGGACACGCTGCGCATCGTGGCCGAAGCCGAGGCCGGTCTGCGGGAACTGGGGTTCCAACATCTCCGGGTCCGTCACTACGGCGACACCGCCCGCATCGAAGTGCCCGTCGAGGACATGGTCGGGGTGGTCGAGAACCGGGGCGCGGTGAGTCGGGCGATCCGTCGGGCCGGGTACCGCTACGTGACGCTCGACCTCGACGGGTTCCGCTCCGGCAACCTCAACGACGCCCTGCCCGGGCGCCAACCGGTGGCTCTCACGGGGCGACGCCCGTGATCGGCGTCCGGGTCCGGCTGACCTTCCCCGAGGAGCTGGTCCGCGAGCCCATCATCGCCCGCATGGTCAAAGAGTTGGACATTGTCCCCAATATCCGTCGGGCCGACGTGGGCGAGGACAGCGGTTGGATCGTCTGCGAACTGGACGGTGACGGGGGGACCGTGGACAAGGCCGTGGCCTGGTTGCGGAATGAGGGGGTCCAGGTCGATCTGCTCGGCGACGTCGTCGAAAGCTGAGCGTGAGCGAGCGCGGACCCGAGGGGGAGGGCCGGCGACCGACCACGGAGGAAGGGCTCCCTTCTGACGTCGTAGGCGCTTCGGGGGACGACGACCGAGGTCCTCGGGCGGGGGCCGACGACGACCTGTTGGCCGCCAATAGACGGAGCTGGGACGAGCGGGTCGCCATCCACATGGCTTCGCGGTTCTACGACGTCGGCCACTGGCTGGCCAGCCGGCCCGGGCCCCGTCCTCGGGAGCTCGACGCCATCGGCGACCCGGCCGGGCTCGATCTGGTCCACCTCCAGTGCCATTTCGGCCTCGACACCCTGGCCTGGGCCGATGCCGGGGCCCGGGTAACCGGACTCGATTTCTCACCCGAGGCCGTCCGGGCGGCAAGCGACCTGTCAGTTGAGGCCGGGCTCGAAGACCGGTCGACGTTCGTATGCGCCAATGTCTACGACGCCGCCCGGGTGCTGGCCCCCCAGTCCTTCGACATCGTCTACGTAAGCCTCGGCGCTCTGGTGTGGCTCCCCAGCGTGGGCCGGTGGGCCGACCAGGTGGCGGCGCTGGTCCGACCCGGAGGGCGGCTCTACCTCCACGAGATCCACCCGGTGGCCTGGTCACTGGCCTACGAGTCCCCCACCTTCGCCCACACCTACTTCGAAGAGCCCGAACCCTACGTGGACGACTCCGACGAGACGTACACCGATGCCGACGGGCCGTTGGTCAACACCCGGACCTACGAGTGGAACCACGGAATCGGCGAGGTGGTCATGGCCCTCATCAGCCGCGGCATGCGGATCGACCGGCTCGAAGAGCACGATTGGACCGTCGATCAGCAGTTCCCCTGGCTGAGGGAGATCGCCTCCCACATCTGGACGACCGAGGCCGGCATGCCCCGTCTCCCCCTCAGCTACACCCTGGTGGCCACCCGGAACAGCTGAGCACGACCCCCGGGGTCATACCTCGCTCCGGCCCCGATCACGACCCGGTCGGGGTCGGTCCGGGTTGGGCAGGAGGGCTGGGTCAGGGTTGATCGGGGGTGCGGATGGTCCACCCGGCCCCTGAAACCTTGCGTGGCTCGTAGAAGAGGCACCCCTCCGGACAGGCGAAGGGCAGCTGTTCATTCGCCCCCATGCGGCACCGCTCGAGCTTCTCCTCGTGGGCGGTGGTCTGCATGACGTAATGGCGACAGTCCTCGTTTACGGCCACGCTCCATTGTGCCCGATGGATCTCGTGCCGCGTTGGCAGTGGGGTAGCGTCGGATCCGTGGAACCAGGTCCATCCACCAAACAGCTCCTACGGTGGAGCGAGGCTCTCGCCGGCATAGCCCGCACCGGGCTGGGCTTCACCGAGTCCCTCTACGAGCAGGAGCGATTCGAGGAAGTCCTGCGGGTGGCGGCCGATATCCGGGTAGCCGTCGATCTCGGGTCCGAAGGGGTGGAGGACGCCGAAGGTCTGGTGGAGGAATGGCTCGGGTCGGTGGGCAAGGGAGTTCCCGGTTACATAACCCCCAAAGTGGCCGTGGGCGCCGCCGTGGGTAACGACAAGGGGCAGATCCTCCTGGTCCAGCGGGCCGACTCCGGGGTGTGGCTCTATCCCACCGGCTGGGCCGATGTCGGCTACTCGGCGGCGGAAGTCGTGGTGAAAGAGGTGGAGGAGGAAACCGGCATCGACGTCGAGGTCGTGCGTCTGATCGCCGTACTCGACGGGCTACGGATCGGGATCAGTCGTATCCCGCTCTATTCGCTGGTGTTCCAGTGTCGGCCGGTCGGAGGCGAGCTGCACGCCCACCCCCTCGAATGCTCCGACGTCGGCTGGTTCGATTTGGACAACCTGCCGCTCCCCCTGGCCGGAGCCGAGAGGTGGGGCCGCCACGTGTTCGCCGCCCTGCGGGGCGAGCCTGTCGAAGTGCTCTACGACCCGGTGCGCTCACCTATCTGGCGGGGCGACCCGGACAAGCCCTGACCAGGTCCGGACCAGATCCGAACCAAGTCCGGTCGATGGGGGTGACCAATCCCGGGCCTCGGCCTCGCCCACACGCGCTGGACACCGGGCACGCGGGAGATCACTACCCGCCCAAGCCGATCGGCGCTGGTTACACTCCCACCCTGTGACTCCTCGAAGCGCACCGCCGGTGCACCTCCGGACCGGCCGATGAGCGCCGAACCGTCTGCGGAGGTGGTGGTCACCGAAGCCACCGAGTCGAGCGCCGAGCTGCTCGAGGCCTTCGCCCGACTCATTCCTCAACTGTCCTCCAGCTCCCCGCCGCCGGAGGCCGGCGAGCTGGCCGCCATGGTGGCCTCGGAGGCTTCGGTGGTGCTGGTGGCCCGGGAGGCCCGGGGAGCCATCATCGGATCACTGACCCTCGCCCTCTTTCGGGTCCCGACCGGCGTGCGGGCATGGATCGAGGATGTCGTAGTGGATGAATCCGCCCGCGGTTCCGGTGCCGGTGCCGCGTTGGTGGCGGCGGCATTGGAACGAGCCGACGCAGCCGGGGCCCGCACCGTCGACCTCACATCCCGCCCCAGCCGCGAAGCGGCCAACCGCCTCTACCAGCGGCTCGGCTTCGAGCCCCGCACCACCAATGTGTACCGCTACGCCCTGGGAGGATCCGACCAGCCTCACTAGGCGCGGGCCAACCTGGCCGGTCAGTCAGGGATCTGCGTCGACAGGCAGAAGGGATGCCCGGCCGGGTCGATCATCACCCGCCAGCGGTCAGGCGAGGGTTGCTCGGCCGCCCGCACCGCCCCCAGGGCGAGAGCGGCCGTTTCGGCTCCGTCGAGGTCGTCGACAGCCAGATCCAGATGGATCTGCTTTGGCCTACCCGCCTCCCCCGGCCAGTCCGGCGGCCGGTGGTTCGGGACCCGCACGGCCGAAACCCACATGCGGTCGGTTCGCACAGCCACGAAATCGTCACTGCGGAAGGCCACCTCACCACCCAGGAGCTCGGCCCAGAAAGTGCCCAGAGCCGAAGGATCCTCGCAGTCGAAGGAGATCGAACCCAATCGAATTTCGGTCACGAGAGGATGGTAACGGCGGTTCTGATGACCCGTCGACCGCAGCCCGATCCCGAGGCAACCCGGCCCGGTGGACCCCCCAAGCCCACAATCGTCGGAGGCCCACAATCGTGGTTCACTTCTCCGTCAGCCGACTTTGAGCAGATCGACCACGAACACCAGGGTGTCGTTGGCCGCGATACCGGAACCCGGTGAAGATGCTCCATAGCCGAGGGAGGGAGGAATGATCAGCTCGCGGCGTCCGCCCACCTTCATGCCCACCACACCTTGATCCCACCCTTTGATGACCTGACCCTCCCCCAGGGTGAAGCTGAAGGGCTGGCTCGTCCACGAGGACTGGATGACCTTGTCCGACGAGTAGGTGGCCAGCACGTACTGCACGGTGACCATGTCGCCCGGCTCGGCCGTTTTGCCGGTTCCCACGATCAGATCGGCGCTCTCGAGTTGGGTCGGAGCCGTGCCCGGGGGCACGGTCACCGTGGGCTGCGTGCCCGATGTCCCCGCCGGCGACCGATCCTGGGCCGGAATGGTGGCGATCGCCGTGGAGCCGCCGGTCGACGTTGATGGTGAGGTCGACGCTGCCGCACCCGTTGTGGTCGGGCTGGACGACGAACTGCTGCAACCAGCCAGCCCGAGCGCCGAAACCGCCAACACGGCGAGGGACCACGTTCGCAGACGATGCATGGATCAAACTCCTTTTGACTCCGTCGGTGAGGCGGACGGGGGTCACAAGACCCGCCGCCGCCAAGCCGCAACGGTAGCCGGGTCGGGGCCACCGGCGACGGCGCCGTCCTGCGGTGGATGGCTCCGTCCCCGATGACCGACACACCCCCCTGGCACCATCGGTTCATGGCCTTGCCGGAGCTGAGACGAGTGGCGGACGACCTCCGGACGGTTCTGGCCGATTTCGAACCCGAACGGCTGACCGGACCGGATGCAGCTCGGATGCTCGAAGCCTTCTCGGAGATCGAGAAGTTGGCCTCGGGCGGGAAGCTCCTGTCCGCCCGTCGGGTGGAGACGTCCAATGTCTGGCGGCGCCAGGGGCATCGATCGGCCGCCGCCCACGTGGCCGAGGCCACCGGGGTCGGTCTGGGGCCGGCCATCCACGCCCTCAAAGCCGCCCGCCAGCTCGGATCGCTTCCCACCACCGAAGAAGCCCTCCGGGACGGCCGTCTCTCCGAGGTCCAGGTGAAGGAGATCACCGACGCCGCCATCCGCCAACCGGAAGCCGAACAGGAGCTGGTGGACACAGCTCAAAAGGAGCCCCTCACCCTGCTCAAACTGCGGTGCCGGCGGGTGAAGGCGACGCAGGGCGACCAGCATGCGGCCTACCGGGCCATCCATCGCTCCCGGTTCCTCCGCCACTGGACGGACAACGACGGTGCCGTTCGATTCGACGCCCGACTGACGCCCGACGAGGGTGCCCGCGTGGTGGCCTCCATAAAGACAGAAGCGGACCGCCTGGCTGCAGAGGCCAGGCGGGTCGGTCTCGACGAGCCACGGCGCGCCCTCGCCGCCGATGCCCTGGTCCACCTCACCTGCGGCACCAGTTCCGATGGACCGGAGTCGAGTGAGGGAACAGCCGCCACGGAGCAGAGGAAACCGCGGTCGGGAGCAGGATCGGGTGGTGGTGCAACTTCAGTGCGCCGAAGGACGAAGGGGGCGGACGGCCTCCCCCGCGGCAATGGGTGTGCCCCGGCCGGACCGACCGCCATGGTGCACGTGCGCGTGGATCATCGGGCCCTGATGCGGGGCTCGCTCCGTTCCGGTGAGATATGCGAGATCCCGGGCATCGGCCCCATTCCGGTCGAGGTGGCCCGAAGCCTGGCCGTGGATTCGATCCTCAGCGTGCTCGTCACCGACGGGGTCGATGTCACCGCCGTGGCCCATGCCGGACGGACCATTCCCGCCTCGGTCAAGAAGGGCGCTCATCGAGCGTGATCCGGTCTGCGTGGTTCCCGGCTGCCATACGGCCGAGGGCCCCGAGATCGACCACGTCGACCCCTTCGGCCAGGGGGGTCAGACCCGACTCGCCAATCTGGCCCGATTGTGTCACTGGCACCACTATCTCAAGACACATCAGCGCCACCGGCTGGAGCGCACCACCGATGGTTGGCGATGGATGCCACCTGACCAGGCACCACCTGATGCGGTGCCCCCGGATTTGTCGGGCTGAAACGAGACTTCGTACCTACTCCGTCTTTCCTCGCACCTACCCGCTCCTCCCGTGACGCCGACCGCGGCCCGCAGCCGGTGGCCGGCGCCCGATCGACCGCCGAGCAGACGATCAGGCCGTGTCGTCGTCGTCCGGGGAAGCTCGGTGAACCGGAAGCGATGGAATGAGGTCCGGCCCCCGACGGGAAGGGATCGTGATCGCCGGTCTGCTCGGTCGTGGGCGTGACCAGCCTCGGGCTATCGGTAGCAGCCATCCTCGGTCCCCCCTCAACCGATCGCCACAAGGCTTCGGCCCGGAAAGCGACTTCGCGCAAGGGCATTCCGGTGCGCCGGGCGGCCCGAGCCACATCGTCGTGCTCGGCCTTGACCCCACCGGTACTCACCTTGAGCCTGATGAGCTGCCCGTCGATCCACACGGACTCACTGGACCGGGCCGCCGGCCACCGTTCGGCCACGGTGACCCGGACACCGAGCGATCCGGTGGTCTGGCGGACCACCCCACGCAGCGACGTCACCATCGACGGGTCGCACAGCACCTGAACCACCGTGCCCGGACGACCCTTCTTCATCACCACGGGTGTCAGCCAGGCATCGTGGGCCCCTGCATCGAGAAGCACGGCCACGGCGTGGGCCAGCTGCTCTCCGGTGGCATCGTCGACATTGGCGGCGAGCAGGGCCACCGGCTGACCGGCATCGGCATCGGCATCGGCATCGGCATCGGCGTTTCCGCCCTCGCCGGGGTGGCCATCGGCCGAGTCCGGTTCTTCTGTCCCGTTGGTTCCGACGTTCACTGCCGAAGGGTCGCCTGCCAACCGGGGCAGGGGCGACCCGTCCTGTCGGTCGACCCGGACGCCGGTCACGACCTGGGTGCAGTTGGGGAGGTCCTCGAGTTCACGCGCGCCGGCACCGAACCCCTGGCCGGTCACCCTCATGGCCGGCATCGGCCCGAAGCCGGAAGACAGTCCAGCCAGCAATGCCGCACCGGTGGGCGTGGTGAGCTCAACCCCGATGTTGCGACCCCAGGTGGGTACCCCCTCGAGAAGGGCGACCACGGCCGGGGCCGGATTGGGCAGAAGTCCGTGAGCCGAACGGATCATTCCCAGCCCTGTGGCCACCGGGCTGGCCCGCACCTCATCAACTTCGAGCACCTCCAGGGCGGCCGCCGTTCCCACCACGTCGACGATGGTGTCGTGACCCCCGACTTCGTGGAAGTGGACCTGGTCGACCGGCCGGCGGTGGAGCTTGGCCTCCACGTCGGCCAGGGCGGCGAAGGTGTCGAGGGCGCGGCGGGCCACCCGATCGGGAAGGCGGGCCTCCTCGATCAGGCCCACGATGTGGGCGTAAGTGCGGACGACCACGTTGTCGTGCACCGAAACCACGGCCCGGGATGCAGCGATCCCGCCCCGCAGAACCGGCTCCACTTCCAAAGCCCAACCACCGAGGGGGAGCCGCTCGAGAAGGGCCAGGACTTCCGGCAGGTCGGCGCCGGCATCCAGCAGGCTGCCGAGCGCCATGTCACCGGCGATACCGGCAAAGCAATGGAACCAGGCCACCGACCGTTGACCGGTCCACCGCGGGGGAGCGGGAGGGCTCACGGAAGCATCCGGGCCACGGCACAGGCCGCGCCGAATCCGTTGTCTATCCCGACCACCGTGATACCGGCGGCGCACGAGGCGTGCATGGCCAGTAGAGCAGTCACCCCTTCGAGGGCGGCGCCGTAACCGGTGCTGGTGGGCACGGCGACGACCGGGGCCGGGGTGATCCCACCCACCAGGCTGGCCAGCGCCCCTTCCATGCCGGCCACCACCACCACGGCGTCGGCGTCGGCCAACTCGTCCGCCGACGCCAACAGGCGGTGCACGCCGGCAACCCCGCAATCGGCCAGAAGAGTCGGGTCGAGCCCCAGTGCGGCCAGAGTGGCCTGACATTCGGCGGCGACGGGAAGATCGGAGGTGCCGGCCGTGATCACCAGTGTGGTGGCCGGGCGGCGTGCCGCCGGCCGCCACACCACCGTCGAGAGGTCCCCCCGGGTCCGATCCGCTCCGCTGGCCTGACCGGTGGCGGTCCGCCGACCGCCCGGGTTGTCGGCCATGGCCACATCGACCTGAGTGGCGTCGGCCCTGGTGAGAATCACCGGGGCCCCGGGCCCGCCGTCCGGTGCCCCCTGGTCGTGCCGGTCTCCCTCGGCCAGCAGCTCCGCCACGATGGAGGAGCACTGGCGGGGCGTCTTGCCCTGCCCGTAAACGGCCTCGGGGAGACCTTGACGGAGGCTGCGATGGTGATCGACCTTGGCGAATCCGAGGTCGGCGAAGGGCAGACGACGGAGCCGGTGAACGGCCTCATCAGGCGCGCAGGCCCCCGATCGCACCTCTTCCATCAGGTGCTGCAGTCCAAGTTCGTCCATGACCTTCACTATCCTGCCCGGGTATGAGTGATGCCGCATCTCGTGACCAACGGCCCGACCCGGCCGGACGCATCGGATTCCTGGGTCCGGAGGGCACATTCACCGAGGAAGCGCTGCTCAGCGAAGCTGACTATGCCACTTCGCAGATCATCCCCTTCGGATCGCTCGGTGAAGTCCTCGATTCGGTCAAGCGAGGGGATGTCGACCTGGGTTTCGTTCCCATGGAGAACGCCATCGAAGGGACCGTCCGCGACATCATCGACAGCTTGGTCTTCGACGTGGAACTGCGGATCCAGCGGGAGGTCGTGCTCGATGTCCACCTCCACCTGATGGCCGCACCGGGCACCAAGCTGTCGGACATCGAGCGGGTGGCGTCGATTCCCATGGCCACGGCCCAGTGTCGAACATTCCTGTCGCAGCAGCTGACGCCGGCCGAGTCGCTGGCCACCAACTCGACGGCGGAGGCGGCCCGACTACTGGGTGAGGGCGATCCACTCCTGACAGCGCGGCCCACCGCTGCCATCGCCCCCCGGTTGGCCGCCAAGCTCTACGGGCTCGAGATACTGGTCGAGGACATCGAGGACCATCCGGACAACCAGACCCGGTTCGTCTCGCTGGCCACGTCCGGCATCCCCGCACCGACCGGCCACGATCGCACCAGCATCGCCTGCTTTCAGAACAGTGACCATCCGGGAAGCCTCCACGGGATCCTCGGCCAGTTTGCCGCGCGCAACATCAACCTCAGCAAACTCGAATCACGTCCGACCAAAAAAGCTCTCGGCGACTACTGCTTCATCATCGATTTCGAGGGTCACATCGCCGACGCGGTCGTCAGCGACTGCCTCCGTGATCTCCACGCCGGCTTGGCCGGTGTCAAGTTCCTGGGGTCCTATCCGGCCGCCGGGCCCGCCGGCCCGGCCATTCGACGTGAGGTCGATTCGTCACTTAGGCGGGCAGGCCTGTGGATCGACCAGCTCCATGCCGAAATTCGTCCCGACGCGGGCAGGTGAGCAACCGGCAGGGTGCCCCTTCCGGCTACCCTGACACCCACGGGGAGGGATGGCAGAGCGGACAAATGCGCGGCTCTTGAAAAGCCGTGAGGTGCAAGCCTCCGTGGGTTCGAATCCCACTCCCTCCGCTGGTCAGAGCCTATATCTTAGCTTTGACCCATAACCGGATTTCTGTCGTGGAGGCCCGAGCTGCTCGGCTGGAGTGGCGTGCCCTCCACGGACTCCACGAGCTCGAGCCGAGGCTCAGTAACCGAGCACTGCAGGTGCTGTTGATACGTGAAAGGACCCTGGGGGAGCTGCATTGTGTACTCCATTTGCAACTCCATGCCCCACTCGTAGCCAAATGTGTCGGTCAGCCAATTTCGGGTCCTTTCCAACTCTTGGACAACGATTCCTACGTGGAACTGGTCTTCAGGGCGCAACAGCAGCAGCCCACCTCCACCACGACCTTGATGGCACCCTTCTTGCGGTCCGCCGCCACCCTGCCTCGTCAAGCGGGAATCTGTGGGTGATGAGGGATTGGGCGATTTCTGGCCGGGACGCGAGCATCTCTTCCGCCCTGTTGCATATCCCGTCCACCTTCGTGCCTGCAATAGCCCATCGAAGCGATGAGCCTCGGTTCCTTCGGAACTATCCATGGGTACGAAACGTCGAGGCTGCCGTAGTGGAGTCCGAGGATGGCGATGGTGCCACCGGGTGTGAGCAACTCGACGGAGCGTTGGAGGGCGGATGCAGCTCCAGCTGCCTCGATCACGACGTCGTAGACACCGGAGGGCTGCGTGGCGCCGAGACGCTCGCCGAGTTCCCGCTGATGGTCGTAGCGGGACTCGAGACTTACCTCGGCGGCACCCTGGGCCTGAGCCGCCGCCACGGCAAGCATCCCGACCGACCCGGCGCCGACGACGGCCACCCGCAGCCCTTCACTGGTGCCCCCCACCCGGACGCCGTGCCAGGCGACCGAGGCTGGCTCTACAAGGGAGCCACTGGCGACGTCGAGTCCGGCGGGAAGGTCCACGAGGCGTTCGGCCGGAGCACGGAACTGCTCGGTCATCCCCCCGTCGTTGAACATGCCCAAAGCCTGTTTGGTGGCCTGGTCGCACAGGTTGTACTGACCGTCCAGACAACGATCGCACGTGCCGCAGCCGTAGAGGCCCTCGACGGCGACGGGTCTGCCATCGACACGCTCACCCACCAACTCGTCACCGAGGATGATTTCACTGCCGAAGGACAGGTAGGCCAGATCTGATGCGCGGATCCCCACCGAGCGCATGGACAAGAGCTCCCCTTGACCGGGTGCCTCCTCGACCTCGACCGCGAGCGGCTGACCTCCTCGGCCCCGCACCGCTCTCATGAGAGATCTCTCTGGCCCTGGGTCATCCCGCCATCAACCACGAGGTCGATCCCGGAGAGCAGCTAGCTCTCGTCCTCACTGATCGGGCATCGAGCGAAACAGGATAGCCGATTGGCTACTATCCCCCATCATGAAACGGACCGCCGGCGAACGAATCGTCTTCTGGGCGCTGCCCGCTGTCGCGATTGTCTGGATCGCGGCCTTCTTCCTCTTCCCCGGTTTCCTGCCGCCCATGTCTCCCCAGTGGTCGGCGCAGAGGGTCGCCGCTTTCTATGCCGATCACGCCCCGCGCGTCCGCTACAGCATGATCCTGTTCAACTGGTTCTGCGTGGCGCTGATCCCGATTCTCATGTTGATCGTGGAGCGTATGCGCGGCATGGCTCACCGCACGCCCATTCTGCGGTACTGCGTGATCGGGGTTTCCGGGGCCGCTCCCATCGCCTTTCTCACGGCGACGATCTTCTGGCTGCTAGCGGCGTTCCGGCCCTATCGGGCCCCAGCGCTAACCCAGCTCTACAACGACCTGGCGTGGATCACCTTCACTTGTGCCGTGCCCTTCCTCGTCGCCCTCTGCTTGTTCCTTGCGCTGGCGATCTACCTCGATGAGCAAGTGCGACCTGTGTTCTCGCGGTGGGTCGGCCTCTTCAACCTCCTGATCGCGATCTTGTTGGTACCGGCAGGTTTCGCTGGCCTGACGTTTACTGGGCCCTTCGCCTGGAACGGCTTCTTATCGTTCTGGGTCAAGAACGTCGCCATCGCCCTCTGGCTCGTCGTCATGGCAGTGGTGTTGGGCGAGGCGATCGAACGCGATCGGTTAGCGGAGCAGGTCTCGGCTTGAAGCGACCCGCCCTACTCGACGATCCGAAGCGGGAGCTATGGCTGGCTTGGTACGCCACAATCGGCTTCTATTCCCTCTACACCATCGTCTTCTTCATCATCACGCGCACACAACCGCCGGGAAAGCCGTCGTACACCACGCGCCAGGTAGTCGAGTGGTTCGCCAACCGCCATGAGGGCCTGCTCATTGGCTTTGCGTTGATCTTCGTTTTGGGTGGGCTGTCCGCCACATCAATAGCGCTGATCACCTACTCCATCCGGCGGATGTCGGTCAGTCGCGCCTTCGTCTACTCGTACCTGATCCTCTACGCCGTCAGTGCGGTACCCGGGTTCCTGTTTATTTGCGTGGCAATGACCGTGGGTGCCTTCCGTCCGGAGCGCAGTCCGGAGATCCTTCACTGGCTCTATGACCTCGGGTTTCTGTCCTTTTCCGGCACCATGGGAGTGTTTCTCATCGGCTCCTTGATCTGGATGGTGGCCATCCTGCTCGACAAGAACCGCGTCTTTCCCGATTGGTTCGGCTACCTCAATCTGTGCAACGGGTTGACCGAGGTCGTGGTTGCACCGTCGTGGATCTTCCATACCGGCGCCTTCGCCTGGAACGGCGTGATTGTGTGGTGGATAAACGTGGCGGTCTTCGGTCTCTACACCGGAGCTTTTATCCTCTTGCTGCGCAACATGATCCTCCGCGAGGACTTTGGGCGAGGGCCCCTGCCTGACTTGACGCCGAAACAAGGCCGAGGTCGCTTATTGGCGGAGTTCATGTCGCCATGACGACGACCGAACAGGATGTGGTGTTGGCGCCGGAGGAGGGGTCGACAGAGCGCGTTCCCGGAGGGCGCGACATCTGGTTCTTTGTCCTGTTCGAGTCACTCGTCTTTACCTCGTATTTCTGCGTCTACCTCTTTAACCGGACGCAACACGAGCAGGAATTCCTTCGCCAACAGTCCCATCTACTGCTGTGGCTCGGCGTGCTGGAAACGATCGTCCTGATCACCAGTTCCTGGGCAGTGGCCGACTGCGTCCGGCACGCGCGTGCCGGTCGCTACGGCGCCTCGAAGCGCGCTGCAGTCTTTACCGCAGGATTAGGCGTTGTATTCCTCGTACTCAAAGTGGCTGAATGGGTCCGGCTGATCCGCTCCGGACACACCTTCACCAGCAGCGGGTTCTTCCAGTACTTCTTTTTCCTGACGGCAATCCACTGCGTCCACCTATTGATTGGCTTCGTCTTTCTCGGCGTGCTCTGGTACCAGCTCTCAGCTCAGAAGCGGCGTTCACAAAAGAGGGTCGAAACCTGCGCCACGTATTGGCACACCGTCGACTTTTTCTGGGTACTGATATTCGCCCTGCTCTACGTGGTGAGGTGACAGTGGAGAACGGGTCCAATAGGCGACTTTTCGGGGCGTGGTTGCTCCTGGTGGCCATTTCGCTGCTCTATCTCTGGATCGACCGAGCGGCTACGCATCAGGGACTTCCCACCGCAAATACTGTGGTAACCGTAGGTGCCATCTGCTTCGCCTTGATCAAAGTCCGGATCATCATCCGCGAGTTCATGGCGGTGCGCGCGGCTCCACGTGTGCTTCGCCAACTGACCGACTTTTGGGTCTTGCTCATGGCCGTCGCTCTACTCGGGACGTATCTCGCCGGAAGGGCAGTGGCCTGAAGTGAAGGCGCTCCATTCCCCGGAAGGAGAAGTGATGTCGCAGTCCTATCAGCTCGCTCAAACGGTCCCAACGCGAAGTTGTGAGACGGTCCCCGGTTTTCTCATCAGGGAAAGATGCCTGAACTGGAAGACATGAAACGACGGCCAACGTTCCGATCTGTAGGACATTTCGTAAGACACCTCTTGCAGTGGAGATGGCATTGAGTCGCCGAGTCAACCGTCTCCGCCCAGCCGAATTCTGATCTCCGATCCTGCTGACCTAGCCATAATCCGAACCATAAAGTCAGGAGAATTCGGCCTTGCTCAGCGCGACCTCATGGACTGTCGGAATGAACAGGTCCAGTTCAGCCCCATCTCGGCGAAACCAGTAGACGTGGGTCGCACTTGAAAAGCCGTGAGGTGCAAGCCTCCGTGGGTTCGAATCCCACTCCCTCCGCTGGTGTGATGTCGCGCGACACAAGCAACGGTGTCGCGCGACATCGTAGACCCCCAGCTCATGGCATGCGCTGGTAGTCCTGATGAGGATCGAGGGTCAGCTGTCGAAGCGGTGACCCGTCGGCGCCGAGTATGCGGACCTCGCGCCCGGCCACCAAAAGCACGACCCGCCATCCGGCGTAGGGTCGTCCCACACCGATGTGATGGAGGCGCCCACGGTAACGGAGGGTCACCGTGCCGTTCTTGTTGACCTTGTCATTGCGGACCCTGTAACCGGCACTGTCGATCCTTGGGCCTTTGGGATGGCTCCTGTCCCGGGCGGCGAACGCCTGGGCCGGCGTGCGCCGCCCGATGGCCCGGTGGGGACGCACGGTGTTGTAGTAGGTGACGAAACGGTCGAGTTGACCTTGGAGCTGCTTCTTGGTGGTGGCCGGGTCCTGTTGGGCCAGGTACTTCTTCATGGTCTGGTGGAAGCGCTCCACTTTGCCCTGGGTCTGGGGATGGTAGGGCTTGCCGTGTTTGGAGGCGATGCCGAGGGAGAGCAGCTCGGCTTCCATGTCGCCCACCCCACCACCTTTGGACGCTCGGAAGATGGCTCCGTTGTCAGCCAAGAACTTCTCCGGGTAGCCCCACTGACCTGCTGATCTGTGCAGAGTCCGGACCACGTCGGGCGAGCGGGTGGAAACAAAGACCCTGCTAGCCACGCACAGCCGCGAGTGGTCGTCGATCATGTTGAGTACCTCGTAGACCACCCCGTCGGCCACCTCCACGTGGGTCACATCGGCCTGCCAGCACTGGTTGGGGAGATCGGCGCAGAAGCTCCCGTAGGAACTCTTCGGTCTCTTATGGGGCTGGGGGGTGACGAACCCTCGGGCCTTCAATACCCGCCAGATGGTCGAAGTCGACGGGACAACGGTGTGGCGACGAGCCAGATGACTGCGGATGGTGTCGGCTCCGGCGTCAAAGCCGTTGTCGGTGAGCTCCTTGCGTAGGGCCACGATCTCCTCGTCGTAGAGATCGGCGATCTGGCCCGGCGAGGTGTGGGGTCGCCTCGAACGGAGCTCGAAGCCCGCCTCCCCTTCGCGGCGATACCGGGCCAGGCGTCGGTAGAGCCAGCTGCGGTCCATGTCGTAGGCCTTGGCCAACTCCCCGATCGGCCGTCCCGTCCGCAGGTGCGTCTCGACCACAAATCGGCCCTTGTCCATGAAGCGACCTCCCGCTCGATGTCGCTTATGTCTTGACACATCTGAACCTGCAGGTGTGGCTTATCTCCTGAACTCAGGCACCACTCCCTCCGCTGGTCAGACCCAGTTTTTCCAGTTCGTCCCCCGGTCGGACTTCTGGTAGCCGTGTACAGCCAGGCCTGCCAGAACGGACCGAGACCGGTGGAATTCCGGTGTGACCGAGATCATGTCTCGGTTTGCAGGCTCTGCGTCTACGGGGTGAACACGGATACTCGACCTGATCACAACTCACGGTAAAGATGGCGGAGCCTCTTAGGCGACCAGCTCGGGAAATTCTGGCTGGGGCCCACCCCTCCTCCGACGTGTCAGCTATGGATTCTCCGTGCCGGCCACGTCACATCTCCACTGCCATTGCCCTCACCAAAGGCCGCTGAGTGCAGTGTCGACTGCACTGGACACAGGTATGGCGGCCGCCGGGACGTCTACGTCTATCGCACTGCGTATAGCTCTGTGGTCCAACAGGTCATCCACAGCTGGTGGAAGAAACCGCGTCCGCTGGGCATAGCTGTGCTTGTCGGTCCAGCCCGCGGGATCTCCGTGGTGATAACGCAACGGCGCGTAGATATGCAGATGCTTACGAGCACGGGTCAACGCCACGTAGAAGAGCCGACGTTCCTCGTCCACGCTCTCGTTGTCACCCGTGGCCATGTCGGACGGAAATGCTCCGTCCGCGGCATGGATCAGATGGACCGCTGCCCACTCCCCGCCCTTGGCTGAGTGAACGGTCGAGAGGGTCAGCCAATCGTCATCCAGGGTTGGCCTTCCGGCCAAATCCCCGGTCGAGGAGGGTGGATCCAACGTGAGGTCGGCGATGAAGCCTTCGTTGCTGTCATAGTCAGCGGCCAGACCGGCCAGTGCGTCAATATCGGCGAGTCGCGGCTCGGGATGGTCATAGCGGCGGCGGATCATCGGCTCAAGGGTGTGGCGCAGTGTCTCCACCTGTGCCCCCGGAGGAAGACTCGGTGGGCTGCATATTCCGAGTCCAGAGGCAATCTGATTCAGATCCTCCACCGATCGGCGCGCGCTCCGCTCTCCCGTCGGATTGGCACAGAACACAACCAGAGGGTTCGGACCGCCACGTTCCGGATTTCGCACACCGAGGGCTTCGACGATCCGGTTGGCTGAGCCTGGTCCCACTCCGTCGGCCATTTGCAAAACCCGCATCCAGGCCAGCTCGTCCCACGGATTCGCAACGATCCGCAGGGCCGCCAGCAAGTCGCGAACGTGGGCGGCCTCGAGAAAGCGAAGTCCCCCGAACTTGACGAACGGGATGCTACGCCGTCCGAGCTCAACCTCGAGCAAATCACTGTGATGAGAGGTTCGGAACAAAACGACTTGGTCCTTGAGCGCCATGCCCGATTCGTGGTGTTCCAGGATGGTTTGACACACGGCCTCAGCTTGGCTTTGCTGATCCGGGCAAGTGGCCAGAACGGGACGCACCCCTCTTCCGTCCTCGGTCCACAGTTGCTTCCGATATCCCTCGCCGGAACCGGCGATTACCGCGTTGGCCAGGTCGAGTATCGCTCCAGTCGAACGGTAATTCTGTTCCAGAGTGACAGTCGTGGCGCCAGGAAAGTGATCGGAAAAGTCCAAGATGTTGCGTACGGTGGCGGCCCGGAACGAGTAGATGGCCTGGGCGTCGTCACCCACCACAGTGAGGCGGGCGTCCCTGGACCGGAGGGCTCGCAGGATGTCGGCTTGCACGACGCTCGTATCTTGATACTCGTCGACAAGGACATGGTCGAAGCTGGCGGCCAGGACCGGGCCGACATCGCTGTCGAGGACCGCAGCACGCCAGTGCAACAGAAGATCCTCGAAGTCCAAGAGGTGTTGGGCTCGCTTTCGCTCCGTATACGCCGAAAAGATGGCGCTCAAGCCTTCCGTATCGTCTGCGCACCAGGGGAAGACGCGTAGGACCGTTTTATCGAGCGCCACCTGGCTACTGACGACGCGGGAGTAGATGGCGGCAACCGTCTCGGTGCGGGGAAACCGATGTCGCATACTGGCGGCGATAGGCGCACGTACCAGACCGATCAGATCGCGGACGTCGCCCGGGTCGAGCACACTGAAGCCGTCGGCCAATCCGAGTGCCGCCCTGTACCGGCGCAGGACACGATGGGCCACAGAGTGGAATGTCCCCGCCTGTACCCGCCGCGCCGAAGCGGGATCAGCGATCTGACCGGCCCGCCGGATCAGCTCAGCCGCGGCGCGCCGACTGAACGTGACAAGAAGGACCCTCTCCGGCGCCACTCCATCCTCGAGGAGTCGGGCCAGTCGGCTCACCAATGTCCGCGTCTTGCCGGTACCGGCGCCGGCCACGATGAGTAACGGTCCACCCTCGTGGTCAACGGCCCTTCGCTGCATCTCGTTCAGTCCGCGTGCCCATTTGGGCGGCTCGGCCACGACGGTGGTTGTCACACGGCCATTCTATCGAGGTTACGAACATATGTTCGCTCCGCCAGGAATTCCGTGGCCCGGCGGGTCTCGAAGGCGCGGCCGGCGGACACATGCCTCAGATGGAGACGCCCGATCTGGTCCTTCAAATGATCCGGAGTCCATCGGTGGGGTGATGGAGACCAGGACGAACGGATGGCCCGGTCGCCCCTCTGATCACCTGGGCCCGACGGCCCGTTCCAGCTCTGCCTCGGACGTGCTCGACCGGCCTCGAACGTTCTATCGACGTGTTTCTTCGTACGGCTGGGTACGGGTCCGCCCCCCGGAGCCTTTGTGCGAGAGCAGGCCACTGCGTCGGCTGGACGACATGCCCTCTAGCCAGGTCCGACTGGCCTGTTTGGCCTCGCCCCCGCGACCGCGATTGTTGACGGTGCGGGCGCGCTATTTCATCCGCCCGTGCCGCCGAGTCGCCGCCATCCACCAGTCCTCTTTGGCAGGGGCGTACTGACTGATGTTCGCGCTCTTGCTCCAACTCCGATCGGGCACGAGGATTCTCTTCTTCCGGACTTACCAGCGGTGGAAGCGGTGCTGTCCGGCTCCTTCGCCACGACCGACGGCGAAACCGATCAGCCAGAGGACCAGGAGTACGACGGCTGCGACCCAGAGGACATGCAGTGCGAATCCCAATCCGAAGAACAGAAGAACGAGAAGCAACGCCAATGCGACCACCATTGCGATGTGCACCTCCCGCTGAATTTGGATGATGAACATCACAATTCCCTCGTCTCATCTATCCGAAACCTCCAGCCACCCTGAGGCTGTCCCAGTGAAAAATGATTGCGTCACTCGGTTGAATCAGCCTGATGCAGAGTCTCACGGCGCAGCCGTCAAGGTTTGTTTGTCGTCTTCGAGCCAGGGGTACACCTCGCTCCACAAAGGGTGCCGTCCGACGAAAGGAATCGCGGTAATCGAAGTTGCAGAAGGTGACCAGTGGGAAGGAGCGCTTGGTGACAACACTCGATGTACGTGCAGAGAATCAGGCGGATGCCCGGGGGGGTTGCGTAATCCGAAGCGTTATTCCGGCGCGCCTCGATCGATTGGAATGGTCCCGCTTCCACACGCGTCTGGTCGTTGCCCTGGGCGTGGCTTGGGTCCTCGACGGTCTCGAAATCACGATTGCCAGCAACGTCACCTCTCTCATCAGCAACAAGCAGGCCCTCAACCTCTCCTCGTCGGAGGTCGCGTTCGCGGTCGGCACCGTTTACCTTCTTGGTGAGGTCTTTGGGGCGCTGTTTTTCGGTCGACTTTCCGACAAATGGGGTCGACGCAATCTGTTCATGATCACCTTGGGGGTCTATCTCTTCGGTGGATTCCTCTCGGCCCTCACCTTGGGGCACTCGGAGTTTTGGGTCTACTGGCTCTGGGTCTCCCGGTTCATTGCCGGCATGGGTATCGGGGGCGAGTATGCAGCCATCAACTCCGCCATCGATGAACTCATCCCTGCCAAGTATCGAGGTCGGGTGGACGTGGCTGTCAACGGAACGTACTGGGGTGGTGCGCTCATCGGAACGGTGATGACCCTCCTCGTGGTCAACCACCTGCCCGTCAGCTACTCGTGGCGAGTGGCCTTCCTGTTTGGACCGGTCTTTGGGGCCGTCATCCTCCTGGTCAGAAAGAACCTTCCCGAAAGTCCCCGCTGGCTCCTGATGCATGGCCGTGAGAAGGAGGCGGAAGAGGCAGTGGCCAAGATCGAAGAAGCCACCGGTGAGACCGACGAGAGTCTGGCCGAGGTCGATGACTCCGAGGCAATTGAAATCGCCCCTGCCACCAACATCGGCTTCATAGCCCTAGCCCACACCCTGTTTGTCCGGTATCCGAAGCGGGCGATTCTGGGCGCCAGTCTGATGATCACTCAATCGTTTCTCTACAACGCCATTTTCTTCACCTATGCCCTCGTACTGACAAAGATTTACAACGTTCCCTCGACAGAGACGGCCTATTACTTCGTCTTCTTCGCCTTAGGGAACCTGACGGGTCCGCTGACCATCGGCCATCTGTTCGACACCATCGGGCGGCGAAAAATGATCTCGGGTACATACATTTTTTCCGGAGGTTTGCTCGCCGTCAGCGCCGTGCTCTTCAACGCCGGGGCGCTCAATGCCGTCACTCAGACAGCCTGTTGGTGCGTGATCTTCTTCTTCGCCTCTGCCGGAGCGAGTGCCGCCTATCTGACGGTGAGTGAAATATTCCCTGTGGAAGTGCGGGCCAAGGCGATAGCCGTCTTCTTCGCCATAGCTCAGACGTTCGGCGCCATGGGTCCGTGGCTCTACGGGTTTCTGATCGGTAACGGCCAGGATCACTTCAAGCTGTTCATCGGCTACCTCATAGGTTCGGCCGTCATGGTCATCGGTGGATTGGTCGAGGTCTTTCTGGGGGTTTCGGCCGAGGGCAAGTCACTCGAGGACATCTCGAGTCCGTTGTCTGCCGTCAAAAGGCCGGCCCACCTCTCGAACGTGACGGGTGCGCCCCGTTCTCCCGCGGCCCGGACAGTTATAGGCCCGTAAGGAAGAATTCAGAACGAGTGCCGGCGGAAACAGGTGTGACCGTCACTGATGCCTCCATGAGTTGGCTTCGTTGAGCACCGGCAGGACGTCACGCTCGAAGAGATGGAGGCTCGACCACGCCAGACCGATCGGCATCCCTCCGCACATCGGGTGGAACATGGCGAAGGGAAAGGGGGAGTTCTTCTGCTCCTCGATCATCGTCGCCGGGGTGATGACCCGATATTTACCGCTGGCACGCAACTCGTCGAGGTCGGCGACGGTGCGATAGGGGGTGGCCAACCCCTCCTGGGCCTGCCAGGCGCCGTAGGCGTTCATCTCGTGCATGAAGAATGGCGCCATCTGGTCCCAGCCCTGGTCGGGGTCCTCCGCCAGGGCCACAGTCACGGTCGGGCCAACCGTGCACGGACCCGGGTCAGGACGGCCCAGTCGGATGACCTCGTCGACGTAGTACGGCCAGACATCGGGATCGGTGGGAATGAAGCCGTCGGCGATACGCGCCGCTCGTTGGGCGGCAGGTTTGGAGCTTCCCCCGAGCAGGACAGCTGGTCCCCCCGGCCGGTACGGGGCCGGGGTGACCTGCACCGTCCGGCCCCGGAACTCGAACGACTCACCGGAGAACGCGGCCTTGAGGGTGGCCACCACCTCGGTGACCCGCTGGGCTCGCTCCCCCGGGGGGACGCCGAACATGGCGAACTCTTCGTGCACGTAACCGCCGGCGACAATCAGGTCGATCCGGCCCCGGCTGAGGTTGTCCAACACCACCATGTCCTCGGCCAGCCGGAGCGGGTCGTAAAAGGGCGCAATGAGCGCAGCCACCATGAACCGGACCTGGGAGGTACGGGCCGCCATGGCGGCCAACATCGGGAGGGGACTCGGGATATAGCCGTCGGGAGAACCGTGGTGCTCGGACACCGCTATCGAGATGGCGCCGAGGGAATCGGCCCAGGCGGCCATGTCCAGAGCGGCGGCGTAACGATCGGCGGTCGAGGTGCCGGCGAAGGTCGGGTTGCGAAAGTCGAAGCGGAGTCCGAAGAACATGTGCGATCCCGTCTCATCAGCTTTGTTGGTCATTGGTGCTGAATCTCACCACCCGCCCCTCGATGAAGGGAAGAACTGGTGGCCTGTGATGATGTCCAGCCTTTCCACTCGCTGATGACCGGCATTTGGCACCGTTGGGCAACTGGTCGGTGTCGCAGTCAGCTGGATCTCGCACGGCGAGACTATCGGCTCGGACAGGAAGGGTACGGACATATGACTCACCCGATCGTAGGGCTGCTGGGTAAGAATGAGGCCGTGGGCGGCACTCGGGCAGAACTGGACACCAAGGGGTTCGCTCGGCTCGCTGGCCCTTTCCGCTCGACTCACGAGGCGGATGAGGTCGCCGGCGCACTTGTCGAAGCGTCCCGCCTCGAACGTGGTCTTCCCCCTCTGTCAGTCATCGCCGACTACGCCGTCCCACCCTTGAACGCTGGGAAATCCCGGGATTTTCAGACGTTGCACTTCGACTTCGGGCTGCCACTTGATCCGAAGGTCGATCAGCAAGTGGCACGGTATACCGCCCTCTATGTCCCCATCGATAGTGCCGGGGGGCAGGCGGTCACCCGATTGGTTCCCCTGGACGCCCTCTTGAATCAACGTTCGTGGGCGCCACCTGGGGAGCTTGTCGAGCGGCTGACCTCCTATGGTCGGACCCACGGCGCCTGGGACGACGACCGAGGCTACGTAGAGGGAAGCCTGGCACGCGTCATCGATGCCGCTGCGGACGAGTGCCCGCCGCTGCTCCCCAGCGTGAAGACCGAACCTGGCTTTCTCTGTGGGCTGGAGTTCGACAGTCTCTCGGCCGAGATCACATTCTTCGCCGATCACGGCCTTCGCCTCCATGACGTCGAAATCGGCATCGCGTTGCAGCCCGGAGAGCTGCTGGTCTTCGACAACCTCGCCGTAGCCCACGGCCGACAGGGAACGCGCCACCCGGGAGAGCTGCACCAACGTGTCTTCGGCCACACCCTCGATCCAGCGGCCCTGGGAGGGGTGCGCGTCGACATCTTGACCCGGTTCTACCGGGGACAACCACTAGCAGCGGCATCATCGATTGCATCGATCCCGTAGGCCGCCACAAAGTGACCGCCCTCGTCGTCAACACCAGAGTGCAGCAACCGATTGGCCACGAACAGTAGCCCGGCAACATGGGGCCCGTTTCGGGCAGGGATTACTGCCGTCAGAGCGCGTTCCACCAATTCACCAGGATCGGCCGCTCGGACATAGGACCCGTCCGCGACCAGATCGACGGAGTACGGATCAACGTCCAGATAGTGCAGCATCCGAGGAACCTCCGAGCTGAGATTCAGCAACAGCCTCGTAACCCGACGCACTTTGAGCGTCGACACGTCGCCACTCAGTGCCGTAGCTGCGTCCGAATCGAGATGATAAGCCGGGTCGGTTCGCTGCTGCCTCAAGGAGAGTCGCAGGAAGTTGAACGGAAAGTCCTCGCCGTCATGCCTGATCACAGGCAAGGACGACGCTAACGCTCGGCTGGCCGGCAGATCGCTTGCGATCCCCCGAACGCCCTCGAGCGCCGGAAAGTAGCCACAACACCTGTCTTGGTCCAACGCAGCACGTCGGCCGAGTTCCGACCCGGCGTCCGCTGCTGCTTTTTCCAGTCGAGGAAGATCGAACACCACCGAGACCGGGTGATGGACGGTTGCCAGTCTTCGAGGGAAAGGCCCAACCCGAAAATTGCTCTGACTCATTCTGAATGGGGCTGTTTCCGTCGGATCCGGGATCTTCGCACAATAGGAGGTCAATCCTGATCTCCCTTCGACATCGGTGGGGCTTCGACGCTCGATGAGCTGAGCCATCTTCTCCTTGTGGACCCTGGCGCCGAGGGGCCTCGTGGTTACCGAAAGGCGCAGGGCGACCGGTCAGCTCCGAGGTCCTGGCCATCACCGTCGACTGGATCAACGTCACCTCCGACGATGACCCTGAGGGCCGGACACGTCGGGACCAAGGGCAGTGGCGGGTTGACAGAGGTCGAATCGACCCTCCACTCAATTCTTACCATGGCCTGCGGTTATTCCAAGGGCCATCCAAGGTGGAGCAACAAAGGTGGCGGGGGTGGAGTTGCTCCCCCTGGCCACCAAACACCAGACGGTTCGACTCCTCGGTCATCAGCCTGTTCTGGATGGCCTGCGGGCCCTCGCATGGTTGGCTGTCTTCGCCGGCCACGCCGGGCTGGCCCCGGAGTTTGCCGCCGGACAGGTGGCCATGTTCGTTTTCTTTGGACTGAGTGGTTTTCTCATTACCACGTTGCTTTCCGGAGAGAAGGACCTTCACGGACGCATCAACCTGGCCAATTTCTACATGAGACGCACCCTTCGCCTCGTGCCGGCACTTGTGGCGTTCCTTCTCATCTGGCTCCTGGTGGTCGTCGTGTTCGGACACCACTCCTGGATGACGACCGTACCGGGTTCCGGAACGGGCACCGGTGAGCCCCTGTCGGTGGCTGTCGAAGGGGTGGGGGCCGGGTTGACCTACCTCACCAACTGGTGCGGGCTGTTCGGGTTGTTCACCGGTTACGTCCCCTTGGGCCACCTCTGGTCCCTGGCTGTCGAGGAGCAGTTCTACCTGGTGTGGGCTCCGCTCATGGTTGTCCTTCTCGGCCGTGATCGCCGCATTGCCCTCGCCGGGACCTGCCTACTGGCCACCGCTTCGTTCATCGACGTGGTCTGGGTGCATCATGCCCACGCCACCACGGCATGGATCTTCTACAGCACCGACACCCGATCGGGAGCCTTCCTGGCCGGTGCGGCGCTGGGCCTTGTGTGGTCCCGACATCCCGTCATAGGCACATGGTGGCGCCGTGGGTGCACACCAACGGTCATCACATCGGTCGGCTTGCTCGTCTTTGCCGGCTGGGTGTTCGATCACCCGAGCTCGGCGCTCGTCTACGGAATGGCGTGGATCGGTGCCTCCATCGCCGCCCCCCTGATGGTGGTCGCCCTCATCGATCGGCCCCGGGACAAGGCGTCATGGTTAGCCAGTCCCGTCGTGACCTACGTAGGACGACGGTCCTACGCCCTCTATCTCTGGCACTACGTGTGGCTGACCTGGCTGAGGAGCCTGGGGTTCTCCGGCGTGTTGCTTGCTCTGCTGGCCACCTTCATCTGCGCCGAATTGTCCTGGCGGATCATCGAATCTCCGTTCCTGAGCCTCAAGCACAGGTTCATCAGCGACAAACCCAGCGCCCGGGAGGAGATCGAGGGGCTCGGTCAGCGGCTCGAACCCGGGTTGCTCGAGCCCGGAGAAATGGTGCCCGGCGCGGAGCCGGCCAAGGCACCGGTAGGGACCTTGGCCGGTGCCACCGTCTGAGCCCTCCGTGCCTGTCCGGCCGGCCGTGGGTGGCCGTGCCCCTTCCCCAACCGACCCACGGCCGCTACCGACCGGTCGGTCGGGCAGGGGACTCGGTCGGGCTCGTCACCTTGACATCGGAAGTTAGGGCGGCCTAAATATAGGGACACCTAATGTTAGGCTCACCTAATAATGACCCACTGTTCCCAGCTCACCGCCATGGTCTCCGGACCGCCCCTGAGCCCGACCGTGACTCCGACCCCGATCGAGGACCGCGCCGCAGGCACGGCCGGGCCTGGACAGTGACCCGCTTGTCCGGCCCCACCGTGAGTGCCGTCGGCCTCCTGTTCTGCGGGTCCCTGCTATTCGGGGCCTGCGGGTCCTCGAACGCCTCATCCAGCCCGACCACGGTGGCGGCATCCGGTACGTGCACACAGGTCAGCGCCGCACTCAGCGACGGCCCCGACCCTCACGCCGACCCCATTGGTTACGCCCAGGCCCAAATCCTCCCCCTCCGCCAAATTTCCACTACGAACCACAAACTCCGGGCGGACCTCGACGGTTTGGCCGCCGCCTATCAGGCGGTGGTCGGCACCAACAACTCGGCGGCATCCCAAAAGAAGGTCGGCCAGGCCTCCAACAAGGTCGACGCCCTGTGCCCGGGAGCCTCGTCATGAGGCTGGAGATTCCTGCCGGCCACGGTCCCTGCTCGTTCCGGTGCCTGACCGGACCGACCGACATCGTTCCCGGCCACCGAGCGGCAAGCGGGAGGCGTCCATGAGAAGCCATTGGAGGTGGACGGCTGTCGCCGTGGTCGGCATCGGCGCCCTGCTCACTGCGTGCGGAGGGTCGGCGTCAGGGTCCGGACAGTCGATCACCCTCTACAGCGGACAGCACGTGCAGACCACCGACTCGCTGGTGGCCGGGTTCGAGAAGGCCACCGGTATCACCGTCAACGTACGAAGCGATGACGAGGACACCCTGGCCAACCAAGTCGTCAACGAAGGGTCGAACTCCCCCGCCGACGTCATCTATACCGAGAACACGCCGGCCGTCGAGTATCTCCAGTCCAAGGGATTGCTGGCCCCGGTCGACCCGTCGACCTTGGCCCACACCCCGAGCCAGTACAACTCGCCCCAAGGCGACTGGGTGGGCGTATCGGCACGGGTCAGCGTGATCATCTACAACCCCAGCCTCATTGCCAAGAGTCAGCTTCCCACCTCGGTTCTCCAGCTGGCCGACCCCCGGTACCGGGGCCAGCTGGCCTTCGCTGCCGGCGAGACCGATTTCCAACCGATCGTCACCTCGGTCGTCCACAGTTACGGAGCGCACGCCGCCCTCACGTGGTTGGACGGAATCAAGAACAACGCCGGTAGCCACGTCTATCCCGACAACGAGACCATCGCCGACGAGGTGAACCGGGGAGCGGTCGCCTTCGGTGTGGTCAACCAGTACTACTGGTACCGGATGCGGGCCGAACTCGGGGCATCGAACATTCACTCCAACATCACCTACTTCGCCCCCCACGACGCCGGATACGTGCTCGATATCTCACCGGCCGCCGTGCTCAAGTCGTCCAAGAATCAGGCGGCCGCTCAAAAGTTCCTCGCCTACCTCGTCTCCGAGGCGGGGCAACAGACCATCGCTCACTCGATCAGCTTCGAGTACCCGATCGCCTCGGGAGTGACCACCAGTCAACCGGAAACCCCTTTCGATCAGCTTCAACCCAACACCATCTCCATCGCCCAGCTGGGCGATGGTCAGATGGCCATCAACTTGCTGAAGCAGGCAGGACTGCTGTGATCGGCGTCCGAGTGGTTGCGCCAACCGACCGAGCGGGGGCGGACGATGAGCGCATGGACGGCTGAACCCGGGACTCCCGCCCCCGTGGTGTCGATGGCGCGGCGGCGGGACGCATTGCCCCGGGGTCTTCTCGGGATGAGCGCGGTGGTGGCCCTGGTCCTGTTGACTCCGCTTGCCTTCCTCATCATCGAGGCCAGTGGGGTGGGGTTCACCACCATCGCTCACCTGATATGGCGGCCGCTGACCGCCACCTTGCTGTGGAACACCGTCCGATTGACCGTGGTCGTCACGGTGCTGTGCGCCATCATCGGCACCCTGGCCGCCTGGTGCGTCGAGTGCACCGACCTGCCCGGGCGTCGGATCTGGGCGGTACTGGTGGTGGTGCCCTTCGCCATCCCCGACTTCGTCGTCAGTTTCGGGTGGTCGTCCATCAGCACCTGGGTCGAAGGGTTTCGGGGGGCGGTCCTGGTCATGACTCTGGCCGTCTATCCGCTGGTCTATCTGCCGGTGGCGGCCAGCTTCCGCAGCGCCGACCCCAGTCTGGAGGAGGTGGCCCACAGCCTCGGGCTCGGCCCGGTGCGCACCTTCCTGCGCGTGGTGATCGGGCAGGCCCGCACGGCCATCCTCGGTGGTTGCGTGCTGGTCGCCCTCGTCATCCTGGCCGAATACGGCGCCTTCGAGATCCTCGGCTACCAGACCTTCACCACCGAGATCTTCACCGAGTTCAACACTTTCGACGTTCCCACCGCCTGCGCCCTGGCTCTGGTGCTGGTCATCCTCAGCATCGCCGTCCTGGGTGGCGACGTCCTGGCCCGGGGACGAGGGCGGTTGGTGCGCATTGATCCGTTCGCTCAGCGTGTGCGACGCCAGCACCGCCTCGGACGGGCCACGGCGCCCGTGTTGCTCGGATTCGGGGCGCTGGTCGGTCTGGCTCTCGGGGTTCCGATCGGGTCCAGCATCTACTGGATGTTCGAGGGCGGAGCCCACTCGCTCACCGGGGTATCACTGCTCAGCGCGGCCCTGCACACCGCCGGCTTCGCCGCCGCGGCCGGCATCCTGGCCACCCTGTTCTCCTTACCGGTGGCCCTTCTGGCCGTCCGGCACCGTCTCCGGGTGAGCCAACTGCTCGAGCGCAGCACCTACCTGGTTCTGGCCATGCCGGGCGTGGTCATCGCCTTCGCCCTCAGCTACTTCACGGAGCACTATCTGGGCGGATTCGGCTATCAGCAGGCCCCGCTACTCATCTTCGCCTACGCCGTCCTCTTCTTCCCGCTGGCTCTGGTCGGCGTCCGGGCCTCGGTGGCCTACGCGCCGGTCCGGCTGGAGGAAGCGGCGCGTTCCCTCGGGCAGAGCCGGATGGCTGTCCTGGTCCGGGTCACCCTCCCCCTGGTCGGCCCCGGACTGGCCGCCGCTTTCTGCCTGGTCTTTTTGGCCACGGTGACCGAGCTCACGGCTACGCTCCTCCTCATCCCCACCGGTGTACAGACTCTGGCGACCCAGTTCTGGGCCTACCAGCAGAATCTCTCCTATGGCCAAGCCGCTCCCTTCGCCCTGGTGATCATCGCCGTGGCCGCCCTGCCCAGCTACTTCCTCGGGCGGTATTTCGACCGCCGTCCCACCCAGGGCACCAGGCCGGCATGACATCGGCCGCCTCCGACCTGGTCGTGGCCGGGCTGCAGAAGGGTTTCGGGCAACAACCGGTACTCAAGGGAGTCGACCTCGAGGTGCCGGCCGGCACCATCACCGCCGTGCTCGGCCCCTCCGGAAGCGGGAAGACCACGCTCCTTCGCATTCTGGCCGGCTTCGAGCGACCGGACCGGGGGACCGTCACCATCGGTGGTGAAATCGTCGACGACGACCAGCACCACCTGCCCACCGAGCGTCGCCACATCGGTTACGTCCCTCAAGAGGGCAGTCTCTTCCCCCATCTCGATGTCCGGGCCAACGTGGGTTTCGGCCTCCCCCGGCGCCAGCGCTCGGGAAGCCGGGTGGACGAGCTCCTCGATGTCGCCGGGCTGGACGGTTTGGCCAAGCGCTACCCGCATCAGCTCTCCGGGGGCCAACAACAGCGAGTGGCCCTGGCCCGGGCGCTGGCCCTCATGCCCAGGGTGCTGCTGTTGGACGAGCCGTTCGCCTCCCTCGATGCCAACATGCGGGCCACCGTGCGGGCCGACGTCGAGCACATCCTGCGTCAGAACGGGACCACGGCCATCCTGGTCACCCACGATCAGGACGAGGCCCTCTCCGTGGCCGACCTGGTCGCCGTGTTGCGGGGCGGCACCATCGCCCAGGTGGCAGCTCCACAAGACCTCTACTACCACCCTCGCGATCCCGATCTGGCTCAGTTCGTGGGGGAGGCCAACCTGGTGGTCGGCGTGGCCGCCGACGGTGCCGTGCTCACCGCATTGGGCGCCGTCGCCATGGAGTCGTCGATCGAGTCGTCGGTGCACCCCGGTTCCAACCGGCGGCTCACCGTCCTGGTTCGACCCGAGCAGATCGAGGTTCACCCTGGGGCGGAGGGTCCGGGAGCACAGGGGCGGGTGATCAGTACCGACTTCTACGGACACGACGCCGTCGTTCACGTGTCCCTCGATCATGAGCAGGGGACGGCCCCGGTGGTTGTGGCCCGCGTACTGGGAGGCCTCCGGCTCCCACCCGGCTCACCGGTCACCCTCACCGTACGCGGCGCGTCGGGAGTGTGGCCCGATCACCTGATCGATGAGCCTGGTCTCGACGGCGGGAGCCCATCGGTCGAGCCCGACGCCGACGCAGAGGGCGAGTCGCCGGCGACGCCGGTCGGTTAGATCCCCAACGAGGCCGTCTGCAGTTTCTGGACCAGTTCGGCGTCACCGGTGATCTCGACCCGGGCCGCACCCTGGCGTCCCGACGCGAAGAAGAGGAGCTCGCCCGGGTCGCCTTCGATGACGACGCGGGGTCCGGTACCCGCGGTCTTGCTGGGATGGCCCGGGGCGACCAGCTCGACGGTCGCCGGCACACGCTTGGCCATTCCCCCCGGCCCCACCCGCGCCCACAGCTCGTTGGACAGTTCGAGATCGAGCGGTCTGACCTCCCAATCGGATTGGGCCCGGCGGACGTCCTCGATGTGGATGAAGAGCTCGACCGTGTTCACGGCCCGATCGAAGGGCCGGAGGAGAAGCGGTGGGCCCGATCGAACGGTGGAGACCAGTTCCTCCCACGCCGTGCCCTCCTTCCGACGGCTCCTGACCTTCTCGGTGTAACCGGCCAGAGGCGGCCACACCAGCCCCGGCCCACTGTCGGGTCGCCGTTCCCGCACGACCAGATGGGCGGCGAGATCGGCGGTGGTCCATCCCTCGCAGAGGGTGGGTGCATCAGGACCGAGCTCGACCAGCAGATCACAGAGTTCGGCCCGTTCGGTCTGAGCGAGATTGACGGGCATGGTTGAACCCTACGACCCGTGGGCCGCGACCTTGCCCAGGAAGGGGATGAGCCGGCTGTAGAAGGCATTGGTGGGATAGGCGCCGGCCGGGTCGTTATGGGCGTAGGTGCTCTGGTAGTCGGCCAGGGTCAGGTTGCTCATCGGTATCCCCGACTGCAGGGCCAGCTGCTGGGCGGCGGCCGGTACGGTGGCCCCGCCCAGACGGGCGCCGAAGGCGTAGATCAGCAGGCTCTTCGGAAGCTTGTGGCCCATGGTGGCGTCCACGTCGAGAACGGCCTGGGCGGGGTTGGCGTTCCCGTTGGCCACGGCGGCGGTGTCGTCGGTCAGTCGCTGGGGGAAGTACCACTCGGTGCCGTCTGTGCCGATGATGCCGGCTCCCGAGAACATGGTGGCGAACCGGTCGATGGGGGTCAGTGCTCCGCTGCCGTTCCAGCCGTGTAGGGGACCTTGGGCGGTGAGGCCTTGGCCGATGTGGGCCTGGGCGGCCACCAGGCTGGGTGGTGAGGTCGGGACATTGAGGGCGAAGCCGTACAGGCCGAGGTTGGTCACCTTCACCGGGGGGACGATGTCCGGCGGGAGTATGCCCGAGGACTGACCCAGCGATGGAAGGTTGGGATAGAGGAGGGCGGCGAGGGCCCCTGTGGTGCTGAACAGCCCGGCGTAGGGAGCGGTGATCCCACCGAAGGACAGCCACGGTGATGCTCCCGGTGCCTCGAGGGCTTGCCGCTGCTGGGTGGCCGCTGCCGCGCTCTCCGGGCTGTCGGTGCTGGCTCCGTCGATGAAGACCAGACCGGCGAGATCATCAGCCCCGGGGTGCCCGTCGAAGTTCCAGGTGGCATAAGCGGCGACCACCGATCCGCCCAGCGAATGACCGCCGAGGACGACCTTGCCGCCCAGCTTTTTGGCCGCGGCGATGACCACACGCAGGTCCTGCACGGCCACGTTCATCCCCCACTGCGCGGCGAAGGCCACCGTCGAGTTGGGGAGGGTGTGGAAGTGGGGGGTGATGCCCGGGTCGGTGAGGTAGCCGAGGTAGTAGTCGAAGAGCTGGGTGGCCGTAGCCTTGCCCTCCTTGGCCAGGTCGAGCTCGGACTGGTCCTCGAGGAGGTTCTCACGGCGCTCCACCGACCAGACCTGCCATCCGCTGCTATTGGCCACGATCCACTTGGCCAGGGGGACGAAATACGCGCTCCCCGCTGAGGTGCCGGGCTCCAGAACCAGAACGTTCTTGGCGCTCGGGGAACCGACCTTGAGAATTCCCACCTTGTTGTAACGGGCCGGTGTCCCGGGGGCGGGATAGCTGGCCATCCAGGTCACGGCCAGGGGCCGTGTGGCCGCACTGCCCGTCGTCGAACTCGAGCTGGAGTTCGAACTGGAGCTGCAGCCGGCCAGCAGCCCGGCCACACAGACGACGGCGACGGTCATCGACCAGCCGGTCAGGCCACGGGTCACCTGAGCCTCCCACCGGTGCCGGCCCCGGCACGACCACCGTCGACGCCCTTCGGTCGAGGGGTTGGCCGAGTTACCGGGCCCCGCGGCGTCGAGCCGGTCTCCCCGGAGATGCCCATGGCGGCCAGATTATGTCGCCGGCCGGCCCCGGGGGAGGGTGACATGCCACGATGGCGGACTGCCCTGTCGCGGGTTTCACCGTTGACCGCCGAGAGGAGCATGGATAGCCTTCCAGCTGTCATGAGCTGACCAGATGGGGAGGGCCAGACGGCCCCGGCTTGCGGCGAAGGACACCGTCCTTCCCACGCGCCGAAGGAGCCATCCATGTCATCCACCTCATCCGCCCCCAACTTGAGAGATCTGCCCAAGGGGCATCTCCACGTGCACCTCGAGGGCGCCATGCGTCGCTCGACCTTGTCGGATCTCGCCCACCACTACGGCGTTCCCCTCCCCTCGCCGCCGACCACCTTCGGCAGCTTCGCCGATTTCGGAACGCTCTACTTCGCCGCCGCCGGGCTACTCAGGTCGCTCGACGACCTGGCCCGTCTGGTCGGTGAAGTGGTCGAGGACGCGGGGGCGGCCGGGGCGGTCTGGATCGAGCCGGCCGTCCATCTCCCCGATCACCACCGCCTGGGTAATCCCCAGACAGTGCTCGACGTTCTCCTCAAAGCCGGGCAGCGGGCCGAGGAGGCAACCGGGGTCGGGGTGGGCTGGCTGGTCACGGCCGATCGCACCTTGGAGCCGACGGAGGCGGTGGACCAGGCCGAGCTGGCCGTCCGCAACTCCCGTCGCGGGGTGGTCGCATTCGGACTGGCCAACGACGAGTCCGCTTCGCCGCCGGAACTGTTCGCCCAGGCTTTCGCCATCGCCACCGGTGGCGGGCTCATCGCCGCTCCCCATGCCGGTGAGCACCGGGGACCCGAAGCCGTGAGCACCGCCCTCGACGTACTGGGCGCGGACCGCATCCAACACGGTGTCCGTGCCATCGAGGACGATGCCCTGGTGGAGCGGCTGGCCGACCAACCGGTGTGCCTCGATGTGTGCCCCACCTCCAACGTGGCCCTGTCGGTCGTACCCGATCTCGCCGATCATCCCCTCCCGACACTGCTGGCCCGGGGTGTGGCCTGCACCATCAACGCCGACGACCCGCTTCTGTTCGGCGTCGATCTGCTCCACGAGTACGAGGTGGCCCGGGACGTCCTTCACCTCGACGCGGCCGCCCTGGCCCTGTGCGCCCGTACGTCCATCGAGCACAGCGGCGCCCCGACCGCCCTCAAGACCAAGACCGGTCACTCCATCGACGCCTGGCTGACCAGGGCCCACCCGTCCCCCCGCTGACCACCGCTCAGCGCGGCACGTAGTCGAACGTGTCCGGGTCCGGCCCGGTGCGCTCATCTCGGTTGAGGGCGGTGATGGCGGCCATCTCCTCCGGTCCGACTTCAAAATCGAAGAGGTCGAAGTTCTCCGCCATCCGCGACGGGGTCACCGACTTGGGGAAGACGATGTCGCCGCGCTGGATATGCCAGCGCAGAACCACCTGCGCCGGCGTCCTGCCCAGCCGGCCGGCCACAGCTCCGACGGTGGGATCGTCGAGTACCTTGCCCTGGGCGATCGGTGACCAGGCCTCGGTGGCGATCTCATGATCGGTGTCATAGGCCCGGAGCTCATCTTGGGTGAGATACGGATGGATCTCGATCTGGTTGACGGCCGGCACCACATCGGTTTCCGCCGCCAGTCGGTCCAGGTGATGGGCTTGAAAGTTGGAGACACCGATCGATCGGGCCCGGCCGTCCTCCCGGAACTCGATCAGGGTCCGCCAGGTCGAAACGAAGTCCCCGTCGTAGAGGGTGGGCAGCGGCCAGTGGATCAGGAACAAATCGAGATAGTCGAAACCGAGTTTCTCGAGCGTGCGGTCGAAGGCAGCGCGTGCCTCGGCCGGTCGGTGGAACCCGTTGTTGAGCTTGCTGGTGACGAACACGTCTGACCGCTCGAGTCCCGAAGCAGCCACCGCCCGACCGACACCCGCTTCGTTGCCGTACATTTCGGCGGTGTCGATATGGCGGTAGCCGATCTCCAGGGCCCGGCTGGTGGCTGCCTCCGTTTCGGCGGGCGGGATCTGGAACACGCCAAAGCCCAGCTGGGGGATCGACTGTCCGTCGTTGAGAGAGAGCCGGGGTACGGCCTCCGGTCGGTCGTTGCCGACTACGGCATCACTCACGATCTTCCCTCCTTACCCTCTTGATCGACCGGGTATTCCTGACCATGTCACCACCAGTGGGCCGTGGGTGGCTTCGCCGTCCCTACCTACCGGGGGGCGCTTCACCGGGGGAGGCGGCGAACAGTTCGTCGTAGTTGCGGAGCCTGCTGGCCAGGGCGCCCATGATTCCCAGTGCGAACGTAGACGATTCGTGGACCAGGAAGAGGAAGAGCCCCCGATCGATCTCCGCCAGAACGGTCTCCGAAGTGGCCACAGCGGTCAGGTTGCGGGGTAGCCGGTCGATGAGGGCCCGCTCGCCGAAAACATCGTCCGGTCCCAGGTAGGAGACGACTACCGTTCCCTTGATCAGCTCCACCGATCCCGAGACGACGCCGAACATGTGCGAACCGACATCCCCTTCGGCATAGATGGTTTCACCGGTGAGAACCGTGCGGTGGATCGGAGCGTTGAGAAACAGACTGTCGGTGGGCACGGCGCTTGCGAACACTCCGTTCAAGGATGACGGCCGGTAGAAGGGCTGAGTTTACAAGGGCTGGCGGGCCAGCAGGAGTCCGTGGCCAGGGGCGACAATCCACGGCCCCGCCGCCATCGAACACCCACCCGTCAACCGTGCTGGAAGAACCTGCTCTGGAGGCCGCGGATGCCGGCCAGAGCGACGCCGTCGAGCCGGGCCAGATCGTCGTCGTCGATGCTCCATCCCAGTGCGCCGGCATTCTCCTCGGCCTGGTGCCGGTTCTTGGCACCGGGTATCGGTACCGCCCCCTTCGAGATGATCCAGTTGAGGGCCACCTGGCTCGGAGTCCGATCGCCGTTCTTCTCCCCGATGCGTCGCAGCTCAGCCACCACGACGTCGACCGATTCCATGGGATGGTTGGACAGGGTGCGCTTGCCCGGAGGTGGGTGGGAGGACGAGTACTTGCCGGTCAACCGGCCCTGACCGATGGGCGAGTAAGCCAGGGGTAGGACGCCGAGGTCCCGGCAGGCTCCGAGCAGACCGTCCGCTTCCGGCGATCGGCGGAGGAGGGAGAACTCGATCTGATTGGTGGCCAACTTCATGCCCCTCTTCTGCAGCTCCTGGCTGATGGCGCGGGTCTCGGCCGCTGAGTAGTTGGATACCCCCACCGCCTTGAGCAAACCGGCCTGGTGCGCCGTGGCCAGTGCTTCGGCCATGGCAGCGTGTGAGCGGATACTGATGGGACCGTGGATCTGGTAGAGGTCGACAGAGGCCACGCCCAGGCGTTCCACCGACGCTCTCAGCGATTTCATGAGGGAGGCGCCGACGTTGACCTTCCAGGGGAAGGGCATGAACTTGGAGGCGATGACCACCTTCGCCGCCCGCTCGGGATCCTCGGAGCGCAAGGCCCCCTGTATGCGCTCGCTTTCACCACTCCCGTAGATCTCCGCCGTGTCGAAGAAGGTGACACCGGCATCGATGGAGGCGTCCCAGGCATCCCGGATCGAGTCCCTGGTCAGGTCGGTGTCGTAGCCACCCATTCCCCAGGTGGACCGGTCACCCCACGCCCAGGTCCCCACTCCCAGTGGTGGGATGGCGATGTCAGTACCACTCAGGACGTACCCGTCGGGGATCATCGATGTACGGTACCCGCGGTGAGTACCGGCCCGACACCCCAGGCGCCGTTGGCGTGACCGTCAGCGGGCCGGCTCAGGACCGGCAGCCGAAAGAGGACCGGTGAACGAGAAGCGGCGTCCGCTGCGGTGCGTTGTCATCGGGGCCGGCATGGCCGGCATCCTGAGCGCCATCCAACTGACCGAGGCGGGTCTCACCGACTTCACCGTGTACGAAAAGGCCGATCAGGTGGGAGGGACCTGGCGGGAGAACACCTACCCGGGCCTGTCCTGCGACGTGCCGTCTCACCTCTACTCCTACTCTTTCGCCCTCAACCCGGACTGGAGCCACCATTTCTCCCCGGGCAACGAGATCCGGGCCTACTTCGAGCGCGTCGCCCGGGAGCGCGGGGTGGTCGATCGGATTCGCTTCAACCAGGAGGTGATCCGGTGCACCTTCGCCGACGGCCGATGGCACCTGACCACAGCGTCCGGACAGCAGGACTGGGCCGACGTGGTGATCGCCGCTACCGGCGTACTCCACCGACCTCGCTATCCCGACCTGACCGGGCTCGACACCTTTACCGGTCCCACGTTCCACAGCGCCCGATGGGACCACGATGTGACCATCGACGGTCGACGTCTGGGCATCATCGGCACCGGCTCGACGGCCGTCCAGATCGTCTCGTCGGTGGTCGACCGGGTGGCGCACCTCACCCTGTTCCAGCGGACAGCCCAGTGGGTGATGCCCCAGGACAATCCCGTCTATTCCGACGAGGACCGTGCCCAGCTGCACCGGCACCCCGACAAGCTGGCGGCGCGCTACCAGAACCTGTCGGACATGTTCGATCTCTTCGCCAATGCGGTCGTGGACACTACATCTCCCGAGATAAAGATGATCGAACGGGCCTGCCTGGCCAACCTCGAGGACAATGTGCGCGACCCGGAGTTACGGGAGAAGCTGCGCCCTTCGTATCGGGCGGCGTGCAAGCGGTTGATCATCTCCCCCGATTTCTACGACGCCATCCAACGACCCCAGGCCGAAGTGGTGACCGAACCAATCGACAGGATCGAGCCCGACGGCGTGCGTACCAGCGACGGCCGTCTCCATGTGCTCGACGTCCTGGTCCTGGCCACCGGCTTCCATGCCGATTCCTTCATGCGCCCGATGCAGGTCACCGGTCGCCACGGCGGGACCCTGGAGGCGGCATGGAGCGAGCGCCCCGAGGCCTACCTGGCTGTGTCCGTACCCGACTTCCCCAATTTCTTCATGCTCAACGGTCCGAACGGACCGATCGGCAACTTCTCCCTCATCGAAGTGGCTGAACTTCAGATGGGTTACATCCTGCAGATCATCGACGGTCTGGCCCGAGATGACTTCCGTGAGGCATCGGCCTCGCCCAAGGCGCTGGCCGACTTTCAACAGGAGCGGGAACTGGCCGCCCGCAACACGGTCTGGGTCACCGGTTGCTCGAGCTGGTATCTCGACGACCGGGGCATTCCCGGTGGGTGGCCGTGGTCATTCATCCGGTTCCGAGAGGAAATGCGCGCACCCGATCTCTCGCACTTCGAGTTGGCTTAGGCCCGGGTAGGGACCGCACAACTCACACCGCTGAGCCCACCGCCCCGCCCTCCGCCCCGGCCGCCGACGCCCACCCCGCGGGGTCAGGGCCGTTCCGGCCCGCCCTAGCGTCCCGGACCGGTGGCTCGCTCGGCCGACCCGGCCAGGCGCTGGTAGCGGGCGGTCACCAGGGCAAGTTGCTCTTCGATGCGGAGGCTGGCTGTCAACAGCTTGTGGGCCTCGTCGCGGGCCAGGCGGAGCTCCTCTTCGTAGCCTTGGCGCATCGACGCCAGACGGCGGTCGCTGTGAGCCAGCAGTCCGCTGGCCACCGCCTGCAGAGCCACGAACCGATCGTAGAGATCGACGTAGAGGTCCTGGATCGATGTCGCCGCCCGTGGCGGTACCCCCGAACCGGCGGGGACCGTCAGCGGAGCACCCCGCACCCGTTCCACCACCTCTCGGGTCTTCTCGAGGAAGGCGAGGCCCTGCACGGTGTCAGGTTCGAGATGGGCTCCCTCGGCCCATTCGTTCCACGCGTTGACGAAGACGATCCCGTCCCGTCCGTTGACCCCGCTCTGACCACGGACAGCCTCATCCAACCACCGCCCGTACGAATCGGGGTTCGAGCCATGGAGGATGACCGCCTCCCCGCGTTGTCGCCGAGGGGTGTTGTCCCATCCGGAGGCGACACAGGGATACCGGTTCCACTCGGGTTGGGGCCGCTCCCGATAGGCCGTGGCCACCTCGTCGTAGGAGTACACCCGGTGGCTGGCATCGTCTCCGGGAGGTTGGTCGACCGGTTCCACCATTTCGAACATCCCATGGGGAACGAACTCCGCACTGGCATCAAACCCGAGGTGTGCCGGGTCACCGCCGTATCGACCGGTCTCGAACATGACCAGCCAGGGCTCCCTCACCCCGGCGTTGGCACATTCCTCCCGCCACAGGTCGAAGGTGACCTTCGGTTCGGGCAACAGGTCGGGTCTGTAGACGGTCAGAAGGGGCCGGCCGTGGACCGTGATGTACCGCGGGTCCTTGAACGCTTCGATCAGCCAGCGGATGTGGGCCAGGTCGTCCTCGGCGTCGTAATCCTGCTCGACCAGCATCTCGTCCGACGATCCCTGCCAACGTCGGTACCAGCTCTCGTTGGCCCAACACAGTGCGAACGGGAAGTCGGGTTCTCCGGAGTGCAGGACCTCGTCGAAGGGACGCTCCAGCATGCGCCGACCCCGGAACCAGTAGTGGTAGTAGAGGAAACCCGAAATCCCGTGGCGGCGGGCCAGGTTGGCCTGACGCTGCCTGGTCTCGGGGACCCGGAGATCGTAGAAGCCCAGTTCCCCCGGGAGTTGGGGCTGGAAGTGACCGGGGAAGAGGGGCTGGGCGCGGGCCACCACCGTCCATTCGGTGAACCCCGAACCGTGCCAGGCGTCGTTGTCCGGTACCTGGTGGAACTGCGGTAGGTAGAAAGCGAGAACCTGGGGGATCTCGTCCCCCGCGCCACCGTTGGCCGCCTCCTGGCTCACCGGCGGGTCTGGGGCTTGCGGCGACGACCGAGGTTGATCATGCGGCCGTAGACCCGGCGGAGCGGGGCCAGATGGCGGAACGTCCGCGTGGCATAGATGGCCTCGATCTCTTCGCCACTGTGACTCAGGTCTCGCTCCAGCTCGGTGACCTTGAGAGCGAGTCGATCCCTCTCCCACGCGCTGCTCTGGAGCCGTTGCACCTGCAGGGCCAAACGGTCCCTGTCCCGAACCAGGAGCCGGAGGTGGTGGACCTCCTCGACCAACTCGTCCCGCTCCCGCAACTCCATCCGCACCAGTGCGGCTTCCACCTCGTGGCGGTGGACCTGGTCGCTCAGCTCCATGATCCTTTCGGACAGGGTGGCCAGAGCCTGATCGCCGTTGTCGAGGACCGCCTTGACCACGAACTGATACGACTCGGCTTCGGGATCTTCGAGAACTTTGTCGATCGTGACCTGGTCGAAGTCGTCGCGAATCAGACCAATCTCGGACTGGAAGAGCGGGATCACCACCCGCTGGATGTCCACCACGGCCAGCCCCGCCTGGCGGCACAGATCCACCAGTGAATCCTTGGTGAAGAAATGGAGGTGGGTTCGATCGAGCAATCCTGTTTCGCGGTACTCGAAAGATCCTTGCAACAGGCTCAGACGCACATCGCCGTGAGCGATGTTGGGAACCGACATCACGACGAAGCCGGAAGGGCTGATGAACCGGACCGCCGTCCGCAGCGTGGTCAGGGGATCACTGAGGTGCTCGAGAACGTCGCCGAACATGACGGCGTCGAACTTTTCGGCGCTCAGGTGATCCCAGACGTCGTCCTGTTCGACGTGCCCGACCACCACCTCCTCGGCCCACGCCTCGGCTGCACGGGCCGCCTCGGGATCGACTTCCACTCCGACCACACGGCATCCCCTGTCGACCAGGGCCTTGGTCACATGCCCGGAGGCACAGCCGAACTCGAGGACGGCCTTGTTGAAACCGACCATGCCCAGGGTGAAGGCATGAGCGTTGTTATCCGCCTCGGGATCAACCACCTGCTCGTAGATGAAAGCCAAGCAATTCCCTTTCTCAACCGCAGGATCCTACTCCTAAACTCCCCGGAGGCAGCGGGAGGAGGACCCGGGCTCCGGCCCTCTTGGCGTCGATCGGTGGGGTGATCCCCCCGGCCCGTCGGTTGGCCCGATTCCGGCCGGCGGTCGTGGTCGGTCGGTGGATCGGGTCCGGGCATCGGGACATCGGACCGCCCATGGCCGAGGAAGAGTGGCCGTTCCGGACCAGGCCCTCAGTCTCCGGTCCTCTTTTCGGCCGTACGGAACGGCCCGTCGGCCGATTCGGGGGCACCGGCCACCGACAGGGCGTCTGTCACCGCTTCGGTCACGCACGCGGCCGTGTCGGTCAGGGCGCGCTCCTCACCGAACTCTTCGGACAGGGACACCACGCGGGCGCCGGCCGCTTCGGCACCCGCCACGGCATCCTGGTCCGCCCTACCGGCGATGATCAGCACGGGGATGTTACGGGCCGACGCGTCCGCTACCACCGAGCCCACCACCTTCCCCATGAGCGAGGAGGCGTCCAATGAACCTTCACCGGTCACCACCGCCCTACTGGCCGCCAAGGCTTGGGGGAAGGCCAGAAGCTCGGTGACCACGTTGTAACCCGACCGGAGCGATCCGCCCAGGGCCAGCACGGCGCCACCGAATCCGCCGGCGGCGCCGGCACCCGACGCAGTCAGGACATCGATCCCGTAGCGACGTCGGTACTCCCCCGCCACCTGCTCCAGCCTCCCTTCCAACCGGACGACCAGATCAGGGTCGGCCCCCTTTTGTGGACCGAAACGACGGGCCGCCTCGAGGAATCCCACGGACACGTCACAAGCTCCCACCAGTTCGACCCGACCGAGTCCGCCCGCCTCCTCGATGACGTCGAGTGCGCCACGCCCGCCATCGGTGGTGGCCGATCCCCCCAGTCCGACCACGACCATCGGGCGGTCGGGCTGGGCTCCGACCGGGCCTTCGGTCCGGTCCGGTCGGGATGCAGGGGGAGGTGCGGTCTGCCGCTCCAACTGGCGGGCGGCGGCCACGATGAGCTCGCCGGTCCCCCGGGTGGTGGCCGACCAGGCGTCGTTGCCCTCCGCACCGCCGGCCAGTATCAGACCCGATGCCTGGGCCATCTCGATGACAGCCAGGGGGCCGACATGGAGCCACTGGGCCGTAACCGGTGAACCCAGTGGGCCCTCCACCTCCACCTCCCGCCGCATACCTCCCAAACCACCCAGCGCGTCGAGTAACCCCTCCCCTCCGTCGGCCAGCGGCACCGTGCGTACCGTCCAGCCACGAGCCGATCCGGCGGCGGCGATAGCTTCCGCCGCCTGCCCGGCGGTCAAGGTGCCGCGAAACTTGTCCGGTGCGGCGAGCAGCATGGGCATCTCAGCTCGACGAACCGTACTGGATGGGCACCCTCAGGGTCTGGCTGCGCTGCCACACCCCACCGGTCAAGGAGTAGACGTCGAGCACCGAAGTACGGACGACCAGAGCGGCGTAGCCGCCCGAGGGCGTGGCCACCACCGCCGAGCTTCCCGCCGGCGTGGCGACCAGGCTCCGCCATGCTGCGCCGGTGGGCTGGACAGCCCAGGCCGAAGGTCGGCCGCCGGCCGCCGCCGCGCTCACCACGAAGCCACCCGACGGGGTGGTCCCCGTCGAAACCAGAGAGCGACCGGACAGAGCCAACCCGGGCGACGTCGTCCAAGTCCGCAGGCCGTCGGTGCTCCACAGGGCGTAGAGCGAGACGTGGGCGCCCGATCCGGTGCTGACCAGGGCAGCGGCACCGGTCGAAGAGCCGGCGAGTCGCATCACCTGGAGCGGGACTCCCGCCCCGGCCGGAAGAGTGGGCCCCACCTGCGTCCACCGCCCGTCGGCTAGCACGAAGAGACCGGGGCGATTTCCATGGCCACAGGTTGTCCCGACCAGGGCGGTGGTGCCGGTTCCCGAGGGCGCGCCCGACCCGTCCGACCCGGGTCCCGGGTCCGGGTCGAACCGTCCCATGCCCACCGCGGTGATCCTGGTCACGCTGCATCTCGAGGCCGACGGTTGGAGGGCCAAGTGGTGTTCGGTCACCAGCGGGCGCCACGAAACCAGTCCACCCCCGCTGGCTACGACGGTGCCGCCGGCAGCGCGCACCAGAGCGGTGGCCGGTCCGCCGGCCGGCGAGGCCAGGGCATCGGGCACCCTGGCTAAACCGCTGAGGAGCACGCCGGCCGACCAGCCGGCCCCACCGTCGGTGGTGGCGGCCAGGGGCGAAATGGTCAGATACTGCGAAGGCAGGAAGCCGGTCGCGGCCGAACCGCCCCCGCCGGGAGAAACGACCAGACCTCCGTTACTGGCCACCCCGGGTGGTGTGGTCACCCTCCAGTGCGAAGCCTCCCTCGACAGGGTGAACAGCTGCCAGAAGGTATTGAGTGGATCGTGGAGGTTGCCCATGGCCAATGTGGCCCAGGTGACCGACGAGGACGACACCGAGCTGGTCAGGGGGATGCCGGGCGGTAGCGCCGTCGGCGGAACACCGCCGGAAGGACCGGGAGCGGAGCACGAGGCCATGACCCAGGCACCCACCGCCGCCACGCTCACCACGGTCAGCGTCCGTGCCCGGCGGGTCAGTCGGGCCTCTCGCCACCCACGTTTCGGGCTCGTCACGCGTGGGCAAAGCGTTGGACTTGGCCGGCCAGCAGGGCCGAGAAGGACGACTGGTCCACGGATGTGCCGTCCCCCGGATCGGCGTTGAAGATCTCGCGGGTCCGGCCGCGTCCGTCGATGAGGAAGACGATGTCGCTGTGGTCGACCATGGCGCCCGCCGGTTCGACCAGGGCGTCGACGCCGTAGTCACCCCACACGGCCTCCAACGCAGACCGGCTGCCGGTCAGGAACGTCCAGTTGTGCACCCGGTCGAGGCCCTCTTGGTGATCGAAGGCGTTGGTCAGAGCCAACGACCGGTAGACAGGATTGGCCACCACCGCCACCAGATCGACCGACGACCCCAGATTGGTGCCCAGTAGCTGATCGGTCAACCGGAGTTCCTGGGCGATGATCGGACAGTCGCTGGTACACACCGGGTCGAGAAAGGTGAGCAGCACGGTATGCCCGGCGAAGGAGCCAAGCGTGCGCTGACCGCCGTTCTGGTCGGTGAGGGAGAAGGCCGGCGCCGGCGCATCCACCACCGCCGGTTGTCCGTCACTGGCCTGGGCCACGATGGCGTCGGCCGTGCCGTTGGTGGCAGCCAGAGCCATGGGTGCCGCCCCCACCAACACGATAACGATGGCCCCGGCCGCAGCCAGGGCACGGGTCAGGTAGGAAGGGGACAGGCCATCGAGGATCCCCTTCTTGGCCACGGCCGGTGCCACGGCCGGTGCCACGGCCGGTTCCACGGCCGGTTCCACGGCCGGTGCCACGGCCGTTGCCAGGGCCGGTGCCATGGCCGGTGCCAGGGCCGGTGTGGTTGGTGCGGCAGACACGGCACCGACCGGCACCGGACCCGGTGAGAGAACGGGAAGCCGGAGGATGGCCAGATAGCCGGCTACGAAGACGACGACCATGGGGACCATCGAGTTCGGGTCGGTCCCCACCCCGCCGAAAAAGCCGAAGTCCTGGACGAGAACCCAGGTGGCCAGGCAGGTGATGGCGCCGACAATCACGCCCATCCGGAGGAAGGGCTGGCGGGCACTGAGGAAACAGGCTCCGATCCCGATGAGCAGAATTACGGCCACCAGGTTGACACCCCAGCCGTGGGCGGCATCGAACGACGCAAAGGAATGGAGCCACGACGAGAAGACGGACGGTTGGGACACTTTGGCCATCTGGTCGACCATGGCGGTGAGAGTCCCCGATCCCGAAGGGTGAAGTCCGCCCGACCAGAAGCCGCGCCCGGGCCAGGCCTGCAGAACGCCGGCGGCAATGAAGAAGGCGCCCATCCCCCGCAACACCCCCTTGCCCAACCGCGGGGTCTCCCAGCTCGATTCGCGGAGGGCAATGAGGACCCCGGCCAGCACGTAGAAGAGCACCGATCCGGGAAACCCGAGCAGCCAGCTGCTCCCATGGCCGAGGACCCCACCGAAGGCCTCGCCCACTATCCAGACCACCGCTCCCCACCCGGCACTGACCACACCGGCCGCCCGCGACCAAAGTCCCCGGGGGGCGACTAGAAGAAACACCCCGATGCCCACTTGGATCCAAACGGTGGCGGCGGCGGCGGTCACCGGATGGTCCGACCAGACAGTGGCCCCCCAGTTGACCAGGTGCTGCACCCACGAGGGGGAGGAGCTGGCGGCCGGGGTGAGTACGCCCGAAGGCAGTCCGGCCGGCATGCCCGTCTGGGCTTGCAGGAGACCGTCGAACAACCACAGGATGCCGAAACTGATCCGCAGAACCCGGCGACCGAGAGGTTCCGGATAACGGGCGGTGGATTCGGTCGTGCCCAGGGTGCCGGCGGCCAGGGCCCGGCGATACTGGAGGGCCCGGGCCACGTTCCAGGCCAGGGCCAGTACGGCGGCCACACCGAGGATAATGAGGAACTGGTGATCGAGGGTGGTGCGGAAGGCGGTCACCAGCAGGGATCCGCCCGGACCGTTTCCACCTCCCATTCCCGGCACCGCTCTACCTCGCCCCGGGAGGCCCCGGGTTCCCGACCCCACCAGGTCGGCAAGCCGGCTGCGCCCTCTCACTCACGGGGGGAGATTGTAGGTGCAGTTTAGGTAACCCTTACATTCGCCCCCGACGGCTCCTGCCCCTCCCGTCCATCGGCCCTGGCCCCTGCCGTCCATCGGTCCTGCCGTGCCCGTGGACCGGGTCTGACCGGTCGAGCGGTGGCGACAGCTATTCGCCGAACAACAGCCCGTAGTTGGGTCCCCGTCGGAGGTGGTGACCACCGTCGATGGCCAGGCTCTCGCCAGTGATCCATCCTGACTCGGGTCCGGCCAGAAAACGAACGGCGGCGGCGATGTCCTCGACTGTCCCCACACGGCTGATGGGCATTTCGGCCAAGTAGTCGTCGAGCAGGGGGCCTCCCGCCGTGATCGGGGCCATCAGCTCGTCATCGACGATGCCCGGCTGGACGCTGTTGACCCGAACCCCGGTCGGCCCCAGCTCGTCGGCCGCATACCGGCACAGCATGTCGATGGCGGCTTTGGCGGACCCGTAGGCCCACAGGTAACGGTGGGTGAACGCGCCGGCACCCGACGACATACCGATGATCGAGCCTCCGGGAGCGGGCCCGCCCCCGACACCGGTTCCCTTTCCCGCCGCCATCATCGGCGCACCGTGCTTGATGGACAGAAAGGTTCCAATCAGGTTGAGATCAACCGTCGACCGCACCTGCTCCACGTCAGCACCGACCATCGGGCCCATGTGCATGGAACCGCCCGCATTGGCGAACAGGATGTCGAGACGTCCCCGCTCCGACGCCGCCACCTCGACCGCATGGGCCACCTGCTCGTCCACGGTGACGTCGGCCACCACGTAACCAGCGGTGCCGGCGGTCGAACCGGACCGCCCCGAAGTGGCGGCCGTCTCCTCGAGCACCGTCACGGCCGAGCGGAGCTTCTCCTCGGTGCGCCCGCATATCGTGACGTGGGCGCCGTCCCGTACCAGACGAGCGGCCGTTCCCAGCCCGATTCCACTCCCACCTCCGGTGACCAGTGCCGACCATCCCTCGATACCCTCCGGCCCACCCGTGTCAGTTGTCACCCTGCCCCCCTTGCGGTCGATGGCCATACCCGTGGCGTGGTGCCCTTTCGCCGTCCACGCGGGCCGGGGTCAGGACAGAACGTGCTACAGAATGTCTGGACATGGGTGGCATGTTAGGAGCACCCAGCGCCACCTTCTCGATCGCACCGAGCCGCACCGAGCCGCCGCCATAGAAGACGTCCGTCGGAGGACCAGGGTGGTCGCCACCAGGGCGGTCGGAGGCCCGGGCAGATGACGAAATGGGGTACAGCCAGTGGGGCCATGGGAACGGGGACACGGGTGAGCAGTCGAGTGACGGTCATGAGGGCACCCAGCGGGTGCAGAGGAGACAGGCAATGAGCACCCGACAGTTCAATCTGGCCGATCTGTTCGAGGTGGTGGTCGACACCGTGCCCGATCGACCCGCACTCATCGCCGGTGAGAGGCGGCTGACCTATCGACAACTCGACGAACGAGCCAACCGGTTCGCCCACCACCTGGCCACCTTGGGCGTTACCTCCGGAGGTCATGTGGGCATCCTGGCCCACAACCGGGCCGAGTGGGCCGAGGCCATGGTCGGTTGCTACAAAGCCCGAACCGTGCCGGTCAATCTCAACTTTCGCTATGTGGCGCCCGAGCTGCGTTACGTGATCGATAACGCCGATCTCGAGGTGTTGGTTTTCGAGAGGGGGCTGGCTCCTCTGGTGGCCGAGTCGCTGGACGGCGGTACCGAGGGGCGGTCGCCCCACCTCCTGGTCTTCGCCGACGACCATGTCGGGGTCGATCCGCCCCCCTCAGCGGTGCCGTACGAGGAGGCGATGGCTTCGTCCCTCCCCGGACGCGACTTCGCACCACGCTCGTCCGACGATATCTATGTCCTGTACACCGGAGGCACGACCGGAATGCCCAAAGGGGTGCTGTGGCGTCAAGAAGACATCTTCTTCTCCGCCATGGGCGGTGGTGGGTGGGGTGCGACGCCGATCACCCGGGCCGAAGAATTGGCGGACCGGATCAACACGGATGACAACAGCCGGGCCATCATGCTGGTGATGGCTCCTCTGATGCACGGCAACGCCCAGTGGGTCATGTGGAACGCCTTCATGATGGGTGGTACCGCAGTTCTCTTCACCGATCACCGCTACGACCCCGACCGGGTGTGGCGACTGGTGAGCGAGGAGAAGGTGGTCTCCATCGGGCTGGTCGGCGATGCCATGGCCCGGCCGCTGACCGATGCCCTGGCGGCGGCCGCGCCCGGCACCTACGACACGTCGACGCTGGCGGTGGTGGGGTCGGGGGGCGCCATGCTGTCGGCCACGGTCAAGGCGGAACTGCACGCCCAGTTGCCCAATGTCATCATCATGGACCGGTTCGGCTCGAGCGAGAGTGGCGCCCAGGGTGCCGTCGACGACAACGCCACCGGCCCCCGCTTCGTCATGAGCGAGGACACCTCGGTTCTGGACGACGAGTTGAACCCACTCACTCCGGGTGACGGACGGATCGGCCGTCTGGCCCGCTCCGGACGAATTCCGCTCGGTTACTACAAGGACCAGGAAAAGACGGCTGCCACTTTTCCCGTCGATGGCCGGGGAGTGCGCTGGTCGATCCCCGGTGATCTGGCGTCGGTCGAGCCCGACGGGACCATCACGGTGCACGGCCGGGGTTCGGCATCCATCAATTCCGGAGGGGAGAAGATCTTCCCCGAGGAAGTCGAGGCAGCAGTCAAGTCGCAACCCGATGTGCGCGACGCCATCGTGGTGGGCGTGCCCGACGAGCGATTCGGTCAGCAGGTGGCGGTGGTGGTCTCACCCCGCCAACCCGGCCACCCTCCCAGCCTCGAGGACCTGCAGGCTCATTGCCGGACACTGATCGCCGGCTACAAGATTCCGCGTCATCTGCGAGTCGTCGACGAACTGCCGTTGACCGCCGCCGGCAAACCCGACACCAAGGAAGCTCGCTCCCTGTTCTGATGGGAGGCGGATCGATCCTGGTTCCACGATCCCTTGTCACCGGGTCCATCCGACGGGCCGGGCCGACCGGCTGCCTCTCTGGCCCCGAGCGCACTGATAACGGCAGCGACCGTAGCGGCAACCCTCCGGGCGGTGGCGGTCAGGAGGGGTTCGTCGATGTCCACCACCCGAAAGATGCCGGCGTCGGGCCACAGCCCGGCCACCCGGGCCGGAGCGGGGCGGGAGGGCGAGCGCAGGGAGGCCACCAGGGCGGCAAAACCCAGCTCCTCCTGCCAGGCCATCCGTGGATGTCCACCCGACACCGACACCAGGGCGGAAGGGGAATCACTCAGCCGGGCCGGGCCGGACGCACCGGGTCCGGTCCGGAGGGGAAGGCGCAGCTCGCAGCGGCCCTTGAGTCGAATGGTGCGGTGCAGAGGACAGACCCAGGCATCGTCGGGACCCCCCACCTGAGTTGCGACCGGGAGCAGGCTCCAATCGAGCGACGACCAGAGTGACGTGGCCCAGGTGACGGCTTCGGCCAGCACCACGGCCCGGGCCCCGGGAGCCAGCCCGGCCAGCCACGGCTCCCAGTGAAACGTGCGCTGACCCGTCCGCGTCCATTCCACCACGGCCTCGTCGGCCACCTCGGCCACCGCCTCGGCCGGCGATCGGAAGCGGCCCGAGACACAGGCCCGGATCACAGCCAGCCCGAGCGACCGACGGGCGAAAACCGGCTTCCAGACGAAGGGCTCCGGCCCAGCCGAAAGCGAATCGGGCCGGTACCGGGCCTGGCGGAAGAGTGACGAGTTGATCTCGACCGAGGTAGCCGGGTCCAGGTGCTGTGCATGGGCGGCCATCCGGGCGCTGAGCTGGTCGGCCAGTCGGCTGCGGACGGCATCGTCGACGACCTCTGCGGGCGGTGCGACCAAAGCCCGGGACATCTCGGACACGCCGATCACCGGTGCTCTCCTCCACCCCGGCGGTGTACGGCGGAGACATGGCGCTGGCCGACACCGCAGTCAGGCCGGGCGGCGCACAGCCCGCACATCCCGTTGGCCGTGCGGCGCGGATCGGCTCCGGCAGCCAGTTCCCGTAGGAGGCGGATGCCGGCCAGGCTTCGCCGAGCAGCGGCCACCAACAGGTCCTCGGAGACCGGGTCGACGTCCAGTTCACCCGTCCGGGTGTAGTAGGTGGCCACCACGAAGGGCGGTGCTGGGTTTCGCAGGGACTCGATGAGAGCGTAGAAATGCAGATCGGTCCGGTGCTCGACCCGCCGCACCCCCGATTTGACCTCGACGATGGCGACCGAGGCCTGATCATCGATGGGCCGGCCGATGGCCAGATCGACCCGGGCCGAGAGCTCGACCGCTCCGTTGGCCAGCACCACCCGCAGCGCCTCTTGCGTCCGTGGCATCCAAGCCGGGTCCAGCGCCGGCCAGCGACCAACCATGCCGCCGGCCTGTCGCTCGACTTCGGCGCGGAGCTCATCCCGCTCGGGCCCGGCCAGCTGCTGGATCCAGCCGACCAGATCCTGTTGGCGGTCGTCGACAGCGAGGGCGGCCAAGGCGTCGGCCACCGGGTCGTCGATGGAGCCCACGGTGACCAGTTGCCGGAAGAGAGCATCGACCATGGCCCCACAGGCCATGGCCACGGTCGGTGTCCGCTCGCCGAACTCGGTGGCGATGTAGTGGGCTTCACAGGCCAACACCCGGGTCAGCCTGTCCTTGGTGACGACCAGAGGTAACGGTGAGCCCTGGTCGTCGGCCCGATCATCGGCGCCGGGAGCGAGCTCGCCGGCCTCGATGTCATCGGCCAGCCCGCTCTCGAGACCCCGCCGCAGGGCGACCACCAGGTCGGGGTCCGGCTTGGGGCGGGGCCGGCCGGTGATCCTCAGCCGCTCGAGTAGTGCATCGCCGGCCAAGGGCTGCCAGTCGTGGTCCCGCCACCGGGCGGACGGACCACTCGGCGGTGGGCCGGGGACTCGGACCCCAGGCACGGCCATGGAAAATCCCCGGTGCTCGGCAGCACGATCGACGTCAATCACCTCCATGGCGTCAGTGTGCAGTAAGGGTGTCACACCCAGCCGGAGGCGGTGGCGCCGGTAGCCTCTCCCACTGATGCCTCCCGCTGCGGTCACCGCCTTCGCCGTGGTCTTTTCCGTATTCGTGGTGGCCGCCGTGGTCCTCCTGGTGCTCGTCATCCGGTTTACCCTGCAAAGGGCATCGGTGGCCCGTTCGGCATGGTTGGCCACGCCGGAGGAAGACGACGACGGTCACCTGGAGATGACCGCTCTGGTCCTCGGGGGCGGTGGCAACCGCGGGGCCATCCAGATCGGGATGCTCCAGGTTCTGGCCGAACACGGCTTCGTCCCCGACCGGATCTACGGCTCCTCGGTGGGAGCCGTCAACGGGGTGGCCTACGCCGGCGACCCGACGCGCCGCGGGGTCGAGCGCATGACGGAGATCTGGATCGGTCTGACCCGCGACGCGGTGTATCCCCAGGGACGCCTGCACGGACCCTGGCTCTATTTCCAACAACGTGACTCGGTGTACCCCAACACCGGCATCCGCAAGATCGTGGTCGAAGGAATCAACTTCGAGAGGCTGGAAGACGCGGCCATACCGGTTGAAGTCGTGGCCACTTCGCTGACCGACGGCCGGGAGCGCTGGTTCACCTACGGGTCGGCGGTGGAGGCGGTCCTGGCCTCCTCGGCCGTGCCGGCCATCTTCCCCCCGGTCGAGATCGACGGCGAGAGATACATCGATGGCGGTGTGGTCAACAACGTACCGATCAGGCGGGCCATCGACGCCGGTGCCACCCGGATCGTCGTGCTTCTCTGCACCCCTCCCACCTACACCCCGGTCCTGCCCAAACGACCGGTCGAAGCGGTGCTCAACGCCCTCATGATCTCGATCCACGCCCGCTTCGCCCGGGACATGACCCAGTTGCCGGCCGGGGTCGAGGTCATCGTGTGCACCGGACAGGAAAACGGAACCAGCGACTTCGACGACTTCTCGACCACCGAGGCTCTCATCAACCAAGGACGCGACGAGGCCTCCGAGGTCCTCCGCCGCTACGGGCTAGGCCACCCCGGTGTCCTCGACGATGGCACCGCCCCGTCGCCGGTCGGCGCCCCTGTCCCCCCCGACCCGAACGGGCGCTGGCCGGCACCGGTGCCCGACGGGGCACCCGCCCCTCCCGCCCCGCCGAACGGCCCTGCCCGGTCGGAAGCTCCCTCCGCGTCGGAAGCTCCCTCCGCGTCGGACAGGCCGGCCGGGTCAGCCGGGTCGTCCGAGCCGGCCGAGTCGGTGCCGGGCACCCATCCCGAGCCCGGCACGTAGCGGCGCACCACCCGGGCCGGTACGCCGGCGATGACGCAGTGGTCGGGGAAGGTCCCCCGGACGACGGCCCCGGCCCCGACGACCACGTTCTTTCCCAGTCGCGTGCCGGGCAGGATCACCACCCCGGTTCCCAACCAACTGCCGTTCCCGATCACGACAGGGACGTCAGTCGGCCACTGGGCATGGACCACCTGGTCGGGATCTTCGTATCCGTGGTTCTGGTCGGTGATGTAGATGTAGGGACCGGTGTGGACGTCGTCACCGATCTCGAGCTGAAAGTGGCCGACGATGTGGCTACCCCGACCGATCATGCAACGATCGCCGATGCGGACCACCGGGTCGGTGATCATGCTTTGACCCGGTACCATTCCGGCCGAAATGCTGACATGGGGCCCGACCAGGGTGTCATTCCCGATGGAGATCCACCGTTGGCCGAACAGCGCCCCGGGCGGAAAAGCCAGGCAACTCCCCGTCCCGAAGTGACCGAAGCGCCTGGCTCCCTGGTCGTCGGGCCCGATGGCGCCATAGCGGGCCACCCAGTCCCGTGCCGCGTGGATACCGGCATTGATCGCGGTGTGCCCTCGGGCCCAGCCCCTACGACCGGGGCGCGACGGTCGCCATTCAGCAACCGGCTCCGTGCCGTTGAGCCGGCGGGAAGCTGTTCCCTCCGACCAACCGTCGGACCCCGCACTGCCTCTGGTCACTTCGCGACGCTATCTGAATCCCCCGACTGTCGGCGATCCGGCACTGCCCCGGGCCGGGGATCAATAGAGTCTTGAACATGGCAGATGCCGGCTATTCCATCCCCCCGGACAGGGCGATGTTGGGGCAGACCGGGTTCGCCACCGGTTCGGCCACTTACGAGCGGGCGCGGCCCACCTATCCGGACGACGCCGTCGCCCACCTGGAAGGCGCCACAGGGATCGGCCCACAGTCTCGGGTGCTCGATCTCGCCGCCGGAACCGGAAAGCTCACCCGCCAACTGAGCGCCCACGGGGTTACGTGCGTGGCCGTCGAGCCCTCGGCCGACATGCGCACCGTCTTCGTCCGCATGGTGCCGGCCACCGGGATGATCGGAGGGACAGCCGAAATGGTCCCTGTGGCCACCGGGTCCATGGACGCGGTGGTGGTGGCCCAGGCCTTCCACTGGTTCGAGCCCACGAAGGCTCTTCCCGAGATGGTCCGGGTCCTGCGTCCCGGAGGGTGGCTGGCCCTCATCTGGAACGAGCGTGACGAGTCGGATCCGGTGATGGCCGAGCTGGTACGGATCAGTAAATGGGACAAGTGCCAGCCCTATCCCATGGGAACCGACTTCGGTCAGATCATCGACCGGTCAGGGCTGTTCGGCCCCGTCCACCGGACCAAGTTCGCCTTTGTCCAGAACGTCGACCTCACCGTGTTCGTCGACCAGGTGGCCTCCCGTAGCTATGTGCAGGTCCTCCCCGAAGGGGAGCGCCGGGCCCTCCTGGACAGGGTGGCCGAGTTCGGGTCGACCCTCGGTGATCCGATAGCCATCCCCTACATCACCGACCTCTTCTACGCCCGGGCCCGACCGGCATCATGAGCCCGGGCCCGACCGGCATCATGAGCCCGGGCCCGCCCTGCATCATGAGATGGTGCCGGATCGGCTTGCCAACGGAGTCCGAGACGGGGGAACCTCCACTCCGGGGTGGCCGACCGTCACCGACGACATCCACCGGTTACAACGTCCACGAGAGGATTCCATAGATGGTCAAACTGACCTGCCTGTTGAAGCGGCGAGAGGGAATGACACCGGCCGAGTTCCAGGCCTACTGGACCGACCAGCACGGTCCGCTGATCGCCAACGGCCGTTGTGGAAGCCACGTGATCCGCTACGAGCAGAACCCGCGATCGCTGGACTCCTACCGCCACGACGACGACCGCTCCGGATACGACGGGGTCACCGTCCAGTGGTTCGCCTCCATGGACGAGTACAACGCCCATATGAACGAGGTCGATTCACCCCTGATGTTCGCCGACATCCCCAAATTCCTCGACCCCGACCACCTCGAGTTCGTGCTGACCGAAGAACCCCGGGTGGTCATCGACGGTGTGGTCGACTGGACTTCCTGACCTGGGCTTCTCTCTCGGTCACCCGTAGACATCAGGCCGGACGGCGGGCGGTGGTGGTGACTGGATGGCCCATCCGCCGGCCTCAACGGCCGGCCAGTCTTTGACAGTCACCCTGACCGGACGTACTATCCAACTTGTCGGACAGTGTGTCCGATCCACTGGAAGGGGCATCCGGCATGCCAGACACGACTCTCGACCTCAGCGAAGTCAGCTTCGAGGACATCGACCTGACCGATTCCAAGGCGTTCGCCGGTGGCGTACCCCACCAGTGGTTCGCCTTCCTCCGCAAGAACGCTCCGGTGTGGTGGCAGAAGGAGGCCAACGGGCCCGGATTCTGGGCCGTCACCTCCCATGCCGACTGCACCGAGGTCAACCGCGACTACGAACGGTTCTCTTCGGCCCGCAATGCCACCTATATCTGGGAGTTGGCCGCCGATGACCTGGCCCAGCAGCAGATGCTCATGCTCAACATGGACCCGCCCCTGCACACCCGGTACCGCCGTCTGGTCAACAAGGGGTTCACTCCCCGGATGGTCAACCAGCTCCACGAGCGGATCAACGCGGCCGCCGACACCATCATCGACTCGGTCATCGAAACCGGCAAAGCCGATTTCGTCACCGACATCGCCGCCGAGCTTCCGCTGGTGGTGATCGCCGAGCTGCTGGGCGTCCCGCACGAGGATCGCCACCGCATGTTCGACTGGTCGAACCGGATGATCGGTAACGAGGACCCCGAGTACCAGGCCAGCGAGGAAGTGGCGGCCCAAGCGGCCATGGAGCTGTACGCCTACGCCTCTGAGCTGTTCGCCATCAAGCGCGTCGACCCCCACGACGACCTCATGAGCGTTCTGACCGACGTCGAGATCGACGGCGAGAAACTGGCCGAGCTGGAGCTCGAGCTCTTCTTCCTTCTCCTCACCGTGGCCGGCAACGAGACCACCCGTAATCTGATCTCGGGGGCCATGGCCGCCTTCTTCGACCATCCCGACCAATGGGCCAAGCTGCGCAACGACCGGTCTCTCCTGCCCTCGGCAGTGGAGGAGATGTTGCGGTTCGTCACCCCGGTGATGAACTTCCGCCGACAGAGCATGCGGCGCTTCGAGCTCGGGGGCCAGACCATCGAGGATGACCAGAAAGTGGTCTTCTTCCACATCTCCGCCAACCGCGACGAGTCGGTCTTCGAGGATTCCCAGACGTTCGACATCACCCGCGATCCCAACCCGCACATGGCCTTTGGCGCCGGTGGCCCCCACTTCTGCCTGGGTGCCAATCTGGCCCGCATGGAGATCCGAGTCATGTTCGAACACCTTCTCGATCGGATGCCCGACATGCAACTCGACGGCGAGGTACAGCGGCTCCAGTCCCAGTTCATCAACGGCGTCAAGCACATCCCTGTGACCTTTCCCCCTGCCGCGCCCATCGCCTCCTGATGGCCACCCGAAAGGCAGCCGAAGACCTGAAGGAGGTCATTCGGGACTTTCGGCGTGACCAGGTCATCGCGGTGGCCCGGCGCCTGTTCGGCGAGCGGGGCACCACCGACGTCTCCATGGACGACATCGCCGCCCAGGCCGGGGTGGCCCGCTCCACCGTTTACGTCTATTTCGCCAATCGCGACGAACTGCTGCGGGCCTGCCTGAAGGGCATGCACGACCAGCTGCTGGAGGACATCGCCGGCACCTGGGAAGAGGATGCCGCCCCGCCCTACCGTTTGCAGAAACTGATCGAAGGTCTGCTGGCCCGGATCGACGCCGACCCCGCCTTCTTCCGGCTGGCTCTCATGACCCAGGGAAGCGGCGCCCAGGGCGGGGAGGCGGTGGGCAACGAGCTGGCACTGATCAGCCTCAACGTGGCCCGGTTGATGCGCGACCTCTACGTCGATGGTGTTTCAACCGGTGATTTCCGAGCGCTGGACCCCGACATCGCCGTGCAGCTGATCGGCCAGCAGATCTACGGGGCCATGTCCGTGCGGGCCGGCGAGCCCTTCCCCCAACCGGCGGTCGACGTGGCGGCCAGCACTACTTCGTTCATCCTGCACGGTTTGGGGGCCTGAGCTCCCGACTCACCCTCCGGCGACGGCAGGGACGATCGAAACGGTTTGTCCGTCGGCCACCGGGGTGGCCAGCCCATCGAGGAAGCGGACGTCCTCATCGGCCAGGAACACGTTCACGAACCGACGCAGTCCACCGTCCTGGTCGAAGATCCGCTCGGCAAAACCGGGGTGGGCGGTGTCGAGCGCCTTGAGCACCTCCCCTACCGACGAGCCCTCGACAGCCACTTCACCCGTGCCACCGGTGAGCGTGCGCAACTGGGTGGGGATCCGGACGGCCACACTCATCGGATGGTCCCTCCGCCGTGGCTACCGGCCACCGACCCGAACTCGTCATCCATGGCCGCAGCAAAGGCTTCGAGGGTTGGAGCAATAGTGGCCGTCGGCCCCACCGATCCGGACAGAGCCTCAACTGTCTTGAGCCCGTGTCCGGTGACCAGGGCCACCACCCGTTCATCGGATCGGACCACCCCCTGGTTGACCAACTTGACCAGAGAGGCGATGGTGACACCGCCGGCCGTTTCGGCGAAGATGCCTTCCGTCCGGGCCAGAAGTCGGATGCCGTCCAGCACTTCGTCGTCGGTGACCGCCGCGCATGATCCGCCCGAGGAACGGATGACGTCGAGGGCGTACCACCCGTCGGCCGGGTTGCCGATGGCCAGTGATTTGGCGATGGTGTTCGGCTTGACCGGGCGGATGGCGTCGGTTCCCTCGGCAAAGGCGGTGGCCACCGGCGAGCAACCGGCGGCCTGGGCCCCCGAGATGCGGACGGACGGATTGACGTCCAGGAGCCCCACCTTGGCCAGTTCCTCGAACCCCTTGGCCACCTTGGTGAGCTGGCTCCCCGATCCGATGGGCACCACCACATGGTCCGGCGCCTGCCACCCCAACTGCTCGGCCACCTCGAAGGCCAGGGTCTTCGATCCCTCGGCGTAGTAGGTACGCACGTTGACGTTGACGAACGCCCACGACGGCTGCTCGCTGGTCAGCTCGGCACAGAGGCGGTTGACATCGTCGTAGCTACCCTCGACGGCGATGACCCGGCCCCCGTACACCGCGGTCATCATCACCTTGGCCGACTCGAGGTCGTGGGGGATGAGCACCACTGACTCCATCCCCGCCCGAGCGGCGTGGGCGGCCACCGAATTGGCCAGGTTGCCGGTGGAGGCACAGGCGGCGATCTTGAAGCCGAGCTGGCGGGCCTTGGTGAGCGCCACCGACACCACCCGGTCCTTGAACGAGCCGGTGGGATTGGCCGTGTCGTCCTTGATCCACAACTCCCCCAGTCCCAGCTCGGCAGCCAGCCGATCGGCTCGCACCAAGGGGGTGAACCCGGCCCCGAGGTCGACCGGTGTGGCGTCGGACACCGGGAGCAGCTCGGCATACCGCCAAATGGAGCGCGGGCCGGCGGCGATGCCTTCCCGACTGATGGTGGCGGCCACCCGCTCGTAGTCGTAGGTCACCTCGAGAGGCCCGAAGCAGAAATCGCACACATGCAGTGCCTCGGCGGGATAGCCACGTCCACATTCACGGCAGCGCAGCCCAGAAACGAAGTCCACGTCAGTCTCCTCATCGCTCGGGCATTGGCACCTGGCGTGGATCCTGATCTGCGGACAGATCATTCTTCGCACTCTGGTTGCCGCGGCGTCGCAGGGCCCGGTCCCTCAGCCGCTCTGGATGATGGCATCCATTGTGGACGAAAAGAAGGCCGTCGTCAATGCGGCATTCTCCGCTGGCACCCGGGACCCAACCCTGGCCCCCGGGTCCGGCCGGTCACGCCGGGGTCAGCGTCGCCGTTCACGCCCTAGGCCCGTGGTGAGCGAAGATGGCTTGATGGCCACCGCTCTCACACCCGGTGAACACGCGGACCGGTTCTCGCACACGGAGTTCGAGGCCAAGATACTCCTCCAGTACAAAGGGGACCGGCGGATTGCCGTCTGTATACCGGCCCGCAACGAGGCCGGGACCGTGGGCCCGGTGGTCGACGCCATCCTGACCGGCCTCGGAGCTCCCTCCGGCGATGTCCCCCTTATCGACGAGGTCGTGGTCACCGACGACGGGTCTACCGATGGTACGGCGGCGGAAGCGGCCGAAGCCGGTGCCCGGGTGGTTGCCGCCGAGACTCCCCACGGCGGGAAGGGACAGGCCATGCGCTCGGCCCTCCGGGCCACCGATGCCGATCTCATCGCCTTCCTCGATGCCGATGTGACCAACTTCGAGCCCCACTTCGTCACCGGCCTGCTCGGACCTCTCTTGTTCGACGACTCGCTGACCCTGGTCAAGGGTCTGTACAAACGGCCGCTGCACGGCGAGCCGGACGGTGGCGGCCGGGTGACCCAGCTGATGGCCAAGCCGGTCATCGATGTTCTCTTCCCCCACCTGGCGTCGATCGAGCAGCCTCTGGCCGGAGAGACCGCTGCTCCCCGGTGGGTCCTGGAGACATGCGGTCTGGCTGACGGATACGCGGTCGAACTGGCCCTGCTGATCGACGTCGCCGCCCGTTACGGGGTGGAGACCATCGCCCAGGTCGACCTGGGTGTGCGGGTCCACCGGAATCGTCCGCTCTGGGAGCTCCGCCCCCAGGCCACCGACATCCTGCGGGCGGCCTTGGCCCGTGCCCCGCAGATCACTCCGGACTGATGGGCCGACCGGGGCCGGCGAACCGCTAGGCCGAAACGCACGCCGACTTGCGGCCGGTTTCACGGCCGGCAGAGGTGGGAGCAGAGACGGTGGCGCCAGCCGCGACGGCAGGCCGTCCAACCGGCCACTGGGGCTGGGCAGTGCCGACCGGCTGGGCAACCCCAACCGGCTGGACCTCGGCCGCCGACCGGCGTCGGGTTCGACGTCCGGGGATGATCAGGGCACTCAGGGCACCGAGGGCCACCACCGCGGCACCCACGAAGACCGCCGGGGTCATTCCGTCGACATAGGCCGATCCGGAGCTGTAGCCGCCGTGGGCACTGAAGACGGCGCCCAGGACGGCGATGCCGAGGACACCACCCAGCTCACGGAAAGCACTGTTGGCACCGGAGGCAATCCCCTCCAGAGCGGTCGGAACGGCCGAGAGCACCAACGAGGCCAGGGGAACGAAGAACAACGTCATCCCCAGCCCACTGACCACGAACGGAATCACCATGTCCACATAGGGGGTGGACGGGGTGACCAACAAGGCCAACCACGTCAGTCCGGTGGCTTGGAGCACCAGCCCGGCCACCACAAGCGGTTTCCCACCCCATCGTTCGGCCAGCATGCCCACCACCGGCGCCAGCAACATCGGCATGGCCGTCCACGGCAGCACCCGGATCCCGGCGGCCAGCGGGGAGAGGCCCTGGACGGTCTGAAGGAACTGGGTGAGGAAGAAGATGGAGCCGAACATCCCGAAGCTGAACAACATGGCCGTTACGTTGACGGAGGCGAAACCACGATTGCGGAACAGGCGGATATCCAGCATCGGGTGGGACGAGCGGAGCTCCCAGGCCACGAAGGCGACCAGGGCCACCGTCCCGATGACGAACGAACCGATCACCGACCGGCTGGTCCATCCGTGGGAGTTGCCCTGCACCAGCCCGAGGACCACACCGAAGAGACCGGCGCTGACCAGACCGACACCGACCAGGTCGAGACGGGAGCGGGCTCCGTGGGACTCGGCCAGCTTCCACCACGCCAGTGGAGCCAGAACCGCCCCTACGGGAACGTTCAACCAGAAGATGTACTGCCACGACCATCCGGTGGTGACAGCCCCGCCCACGAGAGGCCCAATGGCCACCGCCGCTCCGCCGATAGCGCCCCACAGTCCCAACGCCATGTTGCGCCGGTGGGCCGGGACGGCAGCACTGAGAAGAGTCAATGACAGGGGCATGATCATGGCGCCCCCGGCGCCCTGGACGGCCCGGGCCGCCACCAGAAAGGCGATGTTGGGCGACAGCGCCGCCATAGCCGAGGCCGTGGTGAACAAGACGATGCCCAGGACGAAGATGCGGCGGCGGCCGAACCGCTCGCCCACCGCCGCCGCGGTCAGCAACAGCACCGCGAAAGTGAGGGTGTAGGCGTTGACCGTCCACTCCAGGCCGGACAGACCGGCATGGAGATGGACACGGATGACCGGAAGGGCGGTGGACACCACCAGGTTGTCGAGTGACGCCATGAACAGAGCCAGTCCGGTGATCACCACAGCCCAGATGGCGCGGGACGACCGGCCCTCCGCACCGACTGAACCCACAGCGCCGACCTCGCCGCCCGCACCGGCCGGGCCCCGAGCCGGTCCGTTCGGATCAGCAGAATCCGGGACGACATGTCGTGGCCTACCCCGCCACGACCGGATCCGACCCCAAAGCGATTGGGGCCGGCCGACCCGGCCAGCGCCACCGATCCCGGTGGTAGTTTGTGAGTGCTCACTAGATACACGGGGTAAAAAGAGAGGGACGGTAAGGGGCTGGTTCGGGCTCATGCAGGGACCTCCGTGGTCGTGGCCTGGTCGGCGCGGTGATGGTCTTCGAGGGCCTGGGTGGCGGCCCGGATGGCCTGAGCCTTCTCGGGCACCGGGCACAAGCTCTGCGCCCAGTGGTCGGGGAGGGACAGAAGATCGATGGCGGACATGACGTTTATCAGCATTCCCATGGCGAAAAAGCCACGGAGCTCGTCATCGGAGAGCTGGGTGCGTTCGTTGACTACGTCGGCCAGCACCTCGAAAGTGCGGCGACAGCTGCGGGCGATATCCGGATCGGCCGGAGCCGCAGCGAAGCCGTGCAACTGCACCTGGAGGAGCTCGGGATCCTGCATCAACTCCACGTAGGCCTGGCCCATGGCCGCCAGTGCCTCCTCCCCCTCCAACCCGTCGCTGGCCGTGGTGAGACCGGCGATTATCCGATCGGCGACCAGGTCGAAAGTGGCTACGAACAGGTCCTTTTTGGTGCCGAACAACCGGAACAGATAGGGCTGGGAAATCCCCGCCCGGGCGGCGATGGCGTCGGTGGACGTTCCGGCGTAGCCCGACAGGGCGAACTCGGTGATGGCGGCAGCCAGTACCGCAGTGCGCCGTTCGTCGGCTGTCTGGCGGGCGGGAACCATCACAGAGCGATTGTAAGTGGTCACTCACTACCAAGTCAACCCCTGCCCTCCGCTCGCTGTTGAGAGCCAACGGGTAGCGTCCCCTCCATGGCCCCGGACGCCACGCCCCCGCTTGGTGACCTGTCATTGACCGACGCCGTCCTGGTATCGAACCGGGGCCCCCTGGCCTTCCATGAGGAGAACGGTCGGCTCGTCGCCGGCACGGTGGGCGGGGGCCTGGCCGGATCGCTCCACCCTCTCGTCGTGGGTACCGGTGCGACCTGGGTGGCCTGCGCCCTGAGCGCACCCGACCGCGCCGCGGCCGCCGCCGGCCTCATGACCGACGACGGACTGGTGATCGAGTTGGTCGATCCCGACCCCGATGGCTACAGCATGGCCTACAACGTGATCTCCAATGCGACCCTCTGGTTCTGCCATCACCACCTGTTCGACGCGGCCCGTCGACCACGGGTCGACCGTCGGTGGTGGGAGGCCTGGGACGCCTACAGGGAACTCAACAACCAGTTCGCCCGCACGGTGGCCAAGGTGGCACCGCAAGGTGGCCGGGTGCTCGTGCAGGACTACCACCTCGCCTTGGTGGGAACCGAACTGGCCCGCCTGCGACCCGACCTGCACACGGTGCACTTCACCCACACACCGTTCGCCGACCCGTCCATTCTGCGCATGCTGCCCACCTCGGTCAGCACCGAGCTCCTCTCGAGCATGGCCGACTTCGCCGCCTGTGGGTTCCACACGCAGCGGTGGGCGGCCGCTTTTCGGCAGGCTCTGGCCCTTCCCCGGTCGGAGGGCGGAAACGGTGAGGCGGGCGTACCGACCTTCGTGTCACCCCTGTCGACCGATCCCGTCAGACTGCGGGCCTCGGCCGCCGATCCGGCTGTCCGGTCCGCCGCCGTCGCTCTGGAGGAGAGGATCGGGGGTTCCGACCGGCAGGTCATCGTGCGGGTCGACCGGATGGAGCTGTCGAAAAACCTGCTCCGCGGGTTTTGGGCCTTCGAAGAACTCCTGGAGAACGAACCGCACAGGCGGGAGCGGGTGGTTCTGGTCGCCCTGGCCTATCCCACCCGCCAAGGACTGCCCGACTACCTCGCCTACCAGAACGAGGTCGAATCAACGGTGGAACGGATCAACCACACCTGGGCCACGCCGGGGTGGACCCCGATCGTGCTCGAGGTCAGGGACGACTACCCGCGATCGCTCGCCGCCCTGTCCCGGTACGACGTCCTGCTGGTCAACCCGGTCAGGGACGGTCTGAACCTGGTGGCCAAGGAGGGTCCGCTGATCAACACCCGTCAGGGTGTGCTCGTCCTGTCCCACGAAGCGGGGGCCTTCGAGGAACTGGGGTCGGCCGCGGTGGGCATCAACCCCTTTGATGTGTCCGGTACGGCGGCCGCCTTGTCCGTGGCTCTGGACATGGAACGACCCGAGCGGACGGCCCGTTCGCAGCGACTGGTCGAACTGGTATTGGCCCGCCAACCAGCCGACTGGCTACGCGACCAGCTCGCCGCCGCGGGCTGAGTAGGGGCGCGGCCACCCCCGATCCACGCTCCCGGTCAGCCGGTGGTGGTGGTTGTGGCTGAATTGGTGCTCAGGTCGGGACCGGCCACCACGATGACCTTTGCCGTTCCCACCGAGGTGACCGGTACTGCGCTGGTGTAGGGCACCGCAGCCGTGGCCGGCAGGCTCAAGCTCGACGCGATGGACGCGGCCGAAGGCTGGAAGCCGGGCATGTAGTAGACGCTGGAGGTGGTGACATCGGAGGTGGCGTTGGTCGGGGGCAGCATGTCCCACCCGCTGGCTTGGATCCGGGCCGACAGCGCGGCGGCCGCTCCGGTGACCCCCGAGCCGTTGGCCACCAGTACCGGGACCTTGCTCGGCGGCACTGTGGTGGTGGTCGTAGTCGGCGGGTGGGTCGTCTGGGATGAATGGGACGGCGGGGTGGTGGTGGGGGTCACCGCCGCCGACACCGGTGGGGTCTGGGAGGCCGAGGGATGGATATCGCTGAGGACCAGCACCGTTGCCGCCACAAACAGGATCAGGACGATGCCCGCCCGAGCCAAGGGAAATCCGCCTGTGCGCCGGGTAGAGCCCTGGCGAGTCTGTCCGTCATTCTCGGGAGGCTCGACCACTGGGAGCCAGCCTGCCAACCACAGCCCGGAGAAGCAAGGCTTTCCTCAATCCTTACCGATATGCCGCTTCCCGCCCTCCGTCACAGCCGCCCCGGAGAGGGCCCGTAAGATGGCCATCGCAGGGGTCGCTCAGACCTCGCACCCGGCCGGTGTGGCGCAGTTGGTAGCGCAGACGACTTGTAATCGTCAGGTCGTGGGTTCGATTCCCACCGCCGGCTCCAGTGTGATGTCGCGCGACACAAGCAACGGTGTCGCGCGACATCGTAGACCCCCAGCTCATGGCATGCGCTGGTAGTCCTGATGAGGATCGAGGGTCAGCTGTCGAAGCGGTGACCCGTCGGCGCCGAGTATGCGGACCTCGCGCCCGGCCACCAAAAGCACGACCCGCCATCCGGCGTAGGGTCGTCCCACACCGATGTGATGGAGGCGCCCACGGTAACGGAGGGTCACCGTGCCGTTCTTGTTGACCTTGTCATTGCGGACCCTGTAACCGGCACTGTCGATCCTTGGGCCTTTGGGATGGCTCCTGTCCCGGGCGGCGAACGCCTGGGCCGGCGTGCGCCGCCCGATGGCCCGGTGGGGACGCACGGTGTTGTAGTAGGTGACGAAACGGTCGAGTTGACCTTGGAGCTGCTTCTTGGTGGTGGCCGGGTCCTGTTGGGCCAGGTACTTCTTCATGGTCTGGTGGAAGCGCTCCACTTTGCCCTGGGTCTGGGGATGGTAGGGCTTGCCGTGTTTGGAGGCGATGCCGAGGGAGAGCAGCTCGGCTTCCATGTCGCCCACCCCACCACCTTTGGACGCTCGGAAGATGGCTCCGTTGTCAGCCAAGAACTTCTCCGGGTAGCCCCACTGACCTGCTGATCTGTGCAGAGTCCGGACCACGTCGGGCGAGCGGGTGGAAACAAAGACCCTGCTAGCCACGCACAGCCGCGAGTGGTCGTCGACCATGTTGAGTACCTCGTAGACCACCCCGTCGGCCACCTCCACGTGGGTCACATCGGCCTGCCAGCACTGGTTGGGGAGATCGGCGCAGAAGCTCCTGTAGGAACTCTTCGGTCTCTTATGGGGCTGGGGGGTGACGAACCCTCGGGCCTTCAATACCCGCCAGATGGTCGAAGTCGACGGGACAACGGTGTGGCGACGAGCCAGATGACTGCGGATGGTGTCGGCTCCGGCGTCAAAGCCGTTGTCGGTGAGCTCCTTGCGTAGGGCCACGATCTCCTCGTCGTAGAGATCGGCGATCTGGCCCGGCGAGGTGTGGGGTCGCCTCGAACGGAGCTCGAAGCCCGCCTCCCCTTCGCGGCGATACCGGGCCAGGCGTCGGTAGAGCCAGCTGCGGTCCATGTCGTAGGCCTTGGCCAACTCCCCGATCGGCCGTCCCGTCCGCAGGTGCGTCTCGACCACAAATCGGCCCTTGTCCATGAAGCGACCTCCCGCTCGATGTCGCTTATGTCTTGACACATCTGAACCTGCAGGTGTGGCTTATCTCCTGAACTCAGGCACCACCGCCGGCTCCAGTGGGACGACGCGAGACCGCCTGTGCTGGAGCCACATTGTGGACCCTCACCGAGCGCCAGAAGGGCCGCAGCGTACGGATAAGAAGGTCCACGGTACGTTCGATCGGTGGACGCCGAGCTCCGATCGTTGTGACGATGGTGCGGGCGACAATGGCGCCGAGAAGGATGTCACAGGCTGGCGCCGGCCAGGACGGTGTCACTTCCTCAGCGCTCATTGGAGGCCCGATCGGCCTGAGGTCGTGGGACGCAGCGATGCGTGCCAGTTCGTCCATGGGCGGGAACGTTGGGCGGGTCGGCACGACACGCGCCGTAGCTGGAATGCTGATGTCGCGGATGAGATCACGGAAGCTGGCATTGTCGTGCACGAGCAGGATCGGCGCCTCGCGCTCACCGACCACCCGGAACGTGTGCGGCACGCCGCGGGCATGGAGACCCAGTGCCCGATCCCCTCTCCGCGGCCCGCGTCTGTGGCCAATCCCGATCAGGCTATGAGGCGTCCGGGTCCCAGTTGCCGTGAAAGCCGTAGGGCACACGCACCGGAAGATGGACTACCGCCACTGGGTCGCCGGTGAAATCTTGGGCGTGCACAACCAAGAGATCGCTGGCGTCTCGCTCGGTGTCATATACAAGACTGAGAACAAACCCTTCGTCTTCTCTAGAGTCAGCGCTTTCCGGCACAAAGATCGCCTCTCCGGCACCGCCTCTGAAGGATCTGGTCTCACTTGCTCCCGTAGTCAGGTCATGCTTAATGAGCGCCCCGCCCATGGTGAATCCGGCCTCGTCCTTGTCCTGGTTGTCAATCGCGGCGGTATATCCATAGCGATTTCGACGTCCAACGACGCGCTCGTCGACGCGCGGGAATTCCTGTGGACGATCGTCCAGCAGCTGGGTGACCACCTTGCCGCCCCCTGGGTCGATCCGCCACCGCTCTAGCACCGGTGCACCTTCGTCTGGACCGGTTAGGTGGGTCGCAAACATCTTCGGATGCCGCACCAAATCGACGATGACTGCTCCGTCGTCGTCAAAGGCGTTCATTGGGTGAAAGACGTAACACGGGTCGACATCGCACCACACCACGTCATCAGCACCGCCTTCCAGCGGAAGAAGCCCGACCCTGCTTTCGTAATCGTCCGACCACCGGTAGGGAAATGAGAAGCCCTCGGCCAAAGCCTCTTCACTGAACACCACCGGAAGGTCGTAGATCACGGCGAAGGTGGTCGTGAGTGACATGTCATGGATTGATACCGGCCCTCCGACGGGAATATCCAGGGTTCGTCGAACCCGCCCCTCTACGTCGACGACGCTGTACTGCACCTGGTTTCCCCACGCCCAGTAGTAGGAGATCGCGTGCAGCTCACCGGTCTGAGGATCGCGCTTCGGATGGGCGGTATAGCCACCCGGCAAGGTGCCCTGAAAATCAGATGGCGCGACAGTGTCCAGCTCGTACGTCATCTCGTAGGGTCGGGCGCCCGCCTCCACAATCGCGTACGTTCTGCCAGCGTGGGCAATGACATTGGTGTTCGCCGAAAAGTCCATCCCGTCTACGGAGGGCCCGGGGTGCGGATTCTCCCCCAGCGCGGTGGCCACATCCGCCGAGCGGACCCACCGATTCCGATACCAGCGAGCTTCGCCATCTTCGATTCGGATTCCGTGGACCATCCCGTCGCCTGTGAACCAGTGGTACGTAGCGGGATCCGGCGGCGTGATCGGGTTGGGGCCATTACGGAGATAGCGGCCGCTCAAGGTGCTCGGAAGCGCCCCGGTGACCGACAAGTCAGTCACCGTCTCTTCGCTGGCGACCGGGGCGTAGTTGCCCGACAGATAGGGGCTGGCCAAGGTCATCGCTACCTCCTTCACTTTCTATGGCAGTTATATCCCATCGACCTCGGGTGCGCTGGCAAACTTCTTACCGAGATTTGCTGGTGGACCCCAAAGACCATTGTCATTGATAGGGGGCACACCTCTGGTGCCCCCCGGCGTTGCTGCTGGGGTGAACCTCCGAGTCACACTGGGGGGCTACCGTGCCCCTATGGACCGCCCCAACATTCTGCTCATCATGACCGACGAGGAGCGCTACCCGCCCCCCTACGAGACGAACCAGGTCAAGACCTTCCGCAGAGAACAACTCACCGCCCGAGAGTCGATCAGGCAGCGCGGTATCGAATTCCATCGGCATTATGCCGGATCGACGGCCTGTACGCCCAGCCGGGCAACGCTATTCACGGGCCAGTACCCATCACTTCACGGGGTGGACTCCACCGACGGCACCGCCAAGCAGAACTCCGATCCAGGGATGCACTGGCTCGACCCCAACTCGGTGCCCACACTCGGAGACTGGTTCCGCGCTGGGGGCTACCGGACCCACTACCGGGGGAAGTGGCACGTCTCGTTCGCTGACCTGATGATTCCTGGCACACACGAGGGACTGAAGGCCTCAGACGACGACGGCAAGCCGGTGCCAGAAGCCGTTGCCGCCTACCGCAAGGCTGACCGACTCGACCCCTTCGGCTTCTCCGGGTGGATTGGCCGTGAACCGCACGGTGCAGCCAGGTCCGACTGCGGAACCATTCGAGATGGCGTTTTCGCCGAGCAGGTCGTGGAACTGTTCGGCGAGCTTTCTGCAGCCAAAGATGATGGTCCGTGGCTGACGGTGGCCTCATTCGTCAATCCGCACGACATCGCCTTCTCCGGGTTCGGCTGGGAGCAGATGCTGAAGTTCGGACCCCCAGATGTCACGGTGCCCGAGATCGCCGAGCCGCCATCCCAATCTGACCCGTTCACCGACCGTCCCGGGTGCCAAGAGGCATTCAAGGCGCTGTGGCCGCAGATGATCTTCGAGACGGCGACCGACCTCGGCTACCGTCGCCTCTACTACTACCTGATGAAGCTGGTCGATAAGGCGATCGGGAAGATCCTTGGGGCACTAGAGGCCTCTGGTATGGCTGGCGAGACCGTCGTTGTATTCACCTCGGACCACGGCGACCTGTTGGGGGCACACGGCGGTCTGATCCAGAAGTGGTGCAACGCCTTCGACGAGGCCACCCGAGTGCCCTTACTGATCGCTGGTCCAGGCATCGCTCCCGGCGGCGACGGTGTGAACGCCCCCACCAGCCACGTCGACCTCATCCCCACCCTTCTCGGTCTGGCCGGTGTCGACGTCGAGGAAGCGGCAGCAGGTGTGGCTGCGCACCATGACGAGGCCCATCCCCTGCCTGGCCGTGATCTGAGCGGGGTCGTCCTGGGTAGGGCGGCAACACCCTCCGTCGAGGCACCGATCTACTTCATGACCGAGGACGATGTCACCCGAGGAGTGACCCAGGTGAACATCCTCAACGGCAGGCCGTTCGAGCCGGTCACCCCGCCAATCAACATCGAGTCCGTCATTACATCGTTGCCCACCGGTGAAGGGGGTGCGCAGGAGTTGTGGAAGCTAAACCACTACTACGAGCGTCTCGACGATTGGTACGCCAACCAGGGCGTTGCCCCCAACCCGTTCCTGCCTGCTGCCGCAGAACCCGAGTGGGAACTACACAACCTGACCGTCGACCCTGAGGAGCGCCACAACCAGGTTCTTCACGGTGCTGGCACTCTGTCGACCATGAGGTCCGTTCTCGAAACGCAGCGAGATGCGAAGCGACTGATCCCGAAACTGCGCAATGCCACTCCGTAAATCAGCCCCTAAGCACTGTCACTGATGTGGAGCCGGTCGGGGCAGGGATAAGCGCCTCTGGCTCGGGGAGCGTGCTGGCCCGAGGCAGCTGGCCATCGGCACGTGCACGTCCGCCGATAGCGCCACATAGGCGGTAGGACGAGCCGTAGCTCCGGCGATCAGATGTTCGACATTCAGGCAGCCGGTGGTGGCTCAGTGGAGTGTTCCGGACAGCGGACTTCGCCGCGGACCATCGTCCAACCCTCGAGCGCTTCGGCTCTTTGTTCACGGCTCGTTCTCGGGTCGAGACCAACCGTGTGGCCGCACTCCTCACTATCACAGTGGAGAACGTGAAGACCGGTGAACGTGCGCGTGCCGTTATGCCCCATGTAGTCACACTCGGCACGACGGCAGCACTTCTTGAGTCAGGAACCGATGCCGATTTGGAAAAACGACCAGTTTCTGAAGAGGCAACGGTGTGAACCGCTGATAGATCATGGTTCGAGGTTCCCGTTGCCACGGTGGAGGGGCCCCTGGGACTTAGTCCAACCGCCTGAATAGGCCGTTGAAAGGCACCCGAAGTGGGACAATAGGGGGTCGCTGATCCATTATGGCTGACCGTAATCTGTGATCAGCCAGCCCTTGTTCGGGTCGTGCAGAAAACTGATGGACCAAAATCCGTCCGGATTCCCTTCAGAGGGCGACGTCGATTCATTGAAAGTGCATCGGGACGACGACCGTCCCACCCGTTTGTCGGTTGGAGTAGGTGCTCGGTTCGTCCTTACATCTGACGTGCGAGAAGATCGACCATTCGCTCGGAGGCCACGCACTCCACGCAGCACGCTCGGACGCGCCGGGGGCGAACGCGGCGAGCGTTGCATGGAGGTTGTGTCGGTCGATGGCAGTGAACCAGGCAAGTGCCGTCGTCCGCGCCGTAGGTGCCGAAGTGGCTCGTGCGGACGGAGATCTGCTGGAGCAGCCAGCGAGCAGGCCGAAGCCAAGAAATGCGGCTAGTGAAACCACCCCAAAACGATGAACTCGATCAGTCATCGTCCCGGGCCACACAGAGCCGAATCCTCTGCTTCTTGGTTCGCCAGGGTCCCCCATCGGCCAACAATCATGCCCTATCGGTCAAATTCGTCACGCCCCGACGTATAGGTAGGCGACGATCGAGAGCCATCCCCCCGGTAGGTCCCAGCTGGGCAGATCCGGCTGCTCAGGGTTTTTCATCCGAGCGGAACACTGGCCAGCAGATCTCAGTCACCCACTCATCTGGATCGGCCCCATCGTCCCCATCGACGAGGTAGTACTCGCGGAGTGGTCCCTCGATACTGATTTCGTGTGTGGTCACGTAGGATCCGAGCTGGCCGTAGGAGATGTCGATATCGTCGAGGGAACCGCGATGGGTGAGCACGGCCAGTTCGGATTCGGGAACGGTTATCGGCATCACCCTACCGATGGGACGAATCTCTGTCTTGATGGGGATGAAGACGGTGGCCTCGCCGCGGCCGTGTTGAAATAGCTCGCTGGCATAAAGGCCGCCGGGCGGCCCGGTGACTTTGAGTTCCTGGGCCCGAACCACGCCTCGCAGCTCTCCCAGTGCTCCCTGCCACCACGCAAACACATCATCTCGGTCGACGGTCTCTCCGACTCCGATGGCCGTCATCGGTCCAGTCGTCCGGTGTTCAATGGTGACAGCAGACACTGGGGTCTCGAGGATGCTCCTGAGGGAGTCGACGGCTGCGTGGATCTTGCTGAGTTCAGTCTCGAGATTGTCGAGGTGGGAGGCAATAAATGCGTTTCTGGTCGACACGTCGGGGGCCCTCAGCACGGCCCGCACCTCCGGAACGGGCATCTCGAGGTCCCGCAAACGGCGGATGACCTGGGCCTGAGGGATCTGGTCACGCGAATAGTACCGATAACCCGTGTCTGGGTTCACCTGTGCCGGCTCCAGGAGCCCGACCTGGTGATAGTGCCGCAGCGTCTTGATACTCAGGTGTGTCATTCGGGAGAACTCACCCACCGTCAGCTCGGCTGGCATTCCTCAAGTTTCAGCCCTCCCCCTGCTGGAGAGTCAAGTTTGGGGTGGGCTCTTGACTCTCCGGCAACCGGATCACTCAGTGTGGGGTGCGTCCCCAAAGCGACAGAACCGAACCAACTGATCCACAGGAGGAGCACCACCATGACCAACAACCCCGCCTTCACCATTTCCGGCGTCGTGGGCGATCATTTTGCGGCGGTCAACGCCTTCGATGAGAACGCGATTGTTGCCACCTTCGCATCTGACGCCCTCGTCAACGACGCCCATCGAGAATTCTGGGGCACCGACGCTATACGCCGCTGGGTGGCCAAGGAGATGGTCGGTGATCACGTTACCGTCGACATCACCGAAGCCCTTGACCACTACGGTCAGATCATTGTCCGAGGACGCTACGCAGGGGACTTCGATCGGACCAACCTTCCCGACGAGCTGATCATGACCAACTACTTCACCATCCGAGACGAAAGGATCGACAGTCTCTACGTGATTCGCAATGCTCCGGCTGACTACTAGCCCCAAAGTGTCCGGTTCACCACAGTCAACTCGCGGCACCGTGCCGCGATGAGGGTGCCCACCATGCCCCCGTCGCTCCATCCAAGGAGATCGACTGGCCCCAGACCGAGGGCAACCATAAAGCTGACGGTCTGATTGGCCATTGCCTGATACGTCAACGGGCCGGGTCAGTCAGGAGTATGGCCCTGCGCCTGGCCCTCAGGCGCCACCACCCGACGGTGCGGCGCGAGCCCCGAGAACTGCTCTGCCCACGTGGAGTTATCTGCCAAGCCACCATGAAGGAGCACAATGGTCTCTGCGTCACCTTCGGTTTCGTAGAACACGGCAGGTCATCGATGTCGATAGTCCCCTGCGTTCGGGGTGCAGTCATCGGCTGATCCTAAGTGGCCCTGTTAGGCGCCGCTTCGCAGTTGGCTGTCCCTGACACCCGATCATGGGCAGTTTCGCGGCGCGAGCACCGATCGCTCCGAACGAAAATAACCCGGCGGCCGCCGCCAGGACAGTCCGGATTCCTTCTCTCAATCCTGGACGAATATCGTTGGCAGGATGTCTCAACGACTCGACAGGTCATGGCGAGTGCTGGTCAGCCATCAGACGCCCGAAGGTGACCGATGCGTCGATGTGTTTTGGAGGCCAGATGACAGTTTTGGGTTTGAGGAGTTCCGCAAAGACCCAGAGGACATGGGGGTTTGGACTCCGGTCTCCTACTTTTCCAGTCGCACATTCATGACGGAAGAGGAAGCCCGGACTGCCGCCAGGCACGCAGTGCCGTGGCTCGATCTGCTACTTGACCGTCAACCTCCTTGAGAAGTGGCGGGACACTCGGGGCGTGGGTCTGTGATGGTAGACAGGAGCCATGCACTACGTCCATGTCTATAACGACGAGGATGGTCGGACACGCCTTGAGGATTGCGAGGCTTCGTTTACCCGAGCGACGTTCGCCCCACCGGCGCCACCACTGGACGTATCGACGGCGGACGCTGTGCGCGAATTAATGTTCATCCGATTCCCTGCTGGTTGGACCGACCCGGAACATCCGGCACCGGCCAGACAGTGGATGTTCGTATTATCGGGGGAAGGTGAGAGCACCGTGGATGGCGAGACCCGAGCTTGGGGCCCGGGGGACGTATTCTTTCTCGAGGACACATCTGGCCCCGGCCACGGGACCTCTGTAACCCAGGACACCATCATGGCTGTGGTCCGCTGTTGAGACTCTGGAGCCAATGGCGGCCGGTCTGTACCTTTCAGCGTGCAAAAGATGGACATGCGGCGTGGCGGTGTCGAATAGGCGGAATCGATAGGCCCCGACGAGGCGATCAGCGTCCGCCCAGCGGGGCGCGACGGTAGCTTCGACTTCCGTAGACCGTCGAGCGGTGTGAGGACAGACAGTCCGGTCCCAGGCCCCTTACGCACTCAGATCTGAGATTCGGTAACCGCGGTCGCAGCTGGGATAGGCCGAGTCACCAAGGAAGAATTGAGTTCGGACTCTTTGATTCAGAGCTGATGATCCTCTTGATTTCCGCCACGATCGGTCGCATGTCCTCTGGATCAATGCTTCGTACGAGGTCACCTGCCCCGGCAGTGGCGAGCATCTGAGGCAGCCGAGATGTGAGGCAGCTCAACGACCAGTCGAACATCGAACCAAAAGCGGCTACGTCATACCCGACGCGGATGTTGTCGTGCGGCGGCCGCATGTAGTGGTAGTGCCACTGGCCTGGAAAGAGGTCGAACCTCAAGCGCTCAATGTCGGTTGCGGTTTCTATGACGTGGATCGAAAAGCCTTTGAATTCAGTGCCCAGAGGTTTGAACTCCGTGACGTTTCCAGAACGAGCAGCGCGTATCGAATCGTTGATCACCCGATACTCCAATCCTATTGTCACCGGTCCGGCCTCGAAATAGCGAGTGTTCGCGGGGACGATGGCATGGGGTGGACCTTCGTTACTAGCGCCCAAAGGATAGAGCGCTGCTTCCGCTTGTAGTTCTTCCCGAATCACCACTTGGTTCCTCTGAATCGATCAACGATGCGAAACCAAAATGTATCTCACTCGGTACCCTCGGCGGACGTTCCTGGTCGACGAAGATTGGTAAGCCCAGAATGGCTTGGAGCACCTCTGAAGCGCCGAATATCTGCCCGATACCGGCCCGAACGCATCGAAGGAACGGCGTGGGTCTGCGACGCACGACTTCCAGTGTCCCCACCGGGGCGTCCTCTGTGGCAATGGCCGCGGTCACAGCTCGAATCCGCCCTCGCCCGGCAAGCCGAATACGCGGCTACCGATCGGTTCGCTCAGCGCCAGTAGGGCTTTGAATCGAGTTTCTAATCCCGCCAGAGTGGCATCGACGGCCGCACGATCCACGGGTCGTAGAGCGGGTGTGTCATCTAGGAACTGCAATGCGAACGAGGCGACCTCCTTGGCGACTCTGACCCCACGACCGGCCAGTTCTCCATCTGCCTCAAGATCTGGCGAGATGGCGAGGATGGCAAGCGACTGGCGGTAGATGTCAACGGCACAAAGCAGAGGGGGCAGACAGCCACGAAAGACCGATAGGGCGACGGCTCGCGATGTCTTCACACTGGCGGTTTGGACGCTCCAAATTCACCCACCACGGCCATGCGGTCTCCTTTGTGCGATTGACCGTGTTGAGCGCCTCGAAGAACTGTTGGCCTTCCGCCGCACCGGCGTCATGGGCCATCTCCTGCTCCAAAAGCAACGCCAGCGCCCGACGAAGCCGCTCCGTGGCGTCTCGCGCCTCGGTCTCCCACAGTTCGTATTTCGGGCGCCGCATCTGCGCGAGGCTACCGGGGCGATAGCGCCACCGGCTTGGCTACTCAGCACTCCGTTCAGCAGACCAGCGTCTGCTCAGCCCACTCCGACGCGCTCGACCTCCGGCTCGATCATCGGAGGCCTCGCCACCGGACGGATCTCGTGGGCCAGGCGGTCCGTGATGACGGGACGGGCGTTGAAGCTCAAGAGGCTCTCGAGCGAGTAGTAATGCTTCAGCATGGCGAACGGGAGCTCCACGGGCAACCAGATCAGGTCCCGGACCTTGCCGTAGTAGATGCAGCACGCCACCACGAAGACCAGCTGTGGCAACACGCGCAAGCAGAGGATGATGGCCAGATGGGCGAGGTTGATCTTCCCGCTGGGTTGGATCAGTGACTCGGCGATGATGTACATGATGATGGCCAAGCGCAATGGCGTGAGCAGCCGCTGGCCGGTTGACCGCGAACCGAAGAACCAGAAGCGAGGGCCCGAGAGGCCGGTCACCACGGGCACGTACCTGGCGAACGACATGGTGCTCCCGCGGTTCCAACGGGTACGCTGGGCCCGGAGCTGCCGCTGCGTGTTGGGGACGTCCTCGAAGGACCGGATCCTCGTGTCGAGCTGGACGCGGTAGCCGAGGCGTGTGATCCCGGCGGTGAAGTCCTGATCCTCGCCGTACATGCCATCGACGAAGCCCCCGATCTCCTCGGCCGGAGCCCGGCGGAACCCGGTGAACGTGCCCGGGACGCACACGACACCGTCGACGACGTCCGTGGCCGGGCGGACGAGTCCGAAGTTGACCACCAACTCGAAGAGGCGAGCCCGATCGATCCAGGTGGTGTAGGGCTCCCTCGGCAGGGTGAAGGCGCCGACCATGCCGATCTGGGGATCGGAGAGGAAGTACGAGACGGCGTAGGCGAAGGCCTTGCGATCCACGATGCAGTCCGCGTCCACGCGGAATACGTAGTCGGCGGAGCCCCGTGAGAGCGCCCTGTTGAGGGCAGCCGACTTCCCGTGGTGGCCACCATGGACGATCTCCCCCGTGGCGAAGCGCAGCCGGGCGATCGCCGCCTCGGCCAGGGCGACGGTGTCGTCGGTAGACCCGTCGTCACAGATGATGGCCCGGACCGGCCCGCCGTAGAACTCGGCCGCCCCGTCGATCGACTCCAGGAGGTCGACGATGTTGATCTCCTCGTTGAAGGCGGGGGAGATCACCTCGAGGGGGGGCCGCTCGTCGCTCAGGGCCACCGGTCGATGATGGACCAGTCTCACCATCCCCAGGAAGAGAACGATGAGCCGTAGGACGTACGGCCCGCAACTGACCACGATGGCCACCATGATGAGGGAGTTCTGTTCGAAGTGCCGGATCAGGTAGGCGGCCAGGCAGGAGACCACGGCCACCGCCGCCAGAACCGATACCCCGAGAATGATGTCGGCGTGCCAGTCGTGGCCACGCCGGAGGGGGAACGGGGTCTTGTTGGGGAACTGGAACGAGGTGAATGCCAATCGGAATACGACCAGTCCGGCGATGCCGTACTGGATCAGCAGGGCCACGACCGGCGTGGGGCCCAATGGAAATCCGGTCGTCAGCACGAAGATGCCGAAGAACACATCGGCGACGATCGAGACGACCAGGAGGATCAGGATGTTGACGAGGATCATGAACCGACGGGCCAGGGAGGCCCGGAAGCAGACGGCGAGCGCCACCCCCGAGGCGATAACGCTGACCTGGAACACCGGTGGCAGCATGTGCACATAGGCGTCCACCAGGGCGGGCTGGGGGATCACCGACAAGAACAACTGCTCGACCAGGCCGTAGTAGGCCTCCACGATGGTGGGTGAGCGGAACCCGACCAGAAGCACGGAAACGACGAAGCAGACGGCCAGGAACGAGCCGCAGCGGGCATAGCTCGGACGGAGGGGAGGCACCATCAACACCAGCGACCCGGAACCCTGGTCTGAGTCGTCGTAGTTCCTGGACATCGGCTTGAGGACGACCACCACCAGAATGGCGGCGTCGAGCAGCAACAGGCCGAGGCCCCGCATGTCCACCGTGGTGACGACCCCCAGCACCGCTACGCCTACGACCGGACGGTGGCGGTCATCCCCGGGAGCAGGCCGGGCAGCGTGCGATCGAGCTTGACGATCACCTCGTAGGTGACGGCGGCGCTGTTGCCCGTCGGGCTGAGCACGACGGCGGTGACGACTCCCTCCTGGGTGACATCCAGTACCGAGAAGTTGACCGATACCGCCTGTCCCACCCGGAACTTGCCGATGCTCGATTCGGGGACCTGAGCGGTGACCTGTTGGATGCCGCCGACGATCTCGACCAGGGGCTCGTTGCCAGTGGCGGACGAGGACGCCGCCGGCGTGGGCTGGGACGGGAACAGGGAGAAGCCGGACGGCTGGGTGGACTGGATTGAGGCGGGGGCCTTGTAGGCGGGGACGCCGGCTGGGCCCAGGTTCTCGCCGCTCGAGCCGTTCACCTGGGCCACGACACCGGCAGCCGGAGCCACGATCGTGGCCTGCTGCTCCTGCTCTTGGACCTGGTCCATCTGAGCCGTGGCCTGGTTCAGCGCGGCCTTGGCCTGGGCCTGCGACTCGGCGTTGGCCGGAGACCGCTGAAGTGTCCCCTGGTACTGGGCCAGATTGAGTGCCGCCTGGGCGGTGTTGACAGTGGCCTGGGCGGAGTTGTCGGCCTGCATGGCCTGGGCCTGGGTGACGGGCACCTGGGCCTGAGCCTTGGCCACGGCGGCCTGGTCGGCCTCCGAGGTGCTCTGGAGCTGCTGGCAGTGCGTGAACAGGTCCTGGGCCGACAGCAACGCCGGACCGGTGAGGCTGGGGTTCGGGGCCACCGGCCCTCCGGGGCATGCCTGGGTGTAGAGCGTGTAATTGCCCTGGGCCACCGCCTCCGAGGAGGTGACTGCGCCCTGGGCGGCGGAGACGTTGGCCGTTCCCGTCTGGGTGGTCGCCGTGAGTGCGGCCTGGGCGTTGGCCAGAGCGGTCTGCTGCTGCTGGACCTGCAGACCATTCTGCTCGTTCTGGGCGTTGGTGAGCTGAGGGGCACCGGCCTGCTGGACGGCCGCCTGATCTGCCGCCACGACCTGTTGGTCGGCGTGCAGCTGGGCGTCGAGAGTGCCCAGGTTCTGGGTGGCGAGGACTTCGCCTGCTGACACCAGCTGACCGGGTTTGACGTTGATGGCCACGACCGTGCCCGTGTTGGCGAAGTTCAGGTCGTACACCTTCGAGGTGCTCACGACCGCGGGAAAGGACTGGTCGCCGACGGTGGCGGCGTCCGCCGTGTAGATCCCCGCCACTACGGCGACGGCGGCGATGACCACGGCCAGGGCCAGCTGACGCCGGCTGATGTGGAGACGTCCGGGATCGCGCTCGGACAGAGCCGGACCGTCGATGACGCCGACTCGCGAGTGCGTCCCGGTTTTGGGACTGGGTGACGTCTGGTCGTCGTCGGTGGACGAGCCGGCTCCGTCGGACGACAGGTCGGTGGGCATGCTCAGTGAGGCGTTCATCCCCCTCACCTTCTCGGTCTTGCGCGGGGCCCGGGCCGTCCTCATCGGACCTCCCCTGAGCCCTGGGGCCCGACGAGGGGCACCAACGATCCCGTGTGACACCGTGTCATGGTCTCGACAACCTCCGTTTCAACTTTTCGTCCTTGACCCAGGTCACGAGCATGTAGGAACCTCCGAGAATCATGAGCAGCACCCCGGCCAGAATTCCGGCCCAGCCGTACCCCTCACGCCCGAGGATGAGTCCCCAGAGGTCGAGCCCGTTGGGTGTCCCGTCGGTGGCATTGGTCATGGCCAGGGGAGCGAAACCGGAACCGGGCGTGGTCAGCGGGAGACTGAGCAGGCGGAGCGACGGCACGCCGGCCAGCGCCGGCAGCGATGGGGCCGAGGCGCCTTCGCCGAACAACGGCGCCAACTGGACCCGGGCCGGGGCACTGACCGACTTTCCGAATTCGGCGTCGCCGCCGTAGACGGCCGTCAGCACGTCGCTGCCGATGGGAAGGCTGATGGTCGTGCAACCCGGGTTGGTGGCCACCGACATCTGCTGGCAGCCGGTGACGGGGGAACCGTTGCTGAAGAGGCTCACCGAGCCGCCGTAGTCAGTGACGACAGCGGCACTGATGTGCACAGCCTCTGCCGGTGCGGCCGATGAGGTGGATACCTTCACCGACGTGGTCGAGGTCTCTTGGGGGGGCTGGAAGTGTCTGTCGTTGGCCAGCGACTGGAACGCCAGGTAGCCCGAGGTGTCCAGCGGGTAGTGATAGGTGCCCCCTTTGCCGGGCGCATCGAAGTAGAGCACTCCCCGAATCATCGGGTAACCGTTGTCGAGCGAATTCTCGACGTCGGACAGGTAGGGCGCCTGTGCTCCCGCCAGGGCCGCGGTCTCGGTGATCATCATCGGCTTTCCGAACGAGTCGAAGGTGGAGTACCAGGAGCCGAACAACTGGGCGAACTGGCCGGCCCGGTAGGTGGAGGCGTTCCGGAGGTACCCGTCCACGGCGATCCAGTCGACGTAGGCCGGCCCCGGGTAGTACTTGATCCAATCCCGGTCCTGACCCCCCGATGCGATGCACCACACGAACGACACGTTGCTGGCCCCGGCTGCCGTGAAGAGAGCGTGGATGTGGCGGAAGGCGGCGGCGTAGCCCGCCGGTCCGAGCTTGCCGATGCACGCCTTGTAGTCCGGGGAGTTGGGGAAGTTGAACTCGTAGAACCACCGCAGGAAGACGGGGGCCTTCAGCTGGGCCAGTTCCGTGGCGAAACTGGTGATGAGGGTGTCATCCCGGCCGGAAAGGATGGTGGCGTCACTGGCACCGCATCGCCAGTCGATCATAGGGGTGGCCCCGTTGGCCAACACCCTCTCCAACGTGGCCGTCGGCGTCGGGGGCGTCCAGTTCTGGTAGACGTGGACCACTGACAGCGAGCGGCCCAATCCGCTGTTGAACGACGGGAGCGCGCTCAACTCCTGGTTGACCGGGGTCAGCTTGGTCACCGGCAGGGGCCGCACCCACGCCCCGAGGTAAGCCGTCCCTTCCGGGGGGATGTAGGGACGTCCCTGTTCGCCCGGATCCGACCCCACGGTGACGGCGACCGACGCCGATTCCGACGGACCGTAGGCGGCGTCGCCGAGGTACTCGGCCGTGATGTCATTGGCGCCCTCGGGGAGGGACGAGGTCTCGCAACTGCTGGCGTTGAGGACCTGCACGTCACTACACCCGGAGACGGGAGAGCCGTTGTCCACAAACGCCACGCTCCCGCCCCGATCCGAACCGGCCACGGCGGCGGTGATGGTGACGACCTTTCCCTGCGGGGGCGAGGCGTCCGAGGCCGAGACCGATGTGGTCGTGGCGTATCGGTACGGCTGGAAGTAGGGGGTGGCGGAAAGCGAATCGAAGGCCGACTGCCCCGCCTGGTCCAGCGTGTAGTCGTAAGGGGCTCCCATCGGACCTGCCGCGGGCCCGTCCTGGTAGACGACGGCCTTGATCAGCGGGAAGTCAGTCGACAGCACGGACCCGAGGAGGTTCAGGTAGGTGGGCTGCACCGAGGGCTCCTGGCCGGTCATCGCACCCGTGTCCGAGATCATGAGCGGCTTGTCGGAGGAGGAGAACATCGAGTACCAGGCGCGGAACCGGTTCTGGACCAGACCCGCCGTCGGTGGGGAGGGCGACCGGTCGTACCCGTCGGCGGCAATCCAGTCGACGAAGGTGCTGCCCGGGTAGTAGCCCCTCCACGTAGTGTTCAGGCTGTCGTTGGTGTCGACCGACCACACGAACGCCACATTGCCGGCGCCGGCCAGTCTGAACCGGCGGACGATGTCGCGATAAGCCTGCACATAGCCGGCGGCACCGGCCTTGCCGAGGCACTTGCTCGAATCATCAGCGAACGAGCCCGGGTCCGGGAACCATTGGAGCAGCAACGGGATGTGTATGGCGGCCATCGCCCGCGCCGCAGCTGTGATGGCGGCGTTGTCTTTGCCGTCGACCACGTGGGTGTCCAGGTCTCCGCAGGACCAGGTGATCATGGGAATGGCGCCGGTGGCGTACGCCTGCTCGAGTTGGGTGGCGTTGATCGGCGCGTTCCATGCCTGATCGAGTTGGACGATGGAGGCCGGGCGACCCAGTCCCTGATCGAGGGCGGCCAAGTCGGCGGGTTCGGAGAGCGAGGACGTGGACGGGTTGACGGAGGCACCGAGGTAGGCATGGCAGGGACCCGGAACGGCTGGCTGAAGGCCCCGTCCCGACGAGGCGGGAGGGGACGGCACGGTACATGCCGGGTCTGGTGTCGGTGTCGGTGTCGGCGGTGTGGGTGGTGTCGGTGGTGTGGGCGGTGTGGGTGGCGTCGGTGGCGTCGGTGTGGCTGTCGGGTCCACGATCACCGACAGGGGGGCGGAGGTCGAGGGCTGGAAGGCGGCGTCACCGCTATAGACGGCGACGATGCTGTCGGTGCCTACGGGAAGTGTCGACGTGTTGCAGCCCGTGGATGCCGTCACCGGAAGGTTCGTGCAGCCGGCGAGTGCGGACCCGTTGACGAGATAGGTGTCGGACCCGCCAAGGTCTGGAGCGTTCACCGAACCTGCGATGTACACCTGCTGACCACTGGTGACGTGGGCAACGGTGGTGCTGATGGTGGTCGAGGACGGGGAGCGGGCCGGCTGGAAGTAGGGCGTGAGCGACAGCGCCCGGAACGCGGCCAGCCCGTCCGGGTCGAGAGCCAGCTGGGTCTGCGTCACCACCTGGGGGGCGTCGACGTAGACCACGCCCTTGATCAGCGGGTACTTGAGGGGCAGGGATGAGGACAGTTGGGCGAAGAACTGACGTTGGGACCCCGGCGTGGTCCCGGTGTTCGAGATGAGCAACGGCCTCCCGTCGGTCGAGAACGTCGAGTACCAGGAATTGAACGCCGACCTCACCCCTCCCGGGTCTCCGGGAGCGGCAGTCGGGCTCTCATTGTCGGCTGCGATCCAGTCGGTGCTGCTCGCCCCGGGATAGAACCCGGCCCAGTCCGAGCTCGAACCCTGCGAGGTGTCGACGGACCAGACGGTCGCCGCGTTGGTGGCCCCGCCGAGGAGCTGGCTGACATGCTCGAAGGCGGCGACGTAGCCGCCGGCTCCGCCTGCACCCAGGCACGCCTGGGTGGCCGGACTGGACCCGTTGGCGTCGGGGAACCACCGCACCATCACGGGCGCACCGAGGGCACTCAGCTCATGGACGAACCGGGTGATGAGCGTGTCGTCTGCCCCTGCGGTGACATTGGCGTCGGTGTCGCCGCACTCCCAGGTGATCAGGGGGATGGCGCCCGTACCCGCCACCCGCCTCAGCTGGGCGATGTTCACGGGAACGCTCCAACTCTGGTCGACCTCGACGATCGACAGCGGACGACCCAGGCCCTGTTCGACATTCGGGAGTGAATCCAGCTCAGCAGCGACACCCCCCGTCCCTCCCATTGGGGCAGCCGCGCTGAGCCCCTGTCCGGACGGGTCGACAAACGCCCCGAGGTAGGCCGTGCCGGCCGCCGGCACAACCGGAGGGCTCAATGGCGCCGAGGAACGAACCGGCGGTCCGGCGGACGTTCCGGTGACCGGCGCAGCCGGTGTGGTGGTCGCCGGCGCCCCGTAAGTCGGCGGCGCCATGGTCACCAAGCCCACCAAGGCGGCCAGAACGGCCACCACCAGTGCCTCTGTCCGCCCAGGTCGACCGCAGCTAGGAGGTGCCGTCATGAACCAGAACCCGCAGCCGTGCCCGCTCCTTTACTCCGGCTACCGCGTTCGAGGGAGTGGCACCATCGGAGTGGCACACCTAGGGGTTCTGTCGTGACCGGGCCCACCATGGTGGGAAGTCGTTGCGTGTTTGCTCCCTGGCCCACCGGCGCGCCCCTCGCCTTTCCACTCCGACAAATGTGTCTGCATGGGCACCTGAGGTGCCTCCCGCTCGAAGTCTGAATCTACCAGAGTTTTCACGAAGAGAAGTCAACTAACTACTCTGAGTGGTCATCAGACCCTAGTGGTGCGTCCGATATCAATACGGGTGGGGCCCGTGCGGCACCAGAGATCCGTCCTCCGTGATCCGACTCCTAGGCCCCCGAGGTGGCTGCGTACGACTCGAGGAACGAGACTGCAGGGCCGGCGTCGACCTGTCCGCAGTTGGGGCATTGAGGTGACTGGCCCGGGATGTTCAGCCAGTAACCGTCGACCAGGGAGCGCGTCGCCGCCACCACGCCGGTCAGCGTCGCGGCACTGACCGGACCGCTCCCCGGGATCGATGTCGTGATGCCCAGCAGGACCAAGTGCGTGGGAGCGGCCGCTTTGGCCTGGGCAGCCGCCTTACTGACGAACGAGGTGAACCCCGGTTCGTCCTCGGCCTGCTGGCCCTGGATCTCGACGATGTCGGAAGCTGCCGCGCCGTGGCCGGCCATGTTGAGCTCCAGGTAGCCGGAGAACTTTCCCTGGCCCGAGCCCAGCTGGTTCGACGCCGTGTAGGTCCGATTCAGGATCGGGGACAGGTTGGCGGCCGGTGTGAAGATCAACTGGAGACCGTGGGCGTGGGCCAGGGCGAGAGCACGTGTCGCGAAGGTGAACGGTGCCGCCTTTTCATCGGCCGGCGTGGACGCCCAGGCTTCGTTGTCGTAGAGGACGTATTTGACCCCAGGCTCGATCGTCGAATCCAGGATGGCCGCCTGCATGGTCGTAAAGCTGGCGAAGGACTGGACTTTGGTGGCCAAGGGGACGAGTGAGTCGGGAGCGTTTCCATGGGGTCGGACGATCAGGAGCGTCCGCGGTGAATTGAAGAGTGCGGTGATCGTGGAGCCGGGCAGGCCGTTCCTCTCCAGTAGCGCCAGGGTGAAGTCCTCGATCAGCCAGTACGGACGCGAGCCTGCAGAGCCTGGGGTGGCCGGGGCGGTGGTCGACGGGGCGGTGGTCGACGGAGCAGTGGTTGTCGGTGTGGTGTTCGGACCGTTCGCACTTGACGGACTCGCCCCACCGCCGCACGAGCAGAGCACCACCGCCGACGTGCACAGTGCCGCAACCGTGGCGGTCAACCATGGCGCTCGACGAGTCATCGCTCCTCCTGTCCGATGGTGTCCGAAGCTCCCCCCACAGGAGCACGGCCATCCCAGCATCCCTGTCGACCAACCACTGGGTTCACGCTACAGCCGGCCGTGTGCCGACCAACGGCGGGTTCGATGGTGGACGCAGTCAGCGGGGCCGCACTGGCGATGCTCTACAGATTTCGATCGTCAGATGTCATGAAACGTCGTTCATTTCCAAGCCAACGTCACCACCACTACTGCCTCGTAGCGTGTCGCACAGCAGGCCAACCGGACTGGCCAGCCAGAGGCAAAACAGTCGTTCAGCTCTTACTGATGAATGATCGCGGCGTGCCAGGCCAGGGCTCCTGTCGCGTCCCAGGTCAGGTCGATGACGGTGGATTCGATGGATTGGATTTTCCATCCTGCGGAGAACGAGGCCCGAATCTCGTCCTGCGTCACACGACGTGGTCCCCAGTCACCCTCCTGGCGGTCACTGAAGCAGAGCATGTGATAACGAGCGCCCCGGGGGAGCACGTCGGCCAAGCTGTCGACGTAGCGCAGACGCTCGTCGTCATCGAGCACATGGAAGAGTCCGCAGTCGAGCACGGTGTCGAACTTCTCACCCAGGTCCACGAGGTGGAGGGCATCTGCGACGACGAAGCGGGCCTCCATGGCACGATCGATCGACTTCGCCTTGGCCAACTCGATGGCCTGCATCGACATGTCGACCCCCACTGCCTGGTGTCCGAGCGAGGCCGCCATCAAGGCGTGCTCGCCGGTGCCACAACCGACGTCGAGAACACAACCGACCAGCTGCCCGGCGATGCCCAGTCGGTCGAAGGCTGGCTGGGGTCGCCCGATGTCCCACGGAGGGGTGCCGCCCGCGTAGATGGCGTCGAAGTCGTGGGTTGGACGGGACACGCCATCCATGCTGCCAGGGATCGCCCGGAGGTGCCCTTGTCACCCTCAATGGGTCTCGGATTCACCATGATGAGGCGGCACTTTGATGACGCCACCACAGGTGCCCGTGTGCTCGCAGGGGTTGGGGCGCGTGCTCCCTCGGCGTGGCCGGGGCCGATCTCAATTTCACGGGTCTAGTGAAGCCAGGTGTTCCCGATAGCCGATGCCGTAAGCGGACGGATTTCCCGAGTAGCTGGTGATCAGGGACGGCTCTTTGGCACAATTGCCCACAAACCAGGCCCACCCCAGATAGGAGATACCGTGCTGATCGGCGAAATCGAGAAAGGGTGGATACAGCGAATCACCACAGTCGAGCTCGCCGAATTCGCCGACGACGATGGGGATCTTCGTCGACAGCGGAGCCAGCACATCCGCCCAACACGACGAGCTGTAACACGGGGAGTAGTCGGGGTGAGCCGGGGTGTGCCAGTAGATGTGGATACTGGCCGCCAGCTGGCCGATCGGATCGACCGGGGCATAGGTGGCCCATTGGTCGAGGTCACCGGCATACTGCGGTCCTCCGGCCATGACCACGTTCGTCGCTCCCGTGCTCCGCACGGCATCGAGAAGTTGTTGGAGGCCCGCCGCCTGGTAGTGGAACCCCTTACAGGTCCCACCGGCGCTGCCTTTGAGATCACAGGTCCACGACGCCGCTGAGTCGGTGTTGCGATTGGGGTAGGGCTCGTTGAACAAGTCGAAGATGACTGCCGGATTGCCCTTGAAGGCCGTGGCCACTGATGACCAGAATGCCGGGGCGTAGCGTTCGTCGGGCATCGGTAGCTGACCCTTGGCCTTTTTGGAGCCGCCGGTCGACGAGAAGTGCATGTCGATAATCACGTACATCCCTGCGGCGTTGAGGGCATTCACGTATTGCTCGATGGCTTGCTGGTACGCCTGCCCCGAGTAGGCCGGCTTGACCCCTTGGACACCGAGCCAACAGGACTCGTTCAACTCGACACGTGCCGCCGTGAAGCCCCAGGAACGCATGGCGGTAACGGACGACGGACTCGCCTCTTGTGTTCCGTCAAAAATACTGTTCTCGCTGACACAGGCATATTCGGTGCCTGAGGTGTCGGCACCACGAAGCACGACCGGCATGCCGTTCTGGTCGACCAGGTGATCGCCACTCACGGCGATCGACATGATCGGCGGCGCCGCTGCCTCGGATGTCGGCACCAGGCACACTGCTATCACCACGGCGCAACCGATGAGCACCCTTCGTACCGTCACGACGATCCTCCGGGCACGCCGAGCGGCACCGGTCCTGACGATCTTCCGGCCATCCGAACCTCCGGTCCACATGTGACCCATCCGGGCCAACCGTACAGCGACACGAGCGGTCGGGTCCCTGCGCTCACCCCTCCGGAGTGCGGCGGTCCCCCTCGATCGTGTTTGTCGACCCCTGGTCTGACGTTTGGGCGGTGGCACCATGATCGGTTCCACGCGACACCATCACCAAGACGGGAGCGTCACCGCATCCAGACGGGAGCGTCACCGCATCCAGACGGGAGCAGCTGCGGTCACGATCGATGCCTGCATCGACGATCCCCTACCCCCTCGATCTCCACACTTGACTTACCTATCATCGATAGATAGATTACCTATCGATGATAGATTTCGGATTCGAGAATGCGGCGGGGCAAGCGGGTGGAGAACGCAAGGGCTTGTCGGACTGATGATGGACCGAGTTACGCCGAGGCGCGAGGCCAAGCTGGCCACGATCGTCGGATCGGCGTGGGCCCTGGCCCGAGAGCACGGGGTCGCCGGAGTGTCGTTGCACGCTTTGGCCCGCGAAGTCGGGATGCGCCAGCCTTCGCTCTACGCCTACTTCGATTCAAAGCTGGCGTTGTATGACGCCATGTTTGCCGACGGCAACCGGCAGCTGCTGGCCTGGCTCGACGCCGTCAAACTGCCCCGCAATGGGCGCACCGCCCTCAAGAGGTTCATGGCCGCGTTCGTAGCGTTTGCCCTCGGGGATCCGGCTCGGTATGAGCTCCTCTTCGAACGTCATATCCCCGGTTTTGCGCCATCCCCCGAGTCCTACGCTCTCGCCGAAGAGGTGTTGGGACGCGCCCACAAGGTGATCAACGAGGCCGGTGTTACCGAGCAGGGAGACGTCGACTGCATCGTGGCCATGGTTGCCGGTCTTATGGAAGCTCAGTTGAGCAATGACCCGGGCGGCAACCGCTGGACACGCCATCTCAACCGCCTGATCGATCTCTACGTAGACGACGCTATCGAAAGGAGCAACCACAGATGATGCCCAACCGAATCACAAGGCCCGAGGCCCGCGTTCTGGCCGGGGAGGAGTTCACACGGATGGCGCAGCTGGTGGCATCCCTCACGCCGCAGGATTGGGCGAGGCCTACCGATTGCACCGGCTGGGACGTCCGCAGGATGGTCCTGCACGTCCTGGGCTCGGGTGATGCACAGGCGTCGTTCCGCCAGTTCGCCCATCAGTTCCGGCGGGGCCTGCCTCTCAACCGGGAGATCGACTCCCACCATTGGGTCGACGGCATGAACGAGTTGCAGATCAGGGAGCGCGACCACCTCTCGGTGGACGAACTGGTGGCCCAGGTGGAGGCCGTCGGTCCACGGGCCGTCGAGGGCCGATGGCGCACGCCCGCTCCGGTCCGGCACCTTCCCCTTCCTTTCGGGCCACCGATCGGATGGGTGCCGCTCAAATATCTGTTGGACGTCGGATTTACCCGGGACGTCTGGGCTCACAGGATCGATATCCACGCCGCCATCGACCGTCCTATGCGAGTCACCGCCGATCACGACGGCCGCCTCGTCGCTGACATCGTCGCCGAATGGGCCGGCATCCACGGCCAACCCTTCGAGCTCGTCCTCGACGGTCCTGCCGGCGGGAAGTTCAGACAAGGCGTCTCGGGCGAGTGCGTTGAACTCGACGCCATTGATTTCATACGCACCCTTTCGGGCCGGCTGCCCGGATCTGGCCTCCTCAGCAACCCACTGCCCCTCTGAGGAGAAATGAACAATGGAAACCCGCGTCGACGAGATCGCTGATCGCATCTATCGCATGTCCACGTTCGTCCCCGACATCGGCTCGAGCGGTTTTACGTTCAACCAGTTTCTGATCGACGCGGAAGAGCCGACCATCTTCCACACCGGTCCACGCGGGATGTTCCCCTCCGTGTCCGAAGCGATCGCCTCCCTGATGCCGCTTGATCGGCTCCGGTGGATCATGTTCGGTCATCTCGAAGCGGACGAATGCGGTTCAATGAACCTCTTGCTTGAGGCAGCACCCAATGCGCAGGTTGCCCACACCGCGGTCGGTTGCATAGTGTCGATCGACGATCTTGCCAACCGGCCCCCGGTTCCGACCGCACCTGATGGATCCTTCGACCTCGGGGGTCGTTCCGTCCGCAGCATCGACACGCCGCACGTGCCCCACGGATGGGATGCCCACGTCCTCTATGAGGAGATCACCGGCACCTTGTTCTGCGGTGACATCCTGAGCCAGGTCGGAGATGGACCGGCGCTGACGGGGGAGGATCTGGTCGCTGCGGCCATCGAGGCCGAGGACATGTTCAGGTCATCGTGCCTCACCCCCCAAACGGCGCCGACGATACGACGCCTGGCCCAGCTCAACCCGACCACGCTGGCCATCATGCACGGTTCGTCGTACAACGGCGATGCCTCGAGCGCCCTCCTCGCCATGGCTGACGAATACGGGGCCAGGTTGGCCCAAGCCAGCTGAGCCTCCTGGTCCGGGGTCGGTCGGTGGTGACAGGCCGCCCGCCCGTCAGATCAAGACGCAGGTGCCTCCCGATCAGCGGTCCATGGAGTGGATCCTGTCCGCCGTAATCGTGAGGATCACCCGTATCTGGTCACGCCCTCCGTACCACTGGTAGGGGCCACCGGTGTAGCGCTGGGCCAGGAGCTCGATGTGTTCCGCCCCGCCTTCGGTGGTGATGTTGGAAACATGCCCCCGGACGGCGAAGTAGCGGGAGGGATCGGCGGCGTCACAGACGGCTACGGAGACCCGCGGGTCCCGCCGGATGTTGCGCATCTTCTGGTGCGTCTGCACCGTGTTGATGACCACATGTTCGGCATCGGTGTCGACCCAGGTCTCGGTCGTGTGCGGCGATCCGTCAGGCATCAACGTGGTGATGAAGCACGGGTTCGGGCCTCGCATCAACTTAACGAAGCGGTCAGGGAGATCCACGGGGGCGACGCTAATGGGGATCGACCACTAGTGCAGGTCGAGTGTGCCCCACCCTGTGGTTGTCATCAGGCCCACCGCCGAGATTCTCTCATCGTCTCGGAACAAGGCGGTGGCCGCCGATGTCGGCGCGGTCCGCTTCTGGGGAGCCGGGGAGCCGGTGTAGCCCGCGCCCAATCCCACCCACTGGTCACGGGCGGCTGCCAGGCGGTCCCGTGCTCCGGTGACACGTTGACCCCACAGAGCCAGAGTCGCCCCCCACGGCGACGGAAATCGGCGAATGGTAGTTGGTGGCCAAATTCCCGGTGAGAATCTGCGTCCGGTCCCCCCATTCAGCCACGAAGATCACGATGAATGCAGTCACCATTGCCCCGTGGCGGGGCACCTGAGCCGGCTCCCCCCGACGCCGGTGGCTACGCTCTGGTCGGCCGTCAGGTGGGCGGCGGAGGTGGTGTATAAATGACGCTTGAGCTGAACTACGAAGATCTGAAATACGATCCCTCGATCGGCAGGGCCGCGCTTCGACCCGACGGCAATGACTGGTGCGTCCTTCTGGAGCAGGCCGATGCCACGCCGGTACACCGCATGGTTTTCGCGGCCCAAGGTGTCAGCGATGCCATAGGCGCAGACCAACTCTCCGATGAGGAAGCGGTGATCAATTTCATTGAGGAGTGCCTGATCGCCGCCGGCTACTCGGCGGTCCTCGAAGACGATCCTCTGCCGAGGCCGTTCATCGGAGCCTGGACGCTGGGTCCGCCTGAGAACTTATGAGTGAGTGTGATGCTCAAATTGACCACATCAACCCGTCACAGGTCTCTCTCGTATACGTACATGACCGGACCGTCCGGCCCGCCGGCCCGGTTGGTAAATCCGAAACTCTCGTAGAGTCCCCGAGCGGCGCCGTCGGGCTCATCGACGCCGATTTCGATGGTATCGGCGCCGCGTCCACGGGCTTCGGTGAGGGTCGCCTCCATGAGGGCTCGCCCCAATCCACGTCGGCGGAGGCCAGGACGGACATAGAGCTCCGCCAGATAGCTCTCCAATCCGCCGCTCCAGATAGCCATTCGGAATCTCACCACGGCCAGTCCGTCGGGTCCCTCCCCACCCAACAGCACCACAGTGTCGCCGCCATCGAGGAGGAGCCTGAATCGATCCGCCAGTAGGGCGGGATGCGGTGTGGGTTCTCCGAACTCGTCGTTGAAATCGTGGAGTAGCTGCCCGATCACCGCCACCTCGTCCAGTCCAGCAATGTGAACGGCGTACTGTGGATCCTCCCCCACCGGATTCACAGTACGTCAGCATCTCCCCCGCTCGCGGCGCTGCCCGTGACGGACCCGGGGTGGCCGGCCACAAGCCCTCTAGTGCTCGGAGAGCGCCCGACCTAGCTGTTTGACCGACATCGGGGGCTGCCCCGGGGTCCGGTGACCCGGCCGCAGGCCGTCGAGGGCCAGTTCGAGGAAGCGGCGCGACGCGCCCGGGGCGTCACTGTCGCAGAGATCGCCCAGGGCCCGGACCGACATCAGCGTCACCACCACATCGGTCGGGACGATATCGGTCCGAACGGTGCCCGCCTGCTGGCTCGCCTCGAGGACCTTCCCGATGAGCGGCACCAGGGTAGCCAGGGCGCGGTCGGCCCCTCCCCCGCTCCATGGTCGCCGCGAAGTGGCGGCACGCCAGCAGCTCGGCGCCTCCACACAGCGCCGGACGAATTCGAAAACGGCGTCGCCCGGATCCACCTCCGCCAGAACCTCGTTGGCAATCTGGCGGGTCCTGTCCGTCGCCGCGTCGACCACCGCGGCGCAAAGGTCGGCTTTGTTCGGGAATCGCCGGTAGAGGGTCCCGATGCCGACCTCGGCCCGGACGGCGATCTGTTCCATCGACGCTTCGTAGCCGTACTCGGCGAAGACGTCGCGTGCCGCGACCAGGATCCTGACCAGGTTGAGCTCGGCGTCCCGGCGCAGCGGCTTGGCCTCCGGTGTCCGATCCGTCCCCATGGCGTTCCGCCCGCCCACGTCAGTCCTCGGCGACATAGCCGATGGCCCCCACGACCACTTCGGCCTCGGCGGTGAGGGCGGGGTGTGACTCGGTGAGAACAACCGAAGGTCGACTGCGTGTTGGGATCATGAGGGCGGCGATGGCCGCCACCACCAGCGCCCCGCCACAGACGACGAAGGCCAAAACGTAGCCGTGCTCCCTCGGGTAGCCGCGGACGAGCGTGCCGCTCACGATCAGACTGGTGGCTATGGCGCTGCCGAGCGCGGCGCCGATATTCCGGACGTTGGTGTTCATACCGGTGGCCACACCGGTCTGGCTGGGTGGCACCGCCTCGACGATCAGGTTGGACATCGAGGCGTAGCCGAAGGCCACGCCGATGCCCAGCAGACCGGCGGCCACGTAGATGTTCCAGGACTCACCGTGGGCCACGGCCAGGAACCCATAGCTGGCGGCCGCAAACAGCGCCCCCATGATCAAGAGGGGCTTGGAGCCGATGGCCACCGTCAAGCGACCGGTCAGGGGAGCGATGACCAGCATGGCCACGGCAAAGGGCAAGAGGAAGAGGCCCGATTGGGTCACCGAAGCGCCGAAGCCGTAGCCCACACGTACCGGGGTCTGCGCAAACTGGGGTACGACGATGAACATGGCGAACATACCGAACCCGAACAGCAGAGCGGCCAGGTTCGTGCTCCATACGGCGGGGATCCGCATCATCTTCATGTCGACCATCGGTGTCTCCGAACGCGTCTCGGAACGGATCCAACACGGGATCAGCACAGCGGTAGCCGCGAACAGCCCCAGCACCGATGCGCTCCCCCATCCCCATATCGGGCCATAGGAGAGGGCCAACAGCCCGGTGACGAGCCAGGCCGACATGATCGAGGCGCCGATCCAGTTGACCCGACCGGAGGACCGGACCGGCGACTCGGGCACAAAGATGAACGTGGTCACCGTCGCCCCGATGGACAGGACCAGGGGGATCCAGAACAACCAGTGGTAGGAGAGGTGTTCGATGATGGGCCCGGCGAGAACGATCCCCGTGCCCACGCCCACTCCCAGGATGGCCGACAGCACCCCGATGGCCCCGGCCACCTTCTCGGGGGGAAACTCATCTCGGATGATCCCGAATGCCAGGGGGAAGACCGCCCCGCCCGCTCCCTGGACGATCCGGCCGGCCAGCATGATGGGAAAGGTGGTGGCCAGGGCGCTGATCAGGGTGCCCGCCGACAGCGTGATCAGTACGGCGACGATCATCTTTTCCTTGCCCACCATGTCGCCGATCCGGCCGAGGATGGGCGTGGCGATGGCCGCACTCAGTAGGTAGCCGGTCAGCAGCCAGGTGGCTCCGGTCGTGGTGGTGTGAAGTGTGTGTTCGAGTAGCGGGATGGCTGGAATGATGAGTGATTGCAGGAGGCTGAAAGCCAGCGCCGCCGTCGCCAGCACGGCGAATGTCGCCCCGTAATGGATGCGCTTTTCCACGGTTCGCTCCTGCGCTCTGGTTTGCGGAATGGTCGGTTCCGCTTCCGCGGAAGATAGCAGAACCGGAATCACCGATTCCACTTGGCGTGGCAACGACGGTACGTCGGTGTCAGTCCGGCTGGCACCCCTGTTCGGACGGCGGGCCCATGCCGCACACGGAGAACAGGGTCGTCAGCCGACCACTGTTCCGTACATGTCGCTGAGTGGTAAGGCCAGCAACTCGAGCCGCTCGCCGTCAGGCCCGGGGAAGTAGGCCGATTCGCCGTTCACGATCTGGGTGGGGATGCCGGCGGCCTCCAGTTTGGCTACCAGCCGGCCCCACTGGTCGGGAGTGACGGAGATGGCGATGTGGTGCAGCCCGCCGAGTACTTCGCCGTACTCCCCCAGATCGAGGCCGGGAAAGTCGAAGTAAGCGAGATAGTTGTCGTGGCCGACATCGAAGAAGAAGTGGGTGGAACCCCGATAGTCCCGGTTCTCGAACAGTTCGACCAGCGGAAACTCGAGAAGGTCCTGGTAGAACGTGATGGTCCGTTCGACATCGCTGGACAGTAAGGCGAAGTGGTGAAGGCCCCGAGCCGATGAGGTCGGCCGTTCACCCAGGGGTCGCAGATGCCGGGCCTTCAGGGCCTCCCATTCCCCACTTCGGTCGATGTCGCTCCCGTGCTCGGTCATCGGTCGCTCCTTTCGCTGCAATGTACCCGCAAAGCCGGAGTGAGGGTCGTCCGGATCGGCCGACCGACGGCCGGTGCGATTGGGTCGTCCCTTTGCTGCTGAGGGCCGGCGCACCCAGCCCTACGACAGCCCAACGGCAGCCCCACGACAGCCCCAGGTCACCCGACGGCGCAGGGAATGCACGGCTGGTGTCGCCACCATCGATGACGTGGCTTCACTGGCCTGCGCCCGACGACTCAGCCATCGGCAGCCGGACCGGGAGACCCCCCATCTCGGCCCGAGATACTCCTCCTGTCATCCCGCCCGTACCGGGACCCCGCACCTGTCCTCACTATTGTCAACCGGATGGCGTCTTCATTCTCGGAATCGGTCAACCAGTATGTCGCCTGGGCGGCCGAGATCCTCGACCTGGAGGAGTACATCCGTACCCTTCTGGCCGATCCCTATCGGCAGATAGACGTCCAGGTCCCCATTCACGCCGACAACGGCTCGGTGCTCACATTTCGCGGCTACCGGGTCCAGCACAACGGGGCCCGCGGACCCTTCAAAGGGGGCTTGCGCTTCCATCCCGAAACGGATCTGGACGAGGTGCGAGCTCTCGCTTCGTTGATGACCTGGAAATCGGCCCTGCTCGACCTTCCCTTCGGTGGGGCCAAAGGAGGAATGACCCTCGACCCGGCACCGCTGTCCGCACGCGAGCTGGAGGCGGCGACACGCAGTTTTACCCACGCCATCTCCGGTGTCATCGGCCCCAACGCCGACATTCTGGCCCCCGACGTCAACACCGACGCCCGGGTCATGGGGTGGGTCATGGACGCCTATTCATCCCAAGCCGGTTGGTCTCCCGCCGTGGTGACGGGTAAGCCGCTGGACCTGGGGGGCGTGCCGGGCCGGGTGGAGGCGACCGGTCGGGGTGTGGTGGCCATTACTGCGTCGACCTTGGCCGCCCAGGGCCGGCGCCTGGCCGGCCGCCGTGTGGTCATCCAGGGATTCGGCAACGTGGGGCGCCATGTGGCCCGGTTCGCCGCCGAGCAGGGGGCGGTGATCGTGGCCGTGTCCGATGTTTCGGGTGGACGGTCGCTTCCCGGAGGGTTCGATGTGCCCTCGCTGCTGACGGCCATGGAACCCGGTGTTCTGCTGGAGGACGTAGCCACGGGCGACACCATCACCAACGGGGAGCTGCTGGCCCTCGAGTGCGACGTCCTGATTCCTGCCGCGCTGGAGAACGCCATCGACGCCACCAACGCCTCGGCGGTACGGGCACCGCTGGTGGTGGAGGCGGCCAACCACCCGGTCACACCGGAAGCGGACGGGATCCTCCGCGACGGTGGGGTAACCGTGGTTCCCGACATTCTGGCCAATGCGGGCGGAGTGACCGGCAGCTACTTCGAGTGGACGGCGAACTTGACCGCCTTTCGGTGGTCGGAGGAGCGGTTCAACCAGGAGCTCCTGAGCTTCCTCGGCCGGGCGTTCCAGTCGGTGTGGGAGCTTTCCGTCCAGCGCCGGGTCGACCTGCGCACCGCCGCCTACATGGTCGGGATCGCCAGAGTGGCAGAAGCCGTCCGCTTGCGTGGCCTGGCCTGATCCCTCCCCGGAACCTACCCGGGGGGCGACGGCCAAGCCCGGAAACGCACTCCGTAATCGTTGGTGTCGACGACGACCCGGTCGAAACCGGCGGCCTCGAGACGGTGGGCGAGGGTGGCCGGTTCGACCGGTACGCAGATGTCGCCGGCATGGAGCTCTCGAAACTCGTCACTGTCCAGACTGTCCGTTCCGGCAAATACCCCTCCGGGCTTCAGGATCCGGGCCACCTCGGAGAACAACCTGTCCTGGGCGGCAGGGGAGGGAACGTGGTGAAGCATGGTGAACGACAGGGCGGCGCTGAACGTACCCTGCGGGAATTCGAGGTGGGTGGCGTCACCGTGGACCACCACCAGATTGGCCTGTGTCATCCGAGCCTGCAACGCCGTGGCCAGGTCGGCGTCGACTTCCACGGCGGTGAAGTGCCGGACCATTTCGACCAGTACCTCTGTGGTCCGCCCCGGCCCCGGCCCCAACTCCAATACATCGTCTCCCAGTGCGATGCCCTCGATCACCCAGGGGATGATCCACCGCTGAACGGCGTCGGCCCACTCAGCTGAAGAGCACAACTCGAGATGCTTTTCGTTCATCGGTCTCCGGGGTCATGGCCCGAAGGGCGAGCCGTGACACTGCACGAGGTCATCCGGCCCGCCCCACCGTCTACGCCCCTTGCACCGCCACCTCGGCCTCGTACGGCGCGGCGAGGTCCTTCTCGAACTGATCGGCGCCCGTCTGGTGGGTCAGCGTGGCCGTCCATCTCTCTTCGACATGTCCGTACTTCCAGATCAGCAGCGCTCCCGTCCAGGTGGCGACAAACAGACCGACGATGACAAAACCCGCAGTGTTGATATTGAAGTTGGCCATGAAATTCCAGAAGCCGCCCTTCAGATGCAGCTCCGCGGGAAGGAGTCCCAGCACCTCGATGGTGCCGATGAAGAAACAGATGAACACCGACAGCCCCGTGATAGCCAGGTTGTAATAGACCTTGCGCACCGGGTTGAAGAAAGCCCATCCGTAGGCCACGTTCATGAAGACACCGTCCAGCGTGTCCATCAGGCACATGCCCGCCATGAACAGGATGGGAAGGCACATGATGGAGTACCACGGCAGCGACTGCGTGGCCAACAGAGCGGTGGTGGCCAACAGGGCCACCTCGGTGGCGGTGTCGAAGCCCAAGCCGAAGACCACGCCCACCGGGTACATCTGCCACTCTTTGGTGATCGATCTCATCCACTTGCCGAAGACCCGGAACATGAGTCCGCGGTTCTCCAATTGCTTCTCGAGTTCCGCCTCGTTGAACTCGCCATGGCGCATTTTCCGGAAAACGGCGATGATCCCAGCCAGAATTACAATGTTGAGGATGGCGATCAGGTACAGGAAAGACGCCGACACGACGGTGCCGAAGATGCCACCGAACTGCTCCAGACCCGACCTGCTGTTGGAGACCGCCGCGTAGACCGACCTCTCGGCGATGACGATTCCGGCCCCGATGGCGATCACGATGGTCGAGTGACCCAGTGAGAAGAAGTAGCCCACACTGACCGGCTTTTTGCCCTCGTTCATCAACTTCCGGGTGGTGTTGTCGATGGCCGAGATGTGGTCGGCATCGAAGGCGTGGCGCAGGCCGAGGGTGTAGGCGAGCACGGAGACACCGATCCCCAGCCCCTTGTAGTGGTTGGGAACCACCAGCACGATGAAAACGCCGAAGCCGACGACGTGGAGCACCAGGATGGAGGCAAACATGAGCTTGGTCTGCAGCCATTCGGTGGGGGTCATGCTCCCCCGGAACTCGATGAGCTTCTGAACGGGACCCGACCGCTCGGTGCGGGCCTCGCTGGCGGCTGTCACTGGGGTCACTCTCCGCTCGTCCCTCCGGCTGATGGTGATTCCGTCGCACAATAGGCGAGATGCGAATAGGTTGCAACAGCTTGTAGGACCCAACAGCGGCAGTTTGCGTCCAGGTGGGGCCGGAGCAGCCCGATCCGGCTGGCCGGCTCCACCACGGGATTCTTGGCCGAGGCAGCTCGGCCCCCGCCTCGCCGATGATGGCTTCCCCGACCGGAACGTGCCGGGCCACCTTCGTCCGACCTGGTCGACCGATAGAATCGGGGTGTGACCAGGCCCGCTCCCGCCTTGGAGAAATCGCCCGCAGGCACCACCACCTTCGAGGGTGTGCTGGCCCTGGTACGGGAGCACGGCGGCCGCATCACCTCCTCCCGACGGTTCCTGTTGGAGGCCATCTTCGAATCTCACGGGCACAGCACCGTCGAGGAACTGGCCACCAAGGTTCAGGCCAAGGCTCCCGATGTGCACCTCTCCACCATCTACCGCAACGTGGAGGAGCTGGAGAAACTGGGGGTCGTCGTCCATTCCCACCTGGGACACGGACCAGCCACCTACCACCTGGCCGAAGGAGCCCACTCCCATTTCGTCTGCGAGGTGTGTGGAACGACCTTTGAAGCGCCTGATGCGCTGTTCCGCAGTCTTTCCAAGACGGCCAAGGCCCAGTTCGGGTTCGAGATCAATCCGCACCATTTCGCCATCCTCGGTCGCTGTCGGAACTGCCAGTAACCACACCCTCGGTGTTATCCGGACCGACGAGTGGTCCGTGCCGTTCCCCCGTATTCCTGTCCCGCTCCATTCCTCCCCCCGCCCCCGGGCGCGCACCGGCCCTGGAGTGTCGTGGGTGTGGCCCACCAGAGAGCGTCCCGGTCGGTCAGACCCCCGCACCGGCTTCGTCCGGCCCGGTCGATCGGACGAAACGCCTGAAATCCGGCAGCCTCCGGGCCAGCAGGAGGGCTCCGGCGATACAGGCCACGCCACCCGACAGGATGGAGAAGGTGGTCGAGGTGGCGGTGGCCACCGCTCCGGATTCGAAGGCGCCCAGCTGCGGGCCTCCTTCCACCACCGCCATCTGCACCGAGGCGATGCGAGCGCGGAGGGCTTCGGGTACCGAGGACTCCAGGATGGTGGTGCGCAATACGGCGGAGATCACATCGGCCCAGCCGGCCAGACCCAGCAGGACCAGGGCGACCGCCAGCCCTCGGACCAACCCGAAGACGCCGATGGCGGCGCCCCAGACGCATACGGCGGTGATGACCATACGTCCCTGGTGGCGTACCCGGTCCAGCCAGCCGGTCGTGGTGGCGCCTATCAGAGCCCCCGCCGCCGGGGCCGCATAGAGCAGACCGAGCGTGATCGGTCCGCCGTGGAAGACGGACACGGTCAGGGCGGGGAACAGAGCACGGGGCGGCCCGAAACGCAAGGGGGGCAGCGGACAGACTGGCGTGGTGAGCACGACCGTGCCGGTGGCTGAGCCCGGGGCCGACGGACCCGGCCATCTGGTGGCCATCGACCAGGTGGCCCGGCGGCTGGGGCTGCGCGCCTCAACCATCCGCTACTACGAAGAACCGGGCCTGGTCATCCCCGTCTCCCGCCATGGCGGTCGGCGGTGGTACAGCCCGGTGGAGATCCGCCGACTGGCCGTCATCCGGTTCTGGCAGCAGTCCGCTCTCCTGAGCCTGGAGGAGATCGGCGAGATCCTGGAGGGCTCCTCGGCCATACGGAACTGGGCCCAGATCGTCCAGGGCCGAATCGACCAGCTCGGCACCCAGATCGAACGCATGGACACGGCCCGCACTTTTCTCCAGCACGTGGCGTCCAAACACGACACCTGGCCGGACGGATGCCCGCACTTCGAGGCCCATATCTGGGAGGGCGTCGACCAGGCAGCCACCCACACCCCCTGAACCGACGGACGGGTCGGTACCCGGCCCTCACGCCGCCCTACCGCTTCCCCCCGGCAGCCAACGTCCGGGTGGCGGGAACGGTAAAAACCCTGAACAGGCCCATCAAGCCCGGTGCCGGTTCCCCCATCGGTACTTCCGGGTAAGTTCTATCGGCGACGGCTGGTGGATCGCAGTCTGCCGTCTCGACGATTCCTACGACCCCGACGCGGTTGAGAGGAGCGGTATGACGGATCTGCTGATGACGGTGGGGGACCTCACCATTGCCGACCGGTTCCTGGCCACCCGTTCGCTCACCGAGTCGTTGGCCTCTCCCCTGTCAGCCGAGGATCAGACCGTCCAGTCGATGCCCGATGTGAGCCCGACCAAGTGGCACCGGGCCCACACCACCTGGTTCTTCGAGACGTTCCTGCTCATCCCCACCCTGGCCGGCTACCAACCGTTTCATCCCGATTTCGGCTACCTGTTCAACTCGTACTACGAGGGCATCGGTGCCCGCCATCCGCGTGCGGAGCGGGGGCTGCTGTCGCGACCGGGGATCGAGACCATCGCCGAGTACCGGGCCTATGTGGACGAGGCCATGACGTCCCTCCTGGCCAGCTCCCTGCTTCCCGGTGTCACCCCGCTGGTCGAACTGGGCATCCAACACGAGCAGCAACATCAAGAGCTGCTCCTCATGGACATCAAGCATGTCCTGTCCCGAAACCCGCTCCTGCCCGCCTATGACGCCGTACGGCTGCCACCGGTGCGGGATGCCGCCCCCACCACCTGGACCGACCACCCGGCCGGCACCCACGACATCGGCCACTCGGGCCACCGTTTCTGCTTCGACAACGAGCTTCCCCGTCACCCGGTCTACCTCGGCCCATTCTCCTTGGCCGACCAGCTGGTGACCTGCCAGGAGTGGCAGGCTTTCATCGACGACGGGGGCTACCGACGGCCCGACCTCTGGCTCTCGGACGGGTGGGCGCTCCTCCAGGCGGAAGGGTGGGGTTCTCCGCTCTACTGGACATCGGTGAACGGTGAATGGCACGAGTTCACGCTGGGCGGTACGACTCCGGTCAACCCGGCCCAGCCGGTGTGTCATGTCAGCTACTACGAGGCCGATGCCTTCGCCCATTGGGCCGGGGCACGGCTCCCCACCGAGGCGGAGTGGGAAGTGGCGGTGCAGGAGCGGCCGGTGGAAGGGCACTTCCTCGACCAGACCAAGCTCCACCCCGCCCCCCGTCCATCGGGGGCGGCATCGACGCCCTTCGGCGACGTGTGGCAGTGGACGTCGTCGGCCTACAGCCCGTATCCCGGATTCGTGCCGGTCCCCGGTGCGGTCGGTGAGTACAACGGGAAATTCATGGTCAACCAGTACGTTCTGCGCGGTGGCTCGTGCGTCACCCCGCCCGATCACATCCGATCGTCCTACCGCAATTTCTTCCCACCGCCCGCCCGCTGGCCCTTCACCGGCCTACGCCTGGCCCGAAACGGCTGATCCCACCGGGACCGTCGGCCGACGGTTTGCCCTCTGCGCCCGAAGCTCCCCCACCACCGAGGACCCACACGAGCCGACCATGACAACTGTCATCCCGCCCACCGTCGACGTCCATCTCACGCCCCACGACTTACGCCGGGCCATGGAGGGCGACGTGCGCCACGGTCTGGTGGCCGCTCCTAAAGCCATCCCCCCCGTCTACTTCTACGACGACACCGGCAGTCGGCTGTTCGATGAGATCACCCGGCTTCCCGAGTACTACCCGACCCGTTCCGAACGGGCCATTCTCGACGCCCACGCCAAGGACATCGCCGAAAGGGCCGAGGCTGACGCCCTGGTCGAACTGGGCGCCGGCACCTGCGACAAGTCCCAGGTCCTACTGGACGCCATGCAATCCACCGGCCGGCTGACCCGGTTCGTACCCCTCGACGTCAGCGAATCGACATTGTGGGAGGCGGCCAACCGGCTGTCGGCGGCCTACGCCGGGGTGGCCGTCAATGCGGTGGTGGCCGATTTCCACCTTCACCTCGATCAGCTGCCGGTGGACGGTAACCGACTGTTCGCCTTCCTGGGTGGCACCATCGGCAATTTCGAAGTCGACCGGCGCCGCGACTTTCTGATCGGGTTGGGTAAGATCATGGGGGCGGGCGACCGACTGCTGTTGGGCACCGACCTGGTCAAGGACCCCTCGGTGCTGGTGGCGGCCTACGACGACGCCGCCGGGGTCACCGCCGCCTTCAACCGTAACGTGCTCCACGTCCTCAATCGCGAGCTGGGCGCCAACTTCGTCCCCGACCACTTCGACCACGTGGCTCGTTGGAACGAGGCAGAGCATCGCATCGAGATGTGGCTCCGTTCGACGCAGACCCAGGAGGTGCTGGTGGCCGACCTCGGCCTCCCCGTCACCTTCGCCGCCGGCGAGGAGATGCTGACCGAGATCAGCACCAAATTCTCTCCGGAGGCCCTGGAGACAGAGCTCAACGAATGCGGTTTCGCCGTCGAAGCCTCATGGTTCTCCGAGGGCGACGAGTTCCTAGTCACGCTCAGTCGACCCTCGCGCTGAGAGCGCCACCCCGAGGGCCTAGGACTCCCCCAGCAGATCCCTGACCGCATCTCCGATGGCACGGTGAAAGGTCGGATAGGCGTAGATCATGTGTCGGAGGCGGATGGTCGGCACTTCGGCCTGGACGGCCAGGGTCAGCAGACCCAGTACCTCGCCCCCCCACGGCCCCACTGAAGTGGCGCCGACCAACACCCCCCGTCCGGCATCTTCGACCAGCTTGATGAAACCGTCGTTGCCGGCTTTGTGAATCCATCCCCGGGTCGAGCGCGGCACGTCGGTCATCCCCACCCGGATGTCCCACCCCTGCCCGCGGGCCTCGCTCTCTTTCATTCCCACCGATCCGATTTCCGGATCGGTGAAGGTGACCCGGGGGACGGCACGGTAGTCGGCGGGGACCACCGGACGACCGAGGATGTCGTTGACCACGATCTCCGCCTGGTACATGGACATGTGGGTGAACGCTCCCTTGCCGGTCACATCGCCTATGGCCCAGACCTTCTCGGTGCCCTCGACCCGCAGGTGATCGTCCACCGGCAGGGCGTGGGCTTTGCCGTCGACGCCGATGGAGGATACGTTCAACTGGGCCAGATCGGCGCGACGTCCGGTACACACCAGTAGTCGCTCGGACACCACCGGCGAGCCTTCCTCCAGGGCGGTGGTGAAGCGACCGCCGTCGTGGTGCACCGATGCCACGGTCACCCCGGTGCGCACGGTGATGCCCTCGGAGGCGAAGAGCCGGGCCAGCAGATCGCCGGTCTCCGGCTCTTCCGGAGCGACCAGACGCGGGGCGGCTTCGAGCACGGTCACCTCCGATCCGAAGCGATGGAACATTTGGGCCAGCTCCACTCCTATGGCTCCGCCGCCCAGCACGGTGAGGGACTCCGGAACGTCTTCGGTCTCGACGGCTTGGCGGTTGGTCCAGTAGGGGGTGTCCGCCAGTCCGGCCACCGGCGGGATGAACGCCCGGGAACCGATCGAGATGACCACCGCCTGTTCGGCCTCGATGATCCGGTCGTCGACCACCACCCGCCGGGGCCCGTCGAGTCGGCCCCAACCCCGCACCAACCGACCGCCCTTTCCTTCGAACCGGTCGGCGGCCACCTTGTCGTCCCAGGTGTCGGTGGCCTGGCGGATACGGCTGGCCACCGGAGCCCAGGACGGTTGCACGGTGGTGGTGCCGGCCATACCGGGAACCCGACGCGCTTCGGCCAACAGGTCGGCGGCCCGGATCATCATCTTGGAGGGGATGCACCCCCAGTAGGGGCACTCGCCGCCCACCAGCTCGGCCTCCACCCCGACCACGTCCAAACCGGCCTGGGCCAACCGACCGGCGGCGTCCTCGGCCCCGGGCCCCATGCCCACCACGATCACATCGGCATGCTCGGTCATCGGCCACTCCTTTGCTGGGACCGATGGTTACCGGCCCCGGTTCGGCTGTCCAGTCATGATCCGATCCCCCCACCCACCCGGACCCGGACCCCGCTCCCCGAGACCGTTCCCACCCGGGGGGGGAAGGAACAGGTCGGACGGTTGAGGGGTTGAAAGGGCCATGACCGACAGAGCAACCTGGAATGGACGGGTGGTGGCCGAAAGCAACGACACGGTGGTGGTGGAAGGGAACCACTACTTCCCCCCGGAGGACGTGCGCACCGAATACCTCGAGGACAGCGACACCCGCACCCTCTGCCCCTGGAAGGGCACGGCCAGCTATCGGACGCTGGTGGTGGACGGTGCCCGCAACGAGGACGCCGCCTGGTACTACCCCGACCCCAAGGACGCGGCCCGGCAGATCACCGACAGGGTGGCGTTCTGGAAGGGCGTCGTCGTCGAAGAAGTGGCCTGATCCGGCGGCCGGCGGGACCGTCGGCAGAGGACGGCCCGATCGTCGGTCTCAACCCGGTGGCCCGCTCCGCCCTGTCGATTTTCCTGCGGCCGACCGCCGACGGGCCACCTCGAAGCAGGCTATGGCTCCGGCCGTGGCCACGTTGAGCGAGGCGATCGAACCGTGCTGGGGGATCGAGGCCAGAGTGTCGCACCGCTTCCGGGTCAGCGCGGCCAGACCGTTCCCTTCCGAACCGATGACCAGGGCCACCGGCTCGTTCCCCACGGCCAGGTCGTAGAGCGAGTGACGGGACTCGCCGACCAAACCGACGGTCCAGATGCCCATGGTCGAGAGGCGCTGGAGACAGGCCGGCACACCGGGAACCAGAGTCATGGGCAGGAACTCGATGGCGCCGGCCGCCACCTTGGTCACGGTGGGCGAGAGGTGAACCGACCGGTGGCTGGGGAGGATCACACCGGTCACTCCGGCGCACTCCGCACTCCGGAGCACCGCTCCCAAGTTGTGGGGATCGGTGATGCCGTCCACCACCACCAGGAACGGGACCGGGCCACGGCGGCCGGGGGCACAGAGCGACTCGAGAGACACACCCTCGACCGGCCGGGCCAGCGCCACCACCCCTTGGGCACCGTCGGTGCGGGCCTGCATATCGATCCGGCGTTTCGACACCCTTTCCACCCGCACCCGTCGGGCGGCGGCCAGTTGCTCGATCTCATCCAGGATGGGTGACTCGTCCATGCCTTCGGCCATCAGCACCGAGCGCACCGGCCGACGGTTGGCGGCCAGGAGTTCCCTCACGGCCTGGCGGCCCTCCACCTGATCGCCCCCCAGCCCGGCCGGACCGGTTCGTTGCCGGTTCCCCGCCGGGGTGCGGGCCGGCACCGACCCGGTCCCGCGTCGCTGGCCACCGGGCGACGCCTTCTGCCTGCCGCTGGACGCCGAGGAGGCCCGACGCCCCCCCGCCATCCGGGAGCCACCCGGTGGCCGGGGCGGGCGCCCACCCCGTGCCCCCCGCCCCGCTCCCCGTCCGCGGCCTTCGCCCGGACTCATCGAACGCTCCCCACCGGAGGATCCTGGCCCGGGGGCCCGCCCGGCGACTGGTCCGGGGACACCGAGGCCACCAGGACGACAGCGGTGCAGCCGATCCCCTCGGCCCGACCCAGGGCCCCCAGTCCCTCGGCCGTGGTGGCCTTCACATTGACCGGGCCACCCAGCACCGCCGCCAGCCGCTCGGCCATGCGACCCACGTAGGGGGCCAGACGGGGCTGCTCGGCCACCACCGTGCAGTCGGCATTGACCAGGACCCATCCCGCCCGACGCACCCGTTCGGTCACCGAGGCCAGGATGGCCAGGCTGTCGGCCCCCTGCCACCGGGGGTCGGTATCGGGGGCGTGACCGCCGATGTCCCCGAGACCGGCCGCCCCCAGCAGCGCATCGCCGAGGGCGTGGGCCACGGCGTCGGCGTCACTGTGACCCTCGAGGCCCCGGGCACCGGCACCGGTAACGGCCACGCCGCCCAGGACGAGCGGACGATCCGGATCGTCGGAGAATCGATGCACGTCGATTCCCTGGCCGATACGCAGGGCCGGACTCCCTCCGGTCATGGTCGGGCCGACGCCATCGTCATCAGAGCCTCGGCCAGGACCAGGTCCTCGGGTCGGGTCAGCTTGAGATTGTAGGGCTCGCCGGCCACCGTGCACACCGTGGCCCCCAACGCCTCGACCAGTGAGGCGTCGTCGGTGGCGTCGTCGGCCGTCCGGTGGGCCCGGCGCAGGGTGGCGGCCACGAAGGCCTGGGGCGTCTGCACCGATACCAGGTCCTGCCTGTCCACGGTGGACTGGACGGTGCCGGCGGCCGCCCGCTTGAGAGTGTCGGTGACCGGCAATACGGGAATGGCTCCCTCCACCCCGTCGACATCCAGGGCGGCCACCACCGCGGCGAACAGGGCCGGCGTGGCCAGTGGTCGGGCGGCGTCGTGGACGATGATCACCTCGGCCTCCTCGGGCACAGCCGCCAGACCGGCCCGTACCGAGCCGGCCCGGGTGGCCCCTCCGACCACCACCCGTTCGGCCCCCATCTCCGACGCTGTCGTTCGGTACGGTGGGCTCGAGGAAGGGGAAGGCACGACCACCACTACGCCGTCGGCCACGGATCGGGCTGCCGCCACCGATCGGTCGACCACCGGTTGTCCGCCCAGAGCCACGAACTGCTTGGGCTCCCCGAACCGCCGACCTTCGCCGCCCGCCACCACGATGGCCCACACCGGGCCGGCTCGACTCAGGGAAGCGCCTCGTTGAGCCGGACCTCGGCCGCTTCCTCGTCGACACCCAGGGCAAAGGTCAGCTCCGACACCAGGATCTGACGAGCCCGCTGGAGCATTCGCTTCTCGCCGGCCGAGAGCCCTTTGTCCTTGTCCCGAATGGACAGGTTCCGCACCACTTCGGCCACCTGGTAGATGTCGCCAGAGCGGAGTTTCTCCGAATGGTTCTTGTAGCGACGGGACCAGTTGGTGGGCATCCGGGCCTCCTTCTTGCGGAGGACAGCGAACACCTCCTCGACCTCTTCGTCGTTGATGACTTCCCGCAGACCGACGCCGTCGGTGTTGTCAGCGGGGACCATCAGGGTGAGATCCCCGTAAGCCAGACGCAGAACCAGGTATTCCTGCTTCTTACCGAATGCCTCTTTGGTCTCCCGGCGTTCGACGACTGCCGCACCGTGGTGCGGATAGACGACCTTGTCACCGATGTCGAACACCGTGCCTCCTGGCCTTGCGTGCTGGTCCCGGGCTCAAGCGCGACGTCGGGACCTCGTAGAGCGAGCAAACAATGGTACACGGTGCGGATGGCGCCCCCGACGCGGCGACCGCCGGCCGGTGGGGTCCGCAGCTACTGGTAACGCTCGAAGATGCTGGCCTCGGCCAACCGGGCCAATCCGTCTTTGACCGAGTGGGCCCGGGCCTGGCCCACCCCTTCGACCTGCTCCAGCTCCCCCAACGAGGCCCTCATGATCTGCTGGAGATTGACGAAACGATCGACGATCCGTTCGATGATCACGTCCGAAAAGCGGGGCAGGCGATACAACAGGCGATAGCCACGGGGTTCGATCCCGGACTCGGTATCGCTGAAGGTGACCGGCAGACCCAGGATCTCGGCCACCCGGCCGGCGTCCCCCAGCTCCTCCGACGACAGGCCGGCCAGCTCTTCCACAACCTGATCGACCGCCGTGGTGCGGTCACCGGTCTGACCGGTCAGATGCCGGCAGTAGTCGCGCACCACCAGGTGGAGGGCCGGCGCCACCCCGTCGACCATTTCGGCGGACTGCAAGCCCACCAACCGGCCGTCGTCCCCCAGCTCGACCAGGTAGCCATCGACCTCTTCGGCAATGCGCAGGACCATCTCGGCCGCCTGGACCACGCCCACCACGTCCCCCACCGACACGGTGTCCTCCACCTCGAGGATGGACAGGCCGTTGAGGGCCACGTCGAACCGGTTCCGGAACCGCTGCATGGTGGCCAGGGCCTGGTCGGTGCGGTCGTGGAGCCACCCGGTGGGTTGGATGGTGTGTTTGAGTTCGTTGCGGTAGACGGCGATGACCGACATGGCCGCCGATACCGACAGGACGGGGACATCGAGAGACCGGGCCACCCGTTCCGCCGTGCGGTGGCGGGTCCCCGTCTCGGTGGTGGGGATGACCGCGTTGGGCATGAGGTGGACGTTGGCCCGGGCGATCCGCGAGGCATCGGTGGCCACGATGATGGCCCCGTCCATTTTGGCCAGCTCGGACAGGCGCTGCGGGCTGAACTCAGCGTCGAGCAGGAAGCCGCCCGAACAGATGGAGAGCACCCCGGGCCCATCGCCGATGACCACCAGCGCGCCCCGCTTGGCCCGCAGGATCCGGTCGAGACCGTCGCGCAGGGGACGGCCCGGCGCCACCATAGCCAGAGCGTCACTGAGCGGTGAGCTCTGGCGTTTTGTCACAGTGGAATGGTAGCGGTCCAGGCTCATTCCCGACCGAATCCCAGCAGGCGGACGGGGGTCGAACCGAGGGTGGGGGCGGCCGGCCGGCCCCCACCCGTCATTCCCTCAATCGCAGGCCAACAAGTGCATGGCGCCGAGGATGGTGTCCACCCGGAGCAGCTCCATGCCGGCGGGGCCGTCCGGTGACGAGGCGGGTACGACCACCCGATCGAATCCCAGCCGATCGGCCTCCTCGAGGCGACGGGGCATGTTGGTGACCTGGCGGACCTCGCCGGCCAACCCGACCTCGCCCACCGCGGCCAGGGAGGCCGGCAGGGCCACCCCGGTGGCGGCCGAGGCCACGGCCAGGGCCACGGCCAGGTCGGCGGCCGGCTCCGTGACCCGGACACCCCCGGCCACCGAGGCGAACACATCCATGGACAACACCGGGAGGTCGGCGTGGCGGGCCAGGACGGCCAAGGTCATCGTCAGCCGCCCGCTGTCGAGACCGACGGCTGACCGCTTGGGCTGCGACTGGGCCATGGGGCACACCAGGGCCTGCAGTTCGACGAGCAGGGTGCGCCGTCCCTGCAAAGCGGGGAGGGCCACCCCGCCGGGTACGCCCACCGGGCGGTCCCCGAGGAGAAGGCGGCCCGGATCGTCGACGGTGTTGAGGCCGTGGTCACCCATCTCGAACAGCCCCAGCTCGCCGGTGGGCCCGAAGCGGTGCTTGACGGCCAGGAGGAGACGGAGCGCATGGTGCCGGTCCCCCTCGAAGCTGAGGACGGTGTCCACCATGTGCTCGAGAGTCCGCGGGCCGGCCAGCGATCCGTCTTTGGTCACGTGACCGACCAGCACCGTCGCCACCTGGCGGGACTTGGCCATGCCGATGAGCTGGTCGGCACATTCCCGTACCTGGGTGACGCTGCCGGGCACGCCGGTGGCCCGTCGCTCGCCCAGGGTGGCCGGGCCCACGGCCACCGCCTGGATGGAGTCGATGACCACCAGGTCGGGCGCACACTCGACCACGGCCCGCACCACCGTGCCGATGTCGGTGGCCGACAGGATCAGGAGACCGGGCGGTACCGCACCCAGGCGTTCGGCCCGCAACCGGACCTGGTGGGCCGACTCCTCGGCCGATACCAGCAGCACCCGTTGCCCGGTGGCGGCCCGGGCCACCAGCACCTGGAGGAGCAGCGTGGACTTGCCGATACCGGGTTCGCCCCCCAGCAGGGTGACCGAACCGGGAACGAGTCCGCCGGCCAGCACCCGGTCGAACTCGCTCAGTCCGGTGGGTACGGCCGCCGCCTCGGCCACGTCCACCGAGGACAGGGGGACCGGCAGGGAGGCCAGGTCGAGCTCGTCGATGGCCCGCACCAGGGGCCCGAGGTGCTCCTCTTCGACCATGGTGTTCCACTCGCCACAGGCCGGACAGCGGCCGGCCCAACGGGCGGTGTTGGCCCCACAGTCGATACAGCGGTGGCGCTTGGCCGTCTTTGCCATCACCGGCATGGTACGGACCGGGTGTATCAGTGGGGTGGACCAACCGCCCCGCTGGGGCACACGGGAGTGAACGACCCCCCGTGTCGACGACTCAGTCGGCCGAGGAGTCGGCTCCGGCCAGCTCCACCGGCGGCGGCTCGATGCCCTCGATGGCGGTGAAGGACAGCTGCTGCTCGCCCACCACCAGGGGGGCGGCCCCCTTGACGTCGAAGGCAGCGGCCATTTCGGGCGTGATGGTCTCCACGTCGACGATGATGGTCTCGCCCACCCGGAATTCCTTCCACAGGATCCGCTCCGACAGGGGATCCTCGACCAGCTGCTGGATGGCCCGGCGCAGTGGCCGCGCCCCCAGCTGGGGGTCGTAGCCCTTGTCGGCCAGAAGCTGCTTGGCCGGCGGGGTCAGCACCAGGCTCAGACCCTGCAGCTCCAATTGGTTGGAGAGCCGCTGGATCATGAGGTCGACGATCTCGACCACCTCGACCCGGGACAGCTCGTGGAAGACCACGACCTCGTCGATGCGGTTGAGGAACTCGGGCCGGAAGTGGGCCTTCAGCGCTTCGTTGACCTTCGACTTCATGCGCTCGTAGGTCACGGCTTCGGAGTTTTTGGCGAAGCCCACCGACGTCTTGCGCAGGTCGGACGTGCCCAGGTTGGAGGTCATGATCAGCACGGTGTTCTTGAAGTCCACCGACCGACCCTGGGCGTCGGTCAGGCGTCCGTCCTCCAAGATCTGCAGCAGGGCGTTGAACACGTCGGCGTGGGCCTTCTCGACCTCGTCGAACAGAACCACCGAGAAGGGCTTGCGCCGCACGGCCTCGGTCAGCTGGCCGCCCTCTTCGTAGCCCACGTAACCGGGGGGCGAGCCGACCAGACGGCTCACCGTGTGCTTCTCCATGTACTCCGACATGTCCAGCTGGATGAGGGCGTCCTCGTCGTCGAACAGGAACTCGGCCAATGTCTTGGCCAGTTCGGTCTTCCCCACCCCGGTGGGCCCGAGGAAGATGAACGATCCGCTGGGACGCTTCGGGTCCTTGAGTCCGGCCCGGGTGCGACGGATCGACCGGGCCAGGGCGGCGATGGCCGGCTCCTGTCCGATGACCCTCTTGTGCAACTCGTCCTCCATGCGGAGGAGCTTGGCTGTCTCCTCCTCGGTGAGCCGGTAGACGGGAATGCCCGTCCAGTTGGCCAGCACCTCGGCGATGACCTCTTCGTCGACCACGTCGAACAGGTCGACCCCGTCGGCCCGCCATTCGGCTTCCATGGCCTCTTTGCTCTCGAGGCGGTCCTTCTCCTGCTCGGCCAGCTTCTTCGCCTGATCGAAGGCCTGCTTCTCGATGGCCGCTTCCTTGTCGGCCCGGAGACGCGAGATCTCCTCCTCCAACTTCTTGTAGGCCGGCGGGGTGGTCATCCTGCGGATCCGCAGCCGGCTGCCGGCCTCGTCGATGAGATCGATGGCCTTGTCCGGCAGGTAGCGGTCGGCCAGGTAGCGGTCGGCCAGGTTGGCCGCGGCCACCAGGGCCTGGTCGGTGATGGTCACCGCGTGGTGGGACTCATAGCGGTCACGCAGGCCCTTCAGGATCTCGATGGTGAGAGCCACGTTGGGCTGTTCCACCTTGATCGGTTGGAACCGTCGCTCCAGCGCGGCGTCCTTTTCGAGATGCTTGCGGTACTCGTCGATGGTGGTGGCGCCGATGGTCTGCAGCTCACCGCGGGCCAGCATCGGCTTGAGGATGGAGGCGGCGTCGATCGCTCCTTCGGCTGCCCCGGCACCGACCAGCGTGTGCAGCTCGTCGATGAACAGCACGATGTCGCCGCGGGTCCGGATCTCCTTCAGGACCTTCTTGAGTCGTTCCTCGAAGTCACCCCGGTACCGGCTGCCCGCCACCAGTGCGCCGAGGTCCAGTGTGTAGAGCTGCTTGCCGGTCAGCGTTTCGGGGACGTCGTCGGCCACGATGCGCTGGGCCAGGCCCTCCACGATGGCGGTCTTGCCCACGCCCGGTTCCCCGATGAGCACCGGGTTGTTCTTCGTCCGGCGCGACAGCACCTGCATGACCCGCTCGATCTCCTTCTCGCGGCCGATGACCGGATCGAGCTTGTGATCGCGGGCCAACGCCGTCAGGTTGCGCCCGAACTGGTCGAGGACCGGCGAACCGGTCGGGGCGTCGGAGGTCTGCGAACCGGGTGCGCCCGCACCCACTGACTCCTTGCCCTGGTAACCCGAGAGCAGCTGAATGACCTGCTGACGGACGCGAGGCAGATCGGCGCCCAGGCTCTGGAGGACCTGAGCGGCCACACCCTCGCCCTCCCGCACCAGACCGAGGAGCATGTGCTCGGTTCCGATGTAGCTGTGACCGAGTTGCAGCGCCTCGCGCAGGGACAGCTCGAGAACCTTTTTGGCCCGGGGCGTGAAGGGTGGCGACCCGGTCGGGGCGGTGCCGGCCAGACCGATGGTCTCCTCGACCTTTTCGCGCACGGCCTCCAACGAGACGCCCAATGACTCGAGCGCCTTGGCGGCAACGCCTTCTCCCTCGTGGATCAGGCCGAGAAGAATGTGCTCCGTACCGATAAAGCTGTGGTTGAGGAGTCGCGCCTCTTCCTGGGCCAGTACTAGAACTCGTCGAGCTCGGTCTGTAAATCGTTCGAACACTCCACCGCCTCCATCCGCGGTTCGGTAACTAAGCGAAGTCTACAGGCGTCGGTGCACATCGCACCCCCACCCGGCCGCATTTCGGATCCCTTTTTTCGATCATCGGCATCCTGGCCTATCGTCTGTAGGAAGTGAACGTCGTAGAACTCCTGGGCCTTCCCGCACTCGAAGATGAGCTTCAGCGCCTCGAGCCCCTGCTCGTCGAGTCGGTGACGACCGGGGACGGCTTCCTCGATGAGGTCACCACCCACCTGATGGCCGCCGGCGGAAAACGCCTCCGTCCTGTACTGGCCCTCGCCACGGCCACTGCCGGTGCTCGCCCGGCCACCGGCGAGGAGCTCTTGGGGGGCGTGGCGGTGGAACTGGTCCACCTGGCCTCCCTCTACCACGACGACGTCATGGACGAGGCCACCGTGCGCCGCAACGTGGAGAGCGTCAACGCCCGGTTCGGCAATCTGGTGGCCATCGTGGCCGGCGACTTCCTACTGGCCCGCTCGGCCGAGATCGCCGCTGGACTGGGCACCGAGATCGCCGCCCTCCTGGCCGCCACCCTGGGCGAACTGTGCCAGGGGCAGGTGGCCGAAGTCCACGCCGCCTTTCGGGTGGACCGGAGCACCGAGAGCTATACCCGGGCCATAGCCGGCAAGACGGCCGCACTCATGGCCACGTCCTGTCGGATCGGGGCCATCACCGGGGGCCTGCCCCGTCATGAGGTGGAGCTGTTCACCGATTTCGGTCGACATTTCGGTATGGCCTTCCAGATCCGAGACGACATCCTCGACATCATCGGGACCGATGCAGAGCTCGGAAAGCCGGCCGGCCAGGACGTGGCCGAGGGGATCTACACCCTTCCGGTGCTGCTGGCCCTCACCGACCCGGCCATCGGACCGGAACTGAGACCGCTGCTCGGACAGGCCCTGGGACATCCCGAACGGGACAAGGCCCGGTCGATCGTGGCTGCATCCGAGGCCATCGGCCGAGCGGTGGGCGTGGCCCGCCACTATGCCGAGTTGGCGGTCACCGCCGCCCGCGCCGCGCCCTCGCCCGATTTCGCTTCAGGCCTGAGCGATCTGGCCCAGGCCCTGGTCGACGACCTGCCGGCCCGAACATCCCGGCTGGCTTAGACGATTCCGGCCGGGGAACCTCCGGCGGCGGGCCGGCACCGACCCATCACGTCGAGCTCAGCGCCATCAGACGCCGATCAGTGGGCGCTGCCGCACTTCTTGGCCACGAAGGCCGACTTGAGGCTCTCCATCTTGGCGTAGTGCTTGGCCAGGCGGGAACCGTTGGTCTGGTAGATGGCGGCCAACTTGGCCAGGTAGGTGGCCTGCTTGGTGTGGCCGGCCGCCTTGGCCTTGGCTGCCCGGGCCTCCAGCTTGGCCGCCCGCTTGTCGAAGCCCTTGCCCTGACGTCCCAGCTTGAAACGGGACTTCCCACCGCTACAGACAGCCGGGACGCTCGATTTGGTGTGGCCGGTCGATGCCGGGGCAGGGGTGGTGGTGGCCGCACCGGCCTGTCCCCCCACGGCCATGGGCCCCATCAGCAGGGCGGCCAACACAGCTGCTCCCACGACGACTTTCCGGGCGGTGTGGCTCGTGGTCGGCATGATGGTGAACTCCTTCTGGCTGTGGTCGCATGTCGGCCGCTGAGGGCCGGACTTCGACCGGTTGAGGTGGGCCATCGGTGTTGTTTCATCCACTATCGGCACCTGACGGCTGAGCTTAACGAGCGGACCGCCGACCGGGACGTCGGCCCTCCGGCCCGGCCACCGGCCGTGCGCCCGGAGGATGTTCATCCCCGCTTCATGGCGCTGAGCTGGTGGCGGGGACGCCGGCAGCGGGAGCGGATACGTGACAGGCCGCTTCAATGGCGGCAGATCGCCTGGTCAGACGGGCGTGGGCCCGCTGACTGCGGAGTCGGGCGATGAGCTTGCCGATCCGGTCGGCCCGGCGCTGATGTCCGTTGGCGCTGGCCCGATGCTCGGCCGCGGTCAACCGGGGGAGTCCGGCGGCGATGCGAGCCTCGACCTTCTCGATACGGGTCAGCACCTTGGTGGCCCGACCACAGTTGAAGTGAGCAGCCGGAGTGGACGCGGCCGGAGTGGACGCGGCCGGAGTGGACGCGGCCGGAGTGGACGGCACCGGGGCCGCCCCGGCCACACCGGCCGCCCCGAGGGACAGGCTGCCCACGATGGCCAGCGCCACGGCCCACTTCGCTCCTGGGGGGATCAGCCTGTCCATCCGAAATGCCTCCTTCACCAGCCGGTAGATCCGGCTTGTTCAGTTATCCCCGATCCGGGTGTGGGATACATGAGGGCCTTGTTAGGAACCCGTGATGCCCAACGCCGGATGCCCCGTGACCATGATCCTTGGTGCCCGCTCCCCACGGCCTCCGGTCCCGCCCGTCCTGGGCAAACACACATTTGGCACTCTCTATGACAACTGTTAGCCTGACCGGGTGCGCGGCAGGACCGGTGGCGGTGGCCCACCGATGAGACCCACCCCCATGGTTGAGAGGCGGGGCCGGCCGGCCCACGCCGGCCGGCTGCCCACGGCCCTGCCCTCGTGACCGCCCAACGGGGAAGCGTGCGCCACCAGACCCGGCTGGTCTGCTCCCCCGATCTGGTCTGGGAACTGGTCGGAGACCCGACTCGTCTCATCGAGTGGTTCCCCGGCATCAGCTCGTGCGTCATCCGCGGTACCGAACGGGTGGTGACCATGGGCTCCGGACTGGCCATGCCCGAGCAAATCCTGACCGTGGACGACGCCCTTCGACGGATGCAGTACCGGATCACCGCACCCCTGTTCCGCGAGCACCTGGGCACCATCGACGTCCACGATCTGGATGACGGGACCACTCTGGTCGTGTACAGCACCGATGCCGAGCCGGCCGTCCTGGCCCTGGTCATCGGGGGTGCAGCCCGGGCCGGGCTGGCTCGACTGCCCGAGCTTCTGGGTGTACCGCTCTCCTCCCCGTCGCCGGTGACCGGGACCATGGCCACCTCCGACCGGGACTCCGACCCGAGGGACTGCTGATGGCCCGCAAGATTCTCCTGGTCACCACCGACCAGCAGCGTTACGACACACTCGGCTGCAACGGCGGCCTGCTGGCTCGCACGCCGGTCGTCGACGGCCTGGCCGGGGCGGGCATCCGCTATCAACGGGCCCATCCCCAGTCGGTGGTGTGTATGCCCTCCCGCTCGACCATCCTCACCGGGCAACACCCCACCTCCCACGGCGTGTGGATGAACGGGGTCCCCCTGCCCATCGACGCACCGTCGGTGGCCGAGGAGCTCCGGTTGGCCGGCTATCGCACCGCCCTGGTCGGGAAGGCCCACTTCGAACCCTTCCTCGACCCCTTCCTCCGTTTCCCCGAAAACGCCCTGGCCACTTCGGGTACCACCCCTCCCGGGGGCAGCCACCGCGGCTTCGAGCACATGGAGATGGCCACCCACGGACCGGTCGGACCGCTCCACTACGCCCGTTGGCTGATGGCCGAGCACCCCGGGGCCGCCGGGGGCTTCTACCCCGCCCTCGACGGGTCGCTACAGGTCAACGCGGCCGGGGGTGGGGACACAGGGGCCCCTCAGGTCGCCGTCAATCCTGTCGAACGGGGCATCTACCACACCGACTGGGTGGCCGACCGGACCATCGCCTGGCTGGACGGTCTGTCGGCCGACGACGACTGGTTCTGCTCCACCCCTGGGATCCGCCCCAGTCGGAGATGGGCCGCATCGACTGGCGTGAGGTCCCGCTGCCGGCCGGCTACCCCGAAACAGCGGTCGAGCGCGAAGCCATTCTCGACCGGAAGCCGCGTCACTGGCGGCTCTGGTACGACGGGACCCTGATCTCCAACTACGAGGCACCGGCCGATTGGGTTCCGGCCACCCTCACCGCCGACCAGGTGCGTGAGGTCAATGCCCGCAACGCCGTCGAGTGCGAACTCATCGACGAGGCCGTGGGACGGGTCCTCGCCGCCACCGAGCAGCGGGGCTGGTCGGACGACCTCGACGTGTTCTTCACCACCGACCACGGCGAGTTGCAGGGGGACTTCGGGCTCCTGTTCAAGGGTCCCTACCATGTCGACGCGCTCATGCGTCTGCCCCTCATCTGGCGACCGGCACCCTCGGGGGCGACGACTCCGTCGGTCGTGACCCGGCCGGTCGGACTGGTCGACCTGGCCCCGACCTTCTGCGCGGTGGCCGGGCTGGCCCCACCGGACTGGCTGCAGGGGCACCGTCTGCCCATCGACGACAGTGACGCCGAGGCTCGGGGATTCGAACGGGTGCTCACCGAATGGGACAGCGAGATATTCGGGGTGGACGTGCACCTGCGCACCATCACCCGCCCCGGGTGGGTGTGCAGCGCCTACCTCCCGGGAACTTCGCACGACGGCAGTGAAGGGGAGCTCTACGCGCTGGCCGAGGACCCCCTCCAGCGCCACAACCGGTGGGACGACCCCGCTCTGCGGGCCATGAGGGACGACCTCCTGTCCGACCTGTGGGACAACCAGCCCCCTCCCCATCAGCCCCGGCTGCCTCTCGAAGCTCCGGTCTGACACCCAGAAGCTCCGGCCGAAGCGCGCAGCCAGCCCCAAGGTGGTCAGCTCCGGCGTGTGGGCGACGACCCGCTGTTGCGCCCGAAGATGATGCGCAGGCCGTGCAGGGTCAACCACGGCTCGACGTATTCGATCTCCTCCGAATAGGGGGAGATCAGCTCGGACAGACCACCGGTAGCCACCACTGTGCACTCGCCCAGTTCGGCCGCGAACCGACGACACAACCCGTCGACCTGGGCGGCGAAGCCGTAGAGCGTCCCCGACTGGATCGACTCGACCGTGGACTTGCCGATGACGCTCCTCGGTTCGATGAGCTCGACGCGCCGCAGGAGAGCGGCGTTGGCGAACAGCGCGTCGAGGCTGATGACCACCCCGGGGGTGATGGCCCCGCCCAGGTACTCCCCGGCCGCCGAAATGGCGTCGAAGGTGGTGGCGGTGCCGAGGTCGACGACGACGCAGGGACCGCCGAAGAGGTCGTGGGCCCCGACGGCGTTGGCGATGCGGTCGGCTCCGACCTCTTTGGGATTGTCGTAGAGGATGGGCATCCCGCTCTTCACCCCCGGCTCCAGGACGACAGCCGGGACGTCGAACCACCGCGACACCATCTGGCGCAGATTGGCGGTGACCAACGGCACCGATGAGGTGACGGCAATCCCCGACACGGTGCTGTCCATGTCCAGACCGTCGAGATCGAGTAGCTGGGTGAGCAGCAGGGCGTGCTCGTCGGCGGTGCGCTCCGACACTGTTGACAGGCGCCAGTGGTGGGCCAGCCCCGTGGGCTCGTTACCGTCGCGGGGCCCGGTGTCGGCGGCCCCCTCACCCAGATCGTCGGCAAACAGACCGACCACGGTCTCCGTGTTCCCCACGTCGATGGCCAGCAGCATCTCAGCCCTCCCCCGAAACCGGCGCCGCATCGAACCCGAGATCGAGCACGGGTGCGGAGTGGGTGAGCGCCCCCACCGACAACAGGTCCGCTCCGGCCGCCGCCAAACGCGGGGCGCTGGTCAGATCGACCCGGCCCGACACCTCGATCAAGGTCGGCCGGCCCGCCGCCCGCACCAGAGCCACGCATTCGGCCACCTGGGCCGGGCCCATGTTGTCGAGCATGACCACGCTGGCCCCGGCGGCCACCGCCTCGGCCACCTGATCGGTTCGGTCGCACTCCACTTCGACCATCCGACCCGGCCACAGGTCCTGGGCCCGGGCCACCGCCTCGGCCACCGACAGGCCTTCACGGTGGTTGTCCTTGATCAGGACCGCTTCGGACAGGCTGCCCCGGTGGTTGCGTCCGCCACCGGCCCGTACGGCGGCCTTCTCCAGAGCGCGCAGGCCCGGTGTCGTCTTGCGGGTGTCGAGCACCCGGGTGGTCGGATTGGCCGCCTCCACAGCCACCACGAAACGCCGGGTGAGGGTGGCCACCCCCGAAAGGTGTCCCAGAAATTTCGAGGGCCGTCCGCTCGGCGGTGAGGAGTGACCGCAGCGGCCCACTGACCACGGCCACCCGGTCCCCGGCCACCAGCTCGGAACCGTCCCCACGGGTCCAGCGCACCTCGAGGGCGGGATCGACCTGCCGGAAAGTTTCGGTGACGCAGGCCGAGCCGGCCAGGACGCCGGGCTGCCGACTGACCACCGACAGGGAACCGGAGGCCGCAGCCGGCACCAGAGCCGCTGACAGATCACCCAGGGGGAGAAGGTCCTCGGCCAGGGCGCGGGCTACCGCCTCGGTCACCGCCTGACCGGGGGGATCGAAGGTGGTGAGGGTTTCGGCCGGGGGAAGGGCCACGGACCTGACCGCCGACGTCACGCCGGGCCCTTCCCGGTGGAACCGGGGGGGCGGTCGGAGTCGACCGAGCCCTCCAGAACGGTGGCGCCCCGGGGGCCGTGGACGATGCGGGTGCGCCACCGGTCGGAGGGGACCGGGTAGTCACTACGGGCGTGGGCACCGCGGGTCTCGCACCGGAGTGTGGCCGCGGTGAGCACCCTTTCGGCCACGGTGAGCAGGTTGGCCAATTCGCCGTGGGCGCGGTCGGCCGGCGCCGCCGCCCCGACCAGGCCGGCGATGTGGCCCACGGCCCCCCGGGCCGCCTCCAGCGACTCGGCGCTCCGGACGACGCCGGCTCCCTCGATCATCACCCGCTGCAGATGCTCGCGGGTCTTCGGCACGTCCGGCCAAGGAATCGGGTCGCCGGCCGATCCCCTGGCCGGGACAGCGTCGGCCGGGGCATCGACAGGGGACGTCGGAACGCCCCGGTCCTCCGCCCCGAGCACCGCCCCCATGGCCCCGGTGGGAAGGGCGCCGTCCTGGCCCCGCACGATGGCCTCGGCCAGGCGGGCACCGAACACCATGCCCTCGAGCAGCGAATTCGAAGCCAACCGGTTGGCGCCGTGCACCCCGGTGCAGGCCACTTCACCGGCGGCCCACAGACCGGGCAGGGCGGTGGCCCCGGACAGATCGGTCAGCACCCCGCCGGACAGGTAGTGGGCGGCCGGAGCGATGGGCAGCCAGTCATGGGAGGGATCGAGACCGATAGCCCCCAAGGAGGCGGCGATGGTGGGAAAGCGGTCGTCGAACGAGGGGAGATCGGTGGCGTCGAGCCACAGACTCTCCACACCCTGGGCCCGCATCCGTTCGGCCATGGCCCGACTGACCACGTCTCGCGGCGCCAGCTCGTCGACGAACCGTTCCCCCCGCGCGTCGCGGCAGCAGCGCGCCGTGGCCCCGCAGCGCCTCCGACAGCAGCGGCCGGGGTATGGCCGGATGATGGAGGGCGGTGGGGTGGAATTGCATGAACTCGACGTCGGCCACCGGAACACCGGCCCGGAGGGCCATGGCCACGCCGTCGGCCGTGGCCTCGATCGGGTTGGTGGTGACGGCGAACAGCTGGCCGGCGCCGCCGGTGGCCAGCACGGTGTGGGTGGCCCGCACCTCGACCACCCGGCCGTCGGCGTCGAGGGCGCGCACCCCGCGGCACCGGCCGCCTTCCACCAGGAGGTCGAGAGCGAACCACTGCTCCAGCACGGCGGCGGCGGTGGCCCGGGTGGCGTCGACCAGGGCCCGCTCGACTTCGGCACCGGTCGCCGCCCCGCCGGCATGGACGACCCGGGCGGTGGAGTGACCCCCCTCGCGGGCCAGGGCCAGGGCTCCCCCCGGCTGCCGGTCGAACACGGCGCCCATGGCGATGAGCTCGCGCACCCGGGTCGGGCCCTCGTCGACCAGAACCCGGACAGCGTCGACGTCGCACAGACCGGCTCCGGCGGCCAGGGTGTCGGCCAGATGGAGGTCGGTCGAGTCATCGTCGCCCCCGAGCACGGCGGCCACGCCCCCCTGGGCCCAACGGGTAGCCGACTGGGAGAGCTCGGCTTTGGTCAGTACGCCTACCCGTATGGTTCCCGGCCGCACCAGTTCCTGGCCCACCGCCACCAGGGGGGCGGCCAGCCGCACGGCGGCGGACAGGCCGGCCACGCCACTACCGAGGACCAGGATGTCGAGAGCGGGCCTGTCCCCGCCGGTCGGACCCACCGTCGGTTCAGCCGACCGGGGCGGGGGCGGCGGCGGGCGGGCCCGGGCTGGTCCCGGGACGGTGGGGGTCCAGGTTGTCGATGAGCCGGACCGGGCCGACCGTGGCCGCCATAAGGAGCCGGAGGGAACCCGGCGGGGCATCGGTGGTGACCCGCTCCAGGTCGTCGGCCGTGACCATCGCCGCGTAGTCGAGGACCACCCGGGGCTCCGACTCCACCACCCGGGCCATGACCGCCTCCACCACATCGGGGTCGGTCTCCCCTTGGGCCACCAGGGCGGCTCCCGATCGGAGGGCGCGGGACAGGACCACGGCGGCCCGCCTCTCCTCCTCCGACAGCCGGACGTTCCGGCTGGACAGGGCCAGACCGTCGTCGTGGCGCACGGTGGGACAACCGACGACCTCGGTGGGCAGGGCCAGGTCGCGCACCACCTGCCGGACCAGAGCCAACTGCTGGAAGTCCTTCTCCCCGAAGTAGGCCCGACACCGGCCGGCGGCGGCCAGCAGTTTGACCACCACCACGGCCACACCGTCGAAGTGGCCCGGTCGGGACGCACCCTCCCAGCGCCGGGCCAGCGCCGGCACCGACACGGTGGTGGCCGGAGCACCCGGGCCATCGGGATACATTTCGGCCACCGTCGGAGCGAATACCAGATGGGCCCCGGCGGAGGCGATCACGTCCAGGTCGGCTTCGAATGTCCGTGGGTAACGGTCGAGATCGGCGGCATCGCCGAACTGGGTGGGATTCACGAAGATGGACACGGCCACCACGTCACAGTGGCGGGCCGCTTCGACGATGAGTGACCGGTGGCCGTCGTGAAGGGCTCCCATGGTGGGGACCACTCCCACCGTCCGGCCGGAAAGACGGATGGCGTCCAGGGCCCGGGCGTACTCATCCACCGTCTCGAAGACGGCCAGCCGGGAAGCGGCGCCGGCCCCGGTGAGGTCCGGTGGTGCCAGCTCGGTGATCACCGTGCTCATGCCACGTCCTCCTCGACCACCGGCCCGGCCACCGCCACCGGGGTGGTAGCCAGGTGGTCCCCGCCCGGCGAGGGTTCGAGCGAGAGGCGGCGAGCCAGTCCGACCAGGGCGTCGTAGGCGGCCAGCTCGCTTCGGTGCCCGGCCATCGAACCCAGTACCGACCGGTGGGCCTCCACCGTCTCCCAGTCGCCCCGGGCGGCCGGACCGGTGAGGGCCCGCCGCGGACCCAGACTCAGGGCGTCGTCGGTGGCCGCCCGCATCAGGCCGGCGAAGGCGGAGAGGGGAATGCCGGCGGTGGCCGCCACCCGCTCCACCTGGCCGATGAGGGCCACCATGTGGTTGGCGGCGATGGCGGCGGCGGCGTGATAGGCGGTGCGGTGGCTGTCCTCCACCGTCACCACCCTGCCCCCCAGAGCCCCGGCGATCCGCTCGGCCACCGGATCGCCGGCCACGGCGAAGGTCACCCCGGAGAGAAGACGTCGGGCCCCGACAGTCGGATTGGGCAGGGGCACCAGGGGGTGCAGCGAACCCCGCCGGGGGTGCCGGCCCAGGACGTCGAGCCCCAGCGAACCGGAGAGGTGGACAACGGCGGTGGTGGGCACCGGAGCGATCAGGGAGGCCACCCGGGCCACCTGCTCGTCGGGAGTGGCCACAAAGAGAACGTCGACATCGGCGGCCGCATCGATCACCGCATGATGACGGCCGAGCAGGCCCTTCGAGGTGAAGCCATCCACCGTGGCCAGAGCGGCGGCCAGCGAGCTTCCGGCCCGCCCGGGCCCGATGATGCGGAATGTGGTCACGAGACCCCTTTCGACGTTCCAGCCCCCGCAGGGTGCCGTTCGCATCAGAGAATCTTGGCGCTTCAGCTCACAGTGTACCCACGACCTCGACCTGACCACCAGCGGAGGCGATGGCATCGGCATCGACCAGGTCGGGGGCCAGCTCGGCCAGGGGGACCAGGACGAAACGCCGGTCCCGCCAACGGGGGTGGGGCACGGTCAGCTCCGGGCTGTCGAGGGCCAATCCGTCCACCCACAGCACGTCGGCGTCGAGGGTGCGGGGACCCCAGCGGGCCGCCCGCACCCGACCGGCGGCCGCTTCCAACCGCCGGCACTCCTCCAGCAGTCGATACGGATCGGTGCCCGGCGCCAGGGCCAGCTCCACCACCACGTTGAGATACGGCCCCTGACCCGGTGGCCCCCCTACCGGTGAGGTCTCGTAGACCTGCGACACGGCCGTGACCGGGGACCGGCTGCCGGCCCGGAGCTGGTCGACGGCCCGGCGCAGGTGGGCCCACCGGTCGCCCAGATTGGAGCCCAGTCCCAAAAAGGCCCGGACCGACGGCGATGCCTGGCCGGCGTCGGTCACCGGGAGCGGGTGATCAGAACCCCGACGGTGGCGATGTCGACGGTGAGCGGGGGCTCCAGCTTGCGGAGGACGACGGTCACCGCGGCGATGCGGGGATCGCAGCCCAGGACGGCCTCGGCCACCACCGCCGCCAGCGCCTCCAGCAGGTCGAAGGAGCGGGCCCCGCCCACCACGGCCACGGCGGCCTCGGCCACTTCCCCGTAGTCGACGGTGTCGGCCAACACGTCGCTCCGGGCCGCCGGGGTGAGGTCGACCGACAGGTCGAGATCCATCTCGAAGGGTTGCGCCTCGGCCTTCTCCTGGGACAGCACACCGTGCACACCGAAGGCCCGCAGGCCCCGCAGCTGGATGATGTCGCCCTCAGGGAGCCGCTGACCCTCCGGGCCGCCCCCCCCACCACCGTTCGGAGCCGTCACCGACGGGCTGCCGGAGGGGCCGGAGCGGGGCTCACCCGCCGGTGAGCGGGTTGTCGGCTCCCCCGGGGGGGACCGGCGCCGGTGACAGCTCGGCGGCAAAGGCCACCAGCTCCCGACCGCTCGGGCCCATGGGGTGGCCGGTCATGTGCTCGAGCACGGTGATGGCCTGGGGACCGTTGGGCAACCGGTCCGACCACAGCAGGTACCCGGCCATGACCCCGGTGACCCGGTCGCCGAGCTCCTCTTGGTGGATGAGGACGCGCTCGTTGGCGGCCAGGCACCCGTGCACCTCCCGGTAGAGGTCGGCCAGCATGGAACGGGCATCTCCCGACGGCGGCAGCGGGAAGTGCACGCTGGCCATCGACTTCTCCTCGTAGGCCTGGAGGTTGTGCGAGGAGGGCAGCAACGAGACCACCCGGGTGAACCCCTGCACTTGCAGCCAGATGATCTCCTCCTGGCGCCTCACCTTGCGGTGGTTGGGGGCGAAGCCGCCGGGCCGTTCGCTCATGGCCAACTGGTCCTTGATCACCCAGGTGAAGTTGCGGGGAGGGATCCCCGCCGCCCATTTGCCCTTCATGCCCCAACCTCCGCACCCCGGCCGGGGCGGGTCCCACCCCTGCCCTGGCCCACCAGTACGGCCGCCTGCACGGTGGGAGCCACATCGTGGGCCCGGACCATGCGCACCCCCCGGCTCATGGCCCAGGTGGCGGTGGCCAACGACCCGGCCAGGCGCTGGTCCACGGCCAGGGGCTGTGCGGGCGTCGACCCGGCCAGATGGCCGAGGAAGCTCTTACGACTGGTCCCCACCACCACCGGATAACCGGTGTCCACCAGATCGTCCAGGGAGGCCAGCAGGGAGACGTTGTGGTCCACCGTCTTCCCGAACCCGATACCGGGGTCGATCCATACCTCGCCCACCCCGGCACCCCGGGCCTCACCGGCCCGTTCCACCAGCATCCTGGTCACCTCGGCCACCACGTCGTCATAGTGCGGATCGGACTGCATGGTGGTGGGGCTGCCCCGGCGGTGCATGGCCACCCACCCGGCGCCGGTGCGGGCCGCTACCGGCCACAAAGAGGCGGACACGTCGTTGATGAGCGAGGCGCCCGCCTCCACGGCCGCCTCGGCCACCTCGTCCTTGGTGGTGTCGATGGAGATCCTGATCTGACCGGCCAGCGCCTCGATGACCGGCAGGACCCGCCGCAGCTCCTCGTCGACTGTCACCGGATCGGCCCCCGGGCGGGTGGATTCCCCGCCTACGTCGACCACATCGGCCCCCTCGTCGATCATGACCCGGGCCCGGGCGATGGCCTCATCCCGGTCGAGCCACCGGCCTCCATCGGAGAAGGAGTCGGGGGTGACGTTGAGGATCCCCATCACCAGGGGACGCTCCTCGGCGTGGCTCGGCTCGGTCATCGGGCCACAGCGTAAACCAGCCCGCTCTGGCCCGCCGCCGGAACCGGAAGGGAATCAGCGACCCCGGACGAAGGCCATGGCTTCGGCCCGGGTCGAGGCATCGTGGCGGAAGAGGCCGCGGACGGCCGAGGTGACAGTGGTGGTGCCCGGCTTCTTGACCCCGCGCATCGACATGCACAGGTGTTCGGCCTCCACCACCACCAACACCCCTTGGGGGAGGAGAGCCTCCTCGATGGCGTCGGCGATCTCGGTGGTCATGCGCTCTTGGACCTGCAGCCTCTTGGCGAAGCCGTCCACCAGACGGGCCAGTTTGGACAGCCCGGTGATGCGACCGTCGTCGCCGGGAATGTAGGCCACGTGGGCCCGGCCGATGAACGGGATCATGTGGTGCTCACACAGCGAGGCGAACGGTATGTCCCGCACCATCACCATCTCGTCGTGTTCGGCGGCAAAGGTGACCTCGAGATGATCGGCCGGGTTCTCGCCCAGCCCGGCGAACAGCTCCGCATAGCTCCGGGCCACCCTCTCCGGCGTCCGCTGCAATCCGTCGCGCGTGGGGTCCTCACCGATGGCGATGAGAATCTCGAGGATCGCCCGTTCGATCCGGGCAGTGTCAACCGTCACCGGGGGAATGCAGTCTCAGGAGGCTGAGTCGGTATGGGCGTGGATGGCCCGGAGATTGCGCAGACGTTCGTCGACATCAAGGCCATATCCCACCACGAACTCGGCCGGTATGTGAAACCCGACATAGCGGAGATCGATCTCCGTCCGTTGCTGACCGTCTTTGACCAGTAGGGCACAAACCTCCAAGCTGGCCGGCTGGCGGGCCCGCAAATAGCGCTGGAGATAGCTGAGCGTCAACCCGCTGTCCACGATGTCCTCGACCACCAGCACATGGCGGTCGGACAGGTCGACGTCGAGGTCCTTCACGATGCGGACCACCCCCGAGGTACGGGTGGCACTGCCGTAGGAGGACACGGCCATGAAGTCCACCTCGACCGGGAGGGTGATGGCGCGGGACAGATCGCTCATGAACATGAACGCCCCCTTCAACACGCCGATCAGCAGAGGCGGACGTCCGGCATAGTCGGCTGTGATCCTGACCCCGAGCTCGGCTATCCGGGCCTGGAGGTCGACCTCGGGGACGATGACCCGGCCGACGCCGGGAGCGTGCTCCAGGCTCTCCGATCCTGGGCGGGCGGACTCATCGGCAGATTCATCCCCTCCGGCCATCACGCCCCGACTGTACCGGAGCGCCGTCGTCCCGCCGCGGCCCGGCACCGCCGGCTGGTGACCCGGTGGTCGGCGGGCTCACCGTCAGCCGTCCCCGGGACCGTGACACCCGCTGGCCACCGGGGGTCTCGGTGGCCCGACGTTCCTGGCGGGCCACCGCCAGCACCCGCTCGACGGCGTCGAGGGGCGGAGGGTAGGGACCGTTCCCGGCCAACCATTCCCGCACCATCCGCCGACCGACGGCCGATGGTGCCGCGGCCAGGGGAGCGCTGTCGGCCGGGTCGATCAACGACCCCACCGCATCGAGGATGTCGGCGTCGCCGGCCAGGGCGTCGGCCTGGCGGGCCAGGACGGGAACCACGTCACGTCCGGCGATGGCCGAACACAGCGGGAGGAGCTCGTGGCGGATCCGCGACCGGACGAAGCGCGCATCCTGGTTGCTGGGATCGCTGACCGGGGTGAGCCCCATCCGATGGCACACCTCGACTGTTTCCGACCGTCGCAGGGCCAGCAGGGGATGGCGGGGGCCGACACGCATGGCGGCCAGCCCGTTCACCCCGGCGCCCCGCAGCAGATTGACCAGCATGGTTTCGGCCTGGTCGTCGGCGGTATGGCCGGTGGCCGCCCCGGGCCCGAGGGCCCGGTGGCGCGCCTCGCGGGCCCGGGCTTCGAGGTTGGGGCCCTCCCCCACCTCCACCCGTAGCGAACGAAAGGCGGCCCCGAACCGGTCGGCGGCCTCGGCCACCACCTCCGCCTCGGCACCGGACCCGGGGCGGAGCCCGTGATCGACATGGACCGCCGTCACCCGGCAGTGGGCGGCGGTGGCCAGCACCAGGAGAGCCAGCGAGTCGGGGCCGCCCGATACCCCGCACACCAGGGGACTCCCCGGAGCCGGGAAGGTGCACCGCCCGACCAGGGCGGCGGTCAGGTCAGCGAGGGACACCGCTCCCCGGCTCAGCCGGAGAGGGCGGGGGCGGGGCCGACCCGGGAGATCCACTCCGACGGGTTGCGGATCTCGGCCAGGGTGGGGAGCCATTCCGGACCCCGCCACACCCGGTCCAGCAGTTCGGTGCCCCCCGAGCCCTCCACGGCGGCGATGAACCGCTCGCCTTCCTCGTACTGGCGCAGTTTGGCTTCGATGCCGATGAGTTGTTGGAGCAGGCGGGCCGGACCCCGGGTCTGCCGGCGGCGTTGACGGAGAACCTCGCTGAAGCGGGCGGCGCTGGGGATGTCGGCGGCTCCGGCCCGATCCATGGTCACGTCGCCGTGCCCCTCCAGCAGACTCATGAGGGCCTGAATGCGGTGGAGCCCCTCGAGCTGCTCCGGGGTGGCCACCAGGCCGAGGGCTCCGTTGTCACGCAACGGGTTGCGTCCCGCCCGGATCTCTTCGGTCATCCTGCGGAGGGCCTCGGCGAAGCGCGACGGGTCGGGCTCGAGGGAGCCGATGCCCTCTTCGACCAACGAGACGAAGTAGTCCCGCATCCACGGGATGGCGGTGAACTGGCACCGGTGGGTCACCTCGTGGAGGGCCAGCCACAGCCGGAACTGGCGCGGCTCGAAATCGTGAAGCTGCTCGAGGGCGACGATGTTGGGACCGACGAAATAGACCAGATCCTGGTCCTCGACGGCGTCCTCGGTGAGGAGCAGGTCGTACTGACCCAGGACCCGGGTGGACAGCCAGCCCAACACCGCCCCCATCTGGGCGCCGGTGACCACCCGGCCGGCCGAGGCCACGGGCCCGGCCAACCGCTCGGTCACCCGGCTGGAGCCGACCACCCGGGCCGGGTCCAGCTTCTCGAGGTGGGGACCGACCAGACGCTGGAAGCTCGAGACGTTGGCGTGCACCCAGCCGGCGCGATCGGTGACCCGGGCCCGGGCCGGACCCGAGGCCGATCGGAGCCCGGTGGAGGCGGCCACCAGCTCCTCGGCTTCGGCGGTCAGCTCTTCGAAATCACGTTGGAGCAGATCGGGTCGGTAGGGAGCGGGGAGGCGACTCCGGTTCCCCACCCACCCGGCCACCCGTTCAGCGGTGTCCCAGGCCACGGCCCCGCTGCCTCCGGTGGTCCCGTCGGTGGTCACGTCGCCCGATGCCCCTTCCCACTCGCTCACGTCGACCAGTGTAGGTACAGGTCGGCCCGGGCGGGCGGTCAGCGCCTCCGGGCCCGATGCCGCCCGCGGTGACCTCGTCCGGTTCAGTTGTTCGGGCTGCTGTGTTCCTTGCGGAGTGCCTCGGCCACCCGGTGGATGAGGGCGTCGGGCACGTGATCCCGACACCGGTTGGCGATGACCTTGCGCAACTCGGCTTCGAACCCGTAGGCCCCCACACAGGGTCCGCACAGGTCGAGGTGACGGGTGATCTCCTCCCGCCTCGATTCGGTCAGCTCGCCGTCGAGATAGAAGTACAGGCGCTCGATCGTCTCATCGCAGCCCACGAAGCCCGCCGGCCGGTCATCGCCGCCGTCCGGACCCGACGGACCGCCTGTTGTTCCCCGATCTCCCACTGGTGGCGCTTCTCCCTACCTGGACTCGTCGGTCGCCCCTACGAGGCCCCGTGTCCTTCCGCGGTCGACCAACGCCTTCTGCAGCGCTTTTCTTCCGCGATGGATCCGGCTCATGACCGTACCGATGGGCACATCGGTGATTTCGGCGATCTCCTTGTAGGAAAAACCTTCGACGTCAGCCAGCAGCACCGCCATGCGGAAGGACTCGGGAAGGGCCTCGATGGCCTCTTTCACGTCCGTGTCGGTGAACCGATCGAGAGCCACGTCCTCCGCACTGCGCCCGAGGCCGGCGCTCGGATCACCGGCCAGGTGATGGTAGAGGTACAGGTCCTCGACGTCCTCGACGTCGGCGATCTCCGGACGACGCTTCTTGGCCCGGTAGGTGTTGATATAGGTGTTGGTGAGGATGCGGTAGAGCCAGGCCTTCAAATTGGTGCCCAATTCAAAGCTGGCGAAGGCCCGGTAGGCCTTCAGATAGGTCTCCTGCACCAGGTCCTCGGCGTCGGCCGCATTGCGGGTCATACGGAGTGCCGCCGTGTACAGGGCAGGCATGTACTCCATAGCAAGATCGGAGAACACCGCCTGATCGGCCATGCAAGCACCCTACACAGAGGTGGTGACACCCACGACCGCGGCCGGTCGGTGGGGCCGGCCGGACCCCGGGGCGACGAATGATCAGGCTCACCTGTACGCTGCCAGCAAGGGGAAACAGATTCTCGAGCGAATGAAACCGGTCCCCGCAGGGGACCGTCTGAGGGAGGGCACGATGGAGATCGACGAGATGGTCATGGTCAGCGTGGATGACCATGTGGTGGAGCCGCCGAACCTGTTCGAAGGGCGTCTGCCGGCCAAGTACCGGGATCTCGCCCCCAAATTCATCACCAATGAGGACGGTACCGACGCCTGGCTGTACGAGGGCCAGGTCCTCGGCAACGTGGCCCTCAACGCCGTGGCCGGGCGGCCCCGCGAGGAGTACGGCCTCGAGCCCACCTCGTTCGACCAGCTCCGACCCGGGTGCTACGACATAGACGAGCGGGTCAAGGACATGGATGCCAACGGTGTCCTCGGCTCCCTCTGCTTCCCGTCGTTCCCGCAGTTCTGCGGCCAGCTCTTCGCCCGTACCGAGGACAAGGACGTGGCTCTGGCCATGGTGCGCGCTTACAACGACTGGCACATCGACGAGTGGTGCGGGACCCATCCGGGACGCTTCATTCCCTGCCCGCTCCCGGCCATCTGGGACCCGGAGGTGCTGGCCGGGGAGGTCCGTCGCACGGCGGCCAAGGGGGCCCACGCCGTCACCTTTTCGGAGAACCCCTCCAAGCTCGGATGGCCGAGCGTCCACTCCGACTACTGGGACCCGTTCTGGAAGGCATGCAGCGAGGAGGCCGTAGTGGTCTGCATGCACATCGGTTCCAGTTCGGACATCGTGATCACCTCGGCGGACGCCCCCATCGACTGCCTGATCACCCTGACCCCGATGAACATCGTGCAGGCGGCGGCCGACCTGGTGTGGTCGCCAGTCCTGCGCAAGTTCCCCGATCTCAAGGTGGCGCTGTCCGAGGGGGGCATCGGCTGGGTTCCGTACTTCCTCGAGAGGATCGACTACAACTACGACCGGCACCACGCCTGGACCGGACAGGACTACGGCGACCAGCTCCCGAGCGAGGTCTTCAACCGCAACGTCCTCACCTGTTTCATCGACGACAAATTCGGCGTGGCCAGCCGCAACTTCCTGGAGATGGACAACGTCATGTGGGAGTGCGACTACCCGCACTCGGACTCGACCTGGCCCATCGCCCCGGAGACCCTGACCGAGAGCCTCGACGGCCTCTCCGATCACGACATCGATCGGATCAGCCACCTCAACGCCATGCGGCACTTCCAGTTCGACCCGTTCACCACCCTCGGCGGCCGGGAGAACTGCACGGTGGGGGCCCTGCGCCGAAAGGCCGAGGGCCGCGACGTGTCCATCCAGTCGCGGGCACGTGCGGGGGTCGAGAAGCGGGGCACCCGGTCGGTCGACCTGCTGGCCGCCTCCTCGTCCTCGTAGCCACGACCGCCGCCCCCCGTCGGATCACCCGGCGGGAACATCTCCAACCCATCGACTGAACCAAGGGGAATCCCGATTCATGGCTGACACACTCGCTGGTATCCGCGTGCTCGAAGTGGCCGCCTGGACATTCGTCCCGGCCGCCGGGGCCGTGCTGGCCGACTGGGGTGCCGACGTCATCAAGGTCGAGCATCCGGTGACCGGTGACCCCCAACGGGGCCTGGTGGCCATGGGCCTGATCCCCGGTGGCGACGGAGCCGTCAACTACATCATCGAGCAACCCAACCGGGGCAAGCGGAGCATCGGGATCGACATCAGCACCGACGGTGGGCGCGATCTCCTCTACCGCCTGGCGGAGAAGTCGGACGTGTTCCTGACCAGCTTCCTGCCCGCCGTGCGCCAGCGCCTCAAGATCGATGTCGAGCACATCCGGGCCGTCAACCCGACCATCGTCTACGCCCGCGGCTCGGGCCAGGGCCCGCTCGGTCCCGACCGCGAGAAGGGCGGCTACGACGGCTGTTCCTATTGGGGCCGGGGCGGTGTGGCCAACGCCCTCACCCCGGGCGACAGCGCCTATCCGGTGGGGGGACGCCCGGCCTTCGGGGATCTGGCCGGAGGCATGGCCATCGCCGGGGGGATCGCGGCCGGGCTCCTGCAGAAGGAGCGAACGGGCGAAGCACCCGTCATCGATGTCTCCCTTTTGGGCCTGGCCATGTGGCAGCTCTCCCCGGACATCGTGGCCTCGCTCCTCTACGGCGGCGACCCCATGCCCAAATTCGACCGCTCCTCTTCACCCAACCCGCTGGTGGGCAACTACCGGACCAGCGACGACCGGTTCATCACCCTCATGATGCTGCAGTCCGACCGGTTCTGGCCCGACTTCTGCCAGCACATCGACCGGCCGGACCTCATCGATGACCCCCGCTTCGCCGACGGCGGAGGCCGCTACACCAATGCCAAAGAGTGCGTGGCCATCCTCGATGAGGTCTTCGCCTCGCGTACCTACGAGGAGTGGAAGGAAAAGTTGGCCACCCTGCAGGGTGTGTGGGCCCCCGGCCAGCGGCCCAGCGAACTACCCGACGATCCCATGGTCGAGGCCAACGGCTACCTGTCCACCGTCAACCGGGCCGACGGGAACAACTACGACCTGGTGGTCAACCCGGTCCAGATGAACGAGCAGCCCGACCAACTGACCCCGGCCCCCGAGCACGGACAACACACCGAGGAGATCCTGCTGGAACTGGGCCTCGACTGGGACGAGATCATCGCCCACAAGGACGCCGGCGCCGTCCTCTGAGGGTCGCCGCCCGGTCAGAATCCGGGGAACACGGTTCGGAGCCGGTCGAGGAGCTCGCCACCGCCGACCGCCGGTGTATGGGCGGGGTCGAGACGTCCGTACACCAGTCGGATCAGGGCCTCGGCCGGCAGCTCGAGGCCCACACCTCCTGCATCGGTTTCGCTTTCACCGACGTCCCGAAGGGTGAGGGATTGGCCTTCTTCACTGGTCAGGAGCTTGGTCCGGGAGGGACCGGTGGTGGTGATGCGGACGTGAACCGGCTCTCCCGGAGGTCGACCCAGGTGGCTGACCAGTTCACCCAGAGTGTCGATGATCAGGGCGGTGGCATCGGGAGCGAGGGCGGCGGCAGGATCCAGGGTGACCTGGATGTCCCACGAATGCACGGCGTGCTCGGCCAGCCGGAGCCGCAGCACATCGGAGAGGCCGCGATCGGCCCCAAAGAGTTCCATACGCCAGGCGGCCCGGGCCGGCTCGTCGAGGGCCACCACCTGATCGAGGAAGAGCCGGTCGGCGGCCAGGGAGTCGGCAGCCTGGTCGGCCGGGCTCCTGGCGTTCCACCCTTCCCAGATCGGCTCGAAGTCGGCGAAGCCGGGCACCGGTGATCCGTGTAACCCGGCGGTCAGAAAGAGGGAGAAGATATGGGCGCCCGAACCGAGATGGGACAGCACCTGGGCGATGGACCACTCGCTGGCATAGGAGGGTGACTCCAACTGATCAGGAGTGAGGGAACGGACGGTCCCGGCCAGCCGCTCGTGTGACGAAAGGGCGGCTGCCAGCCAGGTGTCCACGGAGGGTGTGGTCATGCCCGTGTCCCGGGCCCACGGACCGAGCCAGAAGCATGAGTGGGCATGCCTGGCACTCTAACCAGACGCAGTGAACGGTCGACCCGGCGCTGGTCCCCCAACCCATCGCCACCGGCCGGTGAAACCGACCGCTCGGCGGGGGAACCGACCGACCGATCCTGCCTATAGTCGGGCCGACACCGTAGGCAGGGACGCCCACCCGGACGATGCATTCGGGGACGGCGCCGACAGAAGTCACCGGACGACCGAGGGGGTGCTCATGCGCACGTGGGGAGCGAGTGGAGCAGCCGCCGCCCTACGACGGGCCCAAGCCGCCTCGGCCTACGCCCATCGTCGCGGCTGTGGCATCGACGAGGCCGACGAGATCGTTCACCAGCGAGTATCCCGACGCCACTTCCTGGCCGGCGCCGGCGCCGCCGCCGCCGCCGGCATGACCGCTCTGTGGACGACACCGGCGGCGGCTGATCCACGCCCCTCCGAGCGCCGTTGGCCAGGGGGCCGCCGCCACCCGATCGGGAGCGTGGTGATCGTCGGATCGGGGATCGCCGGTCTCGGGTGCGCCTATCGGTTGTGGACCAGATTCGGGATCGCCACCAGCGTCTACGAGTACAACACGGTGGCCGGAGGCCGTATCCGCACGCTTCGGGGCTACTTCGACGACGACCAGCTGGTCGAGGAGCACGCCGAGTTCATCAACCCCGAACACACGGCCACTCTGGCTCTGGCCCGGAGCTTCGGCCTCACCCTGGACAACTCCGACAAGTACCCGGGCGGGAGCCACCCGATGGACGAGACCCTCCGCTTCCACGGCCAGGCCTGGTCCCAGCAACAAGTCAACGCCGACTGGCACCAATGGGGATGGCAACTGTTCCACGACGCCGCCTTCACCACGGCTCCCTGGCCCCAGCTCTACAACGACAACAACCCGGGCGGTCAGCTCTTCGACCACATGTCGGCCAGCGAATGGATCGAAAAGTACATCCCGGGCGGAATGGCCTCGGACTTCGGCGCCCTGTGCGTGTCGGCCATCCTCGACGAGTTCGGGGGGCCACCCGACGAGCAGTCGGCCCTCAATCTGGTCTACCTGCTGGGTCAGGATGACAGCGTCTCCAGCGGATCCCAGCCCCACCGCTCGCCGGCTCTGGGCGGCGCCGACGAGAAATGGCACATCCACGGCGGAACCGACCTCCTCATCTCCGGACTGATGGCCCGCCTGCCGGCGGGAACGGTGAACCTCGGCCAGGAGCTGGTGGCGGTCCAGCCCTCGGGAACGGGTTATGCCTGCACCTTCCAGAGCGGGGCCACCACCTACGACGTCGCCGCCGACCACGTCGTTCTGGCTCTGCCCTTCACCCGGTTGCGATCGGTCGACCTGTCGTCCTGTCCGATCGCCCCCCTCCATCGAACGGCCATCGTGGAGGAGCCCCTGGGGTCCAACGCCAAGTTCTTCGTGCAGTGCACGGACCGGGTGTGGAACCAACCGGATCGAGTCGACGGGAACGCCTACTGCGATAGCCCGGTACAGGGAGCCTGGGACCCCACCGTCTACCAGCCGGGCACGGCCGGCATCCTGGCCGCTCTGCCCGGGGGCACGGCCGGTCAGAACTGGGGGACCCGTTACGGACTCACCACCTACCGGGGGACACCCCCCGACGCCATGACCGACGACTTCGTCGGAGCCTTCAACCGTCTCTTCGCCGGCGTCAGCCAGGCCTACAACGGGCTCTCCTTCTACGTCTGGTCGAGCGGCGACCCCCACATCCTGGGCGCCTACTCCTACCTCAAGGTCGGGCAGTACACCGCCTTCAACGGGATCCAGGGTCAACAGGAGGGGAACCTCCATTTCGCCGGCGAGCACACGTCGATCAATTTCCAGGGCTACATCGAAGGGGGGCTGCGGACCGGTTACCACTGCGCCGACGAGATCGTGGGCCGGCCCGGACCCGTCGATGACCTGGCCTGAGAGCAGTCGGTGAAAGCTGGCTTCAGGATCCTGGGGAGGGGCCTGGGCCTCCTGGCCCTTCTGACCACCGCCCTCACCCCCGCATCCGGATCGGCCCGGGCCGGTACGCCCACCGGAACGGCCGGTGGGACCAGCGTGGTGGTGGGGAGCCAACACCTCACGGCCTGTGGCACCGCGCCCACCGTGGATTGCGGATCGCTGTCGGTTCCGCTCGACTACAGCGACCCGGCCAGCCCCGACATCACCGTCGCCTACCGGTGGTATCCGGCCACCTCTCCCCCCCACGGGGTGGCCGAGGGCACGGTCATGCCGGTCGAAGGCGGACCCGGTTTCTCGTCGACCGGATCGGTGGCCTGGGCCACGCACCAGGTCGATGGGGCCTCGGGCTACACCACCATGTACGGCTCGCTTCTCGACAACTGGAACATGCTGGTCGTCGACCTGCGGGGCACCGGACATTCGACGCCCCTCGGCTGTCCGGCCCTGCAGGACTACGGGGGACAGGCCAGCGGTCCCGCCTTCACCGCCGTCGTGGCCGCCTGCACCCAGAAGCTCGACCACCGATGGCAGCGTCCTTCCGGAGGCTTCTACCAGGCCTCGGATCTCTTCACCTCGGCGCCGGCGGCGGCCGATGTGGCCTCGGTCATCCGCGCCCTCGGGCTGGGCGGCGTCGACCTGTACGGCGACTCCTACGGATCGTTCTTCGCCCAGGTGCTGGCCAGCCGGTACCCGGCCCTGATCCGATCGGTGGTCCTCGACTCCACCTACGCCACCCAGGACCTCGACCCCTGGTACCGGTCCTCCATCGATGCGATGCCCACCGCTTTCGACACCGCCTGTGACCGGAGTCCGGCCTGCGCCCAAGCAGCCCCCGGACCGTCGTGGTCGCGTATCGAGGCCCTGGCCGGACGGCTGCGCACCACACCGGTGGGGGGCACCGTGCCCGGACCGTCGGGTGTCCTCGAGCACGTCACCATGAACGTCGTCGGTCTGGTGGACCTGGTCAACGACGCCGCCGGCGATCCGCTCATCTACCGCCAGCTCGACGCCTCGGCCCGCGCCCTTCTGCTGGGCGGTGACCCCGACCCGCTGCTCCGGCTCTACGCCCAGCGACTGGCCTCCGACGAGGACTACTTCGACATTGCCGCCGCGGCCTACTCGGGTGAGCTGTACTTCGCCGTGTCCTGTCTGGACTACCCGCAGCTGTTCGACATGGCCGACTCCGAAGCCGTCCGTCTCACCCAACTGAGCGCAGCCGAAGCGTCTCTGCCCTCCGGCACATTCGCCCCCTTCACCACCCCGGAGTGGCTGGACCAGGACGAGTACACCGAGGCCTACACCGCCTGTACAGCATGGCCCTCACCGACCCCGGACACGCCGCCGCCCACCACCGGTCAGCCCCTCCTGCCGCCGACGATGCCCGTCCTGGTGCTGGGGGGCGAGTTCGACAGCTGGACGCCCCCGTCGGGAGTTTCCCAGGTACTCGGCCAGCTGGGTGGCCACAGCCGCTTTGTGGAGCTGGCTAACGCCACCCACGTGGTCGGGGAGGGTGACACCGCCTGCGGATCCCAACTGGTGCAGGCCTTCGTGGCCGACCCGGCCGGTCTCGATTCGATGAACACCGCCTGTGCCGCGGCCGTTCCCCCCATCCGCACCGTCGGGGTCTTCGCCCCCTCGTTGGCTGCCGTTCCCCCGCTGACCCCGACCGCATCCAACCACGGATCGATCACCCTCCTCCGTTTGGGGGCGGCGGCCGTCGCCACCGCCGGTGACGCCCTGGAGCGCTACGAGGCCATCGGTGCCCCGCTCGACCACGGGCTGCACGGGGGTACCGCCCACACCCAGGGGGGTGGGCGGACGATCACCCTGGTCGGGGACAGCCTGGTTCCCGGCGTTCCGGTCAGCGGATCGATGTCGGTCAAGGCCGACGAAGTGTCGGCCAGGCTGATGGCCCGCACCGGCCGGACGTCGGCCACCTTCGAGATCACCTGGGCGCCGTCCGGAGCCGATGCCGTGGCTCAGGTGAACGGAACCTCAGCCCACCGCGAGGTTTCCGGCACCACCGACGCGCCCTGACCGGAACTCCACCCGGCGGAGGCCCCGGAGCACAGCGGCCGGAGGGCGGATCCCGCCACCGACGCCCGGCCTTTGCCACCATGGGGCGGGTCTGCCGGAGGGGCAGGCCCAAGGGGGAGCCAAAAACCATGACCTCGTCAATTTCTCATATTCGGGGCGCTCGGGGTGGCCAGCACCGTCGCCGCCTTCGTCTACAACCGCCGGCTCTTCGGAGCCGGCGGGGCCGGGCGGGCCTCCGTACTGGAGACGCTCTACTACGTCGTCGGTGTCATCTCACTGGGCCTGGGTTGGTACTTCAACGTCCGTTACACCCACCAGTACGGTCACACCGCCACCTACGCCAACTACACCCGCATGCTGTTCACCAACTGGGCGGCCGATTCGGCGGCCCAGGACTACACCATCGTCAACGTGATCCTCCTGCCCCTCTGGACCATCGTCGACGGTCGCCGTCGGGAACTCCGAATCCCGTGGATCTTCTTCGTGATGAGCCTCTTCACCAGCCTGGCCTTTGCCATGGCCATGTACCTGGCCTTCGTCGAGAGGCAGATCCGCTACAACCGTACCGTTGCGGCCGAGGCGGCGGAATCGAGAACGGCGTAGCCGCAGTTGTAACCGGGGATGAACGTCACCCCCGGTCCACCGTGACAGCCGGCGCCGCACAAGTAGAGGCCGTCGACCGGAATGGGACTGTCAGCCCAGCCCCGGGGGCCGGGGCGGAACGGGCCCATGAACTCCGGTTGCATGAGGCCGTGACAGAAGTCGCCGCCTGTGCACCCGAACATGAGCTCATAGGTGTAGGCGGGATAGCTGAACTGGCGCTCGATCAGATCGGGAAAGTTGGGAGCCCGGGTGGCGATCTTGTCCACAATGCGCACGGCCATCTCGTCACGTAGGCGGGCCTGTTCCTGGTGGGTGGCACCGATCGGGAAGTAAAAGGCGAAGCTGCTGGCCGCGTGCTTCCCCGGTGGAGCCTGATCCGGGTCATCAAGGGTGGGGATGGCCAGATTGAAAGAAGGCGACACGGGGACCCGACCGCGCACACAACCCTCGAAGTCGGTCTGCATCTGTTCGGCCGTACCGAAGAAGGTGACGTTCCTCCGCAGATCGCCGGTATTCAGCTGCTCGTAGGGGCCGATGTACTCGGGCAGCCCGCTCAGGGCGAAGTGAAGTTGGAAGTAGGCCGCCCGATGGTCGATGGCCTCCACCCGCTGCACGAAGGCATCGGGTAGGGCGTCGGCTTCCAACAATTGGGTGAACGTGGCGGTGGGATCGAGGTTGGAGACCACCACCGGTGCCGTCACCACTTCCCCGTCGGCCAGGGCCACCCCTTCCACCCGCCCCGCAGCAACCACGATCCGGGCCGCCTTGGTGTGACGGCGGATCTGGCCGCCGTTCTGCTCGAACAAGGTGAGCAAGTGCTGCGACATGGTCCCGATGCCACCCTTCACCTTGGACATGGTGGCATCGCCCGGCGAGGCCAAGGCGAAAGCCAGGCACAGCGCCGAGCCCGGCGAGTAGGGACCCCGGAAAGTGGAGTTGACGGCCAGAAAGGCCAACATGGAACGGATCTGAGCGTGCTTCTCCCGGTCGGGCAGGAAGCGGTCGACCACGTCCATCACGCTGCCGAACATCATGGTGCGGACGGCCTCGCGCTCGGTCTCGTTGGCGGCACTGGCCCACATGTCGTCGAGCGACTTGGGCGGCATACGCACGTCGAACCGACCCAGGGCGCGGGCCGGGGCTTCGGCCCAGGCGGCGATCTCCGCCATCCCGAGGACGGCCTCCATCCCCACTGTGGCGCCCAGGTGGTCGAGAAGCTTGGCCGGATCGCTGTACAGAAGAATGGGGGGCTCATCGGCCGCCCCCAGGCTGGCCGATTGGACCTCGGGCTCGTAGATGGGGCAGGCGGCGAAGCCCAGGTCGTCGAAGATCTCATTGGGCATGGGGAACTGAATCGATCCGGCCAGCTCGAACCGGTAGCCGCGCATCAACTCCGTCGAGGTGGCCATGCCTCCGATGAAGTGGTTCTTCTCGAGGCAGAGGACCCTCATCCCACCCCGGGCCATGACGGTCGCCGCCGTCAGCCCGTTGTGCCCCGCCCCGATGACGATGGCGTCGAAATCAGACATGTCGGCGACCGTACTACCCGCACTGCGGGACTACCGGCACTGTGGGCATGGCGCCGGCCGGCCCTCCCGGCCGGCGCTCAGGCCATAGCTCCGGCCGGCAGTCGGGCCAGGTTCTGGATGGTCCGGACACAGGCGCGGGCTACTTCTGTCCCCTTCCCGTCCAGATGCTGGCTGAAGAATCGGGTGTGCTCAGGTTGGCCGTGGAAATGATGCGGAGTGAGGACAGCCGATATGACGGGTACACCGGTGTCCAACTGGACTCGCATCAGCCCGTTGACAACGGCTTCGGCCACGAATTCGTGTCGGTAGATACCGCCGTCGATGACCAGTGCGGCGCCGACGATGGCGGCGTACCGCCCGCTGTCAGCCAGCCGCTTGGCCTGCAGCGGGATCTCGAAAGCTCCGGCCACGGTGAACCGGTCGACCAGCTGCTCGGGGACCCCCCACGCGGCCATCTCGCCGATGAACGAGTGCCAGCAGTGATCGACGATGTCCTGGTGCCATGCCGACTGCACGAACGCCAGTCGGACCGCCGGATCCAGTCGAACGAGCTCAATACTGTCCACCATGGATTCCCCTTTGGATCGCTCCATGTTCGGTGCCGTTTCCGTGTCATTTCGGTACGGTCGAGCGGGCACCGGTCCGTCCCTAGCATATTAGAACACGTTCTAGTTCTTTGCAATGGGCCGATCGGGCTGGCCGCCCTCCGATGACCGCTGGACACCGGGTTGGTAGGCCCCCCGGATTACAGTGCGGACAAGGAGGTGCCGTCCTTGACCAGTGGACCAGCGGCCGCCCGGGCGGACATCGCTCAAGCCCCGACCGGCCGCCGTTCGACTGAACCGGCCCGGGGTGGGCGTTGACCGAGGACGGACCGTCGTCATCCCTGTGGTTCGGGAAGAAGGACAACCGCCTCGGCTTCGGACCACTGACCTGGCAGGGACGCGCCGCTCTGGCCTTGTACGTGTTCTTGGTCGTGATAGCCATTTTCACCTACTCACAGCTGGCCCTGACCGCCTTCGTGGTCGTTTTTTACACGGTGACCTTCGGATTCACTGTGGCGGTCAAATCGGATCTCTTGCAGAACTGGCCGCCCGGTTCCTGACCGGCATCACGCAGCCGCGTTGGGGCGGCCGGCAGAGGAACCGTCATGAGCGGCGGCGAAGGCCCTCAGTCCGCCCCGACGGTATCGACGATCAGAACCGAGCAGGGAGCACCGTGGGCCACCGAATTGGGGACACTGCCGAGGACTCGGCGCACCCCTTTCATCCCCTTGTTGCCCACGACGATCAAATCGGCGGCGACCTCTTCGGCCACACCCACCAGGGCGTCGGCGGGGGTGGCCGACGACGGGTGCAGCACGGGCTCGAGGCCGCGCTCTTTGGCAACGGCGGACAGAATCTCCAGGAGGACATCGGCCGGGCTGTCGGGGTCCACGTAGCCACCGTGCTCACTGCGCATCGGCCCCTGCTCCGGGTCGAGCGACGTCACGATGTGCAGAGTCCCGTTGGCCATTTGGGCCAGGTCGGCCGCGGCCTGAAGGGCGTGGCGTGCGGTCGGCGAGCTGTCGGCCCCCACAACGATGGTCTGGAACACGTCTATCGTCTCCTCACACTCAGGTGGGCCCGGTGCGCCGGTGCGCCCGGCGCAGCCACCGCCCGATAGCCATCGACCGGAAGCAACACTCTCCCGGGTCGCCGAAGAATCTGCTTCGCACCGCCGGTCACCGGACGGAACCCGTCAACCGAGCTATCCACCGATTCAGCTGGGTGGGCGTCACCGCTCCGATGACGTGGCCGACCACCCGGCCCGAGCTGTCGATGAAGAAGGTGTTGGGCTCGCCGTTGAGTCCGTAGAGAGTGGCCGACACGCGGAAGTCGGCATCGGTCCCGACCGGATAGGTGATGCCGCTAGAGGCCACGAACGGGAGGGCGTCGGTCGGCTTGTCGGCCACGTCCACCCCCACGAACTGGAGCGGCGCAACCTTGGCTCGTTCAGCTGCGGCCGTGCGGGCCAGGAGCGGGGTCTCCTTGCGGCAGGGCGTGCACCACGAGGCGAAGAAGTTGAGAACTACCGGACGGCCACGATCCCGACCTAGTGCATGGAGTCCCACCGGCGAGCCACCGGTCAAGGAGGGGAGTGTGAAGTCGGGGGCCGGGTCGCCCACGGCCACCAACGGGCCCGACGAGGAAACCAGCGGCGAGTGGGCGCCCAGGCCCACCAGCAGGAGGACGATGACGGCTAGGGCGATGACCGAGCCGACGAGGAGGGCACGCAGCTTGTCCGTTTGTGGCTTCGTGGGAGGAGGTGGAGCCGGACGGCGGCGGTGGGCGGAGGGAGCCGCTCCCCCTACTTCGGTACGACCCTCCTGGGTGCCTCGTGCTTCCACGGTGTCCGGTGCGGTTAGGCCGATCACCGACCACCGACCCGATTCACGCGAACACGGACATGACGATGGCCAGGATGCAGGCCGAAACGGCGATCCACACCGCGAAATACCGTATGACCCGCACCCGATACCACCGTCCGCCGTTGTAGCGACCCATGCGTGCCCTGTTCCACAGGCCTACGGCCACGAAGGTGAGAAGGATGACGTGGGCCAGAGTCGAGCCCATGAAGAACTCGAAGGTGGAAGCGTAGGAACCGTCGATGGTGGTGAAGGGAAGCGTCTGGAACTGGTAGAAACCCAGGGCGATAGCGGCCAGCAGGACCACCAGCGACAGGCCGGCCACTCCTGACACGACCCGCCGGTTCTCGTTGTTGCGAGCGGCCCGCTCGGTGATCCAGATGAACAGGGCGGCCACGACGACCAGGGCGGCGACCCCAGCCGAGTACCAGGGATTGGCCTTGGTCACCTGGTGGACTATGGGATTACCCAGCCCATCGGTGCACGGATTGGCGCCGGAACACTTGTTACCGCGCCACATGCCGTCTGTGTTCAGAGCCCGCAGATAGAACCAGGTGAACAGCTCGAGTAAGAGGAACAGCCCGTCGCCGGCGATGAACAGCCAGATGGCCAGGCGCTCTTTGTGGTCGCGTTGCTCGGCTGTCTCGTGTTCGGATTCGTAGTGGGTGTCATCGCCATGACTCGGGCCCCCGTCGTGCACTCCCCCGCTGTCGGCGACGGTGACGGTCATCATTCCTCGCCTTCCGCTGGCGATGGACCCCCCGAGGCGAGCGGCACCAGCTCAGGCTCCTGCTGGGCGTGAGGCGGCGGGAGGAGGTGGCTCACCGTACCCGTAAGGATCGCTGGTCACGACCGGTTCCACCAGGAAGTTCTCGAGGGGGACCGGGGTGGGGACCTTCCACTCGAGGCTCTTGGCGTGCCACGGATTAGCCGGAGCCTGCTTCCCGTGGCGCCACGAATGGAGAAGGGCGTACAACAGGACGATCCAGCCCAGCATGAGCAGGTAGGCACCGCCGGTGGCCACCTGATTGGCGTGTAGGAACTCAGGGGCGTAGTAAGCCACCCGGCGAGGCATGCCCTGGAAGCCTTCCCAGAACATGGCACCGTAGGTGACCTGGATCCCGATGGCGATGATCCAGAAGGCCACCTTGCCGATGCGCTCGTTGAGCATCCGGCCGGTCATCTTCGGCTACCAGTAACACAACCCCGCCGTGGCGCCGATCATGGCCCCGCCCAACAGCGTGTAGTGGAAGTGGGCGGTCACGAACATGTCGCCATGAAAGAACTGGTCGGCGGGGACGTCGGACAGATAGATACCGGTCACCCCCCCGATGATGAAGTTCCACAGGAACAGATAGACGAAGTACATGGGTAATCGGGTCCAGATACTGCCCTTCCACAAGGTCCCGATGACGCACAGGAAGATGATGCCCGTGGGTATGGAGATGAGCTCGGTGGTGAGCATGAAGGGCCCGGCCAGATCCGGGGCCCAGCCGGTGGTGAACATGTGGTGGGCCCACACCATGATGGAAAGGGCGGCAGATGGCCACGATCCCGGCCACGACCACCTTGTAGCCGAACACCGGCTTTCGGGCGAACGTGCTGGCCACCTCCAGCATGGCCGCCACCGGCGGGAGGAGGATCACATAGACCTCGGGGTGGCCCATGATCCAGAAGATGTTCTCGTACAGCCAGCCGGACCCGCCCTGGCCCGCAACGAAGAACGAGGTCCCCGTGGCCCGATCGGTGATCACCATGCATCATGTCGAGCAGGAAGGCGGGCATGGCGTAGAGCCCGAGGGCAACCCCGGCCAGAGAGCCCCAGACAAAGATGGGTAGACGGCCCATGGCTCATGCCCTTCGCCCGCATGGTGAAGATGGTCACGATGATGTTCACCCCGGCCACCGTCACCGAGATGGCGAAGGTGATGATGGCGATGGCGAAGGCGTCCATGGCCGGAGGGGCCTGCACCGAGAGCGGTGCGTAGGTCGTCCAGCCGGCGTTTACTCCGCCCAGGGCGAAGGTGGCCAACAACAGGGGCACGGCCGATGCCACCACCCAGAAGGACATGGCGTTGAGCCGGGGGAAGGCCATGTCCTTGGCTCCGATCATGATGGGCATGACGAAGTTGGTGAAGGGCCCGGTCACCATGATGATGGTGGCGATGATCATGACCATGCCGTGGATGCTGACGATGGCGTTATAGGTCTGCGTATCGAGGAAGCTCGAATGGGGCGTGACCAGCTGGGTGCGGATCATCATGGCCAGGGTCCCGCCCACGCCGAAGAGGACGAGGACCAGAATCAGGTACTGGGTTCCCACCACCTTGTGGTCGGTGCATGAACTTCCAGTAGCGCCCCTACCCTGGCCGACACCGGCTGCGTAGAGCTCGTCCTCGTGGGTCTGGTCGTGTCCCAGCAGCCACCGGAAGGGGGCGTTGAATGTGCCCACCCCGACGTTGAATCCGACGACCCAGGCCACCATGGTGCACCGTGACCACCATGTCGGTGCCCCAGTTCGACCCCTGGAGCAGGGCGTGGGAGACCAGCCAGGCCGACGAAGCCGGCGACCCGATGCCGGCAACCAGTCCGGTACCAGATGTTCTGGTGCCGATAGAACCCTCCGGCCCGGGGGCCGATCGGTGTGTCCTCGAGGAGAGGAGGCGCTACCGCTGTCGTCACGTCGTACACCCTCTTCCACGCTGCTACCGCCTTGCTGTCTGTACGTCAATGGCCCGAGAGCCATCGGCACGCCGCTGCCCGGTCAGGACGTGACACGTGGGCGGTGCTTTGGCCACCGGGCCGACGGTCCCTGGGACTGGAGCCACTTGGCGAAGCTGGCCGGGGTGACCACCGGCCCCGAGGCGTCCATGAAAGCGTGGTAGAGCCCGCACAGCTGGCTGCACCTGACCTCGAAATTACCCAGCTTGTCGGGCGTGGTCCGGATCACGGTGGTCTCCTCCGGGTTGGCGTCGACCTGGACACCGAGGGCGGCCGGCCAGAAACCGTGGGTCACGTCCACCGAGGTGACGTTGAACTCGACCGGCCGGTTCACCGGCAGGACCAGCGACCGCGACTCCACGCCCGTTCCGGGGTAGCTAAAGGTCCACAGCCACTGTTGGCCGGTCACGTTGACCTGGAGGGTCTGCGGGTGGGTGACTGCTGGGCGCTGTAGACGGCCAGCCCCCATACCAGCAGCACGACCACGAGTACCGATGAAGTCCCAGCCACAGGATGGTCATCGGCCCGTTGCCCCGCAGGGGCGCTCCGTCCGGCGGTGGTTCGTCCGGGGTCGTCGCTCTTGGGCGCCAGGCCACCAGGCTGTAGACGGCGACGGCATAGACGAAGGCGGCCACCGGGGCGGCCAGGACGGTGAACAAGACGATGGTCTGCCAGACATCCGTCCCTCCTTGGACGAGGAGATCGGGAAGGATGTGGTGGGGGGCGTAGATGCCGATCAAGACGCCGACAGCGGTCATGGACCAGCCAGATCAGGAAGATCTTGCCGGCTGGTCGCGACGAAGAACGGCTTGTCGCTCAGGATCGACTCGTCCAGGTCCTCTTTGAGTCGCTCGCGCCTCGAACTTGCTCAAACGACATGGATGAACCCCGACATGTAGCCGTAGGCGCCCATGGGCCCGCCGAAGCTGGCCACCATCGTTCCGCACGGGAACTCGCAGTTCCAGGCGTAGGTGCCCTTGCTGCCCGAGACGAAACTGAACACCACGTTGATGTACTGCCCGTTATCGGCCTGGTTATTGCCCCCGACCGCCGGCAGCGGGAACGTTGAGGAAGAACCCGGGATCGGTACCCGGGAATACCCCGCACGGTGAAGGTGTGCCCCACGTTATTGGGGTCAATGGAGCTCACCCTCTTGCCATTGACTACGGCCGTCCCGCCGACGGTCCCCCGAACGGTGGCGAACCACGGGTTGTTGAGGGACCCGCCCGAGTCGTATTGGCGGGCGTAGACGGTGACCAGGCTGTGGGCGGGGACCTGGAACACGTTGGTCAGGCCGTAGGCGGGCCACGCCGAGTTACCGCCGGGATGGACGGCCACGCCGTTCACGAAACCGCTGGCGTCCGGATAGGTCTGGAATCGGAGGGTCACATGGGGGACCACCCTGCCGTTGACCACAGCCGTACCCGCCGACTGGGCCACCTCGGTCCCCGACGGCGACTTGTAGGTCAACGAGTAGAAGAGCACGCCGATCCCGACGAAGACGACCAACGAGACCACGATTGTCAGCACCAAGCCACCCGGCCGGATGTGACCGTCCTCTTCCGCCGTCTGGCCTTCGGTCGGCTGCGCCACGTGGTCAGGCATACTCCCCCTACCGGCACGACTTGGTGATGACGGCGGACCCCCCCGGGCCCAGGGCGTGTTGCACACTGCTGTTCGGTACCGTAACAACCTTGGGCCGAGATTGGAACTGTTTTGGCATGATTCCGGACTTTATTGGCGGGATTCCTGACTCCTCTTTTCGGCCCGCTGGTTACCGCTGAGCTCTACCCAGTGCGGCAGCCACGCAACCGTCACTGGAGGCCTCTCCAGAAAATCGGTGAACGCAAAGCGGTCCGGTCGATAGGGTGGGATGGTGGCCGTGCCCAGCGCCCCTGGACCGCCAGAGCACAAAGCCGATGCAGGGTCGATGCGCCTGCGGGGAGCGGACGCCGTCCGCCTCCACGCCACCCTGGCTGTCGGGTTGACCCTGTGCATCGGAGCCTTCTGCTTCGAACTGGTGCGGGCCCTGGGCGGCCACACTTTCAGCTGGATGTACGTCTTCGAGTGGCCCCTCTTCGCCGGCTTCGCCATTTACATGTGGTGGAACCTGCTCCACGGCAACGACCGACGCCGTGCCCCCACCCCGAGCCCGTCTGTCGACGATGACGACGGCCAGGTACAGGACGAAGGCTTGGCCGCCTGGAACCGTTATCTGGCCGAGATGGAAGCGGCCGAGGCTGACGACGAGCGCTCGGACCAGGCCGGCTGACCCTCAGGCCCGACCCAGGGCCCGTTCGAGGGAGGCAGACACGCCGCCCTCTGAGCCGTAGACGCGGTAGGCCAGCAGGATCAGGGCCGGAATGGCCCAGAAATCACCGCACACCCACAGAATCCCGGCAGCCCATCGCTGATCCCGCAACGCCGCCACCGATCCGTCCATCAGGACGTTCATCGAGTACCAGGGGATCTTGGTGAAGATGGCCAGAGCCATGGCCAGAACCAGCATCTCGAAGGCAGTGACCACCACCGCCACGATCTGGATCCGGGTCGAGCCTCGGGCCGGCCAGGGATGCGAGGGAAGGATGACCCGCCAGAAAAGGATCCCCGACACGAGGAAGCTGGGAGCCATCACCCAGTCCATGACCCACTGGTTCCACGAGGCCCAGTCGTAGACGACGGGAAGGTGCCACACCACCATGACGGCGTTGAACAACACGATGGCGAACAAGGGGTCTGTCACCACTGAGCGTAGGGCGCGCACCCAACCCCACCGCCTCGATCGGTGAAAAGTCCGAAGCAGGCGGCGCCGCCGTCCGACAGGGAGGGCGAAGAGAAGGGGAACCCACGGGGCCCCCACGATCAAGAGGGGCGGGAGGTAGAACATCTCGATCACGTGGATGACCATGTGCACGCTCAACCAGGCCATGGCCCACCGTTCGAGGGGACCGGACACGACAGCGATCAGGATGATCAACCCGGCGTAGAAGGCGAGGCTGCGCCGCCGCGTCCGGGACCGGTGGGCCGCGCTCTGCCGTTGCGCCAATCGCCGGAGCCCGACCTCGTGGGCTACGCCGATGACGAGGGCGAGCACCGCCACGGGACTCACCTGCCAAAAGGCTGGAAGCGTCACGAACACCATCCTTCCATGTCCACTCTGTCCGGTTTCAGGGCACCGGAGGCCGGTCCCGCCGATAGGCTGCTGAGTGTGAAGAGGGCGTCTATCGCCTCTACGGTCGAGTCGGGTGCACCCCCCGTTTCGGCGAGGTCGTACCGGAACCGGCAGGGATCCGAGTGGACCCGGGAATGACTGCGGCGGCCGGTGCCTACGCCTGGAACCCTCACCCCATCGCCTGGGGTGCGGTGATCGCCGCCGTAAGTCTGGTGGTCGTCGGCCACCGCCGTCTGCTCCGCACGATGGAACGACCGATCGTCTGGACTCATCGTCAGATCGCCTGCTTCTCCGGCGCCTGCGGCGGCCTACTGGTGGCGCTGACCTGGCCGATAGCCGATCTGGCCGCCCAATGGGCCCTCACCGCCCTGGTGACTCAGCGGATGATCTTCATCTTGGCGGTGGCGCCGCTGCTCTTGTTGGGCCTGCCTTACGACGTCCTCCTCTGGCTCACCCGCTCGCCGTTCGTCGATGCAGTGCTGATCCGCCTGAGGCGGCCTCAAGTAGCCACCATCACGGTGACAGTGATCCTCGTTTCCTGCATGACCCCGTTTCTGGTGCGGGCCCAATCCGACTCGGCCGTTGTTCGCGCCCTCATCGACCTGCTGATGGTGATCACCGGCGCCGTGCTGTGGATGCCGGTGCTGGGTCGCATCCCTGGGATTCTCCGACTGAAGCCGGTAGTGCGCTTCGGCTACCTGGTGGCCCAAGCCATCATCCCCGCCTTCCTGTCCTTCATCCTCATCTTTTCCATCCACCCGCTCTACTCCACGTTCGCCCACTCGCATGCGGCCATAGGCCTGCGACCCCTCAACGATCAACAGATTGCTGGTTTCGTCTCCAAGCTCAGCATGCTGATTGTCCTCTTGAGCGTGGGCGGCGTGGTTCTGGCCCGCACCCCACTGTCCGACGAGGAGTTCGGCAGAGACGACCCGTTGGTGTGGGCGGACGTCGAGCGTCACTTCGCGCGGGCGGACCGGATCAGGGCCAGACGGCCACCCCGGGCCTCGGACCTCGGTCGGGCCGACCTCTATCAAACGGGCTCGGGACCCGCCGGCGCATCCGGTGACGACAGCAAAGGGGCCACCCTCCCCCGGAACGAACCTCCCGAGGATCCGCCGCCGGCACACGACACCTCCTCCGGGGAAGGCGGGCCCCGGCCGTAGCCGGTGCGCCGACTTGATCAGGTGACGCCGGCGCCCTGCGGTTTCCGGCGTGAGGCGACGGCTCCGGTAGTCACCCCTCGTTGCCGCCGGCGTAGTGTGGCACCAACGGCGGCGGCCCACTATCCGGACAGGAGGGCCGCCAACGCCACCGGGTCGGACAGCACGCTGCCGTCGACGGGATGGCCGTCGAGCCAGGCGGCTGGCGTGCCCTGTGGGTCCTGCGGCTGAAAAATCTCTTCGCATCGGAGAACCCAACCCTGATAACGGCCTTCTTCGACCCCGGAGACGTAGTGGGAGCTGGTGAGACCCACCTGCCGGCCGAGCGCCAGGAGGTCGGTGGTGGTGAATCCGCCGCTCCCCTCCTCCGGTTGCGCCGAAAACAGTGCCCTCCGGAGCTCGTCGAAGCGGTCCTCCTCGGCGGCCAGGGCAAGGGCGTTGTCGGCCCGGACCGATTCAGGACCCAGGAAGCAGCGCATCCGGTATTCGACGGCCAGGGTGCCTTCATTCCGAACGCTGAGGAGTAGCTCACCGCACGCTTCCTCGAACTGGCGGCAATAGGGGCACTGTGGGTCCTCGAACAAGATCATCCTCCTATCGGCCTGCCCACTGCCCAGCAGCAGGCCGCCGTCAGGGTTGTGGGACGAAGGCGAGGGCAGCGAGCCAGCGATGTCCATGCGGCCGTTCTACCCGGATCGGGTCGGGGTCGGAGCCGAGGCGGGGCGGGGCGGGGCGGGCGGCCCGCAGATGAAACAGCCGGGCCACGCAGGGCATGTCCCGGTCGGCGTCCGGTGAGACGGGCTCCCCCAACCCGCTCTCAGCGGTACGTTGGCCGGGATCGGACGGCGGCTCGTAAGATCGTGGCCAGTGCCGGTGCCCCGTCATCTCCACGGACAAAGGACAGGAACACTCGATGAAGAAGCCAACCACCCACTCCTCCGAGGCCAATCTGGCCGCGCTGGTCCTGCGCTTGACCATCGGCCCCATGATGATCGTGCACGGAATGAACAAGGTGCGGGGGCCCGGTGGTCTTGAGGGGACGGCCAAATACTTCGCCTCGCTGGGTCTACAACCGGCCTCCGTACACGCCCGGGTTGCCGCCGCCACCGAGATCGGCACAGGCACTCTGATCACGTTCGGAGCGGCCACCCCGCTGGCTGCCGCTGGCATCGTCGGCATCATGACGGCGGCCGCGGCCACCGATCACAAGGGCAAGGGCTTCTTCATCTTCAAGGGTGGGTGGGAGTACGTGGGTGTGGTGGGGGCCACGGCGGCGGCCATCTCGGCCCTCGGCCCCGGCCGCTATTCCGTCGACGCCGCCATGGGCAGGTCGGGGGGCGGGATGCGACGCCTCCTGCTGACCACGGTCCTGGGGGTCGGGGCCGCCACTGGCATGCTCCTCACCAGTCGGCGCGGCGAGGACGATACGCCGGACGAGTAACCCCGGAAACGGACCGGTGACCTCGGAAATGGGAGAGGGTGGTTGGGTGTTGAATTGGCCGAGGGGATGATTTCCAGCCCCGGCGAAGGAGTAACCGTGACCGATACCTACCGCAAAGATCCGGACAAGATCTCCCAGCTGAGCCCCCGGCAGTATGAGGTCACCCAGAAGAGTGCCACCGAGCCGGCGTTCGACAACGAGTTCTGGGACACCAAGGAGTCGGGCATCTACGTCGACGTTGTGTCGGGCGAGCCCCTGTTCGCATCAAAACAGAAGTTCGACAGCGGGTGTGGTTGGCCGAGCTTCACCGTGCCGTTGGTGGCCGGCAACGTTGTGGAGAACGAAGACCGGAGCCACGGGATGAGCCGGACCGAGGTCCGCTCGGCTCACGGGGACAGTCACCTCGGCCACGTTTTCAACGACGGCCCCGCCGAGGAAGGTGGTCTGCGGTACTGCATCAATTCAGCCGCCCTCAGATTCATTCCCTACGCCGACCTCGATGCTGAGGGATACGGCCAGTACCGGAAGGTTCTCGACGGACCTATGACACAGGAGAAAGTGACCCAATGAGCGGCACGACAGAAAAGGCGATCCTGGCCGGGGGATGCTTCTGGGGTATGCAGGATCTCATCCGGAAGCGTCCGGGCGTCATCTCGACCCGGGTCGGATACACCGGCGGTGATGTGGCCAACGCCACCTACGGGAACCACGGGACCCACGCCGAGGCCATCGAGATCACCTTCGATCCGGACCAGATCTCCTACCGCCAGCTGCTCGAGTTCTTCTTTCAGGTCCACGACCCGACGACACTGAACCGCCAGGGCAACGATGTGGGCCCGAGCTACCGGTCGGCCATCTTCTATGTCGACGATGACCAGCGCCGGGTAGCCGAGGACACCATCGCCGACGTCGAAGCGTCCGGCCTGTGGCCCGGCAAGGTGGTGACCGAGGTCACCCCGGCCGGTCCCTTCTGGGAAGCGGAGCCCGAGCATCAGGACTATCTGGAGCAGTATCCGAACGGATACACCTGCCACTTCCCGCGCCCGGGCTGGGTACTGCCCCACAGGAGCGACGCCATCGCCGGCTAGGACGTCGGACCCATCCCCACGTCCTTGTCTGACCTCCGGGTGGGCGCGAAGATCCGGGTACTGAAGGAGGCCGACATGGTGGACGTACCGAACCTGGCCGTAATCGGACTGGGCACGATGGGTCGGGCCATGGCCGCTTCGGCCCTCCGCGGTGGCATCCCGACCGTGGTATGGAATCGGAGTCCGGATGGAACCGATGGCCTGGCCGAGTTGGGGGCTCAGGTGGCCTTGTCGGTGGGCGACGCGGTCAAGGACGCGGGCGTGGTCATCACCATGGTCACAGACACCGAGGCGGTGACCTCCATTGCCGTCGACCTCGGCCTGCTCGAGGCCCTTCCCCGAGGCGCCGTGTGGGCCCAGATGAGCACCATCGGCGTGGCCGGTACGGCGACCATCGGCGCCATCGTCGAGGAGCACCGTCCCGACGTCCTCTTCCTCGATGCGCCGGTGTCGGGAAGCAAAGTGCCGGCCGAGGAGGGAAGGCTCACTGTCTTCGCCTCCGGGACCGAGGAGGCGCGGCCCATCGTCGAACCTGTCTTCGCCACCATCGGCCAACGCACGATCTGGCTCGGTCCGGTGGGCATGGGCTCGCGCATGAAGCTTGTCAACAACACACTGCTCGCCTTCAGTGCCGAAGGGGTGGCCACCTCGCTGGCCCTGGCCTATCAGCTGGGGATCGACGTCGGCAGCGTACGGGAGGCCTTCGACGGAGGTCCGCTGATGTCACCGTGGATGACCGGCAAGCTGGCCCGGATACAGGACGGGAACTACGGGCCCGAGTTCCCTCTGGTTCTAGCTCTGAAGGATGTCCGGCTCGCCCTCGGGGAGGCCGATCCGGAACGCTTCACCGTTCTGGCTGCGCTGGCCCGGGAGTGGACCGCCGTCGTCGAGCAGGGAGAAGGTGGTCAGGACGTCACGGTGGTAACTCGGTCGCTCGAGGACTAGGCGTTACTTCAAGATGTTCACCGCTCGGGCGATGACCAGTCCCAATATGATCAGGCACGCGGTGGCTTGAACCGCCATGGCCAACTTGGCCCAACGGGCCAGCGGCATGACATCGGTCGGGCTGAAAGCGGTGGCGTCGGTGAAGGCGAGGTAGAGGTAGTCGAAGAACTCCGGGCGCCACGTCGGACGGGTAACCCGTGGATTGAGGTGCTCAGGAAAGGCCAGATCAGGGTATGTGGGTCCCCCCGGGCGCGGGCCTCCGGTCCTCCGCCGTCCAGTTCCCAGTAGAGGAACGAGAAGGCGATGATGACGTAGACCCAAACGAGCGACCCCACCCGCAGGAGCTGTCCCGGCGAGTTCGTTTCAGGACCACCTCTGACCAGGTCGACCACCAGGCGAGCCGTGACGACGGCCGCACCCACGGCCAGGACGGCCACCAGGACCAGCGAGACGGCCCGAATGAAGGCCGACCGCCGGTCGATCCGGCCAGGGTCGGCAAAGGCGAGCGTCACCAGTAGCCCCGCTTCCACCACCGGAATGATCCACCTCGGACCCAGGCTGAACCGTGCCGGCAACAGCAGGGGTAGGGCGATGGCCACCATCAGCGTGACCGCCATCGGCCAACGCTTCTCGCCGACGGGATCATTTCGGGGCTCCACCACCGGAGCCGGATCGGACATATGTCAGACCGACGGGGATTCGAGAATCGGGGCACTGTCGGGTGCCATGGTGACAACCATGCGCTCCCACTGTGCGCAGGTCCGTTCGCCTCTGTCCATCAACCTTTGCCGCCCGATCTCTGGTGAGCCAGGCCGGGCCCTGGCTGCCGCTTCCTAAGCGAGGAGTTTCGCCTTCTCGGCTTCGAACTCGGCCTCGGTCAGGGCACCGGAGTCCTTGAGCGCCGCCAGTTGGGTCAGTTGCTCGATCTTGTCCGGAGCGGCCGGCGCCGGGGCAGCCTGGGGCTCAGGAGCGGCCTCCGGGGCCTGGGCGGCCTGGGCTTGGGCCTGCTTATTGGCCATATGGCCTCCGACCACGGCGGCTGTACCGACCACTGCAGTGGTGCGGACGGCCATGCGGGCGATGGGTCGTCGTCTCATCATCATTGATTTGGCTCCTGGTTCTGTCTGACTCAGACTGCCGGCGGCAGTGCAGTGAGTGCGGGCTCGATCAGTTCGTGGGGGATGCGGGCACCCTGCAGTAGAACACCACCGGACTCCAGCACGGCCGCGGCGAAGGGGGCCGCCCACACGTCCTCCCAGATCAGCAGGGCAGCGGACGAATTCGGCTCCAACTGCGATGCCGCGAACTCGATGTCCTCTGGACTGATGAGCCCACCGACCTCACCATCGAGTTGGCCGAAGCCCATGGCACCGTCCAACTCGTCAATCTCGAAAGCGAGTACGTCTCCTTCGGCATCCTTGCCGATAAAGATGAGGTCGAGGATCCTGACCGTCCCGGATTCGACCAGCGAGATGAGCTCAGGGGCGATCTTGCCGTTGAACTGATTCCCGGGAAAGCCCACAATGATGTATTCAACAGGTCCTAGTGCCATTGGCTCCTCATCCTCCTCTTTGGATTGGTCCCACCCTAGGGGTTGTCGGATGGGCTGTCCTCATCCAGTTCGGGTGATACGTGTGCCATCCGACACGGGCCCGACCCTCCCATGCATGTGGCGGCGTCGAATCTCTCACAGTCCGGACTCGACCTTGATACGGCCGGCGGCGGCGGCCTTTTTGAGGGCGTCGTAGTCGCGCTCGTTCTGGTCGGCATACGTCTCAGCAAAGGTGGCCATTGCGTTGTCGAAGCTTTTTCCCGACCCGAGATAGGCGGCGATGGCAATCCGGTCGCCGGAGCGGGCGTGCGCCCGGGCCAGTGTCCAGCCACAGAGTCGGGCGTAGATGGCCATAGCCGGTGCAATCATCACGTCGGTATCGACCGAGCCCTTCCAGTCCCGCAACTGGCGGATATAGAAGTCTCTCTGTACGCCGTCGATACCGTGGACCTGGTCCCAGCCAAGGAAGATGTCACTCGACGCCTGCATCAGGTGCTGCCCCGCCACCACCCGTTCGCCCTGGTTGGTATAGCGGCTCTTGCCTACGAACCGGGCCAGAACCGACTCCTGGGCCTCCTTGGCCTGGAGCAGCAACGGGTCGCTCCCATCGCTCCCCACCAGCAACAGAACCCAGGCTCGGGTGCCCACGCTGCCCACGCCGACCACCTTGCGGGCGACGCGGACCAATCGAAACTGCTGGAGCAGGTGGCGACGATCGCTCTGGAGAGTGTGACGATAGCTGTGGAGGAGACCGTGCATGCGCTCCGTCAGCTCGGCGCCATCAACTCCGGAAATCAGCTCCTCGACCGGTACGATGAGGGGTGGGTTGCTGACGAACCGGCTCTCCCCGTCGACCACCTCGGTGAGCTTCTCCAAGGCCTGCATGCTGTCGCGGGTCCTGGCCTTGGCTAGCTGCTTGTCAGCGCGGGCTTTGACTTTGGACAAGGTCTTGTCGGAACCCTTCCGCCCGCTGAGGCCGAGTTCATCGCCCAACTCGTCCAGCACTTTGGCAATGTCCATGCGTGAATACCACACATCGAGATCCCGCATGCCGGCCAATTTGGCCATCTCCGTCCGGTAACTGGCCGCCGCCTCGAGGACGATGGCGGCCCGCTCCTTTTCGGAGAACCCCCGATCGCGCCCGGCGATGGCCAGGCTGGCGGCCAGTCGCTTCAGGTCCCACTCCCACGGACCAGGCAGGGTCTCGTCGAAGTCGTTGAGATCGAAGACCAGGGACCGTTCCGCCGAGGCGAATACGCCAAAGTTGCTGAGATGGGCGTCGCCGCAGGCCTGAACGTTCAGACCCGAGCGCGGAGTGGTTGACAGGTCCGAGGCCATGATCAGGGCGGCACCCCGGTAGAAGGTGAACGGCGAGACGAGCATCCGACCGTAGCGGATGGGGACCAGCTCCTGGACCCGGGACTCGGCCTGGCTCTCGAGGAGGGCCACCGGGTCGGGGCGGGACCGAGAGGGCGCCCATTCTCCCTGAGCCGCCCGGGGCGTGGCCGAACGGGCTGCCTTGCCCAGCGCCACCCGGTCGCTCACTGACGGGTGATCGGGGGCCCCGGACCCTGGCGGCGTCGAGGTTTGGCTGGTTGACATGGAACCACTTTGGCAGTTGTGCCCTCTGCGGCCATCACCCCCTTCGGGCGATTTCTCCTCCGAGAGGGGACCCGCCCCGTCAGGGACGCCCTGAAGCGGAAACGGGGCCCGGGGGCGCTCTTACCGCCGAATCCAGGTATGAGGTGCGAGTCCCGTGGCGGACGGGCTCCGCCGGAGCGGTCGGTAAGAGGCCTTCAGAATCCCCCGATCCCCTTACCGATGAGCACGAACCCGATCACCACCAAGAGCACCGCCATGACTGTGGAGTTGTTGGCCTTCAGCCAGTCGTTCATCGAATCGAGCACCGCTCGCGCCCTATCCCCCATGGTGAGATTGAGGATCACGGGGAGGGCCACGGTGCTGGCCGCTATGACGATGAACACCACGATGGCCACGGCCTTGTCTCCGCTCGTGGTTGCCCCCTGAGCGATGGCTACCCCACCAGCCACCAGAAGCAGGAGATTCTTTGGATTGACGGCTGACAGAAGGACGCCAAGGCCACCGGCCTTGATCGGGGTGATGCTCTCGATGGCGGTCAGCCACTGGGGAAGGGCTGGCGGCTCGTCACCTCTCGGACGTTTGCGCCAGTCGCGAAATGCGACCATCAGCAGCAGTACGCCAAGTCCCACCTTTATCCAGGACACCCCCGCCGACGGACCCGACGACGTGTCGAGGGTGGCGGTACCGGCGACCGCCACCACGACGGAGAGGACAACGGCGATGCCGCCCAGCCATCCGATGAGGAACGAGGCGCTGTTGGCTCCTGCTCGCTTGGAGAGGAGCATCAAGATGATGGCGATGATGGGGATGGGGCTGATGGCCACACCGATGGCCAGCGGTAGCGAGTCCCCAATCGCCTGTCCCATACTCCCCCAACCGACCGGATGTTCCGGGAAGCCTGCCGACGGCTGTGACCGTCGGCAGGCTTCCCGGTTCGTGAATATGCGTTGCTTTAACGGTTCTTCATTCCGACAACCGCAGAATCACGCCGGTTCGCGCACGCCTCCGTATACGGCCAGGGCGTAGATGACGAGGAAGGCCAGGAAGATGTAGACGAACGCCCAGATCGGGTAGAAGGGCATCCACCAGATAGCGCTGATCCCTGCGATGGCGGCGGCGATAATCCCGATCCAGCGTGCGAATCCGGATCCGGCCATCACAGCAAAGGCGCAGATGATCAGGATGGCGGCCACAATGAAGTCGATCCAACCGTAGGTCTTCAGGCTGTGGCCGAAGACAGCCGCTTCCAGGTTGGCCGGCAGAGTTCCGTGGTATGAAAAGGCCCAGATGCCGTCGAAGATCTTCATGACGCCGCCTATGCCGAGCATGATTCCGGCAAACAGCAGCCAGCCTTCGCCTCGTTGGTCCATGATTTCCCCCTATCCGCCACTCCCAAGGGGAGAGGCATTGACTAACGCCCCTCCGAACATGGTAGGCAGATGGAGCACTCCAGACCGCGGATCTGTCGATTGCGGGATAGGCAGACAACGGCACCAGACCGAACCGCCTTCTCAGGTGAGTAACCGATGCGGGGCCGTATCCCCCTTGTCACTTCGAAGTGAAGTCTCAGAGATTGTGACAAAAGTTGGATCGGCCAGGGACACGTTCACTGCCCAGTCCTCACCATGGCCCAGCCGAGCCACGAGAGTGGCCATCACAATGATCAAAGGCGTCGTCGGTAACACCTGCCGCGAAACGGCCCCGAACCTAAGGCCCGGGGCCGTCGCTAGCTGTCTTGATTCCAGGGCTACCAGCGGTAGAACCGGTGATTGCCAGCTCCTTCTCCCCGTCCGATGACGAAGCCGACCAGCCACAGGACCAGTAGCACGAGTGCCAAAATCCACAGCACATGGAGGGCGAATCCCGCGCCAGCCACAATCAGAACGACAAGTAGAGCCACGAGCAGCAACATCGCATAGCCTCCCGTTATTTTCCGGTGATCTTGTCGGCCACAGCGTCCACCGTGTCCTTTATCTTGCCTTTGGCCTGGTCGACCTTGCCCTCGCTCTTGAGCTTGTCGTTCCCAGTGGCATCGCCAACAACCTCTTTGGCTCTGCCCTTCGTTTCGTCAACTGCACCCATGCCTTCACCCATTTCAGTTAGATAGGAACTGCCTCTGCAATCCGTGACAACTACCTACCCGATTGAACGACTGACGAAACGAAGACAGTGCCTGCAGTGCGACGGGGATGGATCCCCCCCGTATCCGAGCCGACCTCCTCGGCGAACAGCCCAACGCTCTATTGGCAAAGGCGACCGCACGTTCGACAGCGCCGCGAGCATCGTGGGCTAGAGGTCCTGCGCGGGGATGAAGCCGGCGATTGGCATCATGAGATTGGAGGCGTCGAGACGCTCCGAGCCGAACAACAGGGCGAAGATACCCGAACTTTCATTCCATTCTTGGTGTGTGTGGCGTCGGAGACCTCGGCACGTGTTCGGCGGTACTCTTCCGAAATGGGACCCCTTCGGTACTCAATCAACGTCACGTTGGACGGGTGCTGCGATCATCGTGCCATCCCCCCGGACGAAGACTTGCATCGTCACGCGGTCGAGAACCTCAACCAGGCCGATGCCCTTCTGTTTGGCCGGGTGACTTACGAAATGATGGAATCAGCTTGGCGACCGCCGGAGCCGCAGGGAACGAGACCTGATTGGATGGAATCCTTCGCCCGGACCATCAACGCAGCCAAGAAGTACGTCGTGTCCAGCACCTTGGAGCAGGTCGATTGGAACGCGGAACTCGTGCGCGGGGATTTGGGCAAGGCTGTTCGGCGGCTCAAGCGGGAGTCGGACGAGGGACTGTTCCTAGGAGGTGTGAAGCTCCCACTGGCGTTGACGGAACTGGGTTTGATCGATGAGTACGAGTTCGTGGTGCACCCCAGGCTCGCCGGGCACGGACCGACATTGTTTGCGGGGCTATCGAAGCATCTCGACTTGAATCTCACAAGCCGACTGGAGTTCGGCTCGGGGGCAGCCGCTATGCGGTACGAGCCGCGAAGGTAGCGATTGGGTTCGCTAGCCCGAGCCGGCATCGACTGGCCCTACGTCGTCGGTCAGATGTATGTATCCTCTCGGCGCATCACGTTGCCCTGGCCGTCCTGGATCACGGTGCGATGTCGACGCATTCCTGAGCCCAGCATCCCGATGAGGGACAGCACGGCACCGACCGCTCCGACAATCATTAAAATGATACCGACCGTGTGCACGTTGAATCCGTGCTGATCCGGGCTCACGGTGAGCGCAAAGTCAAGAACTGCACCGACGGCGAAGGCAATGATGCTGGCTGCTAGTCCACCAACCATGGGGATTCCCCTCTCTTCGTTGAGGCTGGTTCATTACCCGTGTAGCACCGGGCCGAAACGATCGCATGACATGGGTCCCCTAGAAGTGAAAGTGGACTGCCGACGCTTCTAGGGATTCCGTCCGCCCGGGAGGTCGCTCGTTTCGAGTGTCGACGATGGTTTGACAGCACCAACTCGCTCGAGGCCGACTACGACGTGTTCGGTGGCCGTGATCCCCCCCCACGAAGAAGTACCGATCCGCCCCACTGTCCGCCATGACCGGACTGCTCAACAAAGTCCCGGCCGGTTAGGACCGCGTGCCAGGGGTAGAGAAGCGTCATGGACCGAGTTCGCCTTAATTGGGCAACCGTCACGGTTCCAGGTTCCGACGTGGTCACCTCCCTCCGACGGCTTACTGCGGTTGACGATGGCCCGACCTTTCCCGCAGGGTGTCGACCCGTTGGGCGGACAGAGTCTTGAAGGCTCTCGACCAACGCCTGGCGGGAGCCGATGGGTGGCAGCGGAACCATCGATTCGTAGCAGTGGTCTTCGGCGTCGTAAAGAAGTTCGGCGACGATGACGCCAATCAGTTCGTGGTGGGACTGGGCTGGTACGGATTCGTGGCCATTTACCCCCTACTACTCATCGTTATTACCGTTTTCGGGTTCATCGGCGCTGCCTCCCTCGGACACCGCCTGATCTCGACGCTCCACGAGTTCCCGGTGGTGGGAGCCCAATTCAATCCTGAGCGGGGGTCCCGCAGCCTTCACGGAAGCACCCTCGGGTTGATCATCGGCCTGGCTGTCCTGCTCTACGGTGCTCAAGGGGTCATGCAGACAGCCCAACAGGCGATGGTGAGGGTCTGGAACATTCCCCACGCCGATGCACCGGGATTCCTACCCCGGTTGGGACGTAGCCTGGCTGGATTGGCCACCATCGGAGGAACCTTCGTGCTCAACGCCGCCGTGGCAACCTTCGCCGGTGGCTCCGGCATCGGATCACTCGTACGGATTGCAGTGCTCGTTGGCATGTTGGCCATGAATATTGCTCTGTATCTGTTTACCTTCCGTGTGCTGACCCCGGCCGGCATCACCACTCGCTCGCTGGTGCCCGGAGCCGCTCTGGCCGCCACCGGGTTCACCTTCCTCATCACACTGGGTTCCGGGCTGGTTCAGCACCAGTTGAAGAACAGCTCAGCCACTTACGGTCAGTTCGGGATCGTGATCGGTCTGGTGGGCTTCCTCTTCCTCTTGGCCAAAATCACCCTCTACGGCGCTGAACTGAACCCGGTCCTGGCCCGGAGACTCTGGCCGCGAGCCCTTCAGTCCGGCAACCCCACGGAGGCTGACGATCACGTGCTACACGACATCACCCACGAGAACCTCCGCCGCCAGGACCAGCGGATCGGGGTCGGCTTCGGGGATCATGCCCAGGACGAAGCGCGGATCGACGTTGGGAGCAGCCATAGGACCCTCGAGTCTGTCGGACCGGACGGTATAGCTGTCCCGACCAACGATTCGACGACTACGGAGTTCGGGACCTCGTGACACACGACTCCCGCCTCTCCGAGTCCCGCGACGAAGGGCTGAGAGCCGGGCCGGACGACGTTGGGAGTTCTCACCGTCAGGGCGATTACGCCGCTCTGTTTGTGTTGGCGCTTGCCCTCGGCCTGGGGGTGGGCGCCGTACTCCTTGCCCTCCTGACACGAAAGCACCTCTTCGCCCGCCAAATCGCTCCGGCCGACAGCCCGATTCAGGTGGTGTGACCGGACCTCTCCAAGATGGTCCAGCCGGATGTTGCGGCTCTCACACCGGGCGATGGTCTGCTCGGCTCAAGCGAGGTGGGAGCCCCCCAGCGCTATCGACGAGCGCCAACCGAGCTCATTCTTCGGCCACGGTGCGTGATGGAAGGGTCACCTGGTCCGCCGTGACGACGAGGCCCGGGTCGGATGTTCGCCCGAGACAGGACTCGGAATGTTTAAAAGTATTTGAGAGTGGCATGCATGTGACCGTGCGACCACTAAGAAAACGACACTTCGTCTGGATTCTGCCTGCCATCTTGACTCCCGGGTTCTGCCTAGGATCGGCTCCACCTGCCTCGGCTGCACCAGCCACGGCAGAGGTAAGGGTGGTCCACCTCTCTCCCGAGACCGGAGGGGCTGACGTGTGGGTTACGCCGGCGGGTGGTACCCAGGCCGAATTCGCCCACGATGTGACCTACGGCGAAGCGACCAAATACACCAGCGTGCCGGCCGGCACCTACGCCGTGAGCATGCATCCCACTGGGGTCACCACCGGTAAACCTCTGCTGGCGGGCAACCTGACCGTCGCTGCCGGTGGGGTCTATACGGTGGTGGTGACCGGTCCCACCAGTCATTTGGTGGACAAGGTCCTCGACGATGAGTTGGGCCCACCACCGAGCGGACAGTCCAAGGTACGCATCATTCAAGGGTCGACCACCGCTGGGTCTCCCACCATAAAGGCGATCCCGCAGCCGACCTTGGCCAGTCATCTGGCTTATGCGGCCGTAACCGGTTATGGCGTGGTCCCCCACGGAGACTGGAGGATCCAGATTTCCACTGAGCCAAAGATGCATCCCACCGTCGACCTGGCCGCTAACACCGTTTACACGTTGCTGGTTCTGAATGGCCCGAACCACGGTGTAACCGTCCGCACCACAGTTGACGCCACACCGCCTGCGCCAGCTGCTCCCGCCACAACCGCGTCCCCGCCTGCACCCACTGCGGCTGCCACACCCACGGCATCGACGACGTCGGCCGCGCTTCCCTTCAGTTCCTCCTCATACTCGGTAAAGAGTGGGGACAACCTGTGGGACATCTCCACTGGTGTGTTGGCATCTGCATTGGGCCACGCTCCGACCGATCAACAGGTGGCGACCTACATGGCGGCCCTGATAACAGCCAACAAGAGTCGGCTGACCAACCCCAACTTGATCTACCCGGGGCAGTCATTGGTTCTACCACCGACCTAATGGAGGCCCGTTCAGGTGAATCCTTCTTCCTACTTGTCCAGACGGTGGCGATACCTGACTAGTGACATCGTTCGATCGGAACCTTGGAGACATCGGACCAGAGCCCTGGTTTGGATTGTGTTGCTCGTTGTGATCGTGCTCGAGGGCATCCTGATCATGCAGCCGACCACCTCCCAGAACGCCACGGACCCTCATGCGGCCATTCGGACTGCGCCCACCGCCATCGAGCCCATACCCAAGGCCACACCCACACCCACACCCACGCCCACGCCCACCGTTCTGCCACCGTCAATTGTTGCCACGACTCTGGTTCCCGCCACTCCTGCTGAACAAGCTGCGTTCAAAGCCGGTCAGAGGTCATGCCAGACGACGCCGGACAGCAGCTTCGCCACGCTCGACGGCACGCAGCGCGCCGCGTTCGAGGCCGGTCGCCAGTGGTGCCACTCGCTGAATACGGTCGGCGGCGGCTCCGGTACCAGATAATGACCCGGTTCTGAGGCGAACAGCGTCACTCCCGCTGACCGGGGGGCCTCCACCTACTGGGATCACCGTCGCCGGAGTGGACTGTCGGTTGGAAGCCAGTATGTGATGGCGGCGTCGCCCACGACTCGGCGTGTGCCGTTGCCCTGACGATTGTTGCCAGCGCGCATCCCAACACCAGGCATTCATCTGATTACCCATGGACAGTTCTGGAACCAAATCCATCGTCCGAACGAAGAGAGGCTGGGCGGCCGCTTCGAGCTCACACGCTCGACGGCCAATGTCAGACTCGTTTTGGAGGTGACGGGCTGGACGATTGGCTCGCTGGTTGGGACCGGGCATGATCCCCTGATTCGCCTCATCGAGCAGAGAGTTGAGGCGGCGGACGGAACCTCAACGGCAGGTGAAACGCCATTCCTGTTTACCAGACTCTGGCGAGGGTATTCGCTAGCTGATCAATTCGGAAGGCTGAAGCGCCATGAACAGAGTGGAAGTCCTTCCTGCGACCACCGAGAGCCCGGCAACAGCACGGACGTTGGTGCGGGCCGAACTGGTCGGCTGCAACGAGGAGGTGGTCACGGCCGCCGAGCTGATGATCAGCGAGTTGGTGACCAACACGGTGATGCACGGTTCGGCTCCTATCCGAATCGAAATACGCCTCGACACCTTCACCGTCAAGGCGACGGTCACAGACAGCAGCTCTGGGCTCCCGGTTCTGACCGCGGCGGGGATGTCCAATGCGCACGGCCGAGGTCTCATGATCGTGTCATCGCTGGCACACGACTGGGGAATCGTCGAATGTGAGACCGGCAAGTCAGTGTGGTTCATCCTGTCCTACCGCTGAGCTGGGGCGGCCTTCGGTCCGATCTGGACATCCGCTCGAAGAACTCGTCGGGCCGGGTGGGAGGTCCGCTGAACGGCGGTGGTCCCTCGGCTCCCACGACCCGAGATGGGGCGCCACCCGGTAACCCCCACCCCGGTCTGAGGCTTCACGCCGAACGGTTGGCCAGATCCGCCAGCAGCTTCGCCACCAGGTCGGGGCGGCATAGAAAAGGCGAGTGGTCGGTCGGCCACTCGACAACGGACCGGCAACGGCGAGCCATGATGCGTTGAAGATCGGGGTGGACCGCCATGTCGTCGCCGCAGACGACGTAGGTGGACGACTTGGTTGGCCAGGCGGTCAGTTTGGGCCCTTCCTGCAGGGTGACGAGCGGCTGAGGCCCGAGACGGGCTATCGCCCAAGCCGCGGTGTCAGCGTCGCAGCCGTTGTAGAGGCACTTAGCTGCAGTGGTTGGATCGAGGGTGATCATGTGGTCGGCACTCATGATGAAGCCGGCACCCAGGTTCGGTCGACCGTCGTAGGAGATGAGGCCCGCCTCGACGTCGGAGGCGGCGCTCACGCAAGACTCGCCAGCGTCGAGAGCGAAGGCGGCGATATACACCAGGTGCCGGACGGCAGGATGGAGTCCCGCCTCGGTGATGACCGCTCCCCCATAGGAGTGTCCGACCAGCACCACATCACCGTCGAACCCGTCCAGTGTCTCACGGACACGTGTGACATCGGCGGCCAGATCCCCCAGCCGACCAGCGTCTTCCCCGTGCCCGGGCAGATCCAGCGCGAGGCAGCGGACTCCCGCCGAAGCCAGCAGGGGAAGCACCCGTTCCCATGCCCATGCGCCGTGCCATGCGCCGTGCACCAAGACGACCGCTCGCTCCATCCGCCCAAATCTAGGGTGCAATTCGGCCACCGGCCGGCCGGCGCCGGTGATCTCGCCACCACCACCGACGTCCACACGAGTGGAGACTGGGAGGAGAATCGGACTCCTAACCTACGCACTACGAGTGCGAAACAGGGCCGGACATCATGGGTGGCAACGCCGAACTGTGCTGAACCGACACCATGACCGTCCGGAGTTCCGATGCGAACTCGGTTCAGTGGCAACGGAAGCCGATCAGGAAGCAGGCTGAGCCCGACCTTGAGGGCGCCGGTCTCAAGGCCTGGCGGGCGGATTCCAGGCGGGGCACGCCCTGGGCAGGCGACTGGACCAGGCGGGAAGTCCGTACCCGCCGATCTCGAACGAGGGTGCCAGGCCCGGAGCGCAGGTGGCGGAACCCTTGCTCGACGGGCGGCTGGCTACCTCGTCCTTTCCATACTCGCCGTCGGGGCGCAACAAATGCAGCAATTATTCCCGTCAGAGTCGTGGAGATGACGCGGGAACTGACAGGAAGCCGACAGACATCACACTCAATCAGGCGCAGAATGGTGGAGGAGCCGGTTCACCAAAGGTCTGGCGGAACCGGCGAACGAACCCCAGTGCGGCGGCAGGCGGCTGGGGACTCGTTCGCGTTCTGCCTGGAGCGCCCGCAGAATTAACTCTCAGCCCTCAGGGTCGGTTTCCGCCTCTTACTGGCCCAAGGCGCCACGTTGCTCGCCTGGCTAATTCCAGGGTCTGCACAATTAATAGACGCCTGTGCCGCTCGAGTACTACCTGCGTAATACCGCCTGTGCGTGGAGCCTGGGAGGAGAATCGAACTCCTGACCTACGCATTGCGAGTGGGAAAAAGGGCCAGAAATGAGGGTCGGCAGCAGGAAGAAATCGGACGTTTTCCCAGTTCACCTGCACTAGAGCGAGTGGCAACCGGAATCGGGCGAACCCCGAGTTGTAGGCTACCGCGTCGATATCGTGCCGATTGGTGGAGCGCGCCGACGCACCAACGATCAGCACGCCGAGCACCAAAAGTCGAGCCGTGCTGACTCCCAGGCGGGTTGGCCAACGTCGTCTCTCGGGGAGTTCACATGCTGTGGAAGTCATCGGTCCACTTCTGGTGTCGGGTCACGACCACTCGTGACGGTCCGTATGGTCTTTCCTTGTTGGAAGTGAGAAATGGATTTCAGGTCCTACGGCACTCAACTCAGACGACCGATTTGGCATTAGTCCCGTGAGCAGGTCATTGGTCCACTGTCACGTGGGCACTCCAACACTTGAAGGTGGCTCACTCGAAGATGTAGACGGCGGCGGTTCGTTCCAGGCCCCAGTACTCAGCTCTCCTGGACGTCGGTCGCTTGTTTGGGTTGCCCGTGATGGTAGACACACGAGTACGAGGAGCGCGCCCCCGACGGCTACGAACGCAGCCGCGGCCAGAGCCAGTCGATTCCCGCTCATGAAGGCGGCACGGGAAGCCTGCGCTAGTTGCTTTCCAGTGGCTCCCCCGACGCTCGCCGCAACAGCCAGCGCTCCGCCGAGCGAGCCGACGATGTCGTGTGCAGCGGCCGTCGGCACCTGGTGGCCGGCGAGTGACCGGGAAATGCGATCCTGGTAGCGGGTGGAAAGCAGGCTTCCGATGACCGCCACGCCGAGGGCGCCACCGACTTGGAGTTGCCCGTGAGCATCTGGAGGAGGCGCAGAAGGTCGGCACGCTCGGGACGGGACAGCGATCGGAGAGTCTGATCACTCACGGTGGCCTCACTCGAGTTATTCATTGGAGAGCTAGCGCTGGCCGAGGCGAGCCAAAGCCGCCCTGATCGCTGCCTACGGCGTTCATCATGCCGCCTGGCCGGTGGTCACCGGCGGATTGCCGACTTCGTCGACTTTCGCGTCGAGTTGGGTTTCCAGTCGTTTCTTCGAGGCATTTGTCTGAGGTAGGAAGAGAAGGGTGAGGACAGCGCCAGCCAAGGCGATCCCGGCTGAGACCAGGAGTGCCAGGTCCATGCCGTGCACGAAGGCAAGGTGCACCGACGAAAGCAGTGCGGGCGAATGCAGTTTCTGGGCTACTGCTACACCGCCGAAGACGCTCTGTCGCACAGCCGCTACGGCGGTCGGCGGCAGACCCACCAGGTCGACTCGCGGCAAGATAACCGGCGCTGAGGACACTTCCTAGGATGGCGATACCGAGAGGAGCCCCAATCTTTTGGACTGCCTGCATCACCCCTGAGCCGACGCCACTTTTTTCCTGAGACAGCTCAACCAACGCGGCAGACACGGCGGTGGCCATACAGATGCCCGTCCCGAGCCCAGCAACCGCCATCCATCCCGCTACAAAGAGTTTGCTCGACCCGACGCTCATCGTGGATCCGAGGAGGAGCCCGACGGCGAGCAAGACAAAACCGGTGGTGACGGCAACCTTGGCGCCCACGAGGCGTACGATTCGGGCTGCGGGAAGAGCCCCGATCATGAGTCCAGCGACGAGAGGCAGCAACCTCACCCCCGATCCCATGGCGGTCGTCCCGAGCACACCCTGGAAGTACTGCGGCATGGTGAACAAGATGCCGAGCATGGCCAAGATCGGGAACATGGCGAGAATCACTCCCCAGGTGAACGAGGCCGAGGAGAAGAGCGTCAAATCGAGCAACGGCTGCCCGGCCGGCCGGCGGGTCAGCCGTCGTTCCCAGGCAAAGAAACCCACCAACAGCGCCAGGCCGCCAACCATCGTGGCCAGGGCGTAGGCATTGCCCCAGCCCTCCTGTCCGGCTTTGATCAGGCCGTAGGTCAAGATGACCAGCCCGGCGGCCGACGTCACCACTCCGACGAGATCCCAGCCTGGGTGTTTCGTGGCCCGGGACTCCGGCACCAAAGCGACAACGGCGACAAAGCCCACCACGACGACGGGCACATTGATCAGGAACACCCAGCCCCACCAGTAGTTCGTCAGCAACCACCCACCGAGGATGGGCCCGATTGGGAAGGCCACAAAGGTGGCCGCCGAAATTATCCCCACGGCCATCGGCCGTTCTTGCTTGCCGAACAGGGCCGTCAGGACGGCGAGCGCCATAACGATCAGGCCGGCGCCACCCAGGCCGACCACCACTCGGGCAACCATGAACTCCCCCACCGAAGTCGAATACGCACACGCCGCAGATCCGACCCCGAAGATCGCCAACGAGACGAGGAGGACCTTCTTGCGACCGTAACGGTCGCCCAGCAGGCCGGCCGGGAGCATCGCCGCGGCAAGCACCAGGAAGTATCCCGACGAGAACCACTGGAGATCGGACTCCGACGCACGCAGCGCCTTGGACAGCGTAGGCAGGGCCACGCTGAGCACGGTGCCGTCTACACCTACCGCCAACACAGCCAGACTCAACGCGCCCAGGGCCCACCATCTGAGATTCCCAGACGCGACGATCGGTGGGGATGGGTGGTCGAGCACCGTCGTCACACCGTGCCTCCTCTCGCGGAACTGTCGCCTAGCCCGAGCGGGGCGACGAACGGTGGGGGTCGCGGTGGTCGAAGAGTCATTCGGTCCTGGCAATTACATCGCACGGCCGAGGACCACAGGAGCGCCCTTCGGTCACGACATGGAAGGTGATGCCGCATTTTGAGTTGCCAAGACGTCGTCAGGCCAGTCGAAGACCACTTGGTGCAGCCTGGACACCGCCCCCGGTTGGCAGTGATAGCCGCCCCCTTCCGCCGTGGGGAAAAGGTGGTAGGTCTTCTGGCAGCGGAGAGCCTCATAGAGTCGGGACGAGTCGCAGGGGTCATTCTCGCCGTCGAGGACGAGCGTGGGACAGGTGACCAGTGGGGCGTAGCCTTCGAGGGTGTAGGGGCGAAGGCGCGGAGGGCAGCCGCGGGGCTGTCTTCTCCGAGACCCACATACCCCACGGGAGGGCCGGGCCGAAAGTATTGGTTCTGGAGCTTACGATCTCTTCGATGAGTGCGTTTGCCTTCGTATCGCTTGTGTCGCGGCCGTCACCGATGAGCTTCATCATCTCGGGTCCGACCAGGAGGTGCACCATATCGGCGAACGAGTAGAGGCCGTCGTAGGCGATCAGGGCGGCCACACGATGCTCGGTGGCGGCCGCACGGGGCGCAAGTAGGCCGCCGAGGCTCATCCCCATGAGGGCGATGCGATCGGGGTCGACGTCTGCGCGATGGAGGAGCCGATCTACGGCGGGGGTGACGACGGCGTCCCAGTCCGGGCGGAAGAGCAGCTTCTGGTCCCGAAGGGCGCTGCCTTGCCCCGGCCCGGCAAAGGCGAGCACGTGGTAGCCACGTCGGGTGGCGGCCGCGCCGCCGGTGAAGTAGAGCTCCTCCTCGGTGCTGTCGAAGCCACCGTGGTACAGAAGCGTCGGGCAGGGACCCTCTGGGTCACCGCCGGTGGGATGAGCCGAGCCCCAGATCGGCCGGGATCCACCATCCGGGCAGACTGGTGTCCTCATAGGGGAAGCTCACCCGCAGTGGTGCGGGGTTCGTCAGCTGCGCAGCCAGGGCGAAGCTGTCGATCGACAGCTTGCCCGCTTCGCAGACTTCGGGGTCATTCGACGAATCAACACGCATGTAGAACCCGCAACAGCCGGTAGTAGTTGCTCGCCCGTAGGTAGGACTCCCGGGCGCTGACGGGATGCCCTTCGGCGGCGCTGCGATCGGCGTCGGCGTGTATCCGTTCGGCGAGCGCCCGCCATTCGGAATACCAGGCGGTCAAGTCGCCGTCAGGGATCCGGCTCGCCGTGCTCGTGACTTCGCCGATGTCAGCGCCCCCGTAGGGGGCGTAGCCGAGGGCCCTGAGCGTCTCGAAGGAGAAGGACTGGTCGTCGAAAAGCGCCCAAGCGGACGATGCTGGTCTGGTCGACAGAGTTGATGTCAAGGCGCTCTCCGTAGCTGAGGAGGCGCCCGGGTCAGGCGTCTCTTTGATACATAGGCCAAGCCAGCGCTACCGAAGACTGGGCCAAAACACCTGAGGCCCCTTTCGGTGGTCGAGATGGCGGCCTCCAGATCGCTCAGGAGGCACGGGTCAGTACGACCTTGAGGGCTCCGGTCTCCGCCGCATTGGAGAAGACGTCGTAAGCCTTGATGAACTCCTCGAAGCTGAAGTGATGGGTGGCAAAGCGTCCTACGTTGAGTTGCCGGGTGGCCATGAGCCGGCTGAGCGTCGGCGTGGAGTAGGTGTCGACGAGGCCGGTCGTGATCGTCACGTCTCGAGTCCATAAAGTCTCGAGGTGGAGCGTGGCCGGCTTACCATGGACGCCGATGTTGGCCACGTGGCCTCCCGGCCGGACGAGCTCGGTGGCCAGTTCGAAAGTCGTCGACATGCCAACGGCTTCGATGGCCACGTCGGCGCCCAGACCATCAGTGACACCCTTGATGATCGCGCCCGGATCCTCTCTACTGTTGTTGACAGTGACATCGGCACCGAACTGCTTGGCTGCCTCGAGCCTCGAATCAGCCAGGTCGATGGCAATGATGTGACTCGGGCTGAACAAGAGAGCGCCTGTGATGGCGGAGAGGCCAATAGGCCCTGCGCCGACGATGGCCACGACGTCTCCAGGAGAGACGCCACCGTTGAGGACGCCGACCTCGTAGGCCGTCGGCAGAATGTCGGCCAGCATGAGGAATTCGTCGTCGGTGATACCGGCCGGAATCGGATAGGCCGAGGTGTCGACAAAGGGCACCCGCACCTTTTCGGCTTGTGTCCCGTCGATGTTGTGGCCCAGGATCCACCCGCCGCCGTCGAGACACTGCCCGAAGCGGCTCTCACGGCAGAAGCGGCACTTGCCACAGGCCGAGATGCACGAGACGAGAACCCGATCGCCCGCCTTGAAGTTCCGCACCGCGGTACCGACCTCTTTGATGGTCCCTACCGCCTCATGGCCGAGGATCCGGCCGGGTGTCACCTCGGGGAGGTCACCTTTGAGGATGTGCAGATCGCTCCCACAAATTGTGGTGGCGTCGACCACGATAACGGCATCGGTGGGATCGATCACCTTGGGGTCAGGTACTTCGTCCCAACTCTTCGAGTTGGGCCCGTGGTAGACGAGTGCTTTCATGACCTGTTCCCTTTGTTCGTCGTGAGAGAAATAGGCTTGTCGTAGCCTGGGGACTGACTTCAGCGATTCGGCAGCCGGGTCAGGGAGTAGCGACCGGGACCGGTGCAGCAGTCCGTCGTTGCCCGGAGCGATCGGTGGACTTGCTCAAGTGGCTCCGCAACCACGCACTGTTGAGCGCGTACCGGTCGAGACCTAGGTACCCGGCGTTACGCCAGGCCAAGATGAGTGGCACCTCGAGGATCATGTACGCAGGGTTGACGCCTGCCGATCCGGTGAACATGTAGACCATGTTGAGCGTGAGCCCACCCAGAGCGGCGAGGCCGGTGAACAGCCCGAGGATGAGGGCGATGCCGATGGCCATCTCACCGAGCGAGATGAGCTTGGCAATCCACGAGGCGTTGGGAATTACGAAGTTGTGAAGGAAGCCAGCCCACCATCCGTAGCTGGCTCCACTCTTCCCCGTGGAGGACCCTAAGACGCCGGCGGTGGCGAAGCCCTTAACTCCGGCGCCGCCCCCGAACCAGAAGGCGGCCTTCTCGCTGCCCCAGATCTTCTGGTAACCGGCGTTCAGCCACCAGTAGCCGAGCACGAGTCGCACGGCAAGCCAGAGCACACTTGCGGCCCGTGAGCGGTAGAGCCAATCGGCGAAGTGCAGGTTACGCTCGTGCCCCGGCACGTTTCCATCGTCGTTCTGGGTTGGGCCGGGGGTCATCTCGTGACCACCGGCAACGTCCTCGGAGGACAGGGGAGGGCTGGTCAGGACGTTGGTCTGGGGTCCCATGGGGACCACCGATCTCCTCCCGAGAGCGGAAGGGCTTCAGCTCAGGATGAGCTGCACATCACCATGCGCCCTGAGGCGCAACAAATGCAGCAACACAGTTGCCAACCCCAAAAGCTGCCATCAAAGGCCGCCACCTCGGTTTCTCAACACGGCGGACGGTCACTCTCCGTGGCTCTGTGAGTCCGTCGTCGTGACGTGACGAGAGGACATGGTTTGCCTGGTCAGGCGGTGGCGCAGCTGCCAGATTCGCAACGAGGCGATCCCTCCCGCGAGGAGCAACCCGGCGATGGCGGCGAGTAGAAGGGCGATACCGAGGGGCATCGAACCAGCGAGAGTGAAGTAGGAGACCTTGATCGATCTGGTGTTCTGCAAGATGAACACCAGGAGCAGCACAAGAACCAAGGCTCCCGCCATGACGCCGACCCAGGCAGCCGAGATGCGGGTGCGCCCTGTTTGTCGAGGCGTCGAAGCCACGGTTGGGGGTGACCCGATCGACTCAGATTCGTCCTGTTGGTCCGCTTGACTTGGAGTGACTACATCGGTCACGGCGACACCCCCGTCAACGCAGGGCCGCCTTCGTCCTGGACGAGGGAGTTCCAGATTCCCTGTCTGGCCCGGAACCGTTCGACCTGGGCCACCACTACAGGAACGTTGGTCAGTTCGACCTCCCCACGGGCCTCAGGTGATTGGCTGGCCATCAGCTGGTAGATACGATCCAGCACCGCCTCTTCCATAGTCAGGATCTCGGTGTAGATGTTCCTCCAGAACAGAGCTTGTTCCAAGGTGGCCGTGGTCGGATCGGGCTCATCGTTCATGCCGAGCGAGTTCTCCCCTCCCCGCCTGGCTGCCGCGATGTCAGGCCGCTCTGGTGGCGCGTCACCTGTGCTCATGGTCCCGTGCTACACCGCCTGGCGTAAGAAGATCAGCAACAGAACGGTGTTTCTGCTGCTTTATGATCGTTGTCGTGGCCAGCATCCACCCCATCAGGCCAGCTCAAGGGCCCCTCGAAGGAGAGGACATCGAGACCGAGCACTGGGAGGACGCCCGGCACTGGATGAGCATCTATGACGACCTCATCCGCTTCAAACTGGGGCTGCTCGAGCGGGTGAAGCGTGAACTGCCCAAACTCCACCCGGTGGCCCAGAAAGCAGCAGATGTCGACGTGGTCTACATCGAGGCCCAGATGGCGGGGTATTACGAGCGCCTCGACCTCTGGTACCAGCGGGTATGGAAGCTCCACGGTCTCTGGCTCGATCCCGACGGCCGAATCCTGCGTCACAAAGGGCAAAGAGGCGGTGCTTACCAATCGAGAGTTCGAGCTCCTCCAGTTCCTCCTCGACCATCCCCATCGGTACTACACCTCGTCACAGATCATGGGGTACGCCTGGTCAGATTCGGCGTTGTTCCCAGAAGAAGTTCGGAACTACGTCTCGCGTGTGCGCAAGATCCTGGCGCGCCTTGACATACCCTGCGATCTGGTCAATCGCCCGGGCCGGGGCTACTCCCTCACGTTTCGCAACACCAACTAACGCCGCGATCGCGAATCCCGGACTGGGGCGAGTGGAGCCTGGGAGGAGAATCGAACTCCTGACCTACGCATTACGAGTGCGAAAAAGGACCGGAAATGACGGTCGGCAACCGGAAGCAATCAGGCGTTATCGCAGGTCAACATTACTTCTGGGGAAGCAACCGGAATCATGCAGTTCCCGAGTTGTAGGCCAGTTTGTAGGCCAGGATCCATCCATCCCCGAAGACAGTTGGTGCCGGCCCAGCCTTGGAGGCGGCCCGCGTTACCAGGATGGGAAAGGGCAATCCTCAAGTTGCCGAGGATTCGGTAAACCTGTGCCTCGCCGTGGGATCCCGACTTCCCAGTTTCACCGGCTCAGAAATCCGAAACCAGTGCTTGGCGTGGATTGCTGAAACAAAACCTTGCACCGCTCCTCAATGATCGACAGAAACTGGAGCGTTTCAGGGCATCGCCACGTTCGATGGAAATGGCGCGGTGGCCGATTCGGTCCTGCACCCGTGCTGAGGCAATCGGCACAAGATGCCAACTACGACAGGGCCTCTGCTCCACCGAAGGGCACGATATCGACGCGGTAGATGTCTTCCGATCCACGCCTTAGGCGCGAATCAATGTCGCGCACAAGTGAGGCGACCTGATCTCCGCTTAGGTTGTTGTCGATTTCAAGGTGGGCGCCGGGCACTTGACGCAACTAACTGGTTGCCATATAGTGGCAACCAGTTAGTTGCAGTATCCCATTTTTCCACAAGGAGCTCTCAATGAACACCAGCACCGACTACCGCATCAGCGTCCGAATCAATGCCCCGGCTGACGTCGTATTCGACGCCGTCACCACGACGGAGGCGCTCACCGCCTGGTGGAGCCCGGTGACGGGGTCTGGCATGACGGACAGCGAACTGCGATTCCCGATGGTGGCGAATCAGCGGCCGCTTCTCATTCACGTTGACGAGGCAACCAGACCGACGACCGTCCGCTGGACCGTGACCGAGTGCACTTTCATGGAGGACTGGGTGGGCACTCAGCCGACGTTCACCATCACGCCAATCGACAACGGTTCCTGTGAGCTCATCTTCGAGCACCGTGGCCTGGACGATCGGCTCGAGTGCAAAGGGATGTGCAGCCGCAGCTGGGATCATTTCGTCGGTACCAGTCTGCGCGAGTTTGCTGAAAGTGGTACAGGCGCTCCCAACCGCAGCCCACGAGACCTCGCCCGCCGCGCCGCCGAGGAGAATCTTTGATCCTGGTCCTCGGGAACTGCTCGGATTGACCGGGCGGTCCCCGGGTCGGCGACCCATGTTCGGCATAGTTCGTAGTCACCCCCAGAGGAGGAAGTCATGGCGTTCCCCGACCGCATCGAACGGACGGTGACCTTGAATCGTGCGCCGAGTGAGGTGTGGAAGGCGCTCACCACCGCTGACGGTCTGAGCGCGTGGTTCGGCGAACGAGCGACGATAGATCTTCGCCTCGGTGGCGCGGCCACGATGACCTTTGCGGGGGGCATGACCGTCGACATGCGCGTCGAGCGTGTCGAGGAGCCGACGGTGTTCGCATACACGTGGCGACTGCCCGACCTGCCCGAGTCCGACTCCCGACGCACCTACGTCGAGTTCACCCTGGAGCCTGACGGCGACGGCACCCTGCTGCGCCTCGTCGAGTCAGGATTCGCCCAGCTTCCCGTCGACAACCGGCGTGAGACCTACGACTCCCACGGTGAAGGCTGGTCGCGCGAGCTGGCAGAGCTCGTGGAGCACGTCGATGGCACCTGACATCGAGGCCGTCGCTGAGCAGGTCTTCGTCGCACTCGCCGATCCGACCCGCCGGACCATCCTCGCTTCCCTCGCCACAGACGGCCCGTCAACTGCCACCGATCTAGCCGCCCGACTTCCGATCACGCGGCAGGCCATCGCCAAACATCTCTTGCTCATGGCCGACGCCGGCCTCATCTCGCCCGAGCCAGGTGAACGACGACGGATTCGCTACCGACTGAGGTCCGCACCGGTGCAGATCGCCCAGCAGTATCTCGCCGCTCTAGCCCACACGTGGGACGACCGCCTCGACGCCCTACAGCACTATCTCAAAGTGCCATGACGGCACCAGCGACGCTGCCACCAACCGGGACGTTCGACGACTAAATCTGTGCCATTCGCAGTTCCGTTTTCTCGAAGACGGGTCTGAGACCCTTCTTTCGAAGGACACGCCGCTCCGCCGCACTCGATGGTGGGTACCAGCCCAACTATCGACAATCTCTCCTCCCTGAAAGGTTAGGGACCGGCCCTCGACGATACCGATCCAGCTTGCACCGTTCTCTCAGGCGCCTGCGTCCGATAGATGCGAACCTAAAGAAACGGGACTGGGGCTTTGGGCATGCCTATCTTGCTCAGGTCTTAGTTACCCCATGTCCTCTGTGCGGGTGCGAATGATGGCCACCCAGCAAGAATCCTCGGTTCAGAGTGATGTTGCCCGATTTGTGGCCCATGCGGGGCAGCGCTCTCTGTTGCAACCTCCCCTGTTCAGCCGACGATCCTCAGATGCGTCGAAGTGAAAGGCAGTCGCCCTCGTCTAGATCCTGGAGTGTGTCTGCCCCCCATCCCTCCGGCGACGGCGTGGTGCGGACGCCTGCTGACGGGTCTCATCGAGTTGGCTCTGTAGCTCTTGGTTGACGGCCTGGAGGGCCAAAACGGCAGCGATGCCGGCAAGATTGAGGCCGTCGTCGAGAAGCCGGGCGATCTGGCGGAGGCGAACCAGGTCGTCGTCGCTGTAGCGGCGGGTTCCACCTTGGCTGCGGGCTGGATTGATCAAGCCCCGGGTCTCGTAGAGCCGGAGGTTCTGGGGAGCACTGCCCACAAGCTCGGCAGCCACCGAGATTCCGTACAGGCCCAGGGTCGCATCGGGACGCTCCTCGAACCCCGGCAATCGACTCTTCGGAATTTCGGCAAAACCACTTGCATCGGACATGGCCATCAGGATATAACAAATCTATATCAACTACCAGAGATCCGGGGACGCAGAAAGGACGCCCCCGGCCGGAAAAGGAGGTGCATCATGCTTGTTCGTTCCGATCCATTCCGGCAGTTCGACCGGTTGACCGACCACGTGTTCGGAACCGTTGCCCGTCCAGCGGCCATGCCCATGGATGCTTGGCGTGACGGCAATGAGTTCGTCGTCGAATTCGACCTGCCGGGAATCGACCCGGCCAGCATCGACCTCGACGTGGAGCGAAATGTGCTGACCGTCCGGGCCGAGCGTCGGACAGCAACCGGGCCCGAAGTCGAGTTGGTGGCCTCGGAGCGTACGAGAGGCGTGTTCAGCCGACAGGTCATTCTTGGCGACGCGCTCGACACTAGTGGGATCACCGCCGCCTACAACAGTGGCGTGCTCCGGCTCACGATCCCGGTGGCGGAACGGGCCAAGCCCCGCAAAATTACCGTCACCACCGACGAGCAAGGTGCCGTGTCGTCCGCCGGGGACTCCCAGGTGATCTCGGCCACTGCTCAGAATCGCCAGCCAGTCTCTGCGTGATCCGTCATGCTCACGCAGAGATCCGTCGTGGGGGCAAGGGATGAGTTCCTTGCCGTAGTGCTGGCCGATCCGGAGCTACTCGACCTGGCCTTCGCCGAGGTGGTCGCCTCATGGGAGGCTGATCCACCGCGGCCACCGGATCACACGCTGGTGGCCACTTCGGAGCGGCGAACTCCACGGTCGAAGGTGTGGCGAGCGCTCTACGACCGCCAGTGCTGGCCTGCATGGCTGCGGGCCATCCCCCGACCCAGAGTGGCCCGGTCGCCTCCGGAGCAATCGATGGTGGGTCGCTTCTGAGGAGGCATCGGCCCGAAGGCCCGGTCCCAACAAGCCCCAATGGAACCGTCAGAGGAGGTGGTGACTTCCCAAACGAACAGACTCTGATTTACGAATGCAGGCTCGGCGGAGCCGATGACAACGTGGACGATCCGCACGATTGGCGCCAGCAGAGGCACCACACAACCTTGGGGTGACTACCCAGTACCACAGTCAGTGTTCCAGTCGCCGAGAGCCAAACGATCAAGAGGTGCCGCCCGGCTCGACCAGGAGCCGGGCGGTACCTCTTGACTTCACGTCGACCTGCCAAGAAACTGAGGCGGTGCCAAGCACAGACCTGATTCAGATGTTTAGGTTGGCGGGTTTCTCGCCGGTCCGTCAGCCTTGGCGAACGAACCCCGCAAGCATCTTTCCAGCCTCCAACGTGGCAGTCCGTGTTGTTACGACAGGATCCTTGGCGGCGAACGAACGTAGTTCGTCCTCATCCTCGGACTCGACGACGGCAAGCCCCCACGAACCTGTTTTGTCAAGAACTGGTCCAAACACCACCATCTGGCCCGAATCGATCAAGGGCTGGCAGTGTGCAGCATGCCGACCCATGATCTCCCGCTCCTCGTCGGTCATGTCTACGGCGAACGTCGGGCGAGGAGTTTGCAGCCGGAGCACGTAAGTACCCACCACTCGACCTAGGCGGACCGAGGCGTCGCTGCCGCTGCGGCAAACCGAGTGAGTCCTTGCTGCCAGCCGTCAGGTGATCCCACACCGTGACGCATCTGCTCCCAGCCGGGACCGTGCCGGTCGAGATGGCGGTGGGCGAGTTCGACTCGGGTCGTGGTGGGGCCCTCGGGAAGGAACGAGACCTCGATCTCACTTACCTTGGTGGCGTCGGATTCGAGTTGCCACTGCAAGTTGATGTTCCAGGTGATGACGAACCGATGCGGGGGATCGTACACAAGTACCTGACCCCAACGACACTCGGACCCGTCAGTGGCCCGGTCGTAGACGGCACCACCGACATGCGGCTCAAAGACCATCTCGGCCAGCTCGCCCTGCAGAATGTGGTGATCGGGCGGCCACCAGCTTCCGATGCCTTCGGTGAACACCGAGAAGGCGTGTTCTTGCGATGCCGAGACGACCACTGAGGTCCGAACGGCTGTGTCAGCGACTTGAAACGTCATGAGTTCCTCCTGGGCTTTCGACAACGTTTTTGAACGAGGACAGTGCGAGGTTCCAAAAGCGCTCGAGGTAAGAGCGCAGCTCGGCGACTCCCGACGGGTCAACCTGGTAGAGGCGTCTAGTTCCCTCGGGCCGGTCCACCACGAGTCCGACGTCTTTGAGCACCTTGAGATGCTGGGACACCGCAGGCCGAGATACCGGTAGGTGGCCTGCGAGTTCTCCAACAGCAAGCGGCTGTTCAGCGAGCAGCTCGAAGATGGCAAGCCGAGTTGGGTCGGCCAGGACGCCAAGGGGAGAGCGTTTGTAAGTCTTCACTTACCGTAAGTTACCACTTACCTTTGGAGTCGTCAACTGCTGAGGGCCGATCACTCATGCCAGGCGAATGGGGTTCCTCGCCCCGTTTCGGAATAGGCCCTCAGGCTGGGTAGGAAGTGTTCCCAGCCGGCTTGGCATTGCTCATAACAGTCGAGCGCTGGAACGAGCCCTATGTGCCGGAACTTGAGAACCGTGAGCGCGGCTTCGCGTTCGCTGAGCTCCAAGGCGACCTTGGTGCCGTTCCAGTCGGGCAAGCCCGTGTGGCTGAGGCAGGTCCACGCCACCGATGTTGGCGCAACCACGGTGTCGACCCGCCAGGTGATCGTTTCGTCCAGGCCCGCAAACCCAAGTGAGAATTTTGAACCCGGCAGGCCAGATCCTGTTGCGCTTGATGCCCACCATCCAACGAGGCCCTCCAGGCTGGTAAGGGCTTCGAAGACCCGGCGGCAAGTGGCATGAATGACAATCTCGGCTTCGTATCCGTCGCCTGCTAACGAGTCAAGCGCCTCGGATTCGCCGACGCCATTAGCTGCTCGACCTAAGTCGCCCGGCCGTAACGGAGCAGTGTCGTGGATCTGGCGAAGACGCACGATCTTGCCGTCGTCAATCGTGAAGTGCTCGACCATCCGCATCGTTCCGAGACCGGTTACGTCCATGTCGTAGAGGATCATGGCCTCGTCGCGGCCGGCCAATTCGGAGAGGACGTCGACAGACACGACGTCGCTACCGAATCGAACCAGTGCTTCGGCAAAGGCCTCAGGCGTGGCGTAGCTGTTGATCGGCACCTCGACTTGAAGCGAAGGTGCGAGCAGGGAAACTGCCTCGTCAAATCGCTTGGTGGTCCAAGCCCGGTGATACGCGTCGACGACTCTCAGTGTTTCTGCCATTGGCATTGGTCGCTCCTTCACTCTCTGGCTGTCTTCAAGGATTACCATACAAGTTTCTACTTGTACAAGCGAATCTTGGTATGATGGAGCTGTGACCGCTGAAGCCGCCCTTGTCGCGCTAGCCGAACCGAGGCGTCGAGCCATGCTCATGCTGGTGCGAGATGAGCCCCGTTCGGTGAATGAGATCGCAGCACAGTTCGACATCAGCCAACAGGCCGTCTCTCAGCACCTCCGCGTACTGAAAGACGCCGGCTTGGTGGCGGTGCATCCCGATGGCTCACGCCGCCTCTATGCGATACGGCCAGAGGGTCTCGCAGGGGTCGAAGAGTTCTTGTCAGAGTTCTGGCCCGAGAGCCTTGGTCGGCTCAAGTCGACGATCGAATCCAAGAAACGCCGTGGTCGCTGAACCAATCCGAGCGTCCGTGGTCGTGGATGCGGAACCGGCCGAGGTGTACGAGTACTTCACCGTGGCCGAGGCGATGGTGCTGTGGATGGGCCAATTCTCCTTGCTTGACCCGGTGCCAGGAGGCGAGTTCGCCGTCGACGTCAACGGCGCGTCAGTGCGGGGTCGATTCGTCGAGCTCGATCCGCCACATCGACTCGTCTTCACCTGGGGGTTCATCGATTCTGAGGTACTGCCGCCCGAGACGAGCACCGTTGAGGTGCTCTTGAGACCTGAGGACGGTGGAACACGCGTCGACATCGTCCACAGCAATCTGCCTCGGGACGAAGCAGCCAAGCATGCACCGGGTTGGCGTCATTTCCTACAGGAGCTGGCAAGGGTCGCCCCCCCTTGTCATGGACAGAGTGCTGAGGGTCGGTGAGCCCGGAAGAGCGCTTCGACGAGCTGGTCGTCGCATTCGCCCAAGATCCCCAAGTCATCCGGCCGGGCGAGGGACGTGGCTTCGGTTCGAACGCCCTGCGCGTCCGAGGAAGGGTGTTTGCGATGTTGGTACGGGGTCAACTCGTCGTGAAGCTGCCTCCGGGGCGGGTCAATTCGCTCGTGAGCTCAGGGGATGGGGGCAGATTCGATGCCAACAAGGGAATTCCGATGAAGGAGTGGTTCACCGTGGATCGGGAATCTGATCTGAAGTGGGAATCGGTCGCTCGCGAAGCGATGGCATTCGTGTCACCGACACTGTCCGAAGGAGGAGGATCTTGACCGGCGGGGGGCGGGGATCGTGGAGCTTGGGGCGCGTGTTCATCTGTTCGTACAACCGAGTGTTGGCGACGCGTTCACAACCCTGTTTCGAGATGTACTTGATTGCGACGTTAGTGAGCGCGACTTTGGGCTGGCCTACCCAGTCGTTCTTGTCTCGTTCGCCAATGGGAGTCGGTTCAGCGTCGAATTCACCGAACTTGCACCTCCGGTGACCACTGGCCGCACGGTCGACGATGCGAGGGCATTTCGCGGAGCGTGGATCGAATTCCGAACCAATGACCGCGAGGGCTACCAACAAAATCTTCGCAGTGCCGGCATTCCGGCATTCCGGCACACGGGGAGCGCCCACACCTACTTCAGCGCGCCCGGTGGACAGGTGTTCCGACTTATCGACGTTGCGTATAACGGCCCGTAGCTCGAATGCGGAGTCACGGGGACAGATCCCGATGAGTTGGGGAATGGAGTATTGACTGAATGACTCGTTCAGTCAATACTGACATCATGGTTCGAATGCCTCCAGACGCACGATTGCGAGATGTCACCGAAGCAGGTGCGGAGTGCTTCGCCCGCGTCGGCTACCGACGGACCCGCATGGCAGAGGTTGCATCCGGCGCTGGTGTCTCGACTGGCGCCATCTACACCTACGTGGAGAGCAAGGAGGCGCTCTTCCACCTGGTCCTGGCCCATGGATTTGGCCTCCCGGCACCAGATCCAGCAGAGTTACCCGTTGCGACACCCGAACTGGAATCCACCATGCAGATGGTGGGCGGCGAGCTCAAGCGGCTCGGTGTTGCCCCGGTCCTCGAGGCCGCACTCGGTGGGCCCGAGCCAGAAGACCTCCGGGCTGAACTGACCGCCATCATCGAGGAGCAGTACTCGATGATCGAGCGCCTTCGAGGCGTGCTCTCGGTCATCGAGTCCTGCGCCGCCGACCTGCCTCCGCTCGAGCAGTTGTATTTCGGACGCCGACGTCGCGGCCACATCGACCAGTTGACCCAGTATGTCCAGAAGAGGGCGGCGGGAGGCCGATTCTCAGCCCTCCCCGATATGGCCGTCGCCTCGCAGATCGTGACCGAAACGATCGCCTGGTTCGCCTGGAAGCGCCACGAGGGACGGGACTCGAAGCGCTTCAACGACGAGAAGGCGCGCCGCACGGTCATCGCGTTCACCTGCAATGCGTTGCTTGGAGAGGAGGCCACCGAGTGACGAGCACCGCTGCCACAGAGACAACGATCGACCGGGCCGGCGAGACCTCCGCCAGTGCGCTGGCCGACGGATCGTTACCCGCGGGTTCGGGGCTCCACCCGCTCGCTTGGGCCCCAGTATCGGTTACCGCCATCACCATGTGCACCCTGGAACTGCTGGTCGCCGGTCGGTACGGATTCCACCGCGACGAGCTGTACTTCCTGGCCTGCGCACGTCACCTGGCCTGGGGCTACGTCGACCAACCGCCACTGGTTCCAGCCGTAGCCCGCGCGGTCCTCGTCATCTTCGGACCATCGGTCTTCTGGTTGCGGGTACTCCCCGCCCTGGCCGGTGCAGGAACGGTCTATGTCAGTGCGCTCACGGCACGGGAACTTGGAGGGCGTCTCACCGCCCAACTGATTGCCGGTGTGGCTGCGGCCACGTCACCTCAGGCGTTGGCTGCGTTCCATCTCTTATCCACGACGGTGTTCGACATGTTCTGCTGGTCGGTGATCACGTGGTTGGTCTGCCGCATGTTGCGTACCGGTGATACCCGACTATGGGTGGCGATCGGATTGCTGAGCGGGATCGCCCTTCTCGACAAACTCAACGTTCTCTTCTTGATCCTCGCACTACTGGTCGGACTGGCGTTCAGCACCCAGCGGGCTGTCTTGCGGAGCCCCTGGCTGGTAGCGGGTGCTGGACTGGTATTGCTCCTTGCCAGCCCCGACATTGCGTGGAATGCCACCCACCAGTGGGCACAGCTCTCGATGACCCACAGCTTGCACCAGGAGAATTCCACGCTGGGAGCTTCACTGGCCTTCATCCCGGAGCAGTTCATCGTGGTCGGGATCGTGCTGGCGTGGGTGTGGGTTCCCGGCCTGGTGTGGTTGGTGAGGAACCGCCGAGTCAGGCCGTTGGGCGTTGCGTACCTGGTTCTGCTTGCGCTGTACGCACTCTCGGGAGCTAAGTCGTACTACCTCGCCGGCATGTACTACGTCCTCTTCGCCGCCGGTGGCGTGGCTATCGAAGCACGGCTCGCTTCTCGACCCACCGATCAGGCCAGGAGGTCGGTCCGATGTCGGGTTGCACTGATCGTGTTGGCGGCCGTCATCACGCTGCCCTTGACGCTTCCGGTCCTCCCACAGAGAGTGCTGGCCTCGGGCCCGTGGGAGGGATCGATCAACAAGGACCTCAGCGCCACGGTCGGGTGGCGTCAGATGGTGACCCAGCTGTCAGTGGTGGCTGATCATTTGCCGAGCAGTCAACGCTCCAGGCTGGTGATCTTCACCGGCGACTACGGCGCGGCGGGCGCGGTCGACCTCTACGGGCCGGCCGAAGGACTTCCACACGCGATCAGCGGTCACAACAACTACTGGTGGTGGGGTCCAGGTGGCGCACCTGACAGGTCCACGACGATCGCAATCAACCTCTCGCGCACCTACCTTCTGACCATCTTCATCCAAGTCCGCTATGAGGGCCATGTCAAGACCCCTGGTGGCGCGTGGACCGAAGAGCGTGGTGATCCGATCTGGCTCTGCACGGGTCAATACCGGAGCTGGACCGAAGCGTGGAAGCTGGCCCGCCATTATGACTGACCACTCGCTCAGCCAGGGATTCCCATCGGAATCTGTGCCACGGACGGCTTCAGCCGCCGCCACCGCCCGTTCGCATTCACTTTGCCCCTTGAGTTCTACGACGTGGCCTGCATTCGATGATCATGGGCGACGGGATTCGGACTTCGCCCACGTCGACTTCGTGGTTCAGATCGTCACCCTCGACCAGGTCTGACGAAGCGGTCCTGGCCTCTGGAGTCCGCAAACATCCCGGCTGCCATACCCTCTCGCCAAAGGCGGGCGAAGGGCCCACGGTCCCGCACAGAGCCCTGGAGGTCAAACGATCCCTCATTGCCTGCCACACCGGCGCCGTAGCCAATCTTGTAGGCCATTTCGTAGGCCATTTCGTAGGCCAACTATGTACGACTTCTTACACAAGAGTGGAGCCTGGGAGGAGAATCGAACTCCTGACCTACGCATTACGAGTGCGTTGCTCTACCGACTGAGCTACCCAGGCTTACCTGGTCACAGCCCTGGTATGGAGTTGTGTTGACTCCGTGACTAGAACGGTGACTTCAGAATTGTGTCTGCGTTACTAGACACGGACCGGATCTTACGGGACCGGTCAACCAGGAGGTAAACGACCATGCCTGCAGGTGGCTCGCTGAAAGAGGTGCGCTCGGGCGTGTGGCGGTCCCGAGTGTTGGTCGGATATGTCGATGGAGACAAGACCCGCCCGAAGCAACACGCCGAGACATACGGCACAACCACACAGCCGATTGGCAAGCGTGAGGCAGAACGGTTGCATGCTGCCCACGTAAAGGGAGCTACCGATCAAAAGCTGTCAACCTCCAAGGACACTCTTGGCGGACACCTCACCCGATGGCTGGACGACATGTCCGCTGACTGGAAGCCATCGACCGAATATCGCAACCGTCGAATTGTGGAAGCGATTCCTGATGAGTTGAAGTCTCGCAAGCTTCGTGATCTGAAGCCTGCCGATTTGCAGCGTTATTACTCCACTCTTAGCCGCGCAGGTCGCAGGCGGGTCCACGCGGTAATCCGCAAGTCGCTGGGTGATGCCGTAAAGGGTGGCGAGGTTGGCCTTGCTGTCAATCCTGCCGACAACCTGACGATGCCGGTAACCACCGTGCCCGAAGCGACACCTCCAACCGACGAGCAGCTGACGGCAATCCTCCGTACCGCTCGGACTCGCAAGGACGGTGAACTGTGGCGCGATCTGTTCATGTTCTCCGCATTCACCGGTCTGCGAGATGGGGAAGTGTGTGCACTGCGTTGGCAGGACGTGCCTGAAGACCTGTCCGAAGTCCATGTGTGCCATTCGGTTGAGGCTGGCACGAAGGCACAGCTTGGTGGGAAGACCTGGAAGCTGGGAGGCACGAAGACCCATCAAGATCGGGTCGTGCTTCTGTCCGATCGGGCACGCCGATCACTGATTCGTCGGCGCGACGCTGCAGGTGGTTCACCTACTGGTGATGAATGGATCTTCACCAAGCAGGCAGGGAACACTGACGAACCCTTGCACCCGCATCACGTATCCAGGGTCTTCGGAAAGGTGACCGACGCAGCAGGGTGCCCAGACGTGACCCTCAAGGATCTTCGGAGCTATGCGGCCACCGTGGTGACCGATGCAGCTGGACTGAAGGCAGCGCAACAGATGCTCGGGCACAGGGACGTGACCACCACGGCGAGGCACTACGCCAGCACTCGTGCGGACACGTTTAAACGTGCAGCTGCAGCCCTGGACGCAGTAGCGGTGGAGGACGACGACCAGCCATCACTTAGCGCATGACGGAGGAACACTGCTGCTCAAGACATACGCATCCAGGTTAGGCGAGGCGAACCGTCCAAGGGTCCGCATCACCTGGTAGGGGCACGACCACTCACGATGGTATGTCGTGGTGCAGCTGTGAGTGGTCCCGGTAGTATCTGATTGCGGTTGAAATGACTGCCAAAACTCCGAGCCACCGGTAACACGGGCGGCGGTCGAGGAAGCTGGGGCACAGCTGGTCACTACTACACCAGCGTCGGCGCTCGGTAATAGCCAATCGGATCTATTACCTGAGGGAGTGCCATGCCTACAACCAAGCAAGCAGCAACCATCTCTGTTGCTGAAGCGTCCCGCCGCATCGGAGTATCCAGCTGGACGGTCTACCGCCGCATCCGTGAGGGACGGTTCCCGCCAGTAGTCCACATTGGCCCTACGGTCCGTGTCTCCGTGGCAGGTCTTCAGGATTACCTCCGCTCCGGAGGTGCCCGATGATCCAGCCCTTGACCCTTGAGCGGATCGTGATCGGTAATGGTGGATTCACATCCTACGCATTCACCGTTCGTCTGCCGCTGTCCGGTCCTGATTACGACCAGCTGACCGAAGCGGGCTGGAATCTCTGCCTTCCGGACGACGAAGACCCTGATGACATCGTGGCATTCGACACGAGGGATCTTGATCTAGCCGCAACCATCGCACCACTAGAGCAGTGGCTAGCGGGTGAAGTGGAGCGCGGCTACTTCGTGTGGGGTGACGAGTCATGACCACCGTCGAAGCAGACTTGCCTGCTGTGTTAACCATCGATCAGGTGTGTCGCCTGATGCAATGGTCGAAGTCAACCGCCTACAGGATGGCAGAACGTGGCGAGTTGCCAGGCGCTGTTAAGACAGGCTCATTGTGGCGCATCCATCGTGACCAGTTTCTGACGGCGTTGTTTGGTGGTGAGTCGTGACCACCACACCGTTCGATGGCCAGGTTGAGCGATGCAAGCGCATCGACTGACAGCGTGCGCACGATCGTGCGCTCACCAATGGTGTGCCGATCATGGCACCGAAAAAAAGAGAGAACAATGAGCACGAGTTATTTTGATCCGCTGCAACTAGAGGCGAACAAGCACAGCCGATTGATCCGGAAGTTGGACGGTGTGACGTTTGTCTCCGAACCGGACCTAGTTGGTGTTGATGGTGAAACCGGATGGTCCGTTGTCATCCACATCCAAGCAAACGAGGATGGCTGGACCGCAATGGGGATGCTGAAGACCGCTGGTGCGGACATCAAAATCGAGGCATGCGAACCGGTCGGCTTCTCAAATTCCATCTGAAGATCGGAGTTCTGTGGGAATGCAGCGAGGCATTCAACGACGCACTGCTGGAAGTCGCCGCTGTCGAGCAGTGGTTGGCAAAGATCGCTCGTCCTCGTGTCCACCAGGACGCGGACGGCAACTTGATGCCACCGGGATTGTGAGAGAAGGAATGGACATGGAAACGAAGACCATCGACATCAGCGGTTGGGAAATACCGCAATCATCGGTTGGGTGGTTGCATGACCATGAGCGGGCATTGGCAGCTGGGTTCAGCCCAGGCGAGTGGAGGCGGGTGCAGAGTAAGGCCCGGCAAGGTGCCCACTACCAGCTGGCCGAAGTCGGGGCACCACCGGCTGGCACCTTGGTCTTCCATGATGTGGAGGGACGGGGGGTGGTGCTCAAGCGGTGGCGTGGGGATGCCGTCAGGGTGCACTGGGCCGAGGGTGGGGTGTCGGCAGTGTTTCCGAACACTCTGCATTGGCAAGGTAAGCCTCCCGTTGAGGAACCGTTGACCATGCGGGCCACAGGGCTAGGTGATATTGAACTGAAGCCTCTTCACTGGTTGGTGAAGGACATCTGGACGACCGATGGTTTCGGTGCCGTCGCCGGGCCTGAGAAGTCGCTTAAGTCGTACTGGGAGACGCTGATGGCTATGTCCGTTTCCACCGGTCATCCATTCCTCAACGAGTTTGAAGTGAAGAGCCCTGGCCCGGTCCTGTTCTTCGCCGGGGAGGGAAGCCAGGAACTGTTTAAACGAAGGGTGGATCACTTGGCCCAGTTGTTCAATTTCTCCGACGATGAGTTTCGGGTATTGGATGGCAGCATCGCCGTCATTGAAGATGTGGCACAGGTTCAGACGGAACGGTTTCAATCAACCTTGGCCGAATGGTTGGCAGCAAAGCCTGCGTTAGTAGTGCTGGATCCGTTCTACGCTTTCCACGGAGCAGTAGCCAACGCTGGCAATGTGTACGAGACAGCGCCCGTCTTGCAGTCCCTCAGCGTGCCCTGTCACGCCGCTGGCGTAGCCCTGCAAGTCGTCTTTCACTACCGGAAGGGTGCAACCGGCCATGATCTGCAGAACATCACTCAAGCCGGACCTCGGGAGTGGTGTCACAACTGGGTGACCATCGAGAAGCGCAGGGAACCAACCGCCGAGGAAATGTTGGACCAGTCATTCGAATTGGAGTTCGTCGCTGGAAGTCGTGAAGGCTATTCGGGGTACTTCGACATCGACATCACGTTGGGTCCGCTTGACGAGCACGGATTCCACGAAGGAAAGCCAACGTTGGAAGTCCGTGATCATGAGGAAGTAACAAAAACACCTATCAAAGAACTGGTTTGGCAAATGATGTGGGGGAATCCGCTCAAGCTGACAAAGTCCGATTTCAAATCACGCATCAAAGGCAATGATCATGAAATCGCACTTCAGTTAGACCTGATGGTGCAGTCCGGTGAAGCCGAAACCCAGAAGGAAAAACGAGAAATCGCCGGAGGGAAGTCCCGAACGGTCGATGTCTACAGATACATAGGTGTGCCGGATTCTGATGATGCACCTAAGTGTGTTGAAAACACCGTGTGACCAGGTCAATCACACATAGGTGCGCACCTAGGTATGTCACCTAAGTATGAATGTGTTCGTGGGCACGCTCGCCAAGGGCGTGCCACGCACACATAGGTGGGTGGGTGAAACCCTATACACCTACCTATGTATGTGGTGGACCATTTTCCGGTCCTTCATGTGCTCGTTGGCGGGTCCGCTACCTCGTGCGGTGGGTCGATCTGAACGCTATGTCGGGTGTAAACTGGAGTAGACGTTTGTGCGCGCTTTGTAGGGAATGACACCTCGGTGCGCCTGCCGTGTTCCTCGTTCACGTTGTGAACGCTTTCCGGCTATCCGAAGGAAGGATTCGCTCATGTCTTCGTCGCGCTTCATGTCTGTTTCTGATGTCGCAAGCTATTGCGGTGTGACCAACCGCACCGTGATTCGGTGGGCTAAGACTCGCAGCTTCGTTCCGGTTTTCCGTACGCCATCCGGAAGGGCGATGTTCAGCCGTGATGACGTGCTGGCGTACTTCCGTGCGGCGGATCAGGCGGCTGGGCCACGAGCCTGAGCGAAGGACCCCCACAGGATGGGGTGGTCGTTGATGACGCCGGTACGGGCATTTTCCGATTCGACCTCCAATCAGGACAGGGAAACCGGAGGTAGGTGTGGCTGCACGACTATATCCGTCGCTACGGACTACCTAAACAACGGAAAGGGTGGGGGCGGGTCGACCTTGCCATGTGCCAGATGCGGACCCTCGCTTTTTTGTGCCGTCTACCAGGGCTTTCCATGTCCAAATCTGCGCCCGAATGAGCATCCACTGGCAAAAACCCTGGTCAGAGGGTTTCGACGGAATCCGTTGAGGGATGAAAGTACAAGGTGAATCAAATGGGATCGTTCATACCGAAGGGCATCGTGACCAGTTCGGAGTGGGACAACGCTCGGAAGGTCGCCATTGCCCGCTCAGATGGCCGCTGTGCCTGGTGCGCTGAGCCCTGGTGCCCAATGCCAGACCACGCTCTGCGATGAGCACAACGGTTGATCACGTCATTCCGCGATCGCAGTTCAGGCATCTGGATCGCACGACGTTCCGGCACTTTTTTCTCGGTCAACAGAACCTCCAAGTTCTTCATCTCAAATGCAACTCAGCCAAATCGGCGAGAGAACCGGCAACGCATACCGCAACACCAATCGCAACTAACGATTCATCGACTGGGCAGCAGCAAGTTTGGAGACATCATGACTACTCCGAATAGCACAGCAGCACGGCCGGTGACTGCAGCAGTTCAAAATGAGATTCGTATCCTCGGTGATCTGACGGAACATCAAGTGACCACAGCGGCATGGCGAAAGCACTTGCCCAAAAAGATTGACAAGGCGAATCGTCAAAAACGGGCGCTGTGGCCTTGGCGGTTGGAAGTACTCATCAAGGAACTGCGATCGACTATGGAAGAACTGCGTTCACCTTCAAGTGATGCAGCGAACAGTGATCTGGTGCGATTCCTGATGGAAGACGAATGATGAACTGCCCACCAAGGTATCTCGACTGCACCAAATCCGACTCGTAAGAATCAACTCCGATTGGCGCGAAAGATTGCGAAGCTGCTTGGACTCGCCCACGTGATGGAATGGCAGGACCACGTACTCGCATTGTTCAGTGAACAGGAGACATGGAAATATGTGTACACGGATAGCACTTGATCGTTCCACGACAGAACGGCAAGACGACATTGCTGCTCGTATTCATTCTTACCCAAGGCATTGGCTATCCCGGTCGCAAATCTGGTTTTCACGTCAGGACTTGAAGAGTGCCAGAGCAAGATGGTTGAGACCTGGTGGCCGTTGATTGCAAGCCAGTCCACTGGCAGACATGTTCAAGCTGCGCAAGAGTTCGGTTCGGAGCAGCTGCAGTGTCCAACGGCAGCGTTGTGCACTTGCTCACAGCCACAAGCAAGCTGGCCGGTCACGGCGCTGTCTGCGATCTGTACGTGGGTGACGAATACTTCGCAGTGCAGGACACCGGCTAGAAACAGCGATGTTGCCGGCACAGGCGACTCGCAGTTCCTTCGGTGGTGGACGCTCGCAGCATGTTCGTGTCGACACCTGGTACACCAGCAACATCACAACCACTACTGCAGCGCACCGAACGTGGTCGGCAGCTGGTGGAGAGCGGTGTGCAGAGCGGAGTCGTCTACGTGGAATGGAGTGCACCGGAGGACGCTGACCCTCGGTGCGGAAGCAACGTGGGCAGCAGCGAATCCAGCGTACGGCATCACGATCGGACCAGAGAGTGTGCAAGCCGAATACGAATCACTTGAACTGGTGGACTTCCGCGATCCCGGCTTGCGCAATGGACAACCACAGTTAACGACCCGGTAATCGACTCCGGCGACGTGGCAATCACTGGTTGACCTGAACAGCAAGACGAGGCAAGTCGCTGGCGCTGGCATTCGATAGCAGCCCCGCTGGCGAATGGAGCAGTATTGCCGTCGCCAGCATCCGTGAAGATGGCTTGTATCACGTGGCCGTGGTTGCTCACCGTGAAGGCACCGGTTGGCTTGCCGACGAGGTGCACCGATTGTACGTGGCTCACCATCCGAACGTGATCATGTGTGACCCACGATCACCAGCCGCGAATGCCCTACCGGAGTTGATCAGTCGTGGCGTGCAGGTCGAGGAAGTGTCAGGTACGGATCAAGCAAGGGCGTTCTCTATGTTCGTCGCCGCGTGCCAAGACGACAAGCTGCGTCACGGCAACCAGCCGGAACTGAACGGCAGCGTTGATCGGTGGCGTCCGGCGAAAGCTGGGCGATGCTTACGCCTGGTCGAGAAGTTCATCGGCAGTAGACATTCAGCCCAATCGTTGCCGTGTCTGAAGCACTGCTCGCGGTGCAGACCATCGACACCGAAATTCATGTCTACTCACTGGGCGAAGAGGTCGAGAAGCTGAAGGCGAAGAGGGAAGCCGAGAACCCTCAACCACCACAAGGTGTGCGCAAGACCCTTTTAACCGATATGCCCTTCGCTGGTCGTCACACCATCCACCTCGGTCCGGACATCCATGACCCGCAACATTTTCCAGACCCACGCGCTGCCCATCTCAGTGCGCGTGGTGATCGCCTGTTTACGATCAATAACAAGCCTGCATGGTTCCTCGTGTCCTGTTGATGCCCCATCCATCAGCACGCCACAACCCGTCGGCGGCCTGACGAGGGGGTTCAGTGGCCTACGCAGCCAACCTGAATGAAAGAAGAGACTGAGTGTCACGAGGCGAACCCCGTTGTCCTACCCAGCCGTCATGGTTACTTGACTCATTCCGGACACTTGGATTACATCACCATTCGTGAGGCTCACGGTCACGCTTGGCACGCCACCGTCTGCACTTGAACCACCAAGGATTTCGTTGTACGAATCAGCACCGCTAACGGTGAAGTTGCCGCTTTGACCGGCACCGGGAGTTGCTACGTACCTACCGGCACCGATGTCCTGACCAACCGTCCACGTACCAGTAGAGAGATTGACTGTTGCCTGTGTGGTCACCAACGGTGCTGTCGGCACCGGAGTAAACGTCACGGCGCTCAGACCTGAAATGGTGATCTGATCCCCAGTCGAAATCTGTGCACGGATCGATGGAACACCCTCACCGTCTGTGACTCCAAGAATCTCGTTGTAGGTCTGGTTATTTCCCTGCGTACTGAAGTTGCCGCTCTGGCCAGGACCGGGAGTCACGTTATACAGGCCAGCCTGTACGTCCTTACCTCCAGTGAAGGTGCCTGATCCCAACGTGACGGACTCAGCACTCCGGCGTCGCGGCTGGGCCAGCTTCATCAGTTCGTCAGCGACGCTCACCTGAGCTGCTGGAGCGGCGGACGCTTCCGGACGGTTGGCTGCCTCGCCGGCATCGTGAACCGCCGTGTCGATGATGCCCTTCACTCGGTCGCCGTCAGCCTTCGGTACGCCCTTGAGCGAGATGACATGGCCGCCCGTTGACTCGACAGCGATATCGGCCCACCGCAGACCGCAGGAGATTTGTCACATCAGCGAAGGTTTCGTTTTCTCCGTATTTCGCCTCCAAAATGATCAATCCCATAGGTCGGTCCTGTTCTCGGAACGCCTTCACGGCGAGGCGAGCGTAAGTCTCCTTTAGCCACTGTTAAACGGTAACCGTCTTCATCAAACGGTAACCGTCTTCATTGTCCTTCATCGCTCACGCCTGAGAACGTCGTAGTTGGAGCCGGTGCAAGGAACTCGGCAATCTGACGGCCATGTTGATCCCGAATCGTTCTGGCTACCTTTACGAATGCAGCTGCTGCCCATGCTGTCAGTAGGAAGCACGGTCCGGCCAGGTAGCGAGGATCCTGCTCGAAGTTCGGCATGTAGAAGACCACAGTGAGCACTGCCAACAGAAGAGTGAACTTCGCTTCCGGCAACCGCCACGACAGAGCAGAAGCGATCAGGCCGACCAATGTGACCCAAGGCAGACCATAGACAGTGGAGAAACCCAACAGGATTAACGGATAGAACCAAAGGTTCGGCACTAGAGCGATGAAGCCAGAGTGCGTGTGGCCGAGAAGATGGAAGAGGCGCAGGGAAAACGCATAGTTAACCTCGCCACCTTCCGGCCACGGATGTTTCAATACGTAGCTCAGGGAGTACAGATGAAAGCTGCCCAACCAATAGGTTTGTCCTGTGCGCCACGGCGCTCCGAAGGTGGACCAGTTGTAAATAGCCAGGCCGGCGAGGGGTATCGCTGCGGCCACTGCCACCCGAAGACGATCCCATCCGGCAACGACGATCAAAACGCAGGCCACGACAATGATGCCACTCTCCCGAATAACAAAGCCGTAGCCTGCGATCAAACCCAACAGGTAGGCGCTCCCTTGGGTGCGCCGCTTGATGAGCGGAACGCATACGACGATCAGCAGAGCAGCCAGCGCATCGGACATGACCACTTCGCTGCTCCGAATGGCGAACTCGCTGATTGACACCAACAACACAGCCAACAATGCGGCGTACCATCCGGCAAGACTGTAGGCAGCCCAACCGGTGGCGATTACTAGTGCCACGACGATGAGCCGGGAACCGAACTCGACATTGCCGGGATAACTGCCGATCAGAGCAAACGGGGCCAGAATCAGTGACGTACCTGGTGGAAAGCGTGGTGGGTTCACTGTTTGCCTCATGTGGGGTGAGTACGGGTTATCCCGAACTGTCGTGGTGTATCCCTGACCATGGGCAAGGCGATTGGCTGCGTTTAGGTACTCGTGCGCATCGGGAGACGGTTGCTTCGACAATGGAAACGGAGTGTGCAGGAACAACGATCCTGCCGTGACAATCGCCAAGAATCCGAGAATGCAAAGGGTGATGAATCGGAATGGTTCAGCGGAGTAAACCGCTAACAGTGGTTCACAGGACCGGCTGGTCTGCTCTGGTCTGCTTGGGTCTTCACCTATCCATTATCAGCCAAATCGATGCTCGCCACCTGATCGGTTCGATGTGCGCTCGCTACCGTTAGCAGTCCACCAAGGAACGGGGGCTCAAAGGTGGGAGATGGATCTCCCTTATCGGATACAGTCCTAACGTCCGGAGTAAGGAGTTCGCAATGCGACACAAGGCGGTTGGATGGATGAGCGTTATGGTCCTCATCTGGGCTGGTTCGCTGTTGACGGCATGCGGAACGACGGCGAATGGTGCCGTCTTTGGCATCGTCCGTAGGCAGGTCGGTGGCCCAACGGAAATAACGTCCTACCCACCCGCCAAGGTTTTGGTCACTCAACAAGGAAGCTTGGTTAAGTCAGAGACGGCCAATTTCGAATTATCAATCGCGTTCCTTTACTCTCCCAGCTGGTTTCCGTGACTAGAACCGTGACTAGAAAACGTGCCTAGATCGGAATAATCCCTGGTAAACCTGACTAGCGGTGACTAGAGGATTGTGGGCTGTTTAGAGCCTCTGACCTGGTAGTTTGCTGATTTTGCATACGCATTACGAGTGCGTTGCTCTACCGACTGAGCTACCCAGGCGAGGCCCGCCACGCTATCCGAACCGGCCTGCCCCCGGCCCACCGGGAACTAATCGTCCATGCCCGACAGCACCACCATCAACGCGTCCATGAGCAGAGACTCGTTGGGATTGCGGGGCAGAGACTCGGTGGCCTGCTCGATGGCGGCCACCTGTCGGACCGCCCTTTGCCGGCTCTGGGTCATGCCCGGCGAGGCCACACCGGGTATTCCCTCCGTGCTGGACACCACCTTGTCGCGGTACACACCGGCCAGGGTGGCCAGGCCGAAGCGCAGATCGTCGGTCCGCCACCGCCTCTCTTCCCGTCGGTGCCGTTCCTCGATCCCCCGGCGCCCGGCGATTCCCTTCCCCCCCATGGCCTCGGCCTGCTCGGCCAGGACGGCCAGCTCGCCGGCGTGCTGCGCCCGCAGCGGGGCCACCCCCTCGTCCACCGCCGCCAACAGTTCCTCGGACACCACGGCGGCCGCTCCCCCACTCCCGTCCAACCGCGTGGGAACCGCCCGCCACTGCTCCTGACGAGAAGCGAATCCCGGATCACCCACCAGCAGCTCGGCCCGGTCGAGACGACCCCCGGCTGCCCCGGCCACCGCCTGGGCCTGGGCGGGATCGACGCCCTTACCCACCAACCAGTCGGCCACGTCCCGATCGGGAACCGGGTCGAAGGGAATGGTCACGCACCGGCTGACAATGGTGGCCAGCTCGGGAGGGGTGTCGTCGGCGATCAACACGAACACCGTCGTGGCCGGAGGTTCCTCCACCGTCTTGAGAAGGGCCGGCACCGCCTTGCCGGCCAGGTGGACGTCGTCGACCACCAGGACCTGACGATCCGCTTCCAGCGGGCGGTTCTGAGCCCGGGCCACGATGGAACGGGCTTCGTCCACATCAAGGGAGGCGCCCGAGCGGTCGATCTCCACCAGATCGGGGTGGGCCCCCCGCAGCACCCTGTGACAAGTGGCGCACTGGCCACAGCCCCCCGCGGGACACAGCAGGGCGGCAGCCAGGGCCCGGGCCGCCGTGCGCTTGCCCGAACCCGGTGGGCCGTCCAGCAGGTAGGCATGGACCGGTCGTCGGGCGGCGGCGCGCAGAGCACCGACCGCCCGCCTCTGACCCACCACCCCGTCGAACAGGGACAGCGCGGGCAGGATGGTAGCCGGGTCCGTACCGCTGACCGGGTCGGCGGAACCGAGCGGGGGGTGGGCGGTGGGATCAGCCATGGCCGGCCCTCGGGCCCAGAAGCGGGCACACCCCCGCCCACACCGCCTCGGCCACCTCGTCCACCGCACCGGTGCCGTCGACCACCAGCCACGTCACCGGCTCGGCCGCAGCCAGAGTGCGGTATCCGGCCGCCACCCGACGCAGAAAGACGTCGCCCTCGTCCTCGAAGCGGTCACCGCCCACCGATCCGCGCCGGCTGGCCGCCACCTCCACCGGGACGTCGATGAGCACGGTGAGATCGGGGCGCAACCCGCCGGTGGCCCAGGCCACCAGGTCCTCCAGCTCGGCCCGGTCCAACCCGCGGCCAAAGCCCTGATAGGCCAAAGTCGAAGCCGAAAAGCGGTCGGAGACCACCCAACTACCCGTTTCCACCGTCGGGATCACCACTTCGGCCACGTGTTGGGACCGGTCGGCCGCCATCAACAGCGCCTCGGTGCGGTCGTCGATGGCGGTCTCCCCCGAATCGAGCACCAGACGACGCAGCCGCTGTCCGACGGCGGTGGCTCCGGGCTCGAAGGTCAGTACCGCTCCGAGTCGCGAAGCCAGCCGCTCGGCCTGGGTGGACTTGCCGCAACCGTCGATGCCCTCCAGGGCGATGAGACGGCCCCGCTGCACCTGGTTCACCCGGTGTTGTCGGTCCTCGGCGCTTTGACCGTGGCGCCGGGCGCGGCCGTCGTCATGGCTGTGGTCCTTTTGGCCGTTGCCTTCTTGGCTGTCGATTTCTTGGCCGTGGCCTTCTTGGCTGTCGATTTCTTGGCCGTGGCCTTTTTGGCCGTCGCCTTCTTGGCTGCCTTTTTGGCCGGAGCTTTTTTGACCCGGGTCGAAGGTCCGGCCGCCCGCCGCTCGGCCAGGAGCTCGGACGCCCTTTCCGGGGTCAGGGACTCGACGTCGTCACCCCGACGCAGCGAGGCATTGGTGGTGCCGTCGGTGACGTAGGGGCCGAACCGTCCGTCCTTGACCACCATGGACAGACCCGAGTCCGGATCCGCTCCCATCTCCCGCAAAGGCCCCTTGGCTGTGCGACCCCGCGTGTCTTGGGCTGGGCGAAGAGGGCCAGTGCCTCTTCCACGGTGACGGTGAGGATCTGCTCCTCCGACTGCAGGCTCCGGGTGTCGGTTCCCTTCTTGAGATAGGGGCCGAAGCGACCGTTGTGGGCCACGATCTCCTCCCCCGACGTTGGATCGGTGCCCACCGTCCGCGGGATGCGCAACAGGTCGAGAGCCTGCTCGAGGGTGATGGTGGCCGGCAACAGGGTGGCGAACAGCGAGGAGGTGCGGGGTTTGGGCCCTCCTTCCACCAGTTCACCCAGCTGCACGTAGGGACCGAACCGGCCGGCGCGGACCTGTACGGCCAGACCTGTGTCGGGATCGTCACCGAGGACCCGGTCGGACGACGGGGCTTCGAGCAGCGACTCCGCTTTCTCCACGGTGAGCTCGTCGGGGGCCAGGTCGTCCTGGATGGAGACCCGATCCTCGCCCCGCTGCAGATAGGGACCGTAACGCCCCACCCGGGCCACGATGGCCTGGCCGTCGTGGCCCACCCCGATGGGGATGGAGTTGATCTCGCGGGCGTCGATCTCACCGAGGTAGGTGCTGACCTCGCGCTTGAGGCCGAGACCGCGCCCGTGGCCGCCCGGGGGCGTAGAGGAGCCGCCGGCGTCAGGGCCATCGCCGTTGGCGCCGGCGTCGCCGGTTCCGCCGTTGGGCCCGCCCGTGCCGAAGTAGAAACGGGTCAGCCACGGCAGGGACTCCTCGTTACCCGAGGCGATAGCGTCCAGGTCGTCTTCCATGGAGGCGGTGAACCCGTAGTCGACCAGGTTGGCGAAGTAGCGCTCGAGAAGGCCGACCACGGCGAAGGCGGTGAATGACGGGACCAGTGCCGTTCCCTTCTTCCACACGTAGCCCCGGTCGAGGATGGTGGCGATGACGCTGGCATAGGTCGACGGGCGACCCACGCCCAGCTCTTCCATGGCTTTGACCAGCGAGGCCTCGGTATAGCGGGCCGGCGGCTGGGTGGTGTGGGAACCCGGCTCGAGGTCCCCCACCGTCACCGGGTCGCCCTCGTCCATGGGGGGGAGATGGACCTCGCGATCGGCCAGCTCGGCCTCGGGGTCGTCCTCGCCCTCGACGTAGGCCCGCAGGTAGCCGGGGAACTGGATGACCTTGCCCGACGCGGAGAACTCGGCCTGGCGACCGGCCACCCCTTCGCCTCCGGTAGCCACGCCCCGCCAGGCGGACCTGGGCACTGGTGCCGGTGGCGTCGGCCATCTGGGAGGCCACGGTGCGCTTCCAGATGAGGTCATACAGACGGAACTCGTCACCCGACAGGGAGCGGGAGGCCTCGTCGGGCGTGCGGAAGGTCTCGCCCGCCGGGCGGATCGCTTCGTGGGCCTCCTGGGCGTTCTTGACCTTGCGCTCGTACCGGCGGGGCTGGGCGGGCACATAATCGGGCCCGTACAGGGAGGCGGCCTGGGCCCGGGCGGCGCCGAGAGGCCTCGCTCGACAAGGTGGTCGAGTCGGTCCGCATGTAGGTGATCCAGCCGTCCTCGTAGAGGCGCTGGGCCACCTGCATGGCCCGCTGCGAGCTGAACCGAAGCTTCCGGCCGGCCTCCTGCTGCAGGGTCGAGGTCATGAAAGGCGCCGCCGGCGACCGCCGGAAGGGTTTGTGGGTCATCGAGCTGACTGCGAAGGGCACGTCGGCCAGTCCGGCCGCCAGCGCCCGGGCCTCCGCCTCGCCCAGCACCACCACCGGGTTGGTCGAGGCGAGGGTGCCGGTCTCATCGAAGTCGCGACCCGACGCCAGGGCCACCCCGTCCACCGCCGCCAAAGAAGCGGTGAACGAGCGCGGGGTGCCCTCGGCCACCGGGGCCTCGGTGGCGGTGAAGTCGGCCTCGATCCCCCACCACCCGGCCGGCCGGAACACCATGCGGGCCCGTTCCCGCTCGACCACCATGCGGGTGGCCACGCTCTGGACCCTTCCGGCCGACAGCCGGGGCATGATCTTCTTCCACAGGACGGGCGAGACCTCGTAACCGTAGAGACGGTCGAGGATCCGGCGGGCCTCCTGGGCGTCGACCAGTCGACGGTCGAGATCCCGCCACTCCTGCACGGCCCGTTCGATAGCCGGGCGGGTGATCTCGTGGAAGACCATCCTCTTGACCGGCACCTGGGGGGCCAGCACCTCGAGGAGATGCCAGGCGATCGACTCGCCCTCGCGGTCCTCGTCCGAGGCCAGGTAGACCTCCGAGGCGTTCTTGACCAGCTGCTTCAATTTGGCCACCTGGGACTTCTTTTCGGTGGAGACAACGTAGAGCGGCTTGAACCCGTTGTCGACGTCGACCCCGAGACGCGACCACGCCTCGCCCTTGTAGGCCGAGGGGACCTCGTCGGCCCGTCGGGGCAGGTCGCGGATGTGGCCGATGGAGGACTCGACCACGTAGTCCGAACCGAGCAGCCCGGCGATGGTCTTGGCCTTGGCCGGCGACTCGACGATGACCAGCGGCTTGGCCCCGGCGGCGGGCGGGCGTCCACCACTGGCACCCCGTCGGGGACCGGGCTGGCTGGCTGTGTCGGTCAGGTCGGTGGTTGCCATGGCGTTTGGGCCTCAGGGTGAACGGTGGGGCAGGGCCTTGTCAAACCCGTGTGGCCGCCACCTGGGCCTCGATGCCTCGGTGGACGGCCGCCTCAGTCGTGCGACGACTCCATGGCCACCGTAGCGGCCTCGTCGAGTGCTGCGGTTTCGGCCGCCGGTAGCTCGTCGTCCATGGAGTCGGTCTTGCGCTTGGAGAAGGCGATGGCGGCCAGCAGGACGACCAGGGAGACTCCGGCAATGGCCAGGCGGGCCCCGGTGTGGTGCCGGAGGGTGATGACGGCCGGCAGGATGAGCAGGCTGACCAGGTTCATGACCTTGATCAGGGGGTTGAGGGCGGGTCCGGCCGTGTCCTTGAACGGGTCGCCGATGGTGTCGCCGATGACCGCCGCCTTGTGGGCCTCGGAACCCTTGCCCCCCTCATGGCCGTCCTCGATGAACTTCTTGGCGTTGTCCCAGGCCCCGCCGGAGTTGGACAGGAAGTTGGCCATGAGCTGGCCGGTGAGGATGGCCCCGACCAGGAACGCCCCCAGGGCGAAGTAGCTGATGCCGAAGCCCACGATGACCGGGCTGAGGATGGCCAGCAGGGCCGGTGTGGCCAGCTCCCGCTGGGAGGCCGTCGTGCAGATGGCGATGACCTTCCCGTACTCCGGCTTTTCGGTGTAGTCCATGATGCCGGGGTGCTCGCGGAACTGGCGGCGCACCTCCTGGACCACGGTGCCGGCCGACCGGCCCACGGCCCGGATGGCCAGGGCCGAGAAGATGAAGGCGATCGACCCGCCGATCAGGACGCCGATGAAGATGGTCGGGTGGGACACGTTGATCGAGGTCTGGGGCAGGTCGAACAGCCAGTTGACCGGGGCCAGCGGGGGGGCGTGGAGACCCAGCTGGGTGCCGATGGTCTCGATGAAGGAGGCGAACAGGGCCACCGAGGCGATGACGGCCGAGCCGATGGCCACACCCTTGGTCACCGCCTTGGTGGTGTTGCCCACGGCGTCCAGGCTGACCATGACCCGCTCGGCCTCACCGGTGAACTCGCCGGACATCTCGGCCACGCCGGCGGCGTTGTCGGACACCGGGCCGAAGCTGTCCTCGGAGACGATCATCCCCGCCGTCGACAGGAGGCCGATACCGGTCAGGGCCACCAGGTACAGGGTCAGCTCGATGTTGCCCCCGCCCAGGCCGATGGAGACGGCGATGGCCAGGACGATGGCGATGATGGCCCACACCGACGACTCGAGGCCGAGGGCCAGGCCGGAGAGGGTGAGGGTGGCCGGTCCGGTGCGGGCCGTCTCGGCCACCTCTTTGACCGGGCCGCGCTCGGTGGAGGTGAAGTGCTCGGTGATCTGGCTGGCCACCAGCATGAGGACCACCCCGGTGAGAACGGCGTAGAAGGCCTTCCAGTAGTGGAGGTAGGCCCCGGCTACGACCGCCGAGCCGGCGATGGTCAGGATGGCCGCCGTCCATACCCCCCGGTTGATGGGGGCCATGGCGTTCTTGTCCCGCTTGCTGGCCCGTACCACGAACACGCCGACGATGGTGGCCAGGATGCCGATGGCCGGAATGGCGATGGGGAAGATGACCGTCTTGGCCGCGTCGGCGCCCCGGTGGATGGAGTCGAAAGCGGTCACGCCCAGGATGACGGCGGCGATGATGGTGATGACGTAGGACTCGAAGAGGTCGGCGGCCATGCCGGCGCAGTCGCCCACGTTGTCGCCCACGTTGTCGGCGATGGTGGCGGCGTTGCGGGGGTCGTCCTCGGGGATGCCGGCCTCGACCTTGCCCACCAGGTCGGCGCCCACGTCGGCGGCCTTGGTGAAGATGCCGCCGCCGACCCGCATGAACAGGGCCAGCAGCGAGGCGCCGAAGGCGAAGCCGATGAGCACCGAGGTGGCCGTGTTCTGGAAGATGAGCACGATGACCGTGGCCCCGAGCAGGCCGAGGCCCACACACAGAGCAGGCCGGTGATGGCGCCGGTGCGGTAGGCCACCTTGAGGGCGGGGGCCATCTTGCCCTCACGGGCGGCCGCCGCGGTGCGTACGTTGCCCCGCACGGCCAGGCTCATGCCGATGAAGCCGGTGAGGCCCGAGCACAGGGCGCCGGCCAGGAAGCAGATCACCCGGTAGATGCCGGCCTGGGCGAAGGTCAGGTCGGTCACCGTGTGCCTGAGGCAACCGACGTGGCAGCGTCGAACTGGTGACCGCTCCGGCGCACAGATACACGGTGTGGGTCACCTTGGTGGCGGTGAAGAAGATGAGCACGGCCAGCGGGACGATGATGATCCCGATGGTCTTGAACTGGCGGGCCAGGAAGGCCTCGGCCCCCTCTTGGATGGCCTTGGCGATGTCCTTCATGGAGGCGGTGCCCTGGTCGGCGGCGAGCACGCCCCGCACCAGCAACAGGGCCACCACGATGGCGGCCACGGCACAGACCAGCGCGAAGTACAGCCAGGTCTTCTCGGTGCTCGTCAGCGAGAAGACTCTGGTAACCCCCTTCAGCCAGGAGGTGGGTCATCGGTGAGGCTCCCTTCGGTGTACTGTCGCGGCACGTCGGATCGTTCGGCTGTCTGCGGCCGCGGCCCACCGCAGAAGTCAGGGACACGGTCCCCCTGCGAGGCCTCGGCCGTGTGGCCCTCCGCCGGGGCGCGCCCTCATGGCACGCCGAACCCGGCAACGGGGCCAGAAGATACCGATAAAATGGGGTCGGGGGCAAGGAAGCCACGTCCGCGTGGTGCCTGGCGCGCCCTTCGTGAGGGCCCGGACGGCAGGGGACTCAGGTCGGCTCGACCCCAGCCTCGGGGCCGGCGATGAGCTCGTAGTCGGGGTTGAGGATGGCCTGGCGGCGGGCCCAGTCCCCGACCATGCCCTCGACCACCAGACGGGCCCCCGGCTGGATGCCGGGGATCCGGCGGCGGCCCTGGAAGACCAGCAGCAGCTTGCCGCTGTCGTCGGCCAGCACGCACTCGAGGTTGGAGGTGCCGGCCCGGGGCTGGACCCGCACCGACTTGACCCGGCCGGCCACCCGGACCCGCTGCCGCCACTGGGCCTCGCCGATGGGGATGGTGCCCCGCCCCCGCTCGCCGAAGGCGGCCCGGTCGAACGAGGCCCGCAGGGCGGCGTCCCGGTCGGCGGCCCGGTCGGCAGCCCGTGGCCGGACCCCGAGCCGGCCGGCGCGGCTGGCGTCGACTTCTTGCGTCCCCAGTCCGCGGCGCTTGGACAACCAGCCCCCGGTGAGCTGGTAGGGCACCACGGTGGCGTTGACGTGGGCCAGCTGGCCCACGCGCGTCGGCGATGTGGTCGGCGGTGGCGTCGTGGAGTACCCGCTGCCAGCCGGCGGCGAAGCCCCGACGGGGCAGCAGGATGGTCAGCTCGGTCTGCGCCGTCGGCCACCGTCTCGGCGGCCAGCTCCAGGGCGGCCCGGGTCAGCCGGCGGTCCTCGCACTCCTCGACGTCCAGGGGGAGCTGGGCCAGGCCGAGCCGACGCCATTCCGCCTCGAGCTCGGCCGATCTCCCGGGGGTCGAGGGCGAAGTGGACGGCCCGGAGCTCATCGGGGTGCAGCGTGCGGGCGTACTGGAGGGCCCGGGCGGTGGCCATGTCCAGCCGGTCGACCAGGACGATGACCACGTGGCGGTTGAGCACCGGCGCCTCGGCCGCCTCGGCCGCCCCCTCCTCCAGCTGGCGGTCCTCGTCGACGTACTGGCGGTGGAGCCGGATCAGCCCGTAGTACATGAGCGGGCCGACCACCACCACCACCCAGGCTCCCTCCTTGAACTTGACGGTGGCGAAGATGAGGACGATGAAGGCGGTGAGAACGGCGGAGAAGCCGTTGACGGCCACGCTGCGGCGCCAGTGGTCACCCCGGCCGGTCGAGATGGTGCTTGACCATGCCCGAGCCGGCCATGGCGAAGCCGGTGAAGACGCCGATGGCGTAGAGGGCGACCAGGCTGCCGACCTGGGCCCCGGTGGCCAGGATCAGGGCCAGGGCCACCACGGTGAGCACGATGATGCCGTTGGAGAAGGCCAGGCGGTGGCCCCGGCGGGTCAGCTGCTTGGGCAGGTAGGAGTCCTCGGCCACGAAGCTGGCCAGGAACGGGAAGCCGTTGAAGCTGGTGTTGCCCCCGGTGTACAGGATGAGGACCGTGGCGAACTGGACCAGGTAGAACATGACCTGGGCCACCGGGCTGGTGCCGAGGACGTAGCGGACCTCCTGGGAGACCACCGTCGGGCGTCCCCATCTCGTAGGGCACGGCGTGGGTCCAGTGGGCGATGAGGGTGACCCCGAGGACGAGGAAGGCCAGGACGCTGGACATGATGACCAGGGTCTGGCGGGCGTGCCGGGCGGTGGGCTCGCGGAAGGCGCCCACCCCGTTGGAGATGGCCTCGAGGCCGGTCAGCGACGAGCCCCCGTTGGCGAACGACCGCAGGATGATGATGAAGGAGGCCCCGTAGAGCAGCCCCGACCCGGCGTGGCCGATGGGCACCGTCCCGGGGTGGTGGACCGAGTGGACGGCCAGGGTGCCCATGGCCTTTTTGGCATAGCCGGCGATGACCACCAGCCCCAGACTGAAGATGAAGAAGTAGGTGGGGAAGGCGAAGAACTTGCCGGCTTCCCGGATGCCCCGCAGGTTGCCGTAGAGGAGCAGGAGCACGACGGCCACGGTGATCGGTACGGTCAGGTTGCCGAGGGTCCCCGCGTGCAGAAGGGCGGGAAAGGCGCTGGTCAGGGCGGCCGTACCTGCCGATGTCTGTACGGCCACGGTCACCGTGTAGTCGATGAGGAGAGCGACCGCGGCGATCTGGGCCACCTTCGGGACCGAAGTTCTCGCGGGCCACCACGTAGGACCCGCCGGCCTTGGTGTAGAGCTGGATGACCTCCAGGTAGGAGAGAGTGACGAAGAAGAGCACGCCGAGGATGGCCATGGTCACCGGAACGACCAGGGCGAAGGCGGCCAGTCCCACGTAGGGGACCAGCTGGGTGAGCATCTCCTCGGTGCCGTAGGCCGATGACGAGATGCAGTCCGGGGACAGGACGCCGAGGGCCGACGGACGGCCCAGTCGTTCGCCGCTCAGCTGCTCATTGACCAGCGGGGGCCCGAGCAGCGTGTTCTTCAGGCGGTAGCGCAGGGTCTCCGGCAGGTCGACTTTGACCAGAGCGGCCGCCGCCGGGGTCATGCGCCTCTGGGTGGACATGGGCGGCGACACCGCTATGCCGCTCCCGGCCTCGGCGCCGTCCTCCGCGGGGGCCCCGGTCGGCCCGACCGGATCCACGCCTCCGGTTACCAAGGGGTCCACCCCCTCAGTAAACCATGGGCATCGCCCCACTCCCCGACGCTCGGCCGGCCCCCTCCGCCGGCCACCGGCCCCACGCCGGGGTCATCGGGGCAGGCCCGGGGGCCCGTGAGTTGTGATCGGCCGGCGATGCGTGTTGCATGGTCGGGTGCACATCATCGTCGTCGGCTGTGGCCGGGTCGGCTCCGGGCTGGGGGTCGGATTGGCCGCCCAGGGGCACACCGTGGCCATCATCGATCGCAACGCCAAGGCCTTCCGGCGCTTGCCTCCCGACTGGGCCGGCACGACAATCGTGGGTTCTGGCTTCGACCGTGGCGACCTCGAACGGGCCCGGGCCGGCGAGGCGGCGTCGCTGGCCGCCGTCACCAGTGGTGACAACACCAACATCCTGACGGCCCGGATCGCCCGAGAGACCTACGAGATCCCCAATGTGGTGGCCCGTATCTACGATCCCCGGCGGGCCCAGATCTATCTGCGGCTGGGGATTCCCACCGTGGCCACCGTGTCGTGGACCATCGACCAGGTGCGCCGGCGTCTCGTACCCGGCGAGGTCGAGTCCGAGTGGTCGGACCCCACCGGCACCCTCTCGCTGGTGGAGCGGACCCTGCCCGAACGATGGGCGGGAAAACGGCTGGCCGATCTGTCGGTGCCCGGTGACGTCACCGTGGTCGCCGTCACCCGGGCCGGGGTGGCCCACCTCGACTTCGGTGACCTGGTCGGCCAGGACGGCGACCTCCTGCACCTCATGGTGACCGACACCGCCCTCGACCGGTTCAACGCCCGCCTGGTGGGGACGACCGTCACCCCGATCACCCCCCAGGAGGCCGACTCATGAAGGTGGCCATCGCCGGAGCCGGAAGTGTGGGGACGGCCATCGCCTCGGATCTCCACGCCGGGGGCCACGACGTGCTGGTCATCGAGCGCGATCCCGATCTGGTGGCCCGGATCCGGGGCGACCTGGACATCACCTGGGTGGCCGCCGACGCCTGCGAGGTCTCCTCCCTCGACGCCGCCGGGCTGGCCACCGTGGACGTGGTGGTGGCGGCCACCGGCGACGACGAGGACAATCTGGTCATCTCCCTTCTGGCCAAGCAGGAGTTCGCCGTGCCCCGGGTGGTGGCCCGGGTCAACCATCCGAAGAACCAGTGGCTGTTCACCGAGAGCTGGGGCGTCGACGTGTCGGTGTCCACCCCCCAGCTGCTCACCGCCCTGGTCGAAGAGGCGGTTTCGGTCGGGAGCCTGGTCCGCTTGCTCCGTTTCGAGGGGGGCCACGCCCATCTGGTCGAGGTCACGTTGGCCGACGACAGCCCGGCGGCCGGGCTCACTTTGGCCGACTTGGGTGTTCCCCGCGACGCCACGGTGGTGGCCGTCATGCGCGACGATCGTCTGATCGTTCCCCGGGGTGATACCCGTTTGGCCATCGGGGACGAGGTACTGGTTCTGGTGACGGCCGACGCCGAAGAAGTTGTGCAGCGCGTGCTGGTCGGTCACTGAGACGGCCACGACGGTGAGACGGACCATGACGGTGACGAGCGGTGACGAGCGGTGACGAGCGGTGACGGTGACGGTGACGGTGACGGTGACGATTTCGAGCATGAGGCTGACAAGAGAGTGAGATGAGGGCCGCCTTCTTCGACTTGGACAAGACGGTGATCGCCAAGGCATCCATCGGCGCCTTCGGTCGCCCTCTCTATCGCGGCGGGTTGATCAATCGGCGGCTGGTGGCCCGGGCCATCGTCTCCCAGGTGATCTATCTCCACCTCGGCGCCAGCGAGCAGAAGCTGGCCCGGGTGCGTGAGTCGATGCTCACCCTGACCAAGGGCTGGGACCGCCAACAGATCCGGGAGATCGTCGACGAGGCGCTCGAGGAGATCGTCGAGCCCATCATCTACGCCGAGGCCCTCGACCTGATCGAGGCCCACCGGGCGGCCGGCAACAAGGTCTACCTGGTGTCGGCGGCGCCGGAGGACATCGTCATGCCCCTGGCCCGGCACCTGGGTGTCGACGGTGCCATCGCCAGTCGGGTGGTGGTGGACGACGAAGGCCGCTATGCCGGCGAGATGGAGTTCTACGCCTACGGGCCCTTCAAGGCGGAAGCCATGCGGGAACTGGCCGAGGCCGAAGGCATCGATCTGGCCCAGAGCTCGGCCTACTCGGACTCGTACACCGATCTGCCCATGCTCGAGGCGGTGGGTCAACCGGTGGCCGTCAACCCCGACCGGGTTCTGGCCAAGGTGGCCCGCGAACGTGATTGGGAGGTCATGCAGTTCACCAAACCGGTCCGCCTGCGCGACCGGGTCACCGTTCCGAGCTGGTCGATGACAGCTGCCGCCGCCGGCGTCACCGCCGCCGCGTCGGTGGGAGCGTTGGTCGCCTGGCGGCTGGCCCGGCGTCCCCAGGTCTGATTAGCAGTCTGACGCGCCGATCGGCGAACCTTCCCTCAGGTGAGAGTCACCGAGGGAGCGGGCAGCGCCAGCGGACGGTCGGCCTCAGGTGGTGCGCAGCCGCTTGGCGGCGACAACACCCAGGGCAACCACGATGGCGAGGATGAGAAGCTTCTTCATGGTGAAGATGGTACTTGGTCCGCCACAGGTGCGCAGACGCACGTGCCGGCCCGGTCAAACGGTCAGCAGATCCCTCGCCCCGGTGTCCGACGACGGGTGGCGAAGCTTGGACATGGCCCGGGCTTCGATCTGACGGATCCGTTCACGGGTCAGGTTGAAGTGCTCACCCACTTCTTCGAGGGTGCGCGGTTCGCCGCGATCGAGACCGAAACGGAGGCGCAGGATCTCCCGCTCACGTTCGTCGAGGGGGGACAGCAGTCGACCGATCTCTTCAGGGAGCAGGGAAACGGCGGCCACTTCGAAGGGCGATTCGGCCGACCGGTCCTCGACGACGTCACCGAGCTCGGCGTCGCCGTCCTCCCGCAACGGCTCCGACAACGACAGCGGCTCGGCCCGGAACCGGAGCGCCTCGACCAGTTTGTCCTCGGGCATCTCCACTTCGGCACCCAGTTCGGCCAGAGTGGCCGGGCGACCGTATTTGAGTTCCAGTCGGGCCTGGGCCTTCTGAACCCGGGCCAGGGTGTCCCCCGCATGCACGGGCAGACGGATGGTCCGGCCCGTGTTGGCAATTCCGCGGGTGATGGCCTGTCTGATCCACCAGGTGGCATAGGTGGAGAATTTGAAGCCCTTGCGCCAGTCGAACTTCTCGACGGCATGCATCAGGCCCAGGTTCCCCTCCTGGATGAGGTCGAGCAGGGGAAGGCCCGACGCCTGGTATTTCTTGGCGATGGACACCACCAAACGGAGGTTTGACTGAACGAAGGTCTGCTGAGCCCCTTCACCCTGCAGGGTGACCCGGCGCAGCTCCCGCTTTTTGGCCGGTGTCAGACCTTTGGCCGCCGAGGCCAGTGCAGCATCGGCCTCCCGCCCGGCCTCGATGGCCTGGGCCAGCCGCACCTCGTCGTCCTTAGTCAGTAGCGGATACTGGCCGATGTCGGTCAGATATAGCCGGACGAGGTCTTCGTCGTCCCTTTCGAGGCGCTCCTTTGCCAACTTCACCAGGTCCTTTGGTTTCCCCCACCAGCTCGAGGGGTGGCCCACCCCCCGCAGGGAGCTCGGCACACCGGCTCTCGCTACTTTCGGGATCGGCGCTTTCGGGCGCAACGATTGCTGCTTTCGAAGTTTACCGGACGCGTCAAGCCCTCCATGCGGATTCAGGCCCCGGACGACCCTCCGAGGCTCAATTCTCGGGCACCGATTCACCCAGTGTGACCAGGCCGGAACGTGCGCCGGCGGCCACCACCGCCGACTCCAGATGACGGAGGAAGTCGTGGACGGCGGCCACATCGTGGGGCCGGGTGACCAGGCGCTGCACCAGCCGCTCACCGGCGTGCCAATCCTCGATGGTGTCGTTGAGCACCAGCTGGAGGGCGCGCCTGACCGGCGGATCGGTGGGCGAGTGGGTCACCGCCCTCAGGTGGCGCTCGTACGTCGTGGCCAGTCGGGGCAGGACCACCCGGTAGAGGCCGGCCAGCCGGGGCAACGCTCCGGGCCGGGGGAACGACGATGCGCCCTCCGCCACCGGCCACCCGCCGGTCGAGCCGTCGAGGTCGACAGGCGTCCCCTGGAGGATGGCGAAAAGGGCGATGGCCGGGGCCGAAGGCGCGGTGAGGGCCGAGGAGTCAGTGCCGGCCAGAACGGGCAGGCGGTCGGCCCACAGCTCGGCGTGCCAGGCGTGACGCTGGCTCTGCCCGTCCAGATGGACCTGGACGGCCGCCACCGGCATGTCGCTCACCCATTCGCCCAACACCGCATAAAGGGCGTTCTCGATCCACCGGTACTCACCCAGCAGCGCGGCCGTGACCGACCGTGTGAAGGGCGCCGGCTCACCGCTCCAGGCCGGGACAGGAGCGGGTGCAGTCGGTTCGGTCGGAGAATCCTCCATTGGAGGGGCGGCCAGATAATGGGGGTCGGGTTGGTGGCCGTCGGCCTGGACGGTGCCGGGTGGGGCGTCGTCGGGTTGGGCCCCGGTCAGGGAGCCGGTCAGTTCAGACAACGGCCGGACTCTCCCCCCGCTGACGAGGTGCGGGTGGGGACCCGCCTCGGCCTCGGTAGTGATTGGTGATGGGCATACGCCGATCCTTGCCGAACGCCTTTCCCGAAATGCGCACCCCCGGCGGCATCTGGCGGCGCTTGTACTCGGCCCTATCGATGAGAGCAACCACACGTTCGACATCGGCGCGGTCGAATCCGGCGGCGATGAGCTCGTCGGGCGATCGGTCCTCTTCGACGTAACCGGCCATCACCGGGTCGAGGATCTCGTAGGGGGGGAGTGACTCGTCGTCCCGCTGCCCGGGCCGCAACTCGGCCGACGGCGGCTTGTCCAGGACGGCCCCGGGGATGAGCTCGAAACCGGCCTTCTCGTTCCGGTAACGACAGAGGGCGTAGACGAGGGTCTTGGCCACATCCTTGATGACGGCGAAGCCACCGGCGGAGTCTCCGTAGAGGGTCGAATAGCCGGTGGCCATCTCGCTCTTGTTGCCGGTCGTCAACACGATCCAGCCCCGAGCGTTGGACAAGGCCATCAGCAGGATGCCCCGGATCCGGGACTGGAGGTTCTCGTCGGTCAGTCCGCTGGGTTCACCGTCGATGACCGGCGCCAGCGTCATCGCCAACGTGCGGTGGGCCTCTTCGATGGGGAGGGTGGCCACGTCGATTCTGAGGTTGGCCGCCAGCACGACGGCGTCGGCCACCGATCCCTCACTGGAGTACCGCGACGGCATCGTCACGCCATGGACGTGATCCGGACCCAGGGCATCGACGGCCACCGCCGCCACCAACGATGAATCGATACCGCCGGACAGCCCGATGACCGCATCGGTGAACCCGTTCTTGGCCAGGTAATCCCGGGTGCCGAGGACGAGGGCGGCGTACACCTCGGCCTCCGGACCGAGCACGGGGGCGATGGAGCCGACGGCGGCTCGCTCCTGGTGGGCGACCGGCGCGGCCGTTCCGTCCCGGGGGCCCAGGTCGGCGGCCGTATCAACGTCGACGATGAGGATCTCCTCTTCGAACTGGGCCGCCGAAGCCACTACCCCTTCCGGTCCCACCACCAGCGATGCCCCGTCGAAGACCAGTTCGTCCTGCCCACCCACCTGGTTGACGTAGACGATCGGACATCCGGTCTCTGCTACCCGCTCGGTGAGCACCACCAGGCGTTCTTCGCGACGATGACGGGAGTAGGGGGAGGCGTTGAGGTTGACCAGAAGGTGCGCCCCCGCGCTCGCCTGATCGACCATCGGCCCCCGGGAGAACCACATGTCCTCGCAGATGGTCACGCCCACCGGTGCCCCGGCCACCGGGTAGGGCAGGGGCTGACCGGAGCCGGGGGTGAACCACCGCTGCTCGTCGAAGACGCCGTAGTTGGGCAGCAGACGCTTGTCGTAGCGACCGAGTACCTTCCCGTCGGCGCACAGGGCGGCTGAGTTGACCAGGCGACCCTGGGCATCGACATCCACGTACCCGACCACCGCGGCGCACCGACCACTGGCCGCCGCAACCCGGGCGAAGACGGCCTGGTTATCGGCCACGAAGGCCGGCCGGGACAGAAGATCCTCGGGCGGATAGCCGGTCACCGTCAGCTCGGGGAACACGGCCAGGTCGGCCCCGGCCCGCTCGGCCTCGGCCAGGGCGGTCAGAATGCGGTCGGCGTTCCCGTCGAGATCGCCCACCACGGTGTTGATCTGGCAGGCGGCGATCCGCACTCGGGCCATCACGTCAGACTACCGGGCGCCGTTTGCCCGCCCCCGGCCCCCGGCGTGTTCATCCTCCGTTCACAATCGGGTAACGGACGGGAAACGGCCCCCTGCCAGAATGCGGACGTCCTCTCCACTCGTAGAATCGGGCGACGGCCGCCCGGTCAATGTCCCATACCATCGTCAGGGAGGCGGGCAGAGCACCGGTGAGCGCGGTGAGTGGAGTTGCTCGACAACCGAGCGACATAGGCAATACAAGTAACAGAGGAGCGAACGTGCCATACCAAGCTGAATACATCTGGATCGACGGGACCGAGCCATCCCCGCTCCTCCGGAGCAAGACGAAGATCGTCGCCGACGGCGAGGATCCCGGCATCTGGGGATTCGACGGGTCGAGCACCAACCAGGCTCTGGGGCACGACTCCGACTGCGTACTCCGACCCGTCTTCATCGTCCCGGACCCGTTGCGGGGCCCCGACGACAAGCTCGTCATGTGCGAGGTCGAGCTGACCGACTTCACCCCCCACCCGACCAACACCCGGGCCCGGCTGCGTGAGGTGGTCGAGAAGTACGGCGACCAGGAGCCGATGTTCGGGATCGAGCAGGAGTACACCTTCATGAAGGACGGACGGCCATTGGGCTGGCCGGCCCTCGGCTACCCCGCCCCCCAGGGCCCGTACTACTGCGGCGTGGGCGGCGACAAGATGCCCGGTCGTGAGATCGTGGAACTGCATACGGCCGCCTGCATCGATGCCGGCATCGGCATTGAGGGCACCAACGCCGAAGTCATGATGGGCCAGTGGGAGTTCCAGGTGGGCGTGCTCTCCCCCCTCGACGTGTCCGACCATCTGTGGGTGGCCCGTTGGTTGCTCTTCCGCATTGCCGAGGACTTCGGGGTCTACGCCACACTGGAGCCCAAGCCCATAATGGGCGACTGGAACGGCGCCGGGGCCCACACCAACTTCTCGACCAAGGCCATGCGCGAGGACGGTGGCTGGGACGCCATCATCGCCGGCTGCGAGGCCATCGGAAAGAAGGTGGACGAGCACATCGCTGTCTACGGCGTGGGCATCGAGAGCCGTCTGACCGGGGCCCATGAGACGGCCCACTTCACCAAGTTCAGCTACGGCACGTCCGACCGGGGAGCATCCATCCGCATCCCGTGGGCGGTGGCCAAAGCCAAGAAAGGTTGGCTCGAGGACCGTCGTCCCAACGCCAACATGGATCCCTACCAGGTCACCGCCATCGTCACCGAAACCGTGTGCAGCGCGGCGGCTCAAGGCTGACAGCGACCGGTCCCGCAGCGCGGCCTATCCCCCCAGGTCCGCTGCGCAGCGACCCGTCGTCCATCAGCTGACACGAACAGAGCCGGGTCCCTTCGGATCCGGCTCTGTTCGCATCCCCGGCTCCGCTGTCGACCGGGCCCCCGGCGGCCTGCGACAATGGCGCCATCGAACCCCGGACCCCCCAAGCGAAGACCCCGACAGGCTCGGAGGTACCCGACCCCATGAGGAGTCAAGAGGAATACGTCCTCCGGACGGTGGAGGAGCGAGGCGTCCGTTTCGTCCAATTGTGGTTCACGGACGTTCTGGGAACACCCAAGACGTTCTCCATCACTCCCGCTGAATTGGAGAATGCCCTGGTCGAGGGCATGACCTTCGACGGCTCGGCCATCGACGGGTTCAGCCGGGTTCAGGAGAGCGACGTCCTGGCCCGGCCCGATGCCAACACCTTCCAGCTCCTCCCCTGGCACGGCCACGGCCAGGCCGGATACAACAACGAAGCCACAAATCCCCAGGTGGCCCGGGTCTTCTGCGACATCGTCAACCTCGACGGATCGCCCTTCCAGGGATGTCCCCGTCACGTCCTGCGCCGGACCCTCGACCGGGCCCACGACCGAGGCTTCACATTCTTTGCCGCTCCCGAGATCGAATACTTCTATTTCGCCGACGCCGACCCCGCCCATGCCCCCACCGGACTCGACTCCGGCTCCTATTTCGAGCTCACGGTGGCCGACAGAGCCAGCGACATCCGCCAGCGCACCGTGCTCACGCTCGAGGAGATGGGCATCCCGGTCGAGCACGCCCAACACGAGGACGCTCCCAGCCAACACGAGATCGACCTGCGCTACACCGACGCCCTGACCATGGCCGACACCATCATGACCGTCCGCCTGGTGGTCAAAGAGATGGCCCGTCAACAGAACGTCTTCGCCAGCTTCATGCCCAAGCCCCTGGCGGGCGTCCAGGGCTCGGGTATGCACAGCCACCTGTCGCTCTTCCAGGGCGACGTCAACGCCTTCGTCGATGTCGACCGTCCCGGGGGGCTCTCGGAAGTGGCCGACGGCTTCATCGCCGGCCTGCTGCGCCACGCCCCCGAAATAACGGCGGTGACCAACCAGTGGGTCAACTCCTACAAGCGTCTGGTATCGGGCTATGAGGCGCCCATCCACGTCTCCTGGGCCCGCAACAACCGCTCGGCCCTCATCAGGGTGCCGGTGGTCAAACCGGGCAAACTGGATTCCACCCGGGTCGAGTACCGCTCTCCCGACAGCGCCTGCAACCCCTACCTGGCCTTCGCCGTCATCCTGGCCGCCGGCCTCGAGGGCATCGAGAAGGGCTACGGGTTACCCCCCGAGGCGGACGCCAACCTGTTCACGCTCAGTCCCGAGGAACTGGCCAACAAGGGGATCCTCCACCTGCCGGGCAGCCTCAACGAAGCACTGGGCCTCATGGAGTCGTCCGAGTTGTTGGCCGAAACCCTGGGGGAGCACGTCTTCGAATGGTTCATCCGCAACAAACGGGCCGAGTGGGCCGAATACAAGGCCCACGTGACCCAGTTCGAACTCGACCGCTACTTTCCCCTGCTGTAATGGCCCTGCTGTAATTGGTACCCCTGCTCTCCCGGGGCACCCCAAGAGCTCGAACCTCGCAAGGAAGGGGGACACAGCCATCGAACCACTCCTGTGCTTCCCCGAGTCCCCGCCCTCGGCGGTGACTGCGGTGCTCGACCGCGCCGGCTATCCGTGGCGGGGCGTGGACAAACCCGAGTCGTCCGAGTTGGACGAGCCTGAGGACGGCTGGTCGGGGGCGGTCATCTGTAGCAGCGTCGACCCCATCGGCGCCTTCCTCCTGTGCCGACACCTGCGCAAGCGGGAGGTGCCGCTGGCTCCGGTCATGGTGATCGTCCCCCACGACCAGCTGGGGGAGCTCGAACTGCGGGAGGACCTGTTCGACGATCTCTGCCTCGAACCGATCAACGCCGAGGAGCTCGGCGCCCGACTGGCCCACCTGTTCTGGCGCACCGGTCGGGGGCTGCGACCCGACCTGCTGGAACACGGGCCCCTCGTCCTCAACCTGGAGACCTACCAGGCCGCGGTGAGCGGCAAGGTCCTCGACCTGACCTACATGGAGTACGAGCTCCTGCGCTTTCTGGCCGCCCGGCCCGGCAAGGTCTTCACCCGGGAGACCCTGCTCAGTCGGGTGTGGGGTTACGAGTACTACGGAGGGGCCCGCACGGTCGATGTTCACGTCCGGCGGTTGCGGGCCAAACTCGGTGAGGAGCACGCCCACCTCATCCAGACCGTGCGCTCGGTGGGCTACCGCTTCGGGCAGACCAGCTGGACGCCCTGACAGTCGACGGTCCGGACGACGATCCGCCCAGCGGTTAGGCCGGCCCCGAAGGTCGGTAGGCCCACAACTCGACCTCGACGGCGGCACCCATCGGCAATGCGGCCACCCCCACTGCCGACCGGGCCGGTCGGTGGGTCCCGAAAAAGGCCACATAGGCCTCGTTGAGGGCGGCGAACAGGGCCATGTCGATGACGAAGAGGGTCGTCTTGACCACGTCGTTGCGAGTCGCACCCTGCTCTTCCAGCAAACGCTCGCCGTTCTCCAGGGCCCGGGTCAACTGGGCCGTTGGGCCTCCCTCCACCAGCGCCGGTGGCGAATCCGGCCCCAATCCCAGCTGACCGGAGGTGATCAGCCACCCACCGGCGGAAACGATGGGGCTGTAGGGACCGATGGGCGTGCTCATAGTTCGATCTTTCAACCTACCGGCCATCGTGAGGGCAGGCCCTCGGCCCTCCAGCAGGCAGCAGCCACGGCGGCAAACACGGCGTCGGAACCGTTGACCGGCTCCCCAACGTTGGTGGCCCGGATGGCCACGGTGATCGGCGGCGTGTCGCGGGCACGGAGGATCCCAAAGGACCGGATGGTCAGATCGCGGACGGAGCCGTCATCGTCGACGGCAATTCCCTCCGAACGCACCCAACCCATGGCCTGGTGCGTCGCCCCCACGCAGTAGGACCGGAGGACCACGTCGTCGAGGGAGGGACCGGCGCTCACCTCCACCTCCACCGAACGGTCGGGCAAGATCCGGGCCGCGGCCCACCCTCCCCCCGGCGCGGAGATCTCGGTCCGAAAACAGGGGTCAGTGTCGCGGGCACCCGATCCCCAGGGAGCGCACGCCGCCAACACGGCCGCCTCCACCCATACCGAACCCCGTAGATCGAGGGAGAGCCGAGGCCCGGTCAGAGGGACCGCCTCGACCACCAGGTCCGGAGCGACCCTGGCCACGTCGGCCAACACCGAGGCCCACGCCCCGGCGGGAAAACCCTCGGGTGGGACCCCGACACGGAGCAGACCGGTCCCGTCGGCACTGACGCCCGCAGCCACCGGTGGTCGCTTGGGACCGCGGCGCACCACGTCCTCGCGCGACCACAGGACCCGCACCGGGCGCCCGTGCTCATCGGCCAGACGGCGGGCATCGGCCATCACCGGCGAACCCAGCTTTCCGCCGAAGGCGCCTCCGTTCCCGACGGGCGAGGCCGGCTCACCCCCGGGCACACACCAGGACGCATCCGGCTCGACGTAGCCCGGCTCCACCCAGGTGGTCTGGAGAACGAGATCCCAGCCACCCTCGGGAACGGCGACCGGGTGGCGCAGCCCGAGGCTCGTCCGCCGGCCCTGCACCTTTCCGGCCTGCGACCGGGCGTCCTTCGGCGCCGCGGCCACGGTGTAGCCGCCTTCGCCGTCGGGGACGGCGCACAGCGCCCCGTCCGGAGCGGTGTCGTCGGCAAACCCCGCTCGTCCGAGCACCACCTCCGCACCGACCTCCTGGGCCACTCCGCCCTCGAGAGCGGCCCGAGCGGCCGCCTTCTCGAGATCCCGACCGGCCGGATGGTCCGCTGGGCTGTCGAGAGCCCGCCGTGCCGCCTCGCGTATCGTCTGCCACCCCGTGCAGCGGCACAGATGGGCGACCAGAGCCTCGTCGATCTGGGCGTCCCCCACCCCCGAAAGGGCTCCGGGATCGGATGCGGGTGCGGGCACCTTGCGGACCAGGCCGGCCAGTCGCATCACAATCCCCGGAGTGCAGAATCCGCATTGACTTCCGCCCGTCGCCACCAGGGCATCGGCCCACCGTTGGCGGTCAGGTGCGGGGAGACCGTCGAGCGTCGTGATCTGACGACCCTCCAGGCGGCGGAGTGGGGTCACACAGGCCACCCGGGGGGCACCGTCCACCCAGACGGTGCAGCAGCCGCACTGGCCTTGGGGGCTGCACCCGTCCTTGACCGACCGGATACCCAGCTGATCGCGCAGAAGGTCGAGAAGGGACGACCCGTCGTCCTCCGCCTCGACGTCAGCGCCGTCGACGCGCAGCCGGATCAGGGGATCAGCGGCTCAGCTGAAGGAGGAGCCACATCCGCAGGTGCGGGTGGCATTGGGATTGGTGACGTGAAATCCGGCACCCGAGAGACCATCGGAGAAGTCCAGTGTCGATCCCTTGAGGAGGTCGGCGCTCGTCGGATCGACCACCACTTTGACGCTCCCGAACTCGCGCACGACGTCATCGTCGGCCAGGTCAGCGTCAAAGTACATCTCGTAGCTGTAGCCCGAGCAGCCGCCCGGCCTGACCTCGACCCGAAGAGCGAGGCCGTCGACGTCCTCCTGGGCAAGCAGCTCAGCAACCTTCGCCGAAGCGGCGTCCGTGAGCGTGACCGGATTCGGTCGCTTCCCGATGCTGACGGTCTGCATGGTGCTACTCATCGGTGCTCCTCCTGGTCACTGCCGGAACGGCAAGCTGTTCTTGCGACCTTGCTGTCTTCCGAGCCGACCCTCCCGATCCCTCGGCCCGGTCGAACTCCTCAAGGCACAAGCGTACCCGCGCCGCCACGATCACGGTACCTCTGGGACTCCCCGCCCCCACTCGGTCCGTCATTGCCCTCCGGAGGGGCTCCGCCCAGCGGTGCCGGTCCGGGATGCTGGTGGGGCTGCCCGTGGGGGTCCGGTGGGGTCCGGTGGGGTCCGGTGGGGTCCGTTGGGCGTACCAATCGAACGTCAGCCGGGCTTCATCAATCGGTGACCCAGCGGCGCCATCGGGTGGATACGGATCGCCGGCCGGTAGAATTGGCCGGGTGACCAGGTCCGACACTCCCGGCTCTTCCCCGTCCGCCGAGGCGGAGCCCGAGCGTCTGACCGAGGACCGGGTGCGTAGGGCTCTCACTGCGGTCGTCGATCCCGAGCTCGGTGCCGACATCGTCGATCTAGGCATGGTGACCGGCATCGACGTGGGCGATGACGGCAAGGTGGTCGTCGAGGTCGCCCTCACCGTGGCCGGCTGCCCCCTCCGCACCCAGATCCGCCAGGATGTCGAGACCCATGTCGGCGCGCTCCCCGGCGTCGGAGAGGTAACCGTGACCATCGGGGTGATGGAACCCGAGCAACGCAAGGCCGTTATGGCCCGCGCCCGCCTTCTGGCCCGCGATCCGGCGCCCGCCATCAACATCCCCGACTCCACCCGGGTGATCGCCGTGGCTTCGGGCAAGGGTGGGGTGGGCAAGAGTTCGGTCACAGTCAACCTGGCTGTGTCCCTGGCCCGCCGAGGCCTAACTGTGGGCGTTCTCGACGCCGATATCTGGGGTTTTTCGGTTCCCCGGCTCCTGGGCATGCAGGGCGAGGTGGAGGCGCGCGACAAGAAGATGGTCCCCCTCGAACGCCGGATCGGCAAAGGGGTCCTCCGGGTTCTGTCCATGGGATTTCTGGCCGACGAGGAGAGCGCCATCATGTGGCGCGGCCTCATCCTCAACCGGGCTGTCCAGCAGTTCCTGGAGGATGTCCACTGGGGTGACCTCGACTACCTGCTCATTGACATGCCCCCGGGTACCGGCGACATTCAGATGGGCCTGGCCCGTATGGTCCCGCGGACCGAGGTCATCGTGGTCACGACGCCACCCGTGGCAGCCCAAAAGGTTGCGGCCCGCACGGCCGACATGGCCCGTAAGGGATACCTCCGGGTGGCCGGGGTCATCGAGAACATGTCCGATTTCACCTGCGAACACGGCACTTCGTACGCACTCTTCGGATCCGGCGGTGGCGCACGTCTGGCCGCCGATGTGGGTGTCCCGCTGATCGGACAGATCCCCCTTCACCCGGCCATGTCGGCTGGTGGCGACGCCGGCGAGCCGGTCGCCCTCGAGCCCGGCCATCCCCTGGCCGACGCTTTCGACCACATCGCCGACGAGGTGATCACCACCATCGCACCGGTGGTGACCATGGACGGCTGCAGCGTGCGCTTGATGGACCGGGTCGAGGCCGCTGTTCAGACGGGCCTGTCCGAGGAGTAATCCACCCGCCCCGGCGTCCATGTCCTCCCAGTGGTGCAGGTGGCCATGTCCAATTTCGGAATTTGGCTTATTTATCGGCTACAGACGATATCCAGTCCGACCATTTATCGGGTGTAGGCGGTAGAACCCCCGATTCCCGAAATTAAACAGGGCCCCGACAGAACCGCCTACCCGCTGCCTACCCGTCTGCAGACGAGACCGGCCCGCCTGAGACCCCAAGATCCTCAGGCGGTCCCGGTCTTCGGACCCCAGACCTGCCGAGCCGCAGCCAGAACCTCCTCGCTGCCGGTACCCGACTGGCGACGGGCCAACAGGGCCTCTTCGTAGCCCTCGTCACCCGGGCGGAGAATGAGCACCCTTCCATCCTCGATGACCACCACCGGCAGGACGGCGGTCACATCGGTGATGGTGCTGGCCCACGCCATTGCTTCGGTGGTCGAGCGGAATCCTTCGAGACTCCTGAGGTTGGCGATGGTCGGGGGTAGAAGCTCGATGTTCCCGGCGACCTCTCGAGCCAGAGCATCGGCCGGCCGCACCCAGATGGTGTCGATGGTCTCACCGTCGTCGTGGCTGGCGATCTGACCGGCGGGGGCGACGGTCACAAAGAACCGGGTGTCATAGCGACGTGGCGCCAGCTCGGGCGTGATCCAGTGGCTCACGTAGTGGACGGTGTCAGTGGCCAGCCGCAGATTTTCGGCACGACACACGTCGGCCAGCCGGAGGGAACCCTCGTTGACGGCGTCGCGGTAGGCGGCGAAGCGACGCCCGACCTCAGGGTCGGAGGTGTCGAGCAGAGTGCCGGCCCCACCCCCGTCGGGACCGCCCGACCCGTCTCGTTCCGCCACCAGCACACCGGCCTCCTCGAAGCACTCCCGGAGGGCCGCCACCCAGAAAGACAGGCCTCCCGACTCGACACCGAGGATGGCGCTGGCCTGGGCATCGGTGAGGTCCCGAGACAGATCCGCGGCGGCCTGGCCCCGGTCAGCGGGATCGACCGACCCTCCGGGGAACACGTAGACGCCGGCGACGAATTCAGAGGCCAGATTGCGGCGGAGCATGCACACTTCGATGGCATCGGCTCCGTCCTCATCGATGGCATCCCGAATGAGCATCACGGTGGCGGCGTCGCGAAGGGTCACGCTCATCGAGCTCAGGCTACAGGTGGCCCCCTGCGCTCGATCAGTAGGGGGGAGGGGCCGACTCGGACACCCACACTCCCGAATCGACCAGGGCGCTGATGGCCAGCTCGCCAAACCGTCGCGGGTCGGCGATGAGCCAGGCGTGCGAACCCTCCACCACAATGCCGTCGACACCGGCGGCCCGGCGGAGGTCGTCGAAGGCGGAGCGCGGCACGAGCCCATCGCGGTCTGACCAGGCCACGCTGACCGGTGTACCCCGCCGGGCGATGGCTCCGACCTCGCGCACCAGGTCTGCCCGTCGGATGAACTCACCCGTTCGGAACATTCCGAAAGGGTTCTGCAGCAGGTTGGGGATGAAGTCCTCCAACAGCGTGGGCAGCAGTCGCATCAGGTGGGGCGAGTGGAAAAGATCGGTCCCGATGTGCCGACCCCAGTCCCACATGGGACGTTGCACCATGGTGCGGACCTCGTTGGGAAACAACGACCAGGTCGGACTGCCGATGGCATTGACCAGAAGCAGGGATGCAGACCGTTCCGGTTGGTCATACACGAAAGCCGTAGCCACCCCTCCCCCGAAACTGTGGCCGGCCACCAGGGCCACATCACCTACGCCCACGGCGTCGAGGAAATGGCCGACCCACCGGGCGTAGCCGGCGAAGGTGCGCCGTTCGGGTTCGAGTTCGTGGGTCCCTCCGAACCCCGGTAGGGCCGGGGCATAGACCCGGCACCCAGCCGAGGCCATGGCCTGGATAGGCCGTCGGTAGCCGTTCGGCCGCAAACCCCATCCATGGAGGAAGAGCGCAGCGGGCCCGTCTCCGGTCACTCCGTAGCGGACACGGTGCCCGTCGACTTCAACCGAATCCCAGACGAGCCCCGAGCCTCTCTTGCCTCGAAGCTGTACCGGGGCAGGACCACCGAAGCGTTCCTCCGATGCGCCGACCGCTGCATCTTCCGACATGGCCGATCAGTGTAGGCACCGAATTGGCCCCTCAAGGGGACCGGCGGCCCGCCGCAGTTCGATGATCCCGGCCACCGACGGCAAGAACCCCGCTCGACCAGTTACGCTCGTCCCGATAGAGACACCGATCGGGGACTAGGGAAAGATGGCACAAGACCAGAAAAAAGTCACGACCGGGGGCAATACACCCAAGCCTCCCAGCCCGTCGGGTGGCTCATCGGGTCAGAGCGCCAAGGATCGCAGCAGGGCGCAGAGCCGGCCTGTGAGCACCAAGGCCCCGGCCGGAAAGGCCCAAAAGGCCTCCGGGACGGGAGGGAGCAAGGGGGGCAACACCCCGCGCCCCGGGACCCGGCCCGCGGCCCAGCCAAAGCCCAGCCGCATGTCGGGCACGCTGATCGCCTGGAGCGCGGTGGGTCTGGTGGTCGTGGTCATCGCCGTGCTGGTCATCGTGAAGGTGACCGGCGGGAGCGGCACGCAAAACTTGTCCTACACCCCGGTGGCCCCCGCTCCCGCGTCGGTGGTCCATGACGTCACCAACATTCCCCTTTCCGTCTACAATCAGGTGGGCATCAACTCACCGTCGGTGCCGGTCTCTCCCCCCCACCTCATTTCCGGTCAGCCCGCTCTGACCCTCAACGGCAAGTCACCGGCCATGCTCTATTACGGTGCCGAGTACTGCCCCTACTGTGCAGCCGAACGCTGGGCCCTTACTGCGGCCCTGTCCCGCTTCGGGACCTGGTCCAATCTCAAGATCGTCGCTTCCTCGCACACCGACGTAGACGCCGAGACCCACACCTTCAGCTACTACGGCGCCTCCCTCTCCAGCCCCTACATCGCCTTCACCGGGATCGAGCAGTACACCAATATCCCAACCCCGGCCGGCAACTACACCAACCTGCAGAATCCCACCAAGGCGGAGGCAGCCAATCTCCAGAAGTACAGCAGCTCGACCTATACGGGTGCTGGCGCATCCTCCAGCGGGGGGATCTCCTTCCCGTTCGTCAACATCAACAACCGGGCCATCATCTCGGGGGCCAGCTACGACCCGGCCATCCTGGCCGGCCAGGACTGGTCGGAGATCGCCGGAAACCTCGATAACCCCACCAACCCGGCCACCCAGGCCATAGTCACCACGGCCAACTACATGAGCGCCACTATCTGTGCCAGCACGAAGGATCAGCCATCGACGGTCTGCACCAGTTCGGGCGTCAAAACGGCGGCCAAGGCGCTCGGGCTGAGCTGACCCGAATCCGGGAACCGACCGTGCCCACACTGCGGTGGCAGCCCATCACCACCCTTCTTCTGAGCCTGTTCGGGTTGGGCGTGGCCACCTATCTGACCATCACTCACTTCGACAAAGTGGCTCTGGTTTGCTCGGACAGCGGAGCCATCAACTGCGCCAAGGTCACCACCAGCCCCCAGTCCTATGTGTTCGGCATTCCCGTGGCCATCCTGGGATTGGCCTTCTTCGTGCCCATGATCGTGCTCTGCCTCCCCGCAGCCTGGAGATCACAGGACAGAAGGATCCACCTGGCCCGGCTGATCTTGTCGATCGTCGGAGTGGGCACGATCATCTACCTGATCATCGCCGAACTGTTCATCATCAAGGCCATCTGCCTCTGGTGCTCGTCGGTCCACCTGATCACCTTCGTCCTCTTCGTCATCATCGTGACCGCCACCCCCGTCGTGTTGGCATCCGGTTACGACCAGTACGAACCGACGCTCACCGGGGAGTCGTCGTAACACGTCGTCGGAGCCGGTGACCGACCGAAGTCTGGACGAACAACCGACACCGGCCGGATCGGAGGTGGAGGGGGTGTCCGACGACCGCCCGGACGACCCCGAGATCCTGACCCACCGTGCCCACAACCGGGCCACCAGATTCGTCTGGGGAGCCGTCGTCGTCATCCTGGTCATCGTCGTGGCCATCGTGGTGTACGCCGTGGCCGGACCCCCCGAATCCTCGGGCACCGTGCGCCGGGCCCCCACCTCCGACGCAGTGGTCGCTGACATCGCCCACGTTCCTACTTCGGTCTTCAACGCCGTCGGCGTCAATCCGATCCCGACGACGAAGACGGCGGCATCGACAACGACGCCGGTTGCGGTGACCCCTCCCTCGGTCGTGAACGGACCCCAGCTCACCTCGATGGGAAAGCCCGAAGTCCTCTACGTCGGCGCTGAGTACTGTCCGTTCTGCGGCGCCGAGCGATGGCCTCTGGTCGTAGCTCTCTCCCGCTTTGGCCGCTTCGCCGCCCTCACCAATATGCAGTCGGCCGCTCTCTCGGTGTTCCCGGGCGTCCAGAGCTTCAGCTTCGTAGGGGCGGCGTACTCCAGCCCGTACCTGACTTTTACCGGTGTCGAGCTCTATTCCAACGCAGTGGACAGCAACGGTGCCTACACCCGCATCGCCAACCTGACACCGGCCCAGTCATCCCTGGTCAGCAAATATGGCGCTCCAGGAACGTCCACCGGCGGCTCCCTGTCTTTCCCCTTCGTCGACGTGGCCAACGTCGTGGTGGCCACGTCCTCCGGGTTCAGTCCGGCGCTCATCGCCAACCTGTCGCAGTCGGCTATCGCCGGTGACCTCGACCAGGCCACCCAGCCGTCCACCCAGGCCATTGTGGCTTCGGCCAACTACCTCACAGCCGGTATCTGCCAGGCCACCCACGGGCAACCGGACTCCGTGTGCACCAGCAGGGGGGTGCGCTTGGCGGCGGCGGCCCTGCAGCTCGGGTCGAACCGCCCGGCCCGGGCGTGACCCCAGCTCGGGCCGAGTTCGGCGGTGCTTCCGGTGCTTCCGGTGCCCCCGGTCAGCCGGCCCGCCGATCGGCCATCTGCTTACGCTCCATTTCGTTCAGCCCGCCCCAGATGCCGTGGGGTTCGTGAATGCGGATGGCGTAATCCAGGCATTCGACACGTACCGAGCAGGTCCGACAGATGGATTTGGCCCTGTCTTCCCGCTGCATCTTCTCGTCCTTGCGTTCGGCGTGGGCGGGCGGGAAGAAGATCTCCGCCTGCGGCCCACGACATGACGCTCTCACCTGCCATGCGTCAGAAGCCTGCTCCACGATGCCTGAATCCCCCTTCGCCTACCCCTCCAAGTCCTCCAGGAAGCGAAGGTACTCGTCGGCGTTGCCGGAAACAAGGGGTCTGACCAGGATTTCCCAGGTATCTCACGGCCGGTGTCGGCTGGCCCGCAGTGGGTGCCGGTGGGCAACAGGACGGTCCGAGCCGTTTGGACGCCTTTGGCTGGTAGGACGATGGGCCGGGAGGGTGGACACTACGCTCCCCTAGGACATGGACGTCCACGCTTTCTGCAACCAGAGCCGCGTCCTGATCGTGGCCGGCAAGGGCGGCGTGGGGAAGACCACCATCGTGGCTTCCCTGGCCCATATGGCGGCACACGCTGGGCTTTCGGTGCTGGTGATCGAGCTCGAGGGCCGCACGGGGGTGGCCAACGCCTTTGGTCACGAGGTGCCCTTGGACTACGCCGGATCCGTGCTTCATGCCGTTGGTGCCGCCGTGGTGCCCGAAGAGGACGAGAACGCCGCCACCGCCGTCCCCCGAGGATCGGTGCGGGCCCGGACCATCACCCCGGATGCTGCTCTCCTTGAGTACTTGGACGACCACGGAATGCGGCGGGTGTCCAAGCGGCTGCTGTCCTCGGGCATCATCGACCTGGTGGCCGGCGCCATTCCGGGCATTCGTGACGTCCTGGTCCTGGGGAAGGTCAAGCAGATCGAACGGAGCCGGATTGCCGACCTGGTCTTGGTGGACGCCCCGGCCACCGGCCATACCATGACCTTTCTCTCGTCGGCCGGCGGACTACTGGACGCCGCCCAAGGGGGCCCGATCCGTACCCAGGCCGCCGAGGTGGTGGCCATGCTGTCCGATCCGACCCGGTGCCAGGTCGCCCTGGTCACCCTGCCCGAGGAGATGCCGGTCAACGAGGTGGTTGAAGCGGCCTACCAGCTCGAGGACAAGGTCGGCATCGTCCTCGGCCCGGTCATCGTCAACGGTTGCTATCCCACGCTCGACGGGCTCGCCGTCACCGCACAGGCGGCGGCCGACTCAGCTGGGGTGGCGCTCGATCCGGCATCGGTGTCGGCTCTCGACGCGGCCCGCCTGTTCCGTCTCACCCGCCAGGAGCTTCAAGAAGGGCAGTTGGCCAGGCTGGCGGATGAACTCCCGCTCCCCCAGCTGAGAACTCCGTTCATCTTCTCCGAAGCCATCGGCCCCGAAGAGCTCGGAATACTGAGCTCAGCCTTGGCCCACGGTATCGAACGGCTGCCCGATCCGGCGGTGTCGACGTGAGCGGTCCCGAGCAGCCCGTCGATCCGGAGGAATCGATCGACTCGGTGATAGCCGAGCGCTCCATCGTCATCTGTTGCGGTTCGGGGGGCGTCGGCAAGACGACCACGGCGGCGGCCTTCGCCCTCCAGGCGGCACGCCTCGGCCGCTCGGTCTGCGTGGTCACCATCGACCCGGCCCGACGGCTGGCCAATGCACTCGGGCTCGACTCACTCACCAATCGACCCACCCTCATCGAAGGACCGTGGCCCGGCCGGTTGCACGCTCTCATGCTCGATCCCAAGGGGACATTCGACGACCTGGTGCAGCGTTACTCCGACAGCGACGTGCAGGCCGAGGACATCAAAGTCAACCGGATCTACGCCAACCTGACGGGGACACTGTCGGGAACCCAGGAGTACATGGCGGCCGAAAAGCTCTACGAACTGGTCGAGGAAGGGGGTTTCGACCTGGTGGTGGTGGACACCCCACCGACTCGTAACGCCCTGGACTTCCTCGACGCGCCGGGCCGGCTGACCCATTTCCTGGAGAACCGGATCTTTCAGGCCCTGATGAAGCCGACCCGCATCGGGCTCAAGTTCATGGGGGTGGCCGCCCAGGCCCTCCTCCGCACCATCTCTCGGGTGGCGGGAGCGGACATCGTCCGAGACGCGGTCGCCTTCTTTCAGGCCTTCGAAGGCATGGAGGAGGGGTTCCGGATCCGGGCCGCCCGGGTGCGGGAAATGCTGGCCGATCCAGGCACCGCCTTCGTACTGGTGGCCTCTCCCCGTCCTGACTCGGTCGACGAAGCCGTCCACTTCGCCGGCAAGCTGGCCGAATCGAACATGACGGTGACCGCCCTGGTGGTCAACAGAGTTCAGCCCCGTTTCGCCGACGACGACCAGATCGACACTCTCTCCTCACTGGCCGGCCAACAATCCGGCTCCCCGCTGGCTCAGCTGATCGACAACCTCCGCGGCTACACGGCCGCTTCGGACCGCGAGGAGCAGGCCTACGCCGACCTGGTGTCCAAGGTGGCGCCTGCTCCCGTCTACCGAGTCCCTCTGCTCAACTCTGACATCCACGATCTGGTCGGCCTGGGGACGGTGGCCGACCGGTTGTTCGCCGGGCCCGGTGCCGGCCGGTCATCCGGGTCAGGGCTCGACAGAGTGCCCACCGGTGAGACTCCCGGGGCGAGCTAACCTGACCCGGTGCGCACTGTTCTCGTGGCTAGCGACGCCCCCTCGGTAAGAGCTGAGGTCAAGGCCATCGCTCGGACACCGGACGTAACCGTCGTCGAAGCCCGATCCGGCCCGGCGGTCATGGCCAGCGTGGCCGAGTCGGAGCCCAATTTGGTGGTGGTGGACCTCCAGATGGGAAACATGGGGGGCATGGCGGTGTGCCTCGAGCTCCGTCTCGAGGCCTCCTACGGCAAGCTCGGTCATATTCCCGTGCTCATGCTCCTCGATCGCCGTCCGGACGTTTTTCTGGCCCGCCGCTCGGGGGCCGAAGGGTGGGTGGTCAAGCCACTCGATCCCATCAGACTGCGCCGGGCCATCACCGCTCTCCTCGACGGAGGCACCTACTACGACGAGTCCTACCAACCTCTCTCCGTCGTGTCCACACCCGTCCACGCCGGCACCTGACGGCTCCCTAAGGGCGGCCCGCGTCCGTGTCCGTTTTCCGACGTAAGGACGACAACGAGGAGCACTCGTCGTCGGAGGGGCGGGCCGCGGGCATCGCCCGACGACGACGAACCGGCAGCGGTGGCCAGGCCGGCGCCCGAGCGGGTGAAGGTGGCGCTGACGCCCAGGAGCAGTTCATCATCGATGCGCTCCACGACCTTCACGACACGGTCGTTCGCGAGGTGATGACACCGCGGGTCGACGTGGTGGCGCTTTCGATTCCCCTCACCGTGGATGCCGTGAGCCGGGCCGTGCGCGAATCAGGGCATAGCTGCTTCCCGGTATGTGGTGACGATCTCGACGACCTCATCGGCGTCCTCTTCGTCAATGACCTCTTCCGCGCCGGGTGGAAGGTGGGAGGGAATGGCGACGACAGCACGGCAACGGTCGACTCGAAACCCGCCGGGGGAAACGCCCCGGTGCTGGTCAAGAGCCCCACCCGGCCCGCCCCCGACCCCATCGACATCTCGCGTCGGCTCCGTCAGCCCTTCCTGGTCCCCGAGTCGGGGTTGGTGCTCGAGGTACTGGCCGAGATGCGCCACCAACGCCGGGCCTTTGCCGTGGTGGTTGACGAGCACGGTGGCGTGGAGGGAGTTCTCACCGTCAAGGACCTGCTCGGCGCTCTGGTCGGGGATCTGCCCGACGAGTTCGATCCGGACGACGAACCCGAAGTGGTGCGGGTCGACGGGAGCCGTTGGCTCCTCGACGGCCGGATGAGCGTCGACGATGTCAGGGACCGGCTCGAGATCACCGTGCCGGAAGGCGAATACGTGACTCTCGGGGGGTTCCTCTTCGACGCCTTCGGCCACATTCCCGAGGAGGGGGAGACGCTGGAAGCAGACGGCTGGGAGTTACGCATCACCGAGATGGACAAACGTCGTATCGCCAAAGTGGTGGCCAAACGCCTCCGTTCGCCCGAAGTCGAGCCGGACGGCGGCGGGGATGGCGGCGCCGACGCCAACGGGTGAGCAAACCCCACCCCGATCAATCCGCCGACCCAAAATCCCTGCCCAGCCCCGCGAAAATCGGGCGGATAGCAGTCCGATAGAGTCTCGCAGGTCAGAGCCGGTGTTCCTACCCGGCTCCACGACGGGCTGTGGCGCAGTTTGGTTAGCGCGCTGCGTTCGGGACGCAGAGGTCCCCGGTTCAAATCCGGGCAGCCCGACCACAGAAGGTGCAGGTCAGAACCGTGACTGGCACCGAGGACACCTCGGCGTGGTGGGCCCGGCCCGGCCCAGTCCCGGCCGGTGCCGGCGGTAGGTGGGCCTCCCTTCCGCCGATCGATCTCACGATCATGGCAATGGCCGTGCGACCAGAGGCAGACGCCCCCTGCCCGCCAGTGCCTCATCGGGCCATCGTCGCATTCGGGCTCCTCGGGCCATGGATCGTCAAGCCCTCATCGGGACCATGGAAGTGACGGCCTGGAGGGTGCCGGGGGGCTGACCTCTCGGATTCACGTATACCGGTCGAGGGAAGACCGATGACCGCCGCCCCCTCGGATCGTTGCCGTCGTGACTGTGCAAACCTCTTGTGCGTGGCTGTCTACGACAACGTGGCCGAGTGTTATGACGCCTCGAGAGGCGGGGAACAACGTGGGGCCGATTTTGCCGACCACCTCGACGCTCGACTGCCCGCCGGTGAGGGACCGATACTCGAAGTCGGCGTAGGAACGGGGGTCGTTTCGCTGGGGTTGGTCCGCCGTGGACGGTCGGTCATCGGCATTGATATTGCGGCAGCCATGTTGGGCCGCGCCCACAGTCGACTTGGTCCGGTCCTTGTCCAGGGAGACGCCAGGCACCTTCCCTACGGCGATGGGTCGATACCGTACGCTTTTTCGGTCTGGGTCGTCCATGCCATCGATCCGCCCGAGGCACTCTTCTCCGAGGTGTTCCGCGTCCTACGCCCCGGGGGCCGGTATCTGGTCTGCCCCACCAATCGGACCCCGGATGACGACCCCATCGCGTCAATTCTCGGCGCCATGTTCCACAGGGCCAGCCAGCTTCACCCGACATGGAGTCAGAACCCGGTCAATGTGGCGGACATCATGGCCTGGGGAGGAAGCGTGGGATTCGAGGGCCGTGTCGAGACGTTTGCGAGGAGGCCGTGGGAGACCACATCGAGGGAAGCGGTCGATTCGATACGTCGCCGAGTGTGGCCAGCTCTCCAGGGACTGGACGAATCGACCTTTGACACGATAACCGCACCAGCGCTCGAGGCTCTGCGCTCGCTTCCCGACGGGCGCATCGCCCAACATGCCGAAGTGGACATTGCCGTCCTCTCTGTTCCGACGGCACGGACGTGACGCATGACCGAAGGAGCGGCACGGGGCGGCGCCTGCATGATACAGAGTGCCGTTCCGGATGCACAGGTCCGTCAACTGTTCCCGAGCTTGGCATCGAGGGCATCGATTCGATCGGCTAGGTCCTTCAGTCCGCCCTTGGTGTGGATGTCCAGCCGATCGAGAATCTGCACCGTGTCGTCGTAGGTGTGTTCGGACCGAATGTCGCTGGCCTCGCTCTGGACATTCTGTCCGACCATGATCACGGACAACAGCACCAATTGAAGAAACGTCTGGGCTATCCAGGCGATGATGCCTTCGCCACCAGGCTTGAGCGCTGGTCGCAATCCGATCAGAGCGAGCAGGGCGAAAACATAGGCACACCACATCGATCCGACGATGTTGGTGAGAAAGACGGCGATCTTGGCATTGACGCCATCGGCTCGCTTGATTTGACCCCGCAACCCGCGGATACTGATGGCCTTACCGATGATGTGATGGGCCTTCACCGGGCCCGGTGGTTGGTCAGCGCTCATTCTGCTCTCTCCTTATTGGGCGAACTGGTTAGGCGAACTTCGAGCATGGCACCGGGCCAACGAGAGAGGGTGACTTTGAGCGTTCATGGCCCGTCGGTCCAGGACGCCCGCATGGGGCCACCTGCGAGAAGATCGGCGTCAGACGACAGAGCGACTCGGCGTGGCCGGGTCCCCCTGGCGGTAAGGCGCTCCTGAAAGGCGAGTCGGCGGCTGTCCGGCGGCGACAGCTCGGCGGATGTCTAGGATCCCGAAGGACAAAGGAGGTCCGCCATGGACATGGAGTACCGACGACTGGGAAAGTCCGGCCTCAAAGTGAGTGTGCTGTCGTTCGGCTCTTGGGTCACCTTCGGGCCTCAGCTGTCCGGCGGCCCGGCCGAGGATTGTCTGGCCGCGGCCTACGACTCCGGCGTCAATTTCTTCGACAACGCCGAGGCCTACTCGGCCGGCGAGTCCGAGCGCATCATGGGCGAGGCCATCGCCGCCCTGGGATGGCCGCGCCACAGCTACGTGCTGTCGACCAAACTCTTCTGGGGGATCCACCCCGACGTCAACATGCGCAACACTCTCAATCGGAAGTACCTCCTTCAGGCCATCGACGGTTCGCTGGAGCGCTTCGGACTCGATTTCGTCGATCTGGTGTACTGCCACCGTCCTGATCCCGAGACTCCCATCGAAGAGACCGTGTGGGCTCTGTCCGACATCATCGACCAGGGGAAGGCCCATTACTGGGGAACCTCCGAGTGGTCGGCCGAGGCCATACGCGAAGCCTGGGACATCGCTGACCGTCACAGTTTGCACAAACCGGTGGTGGAGCAACCCCAGTACAACCTGTTTTGGAGAGACCGCGTGGAAAAGGAGTATGCACCGCTCTACGACGGGATCGGCCTCGGACTGACCACGTGGAGCCCACTGAGCTCGGGTCTACTCACGGGCAAATACCTGGACGGGGTGCCGGACGGATCGCGAGCCACCCTTCCCGGTTACGAGTGGCTCCGCAACCTCTTGACCGATCCGGACCGCAACGCCTCGGTGCGCTCAATGGAATCGATCGCCAAGGAACTCGACTGCACCCTGGCGCAGCTGGCCATCGCCTGGTGTGCCAAAAACCCGCACGTTTCATCGGTTATCACCGGGGCCAGCCGGGTGGAACAGGTGGAGGAGAACCTGGCCGCCCTCGATGTGCTGTCCCGGCTGACCGAAGAGGTGATGGGTCGCATCGAGGCGACCATCACCTGACCGGCATCGTGGTCACACCTGCTCCGCCGATCCTCACACCTGATCGGGAGCCGGTCGGTCCGTCGGCTGACCGCGAGCCGGGGCCGGGATGGCCGGGCGAGGACCGAGACGGGCCGCTTCGATTACCTGCCGGTTGACCGAACGGGCCAGGTAGAGCGAAAAGATAGCCGCCGGGATCTCGACCAGGGCGGCAAGGACCATGGCCTCGAAAACCTGACTCCGGTTCCCCGACGTGGTTATGTCGAACCAGGCGTCGACGAAGAGGAGCGTGGCCGTGGCCGTGGCCGGCAGCTGGACGCGGGGGTCGACCCGAAAAGCCATGTAAGCGGTGCGGGCGATAGCGAAAACGAGAAGGAGGTCGAAGCCCACCCACGCGGCGCGGTAGTGAAGGTCGAACTGGCGGCGGGGCAGGGTCACCGCCAGAACACCGATCCAGGGCAGCAGGATGACGGCCGCACCGGCGTAAAACCAGGCCAACCGACGTGCTCTTCGACGCACCTCCGGAGGCGGGCCGAGCGGCTGCTCCGCGTCGTCCACCTGTGGACCAGGTTTGTCGCTGTCCATCGCCACCAGCCTAGACAGAACCGCCCCAGGCACCAGCCGCTGCCGCGGCTCACGAGGGAACGGCGCGGCTCCTTCGGGTCTCGTCGGTCACTGCACTCCGCTCGAGTGCTTCCCTCTCAAGGGCTACTTGGGTGGCCAGTCCGACAACGGTGGGCACCCGGTGCCATTGCCCGCCTGCGTCCAGCGACCACGATTGGCTGTCGTCCGACAAGTTGAGCCCGATGATCTGTTCGAGCTGGGCCACGGCCTCGGGGTCGGCCACCGGGATCATAGCTTCGACCCGACGGTCCAAGTTCCTCCGGCGCAGATCTGCGGACCCGATGTAGTACGTGGCCGGGCGACCGGCGGCCCCCCCGAAGCGGAGAATCCGCGAGTGCTCGAGGAAACGTCCGACGATGGAACGAACGTGGATGGTCTCGGACAGACCCGGAATGCCCGGTCGCAGGCAGCAGATGCCGCGGATGATGAGGTCGATGGGGACGCCGGCCTGCGATGCCCGGTAGAGAGCGTCCATGACCGCCACGTCATCGAGACCGTTGACCTTGATGGCAATGCGGCCATCGGGACCGGCCTTGGCTTCGGCCTCGATGCACTCCAGGACCCGGTCGCGGATCCCTCCGGGTGAGGTCACCAGCTCTTGGTAGTGCGGTGGTTGACTGAAGCCGGTGATGTAGTTGAAGAAACGGGTCACGTCCGCCCCGAGTGCGGGTCGTGATGACAACACACCCAGATCCTCGTACATGCGGGCCGTCTTCGGGTTGTAGTTTCCGGTGCCGACGTGGCAGTAGAGCCGCACTGCGGCTCCCTCCTGCCGCACCACCAGAGTGGTCTTGGCGTGGGTCTTGAGCCCCATCAGACCATAGATGACGTGAGCTCCCGCCTCCTCTAGGGCACGGGCCCACCCGATATTGGCCTCCTCGTCGAAGCGGGCGGTCACCTCAACCAATACCGCCACCTGTTTGCCATGTTCGGCCGCCCGCACCAGTGCTGCTACCACCGCACTGTCACCTGACGTCCGGTAGAGGCACTGCTTGATGGCCAACACATGGGGGTCGTCCGCCGCCTGGTTGATCAGCTCCTCCACCGACGCCGAAAACGAGTCATAGGGGTGATGGACGAGGACATCCTGGTGGTCGAGAACCGAGAAGATGCTCACCCCTTCATCCCGCTCGACGGCGGCGAAGGCGGGAGGTATCAGAGGGGTCCACGGTTGATCGTGCAGTTCGGGGCGATCGAGGGCGTGAATGGCCCATAGGCATTCGAGACCCAGCGGACCGGAGAACCGGTAGACATCGTCGCGACCCAGACCCAACTCCTCGGTCAAGCGCTCGACCGGCCCCTCCGATGTTCTCGTGTCGATCTCTAGCCGCACCACGGGCAGGAAACGCCGACGCCGGAGCTCTTCTTGGAGAGCGAGCAGGAGATCATCGGCGGCGTCATCGTCGAGGGCCAGGTCGGCGTCGCGGGTCACCCGGAAGATGCAGGGAGCGCCGACATCCATGCCGGGAAAGAGCTCGTCTATGAATGCGACCAGAATCTGCTCGAGTGGGACGAACCGCTGGCCCCCACTCAAGGGAAGGAGGCGTGACACGTTAGGTGGCACTTTGACCCGGGCGAAGCGCGAAGCACCGTCCTTCCGGTTGCGCACTTCGACCCCGACGTTGAGTGAAAGATTGGAGATGTAGGGAAACGGGTGGCTGGGATCGACGGTCAGTGGGGTGACCACCGGAAGGATCAACCTGTCAAAGACCTCGTGCAGTTCAGTCTGGTCCCTGGGGCCCAACGACTCCCAGTTGCACAGCTCGATCTCCTCGGCTTTGAGGGCAGGAACCAGCTCGTTGAGCAGGAGGGTCTCCTGCCGGCGCACCATGCGCTCCAATGAGTCACGGACGTCACGGAGCAGCTGGTCAGGCGTACTGCCGTTGAGAGCCAGGCTTTTGATACCGGCTACGACCTGCCTTCTCAGCCCGGCTACCTGAACCTGGAAGAATTCGTCGATCCTTTCGCTGAACAGGACGAGGAACTTGACCCGCTCCAGCAGGGGAATGTCCAGGTCAGCCACCAGATCGAGCAGCCGGTCGTTGAAGTCGAGGTCAGAGAGCTGGCGGGCGAAGAAACGGTGGTCCGATGCGGATCCGACTTCGTCCCTCGGGCCCCGCGCCGAATCGATGCTCATCGGCCAACGATAGCAACCGGACCGGAACAACCGACCGGCTCCCGTTCCGCCGAGAAACCCCAAGGCAGCGCCCCGATCCCACCCGGTGCGTGGTCAGTGGTCCGGCTGTCATCCACCAGCTGCCTGTCGATAAAGATGAGCCACACCCCGAGACGAAAGGCCGCCCAGGTGAACACCGACCGAACGATCGACGTCATCGTCGAGATTCCGCGAGGAAGTCGCAACAAGTACGAGTACGACCACGAGCGCCACCTCATCCGGCTCGATCGACGCCTCTACTCCGCCACCTTCTACCCTGCCGACTACGGGTTCGTGCCCGACACCCTGGCCGAAGACGGTGACCCGCTCGACGCCCTGGTCCTACTGGATGAGCCCACGTTCCCCGGCTGTCTGGTCGAGAGCCGTCCTGTCGGCATATTCAGGATGAGCGATGAGAAAGGCCCTGACTCCAAGATCATCGCCGTGGCTGTCGGCGATCCGATGTGGGAAGGGGTTACCGACATCGACGCACTCCCACCCCATCTGACGCTCGAGATTCCCCATTTCTTCGAGGTCTACAAGGATCTCGAACCGGGCAAGGCTACAGAAGTTGGGGGCTTCGACGGGGTGGCCGCGGCGTGGGAGGAGATCGACCGCTCGAAGGCACGGGCCAGGACGGCCAACTCCTGAATCAGCCCAGGACCTTCGCCTTTTCGGAGGCGAACTCGGCATCGGTCAGCGCTCCCGAGGAATGGAGATCGGCCAGTTGCTTGAGTTGGGAGATGCGGTCAGTGGCGCCCTCAGCCGACGCTGCCGCGGGAGCGGGAGCAGGCTGGGGAGGGGCCTGGGCCCCCGCCGCCTGCTGCGCCTGGGCCCTGTTGGATCCAGCCTTGGCCCCCATATAGGCCACGCCCCCCACGGCGGCCATCCGCAGGAGCGGTCGTCTGCGTACGAACGGCATAGTTAGCCTCAGTCCTCTTCGGCGAGATCGATGCCGAGGGCGAAGGCGATCTCTGCCGCCGCCGAGACGATCCGGATGTTTCCCACCGTAGGGTTGAGGGCGACCAGCAGGCCCAGGATCTCCTCCGGTGTGACACCGGCATCGAGGGCGAACGCCACCTGAAACACATAGGAGGCCGGAGCGGCGTCGGCCGCGATCAGGGCAGCGATGTTGGCCAACGCATACGTCTTGGGGTCGAGGCCCGATGCCTCCAGATTGTCGAGGCGAGCCTGGAACAGTCCTTCGAGGGCATTTGTGTCGTGCTGAGCGACACCAGTCAAGATGTCGCTGGTACCGGCGGAGACAGCCATTTTCACTCCTTTTTTCGTGGATCTACTGATGGTTCTCGGCTACAAACAAGCCGGCATCACCCGCGGCGTCGGCCGGGAGCGAATCTGGCGCAACCCTATCCGATTCCATGCTGGTCGCCCAGGTGATCACCCCATCCGTAAGAAGCGGCGGGAATGACGATCTGCACCCGTCATCGGCCGACGCGTCGAGGCCGAGGAGGCTGAGGAGGGTCGCCGCCGCTCGCTGGATATTGGCCCCCGAAGCCTTGAGCCCGGTCACCGCCGCTTCGCCGCCGCCGGCCCAGATGGCGACATAGCCGAAGCTGTACAGACCGGTGTCCAAGCCCAATCTGCGGCACACGACGTAGGCGGTCGATTCCGCTTCCAGTTCGGCCAGTCGGCGATCAGTCTGGCCCTGGTGGAGGAGAGCGTGGGCGAGCTCGTGAGCCAGCGTCTTGACCTGTTGCGCCGCCGAGTTGCGAACCTCGACCCGGATTCGGCGGCGATCGAATGAGCAGTCGCCATTGAGGCCGTCGGGCAGCTCAGCCCACCGGATCGAATATCCGATCCTCCCGGCCGCGGCGGAAAGACGATCGATCCAGATGTAGGGTCCCTCACCACTGAGCGTGTGACACACGACCGGTAGCTCCGTGCCTTCGGTCTGCGAGATATCGAACACCGGAACCGGTTTGAATCCGCACACCACTCGGGCGTCCGAGGCGTCCTCGTCGGTGGTCTCCTCTCGGAACCTCATCGGGGCCAGAATCCAGATTGCCTTCTCGCCCCGACGGACCCTACGGTCAAGGGCTCTCCACGCTCGGAATCCAGCCACGCGGGACGACTCCGGGCGTTGCGAATCGATCAGAACCACGTTGCCGAAGCTGTAACGGTGGAAGCGGCTCTGACAATCGAGATGGCGACGCCACTGGTCCGAGGTGGTGAGGGCGAGGATCCCCTCCCGCAGTCGGTCCAGGGCTTCTGAACGGTGATCGGCGTGCGTCATGATTTCGGATCCTTCGGAAAATCGAACGAGGATCGGATGTCGATGATCCCCAGGCTGCGGTAGGGATCTCCCGCGGGTGGATCCGAGTCGGCCGGGCCGGACAGAGCTGGGTGATCCGTCCGAAAGCCCAGGGCGGCGGTCCATTTGTGACCGCCCGGGCGACAATCCGAGCGAGTCTCGGAAGCCACCGATCAACGGTGAGGGTAGCGCACCCCTGTCACGACGACGGTGGGAGGTCGGACCGCTAACTGTTTCTCGGGCTATTCTCCGCAGATCCGTCCGAACCATCGCGTAGTATGCGGACCGCGGCCAGCAAACCGGCCGCCGCGCCGGGTCGAGATGTTCGCCTGGGGATGTAGCTCAGTTGGCTAGAGCACCTGCTTTGCAAGCAGGGGGTCACGGGTTCGAGTCCCGTCATCTCCACTCTCATCTTTCCTGGTGAGAGGCACAATGTCCGCCCACGGTCTCCCGTCCTCCGACTCAAGTTCCCCCTCCATCGCGCGTCCATCGCGCGGGAATTCCTGATTCGCCGGCCGCAGTCCGCTATCCATAGGTTTGCCAGCCCGATTGCCACCGGCTCTCCGGCCGAGCTCGGCGAGAGCCTCGGCCAGTACACGGTCGCGGTCGTCGGTCGCATGCTGATAGCGCAGCGCCGCCACCGGTGATCTGTGCCCGGCCCGTCGCATGAGCTCAGCCAGCGACGCTCCGGTGGCGGCGGACCATGTCAATCCCGAGTGCCGGAGGTCGTGCAGTCGGAGATCGGTGCGCCCGACCGAGGCTCGGGCTATGGTCCACGCCTTGGTAAGGGCCTTGACCAGCAGGGCGTGACCCTTCTCGCCTACCAGGAAGGGAGCGTCAGCCTCACGGCTGACGTACATCGCGAGATGACGTTCAACCTCGGGAATCACGTTTCCCGGAATGGCCACCGTCCTCCGACCAGCGTCGGTCTTGGGAACCTTGATGATCTCCTCGCCCCCCATCCGGGGACCGCGGGTCAGTTCTACGGTGAGAGTGCCTCGAGACAGGTCGATATCACGGCGACGGAGGCCGAGCAGCTCACCCCGACGGAGTTGGCACCACGCACCAAGGAGCACGGCCACCCGGAGATGGTCCGGCATCGCCTCGGTGAGCGCGGCGACCTCTGCCATCCATGCGACCGGCCGTTCGGATGACCGTTCGACGGCGGCACCTATCACCTGGCAAGGGTTCCGAGTGATGATTTCATCAGCCACCGCTGCACGCATGATCGATGACAAGAGACGGTAGGCTTTAGCCGCCGTGACCGGATGCTGTCGGGCCAGTCGGGCGTTCCACGCCCGGACCATCGAGGGTTCGATCTCGCCGAGGGCCCGCTTCCCGAGCGCAGGGACGATGTGATGTTCGAGGAGCCATTTGTACTGGTCGACAGTTCGCAGAGCGAGCCCCGGCCGACGCTCCGCAAGGTTCTCCCGGCCATACGTGGCGAGCGTGACGCGTGCGCGCCGGGGGTCGATTGCAACCCCGCGCAACCGATCGGCCTCCACCGAAGTGGCGTACGCCTCCGCGTCGCGCTTCCGCTTGAATGTCTTGGTGACAACCCGGCCGCCGATACGTGTTCGCACGTCGTAGCGGGCATCCCCTTTACTGGTGGTTCGCCTGAAGATCTGAGCCATGCCGAGCTACGAGATCCCGGGTCGGGATTCGGGAGTCCCGAACGGTTGGTGGACGGGCTTACTGGTCATCTGGTCCTCGCTGATATAACGATTACCAACTCCGGCGTACGCATTCGGTGCTGTCCTCAAACGAGGTGACCGGGTGGCGTACGCGACCACCCGCTCCTCATTCTGGCCGATGGATGACCCTCTCCGTCGCCCTGGCGGAGCTTGGCCACGAAGGGCTCGAGAGCCTCGGCAGGGACCCGCCGGCACCGGCCGATGGTGACCGACTCGAGTTCACCGCTCGCCACCAGCTCATATGCCTTCGTGCGACCGATCGATAGCCGCTCGGCCGCCTCTTCGACGGTGAGCAGGAACTTCCCCATCAGTCTTCCCCCGGTCGCCAACACGGTTCGGCGGGCGCAGCCGTCACGACGCTGACCGCTGATGTGTCAATACGTAGTCCCACGATTTCTCCGTTCACCTACAAGGAAGGAACTTCCTCCCTCATAACCAAATGGGTTTTCTCACACACCCTTTCGTGACACTCCCTGGTCAGAGTCCCGACATCCCACCAACTTCCGATTGGAGATCCCCTCGCCCAGAACGGTCAATCCATGGGTCGGTTGACGCTCGAGACGACGACGGTTTGACCACCCAGCACATTCACTAGATCGCATCCGTTGCCACCTAACGACCCTGTAGACAAATTCCTGATTCTCCAGTTGGTTGCCGGCCTCCGCCGGCTCCGGCCTGGGCCTCCGCCGGCTATGGCCGCCTCCAATGGTGATCAAAGTTCGACAACAAGCTCAAGTCGGAACGGGTTCGGTCCGCTTGAGCTGCCGCACGGCCACTCCGTGGCCGATTGACCTCGGCTGCCGACGTTCCGCCTGCTCCGGCGTTTTGGCCTCTTCCGACAGAAGTTTCTGGGGATCGCGACAGCATCTCCACTACTCCTTCGAGATAGCGGCAACCGAGAGCCGCCCGGGCGGCCTTCTACGAACCCGCCGAGGCAACCGCGGTCGCAGCCTCATTGAGCTCATTAACCAGGGCTTGCGAGATGGGCACCGACCCGGTCGCAGCGAGGGTGTAACTCGTCCCATCAGCCAACGTCACGTCCGCAGAGAGCGCTGCGTTTCCACCGACCTCAGATTCCGATGCAGGCAGGACGCATGCAGCCCCGATTGGCGTCAGACCTGGCCCCCCGCATGGAAGAGGCCCGGTAGTGTCCGGACCGATGCTCAGCGCCGTAAGGATCGGATTCGTGGGTCCCTCATACGCACATCCAAAGCTCGATGCCGTTTCCGTCATCGGAACTCCCATAAGACTGCCCACAGCCGCGGTGCTGAAAAAGCAATCACTTGGAGCGGCCAGGTTGGCCACCATCGTCGAGTTTGAGGTCGAAGAAGCACTTGTCGCTGGGACTGTAGACGATTGGGTCCCAGGTGCCTCTGTCGAGACAGACGTAGTAGCAGAGGCATTGCTGGTCGTAGTCGTGGTGTCCTGGGCAGGTTTGGTTGTCGTCGAATGATTCAATCCGACGGAAGATGCATCGCCGCAACCAGCAGCACAAAGCGAACAGAGCAACACCACGCACGTCGAACTGAAGGTCAGCTTGCGCATTGCCGCATAGTACGTAGTGACCCCAGCTCGAGCAACCACTCATTCTGTTGACACCACCGCCAAACCTGCTCTGTGTACATCCCAGCTTTTCCTGGTAGACGCAGGTCGCCGTGGTGGGAGTCATACACAATGGGTGTCCCGAGAACCGGGGCCTGATCAGCAGCTGGCGGCGCTCGACATCCGGGAGTCCATCGAAAGCCCATCACCCTGGCCACCCGGGCCGCGAGTGACGGTCAGGCCCCGCACTGACCCGCTGTGTCCGCGGTTGGATCACACAACTGATCGATGAAGCCACCCCCGGTAGTGACGTTGATGAACTGGCCGGGTGACGCCGGATTTAGGGTCAGCGTGATAGTGCTTCCTGGGCTGAAAGAGCCGGCCTGGACATTCCCACTGGCGTCTTCGCCCGTCGTATCGGTCGCCGAGGTGATAGTCCCGGTTGCCGTGGAACCAGAAACGGAGTTGAGCTGGAAGACGATGCTATTGATCGGGATGTCCGCATCTATGCAATTCGGGCATGCGGGATAGTCGGGCTCGGAGAGGACGCCAGCTCCCGAGGCCTGAACCATCAATCCTCGCTCGTGTGCTTCCCATTGTCCGGCGAAGGGCACGAAGTCAGGGGCTGCTGCGCGTGAGACGGTGATGATGTGGATGCCACCCGTGGACCATCCGATGGTCGTCTCCACCGCGAGAAAAGCCGTCTGAACGATGTTCTCGAAGATGGAGGCAACGATACTGAGTACGGCAGTGAGTAGCGATGCTGCTCCCAGATCGACGATCTGGTTGGCGCACTCAAACCCGACACTGGCCAGGTTCTGCAGTGTCGAACGATCAAGCGGAGCTGTTGGTGAGAGCGCTGACACCTCTGTGGCACAGCTCCCTTGGCCAACCTCAGAGACCGTCTCCCGTGCCGCAGCAGCTCCAAACTTCGATTCCGCCACAAGAAGTACCTGCGTAGCGGACTCGATGATGCTCACTAAGTAGGCGACATCATCGAGCTCGCTGTGCATCTGACTCGTTTGGCCGGGAACGAGGGGTGTGGTGACATCGGCTTCGGAGCCGGGCGGGATGACGGTCCCAGCCCACCGCCCCTTCGTCGCATTGAAAAGAGCCTGGTCAATGTCCGAGTAAATGTCGGCCGGTGGCGCAAGGCTCAGTTGGCTGGCGTCGGCCAGGTAGAGGTCAGTGGGGAAGGCCAACGTGCTCGCAACCTTCACCAACACGTGCGAGGCGTCGGACACCTGGCCGCAGTCGTTCAGGGTTCCGTCTTCGGGCGAAGCTGTGACGACCACGGCGCTCGAGACCTCACAACTCGGCTGCGGGCCTTCGATCTTGACCGAGCCCACGAGCGACGACAGCACTCCCTTCACGACCGTTCGGACGTTTGTGGGCACGAAGCGTAATACGCCCCAGATCGAGAAGTGCGGGAGCACGGTGCTCACCGTGTGTATTGCTGCGGCGTACGTGCTGGTGACGGGGGTCCAGACGGCGGTTGCGGGATCGTAGGTGGCGAAGAATGGCGTACTCACTGACCCGGTGGCCCGAGGAAGGTGAGCAGCGACCGTCACGCCACCTGCCGGAATGGCACCATCGGAGCGCAACAACCAGGGCCCAGCCACGATTTGGAGAGGGCTCGGTTCAGTTCCACCTGCAGTGGTAATTGGCGCCGAGAGAGTGGCCGCCGCGGACTTGGGGGCAGAGCGAGCCGTGATGGTGGTGGATGACGTCGCAGGCAAGATGGCCACGAGATCCCTAGCGACGGTTGTGGTCCTAGTCGCGTTTGATGTTGTAACAGCCGGACTCGAACAACCTGCCAGCACGCCCAGAATCATCAACCCCGCCAAGAATGACGCTATCCGTCGCCGTGCCGCGGACCTGTTCATCTAACTGTTGGAGTGATGGTGGACTGCCAATTAACGAGACAGATCCAAGTTCGCAGCTTCTGTTCGTCCGGTTGGCCTGTCGCGGCAATGCTCCCCACGATCCTTCTTCCTTAGGCGACCCACCGTCGCCTTCGCCTTTGATGTCGACGACAGGGTACCAATGACCACCACGCGCCGGATCAAGATCACCACATCAGTAGATCCCCCGGCACTTGACCACTGAACGCCACGAGGGATGCTGTGGGTTAGGTGAAGTTCGGGCGCCACCGATCCTCAGTGATGTGTACTCCCTACACGGTGCAACTTCCGCAAGACAACCCGTATAATTGCCTGTAGCGTGCTCGTATTCCAGTAAGAAGGGGAGGCGGCATGGGCGGATTTAGGCGGATGGTAGTGATCTCGGTCTTGATCGTTGTACTCGCGTCAGCATTTAACAGCGCTACCTCAGGCGCCGCTCCCGGAACGCCTAAAGCCGGGCAAGCAGTAGCGGTCAAACAGGCAGCACCGGCTAAAGGCGAAGCAGCTCCCGTCAAGAATGCAACCGCCAATCCGACCTCGATCCCCCAGATCCCGGTCATCGAGACCGTTACTGCTGAAGGCCTCGGCGCGCTAGTCAACTGGAAGCCGGATCCCGCATCAAATCATGTCACTCTGTACACACTAACTGCGAGGGTGGTTCCCGGGTTCCCCGGCACCGTATCTGGAGTGTGTGCTGCCCCACCAGCGACCTCCGCCAGTTCTGGCTCGTCTGCCTTGGTGGGAGGGTTGTGTGCCAGGATTCCCTATGCGATCTCAATGACCGCCACAAATGCCAAAGGAACAAGCGCAGCCAGCCTGATCTCCAAACCGGTAGTTCCCTTTGCGGCTCGGAAGCCAAACCCTCCTGTCATCACTTCTGTAGTACCGACCAACACGGGTCTAGTCGTGAGCTGGTCCGCCCCTCTGATCACTGGAGGTGACCCCCTGACGGGGTTCTCCTTGACTGCCACTACTGGCATCAAAAGCGTGACGAGTACCGCGGAGGCTGCAGCCACGCAGCTAACCCTTACCAAACTAACCAACGGCGCAACCTACAAGCTCAGTCTGGTGGCCATTTCTAAGGCGGGGATCTCAGCTGCAAGTACTAGCTCAGGAGTGCCGTCAGCGCCCACTAAGCCAAAGGTCCCAAAGCATATTCAGCTCAAGCCCAAGGACATGCAGGGAGCAACCGGCCTCCCAGATCCCGCCTGGTACTACGCCGGCTCCGAGCAATACATCTTCCCGGCCGTGGCAGGAATGAGCAATCAATCGGTGAACTCGGACTACACGATCCAGTATTCGTCCAACGTCACCATCACCGTTCTCAGTTCGAACGGGATCACGGTGAAAACGCTGCAGACCTCAACTCAGGAGGAAGGCTGTCTCGAGACGGACTACAACTCCTGCGTCTACGGACTGAGTTGGGACGGCACCAACGAAGAAGGTGACATCGTCGCACCTGGGCAGTACACGGTTCAGGTGACTGCGGCCAACAGCGTTGGATCCCAGTCGATCACTGAGCTGGTGGACGTCGCCAACCCGGGCGCGCCGGGCGCGATCACGGTGCCGACCAATGGCGCAGCGCTGAGTGGCACCTCCTACAACGTCGTGTTCACACCGAGGTCGCCATTTGCCGCCGCCGGGTTCACGATCACCCAGGTGTTTGCGTCATGCCCTCCTTACGGCTACGACAACATCACCTCTCCCGCCGGTGATGGCACCTGGCAGGGGGCACTTGACACCACCGCTTGCACGGATGGATCGACCGCTCTGTCGGATTCGGTGACCTTCACCGATCCTCTCGGAAATTCTGACTCCTGGTCTGACCCGAATCCGCCATCGGTGACTATCTCGAACCCACCCGATCCCGCCTGGTACTACGCCGGCTCCGAGCAATACATCTTTCCGGCCGTGGCAGGAATGAGCAATCAATCGGTGAACTCGGACTACACGATCCAGTATTCGTCCAACGTCACCATCACCGTTCTCAGTTCGAACGGGATCACGGTGAAAACGCTGCAGACCTCAACTCAGGAGGAAGGCTGTCTCGAGACGGACTACAACTCCTGCGTCTACGGACTGAGTTGGGACGGCACCAACGAAGAAGGTGACATCGTCGCACCTGGGCAGTACACGGTTCAGGTGACTGCGGCCAACAGCGTTGGATCCCAGTCGATCACTGAGCTGGTGGACGTCGCGAACCCGGGCGCGCCGGGCGCGCTTGAGAATCCTGCGCCTGCCAGCACGCTCGAGGGTCTGGTCTACTTTGAGTTCGATCCGAGTAGCTCCTTCCCGTGGGGATCACAGGTGACCCAGGTTGATGCGTGCCTTTCTACCGGACCATGCGCACCGATGTACAACACGTCACCCGACGGAGATTGGTGGACGACCGAGATCATGACCGGCCTCACCGCAGGGGAGGCAACACTCACGACAACCGTATATTTCACTGATCCGGTAGGCGGAGGGCAGAGTTGGACAGACTCTGGGAGAACCGTCTACGTGAACACTCGTGCCGTTCCCCCGCCGAATACTGTTTGGGTTCATCAAACAAGTGGCATTAACTCCAGTGTTTGCCCGACCGCCGGTACCGAAACACCGTGTCGCATGGCGGCAACGACGGCCACGTTGGGCGTCGTCAAGAAGGGCAACGTAAACATCGATGTAACAAAGGAGAATCAGCCGATTGACGGTTTTGGAGCGATGCTCACTGACTCCTCAGCTAGCGAACTCGCGTCCCTCCCAGAGGCCGAACTGAATCAAGTAATGAGCAGCCTCTTCAGCGCAGCAGGCGGTGCGGGTATCTCGGTGCTTCGAATCCCAATCGGTCCCAACGATTTTTCGCCCAGCGAGTTCTCCTACCAGGCCTCAGCTACTGGGACCTTTGATCTCTTTGCAGATCCAGACGAAAGCGACATCCTCGAAATTCTCGATCTAGCGAAAGCCATCAACCCAGATCTCATTGTAATTGCTTCGCCGTGGAGCGCTCCTCCCTGGATGAAGGCTGGCGATGCTAGTTACAACAATGGATCGGCGACTTTGGCAAATTACTCTGAATACGAGAAGTATCTTGCCAGCTTTATCGAGGCATATTCAGCTCAGGGAATCTCCATCAACTACATAACGCCTCAGAACGAACCCGGTGCCAACCCATCCCAGTACCCTGGGATGGACCTCAGTTCAAGCAATGAGGCATCACTGGTCTCACAGCTCGCCGGTCTGCTCAAGACAGATCATCTGTCGACCCAGATTCTCGCCTACGACTGGAACTGGGACACCGCGAAAAAGTGGGGGCTGAAGAAACTCCTCTCCTCGGACGCAAGTGATCTCGCTGGGACAGCCTGGCATTGCTACGACAAAGGCGCACTACCGACCTCGATGCAAAAATTTGCGCACTATCCTAACATGCTCGACTTCATCACCGAATGTTCTGGTACTGGCGCGACAAGTCCGTCGGAGCCCGATGAGAACAGTGTGGACGCGGCCCAATTCGGAGGGAATCTCAACTGGGATTCGAAGAATCTAATTGCGGGCGGAATCGACGATGGTGCATCAGGTGTTCTGCTTTACAACCTTGCCCTCAACGACGAGTGCGGCCCACAGCTGGGCAATGGAACGGAGTGCGTCGTGGCTCCAGGGTCCGGTTGTAGCGACTGCCGAGGAGTCGTAACAATCGGAGGTAGCAACGGCGCTGGGACCAATGTTAACGACAATGTGGAGTACTGGTTGCTTGCTCAGGCATCGGCGGCCTTTATTCCAGGAGCCCGCGAGCTAACCATAACGAATCAGAAGTCCTTAGCCAAGAAGGATATTTACGCTGCGGCGGCTTACAATCCAGATGGGACAATTGGTTTGTATGTCAGCAACCAATCCAACGAGGCTCAGCCGATCTCAGTGGACGCTGGCGGCAGCGGCTTCACCTTTTCAGTAAATCCGGAGACGGTCGCGAGCTTCGGGTGGATGGAGTCGTCTTGATGTCAGCCTGGAGTTAGTCCGCTTCCGTGGACACTCGAGCGGAGCTAAACGAAGGAATTGAAAGTTGCGTCGTGACCCGGGTAACTCGGCACGTCGGCGGATCTATTCGAACCGCCACTCCTCCACCGAGTTGCAAATAATCACAACGTTCTCCTTATATGACGAGCTCGTTTGCGCAGGGTTCTGGAACAGCGGCAACTGGCGATGTTCGAACCCCTGACTTAGGAAAACGTCAAAATTAGGTCAGAGGCGAGCGGTTCAGGCTGCTGATGTGCTTTCTGATCTAACGCTCTGGTCGGGAGCTTGACGACCAGGATGGCCGAGATCAGTGACCAATCTGCTCCGGCGCCTCCAGTTGATCCGCAGTTCATCGCGCGTCCATCGCGCGACCGCCGACGTTTTCCGTCGTTCGCCATACCCGCTTCCTTCCCCTGACCAGCCATTTCTGTTCGCTATGGTTCGTCGATATCCGGCATGGTGGGCTTTGCAAGCAGGGGGTCACGGGTTCGAGTCCCGTCATCTCCACCCCTCTGGGCTTGACCCAGATGTTGTAGGATTCACACGATTCACGCTTCGCTCCCGTGGACGCGTGCCCGAAGAGTCGGTGCGCCCGGGCCTTCAAGCTGGTCAAGGTAAGCTCCGCGGCCGGCCACGCTCATCATCAAAGCAAGCGTCGATCCAGTCACCAGCGGTCCGGTGCCCGTGAAAAAGGGGCCATCGTCCGCACGGAGTTGCAAACCGTCAATGGTGCTCCGACTGCGCACCGTGAAGTTGCGGCTGGCAAAGAAGCCAATCACGGGCGTCAGCGCGTCGACGTCGGGCGTCCGCGGCAGTCCCAGCGGCTGACGGATGTCTTGAGTGTGTACGACGACCTCGCCGAGGTAGGCCGGGGTATGTCCCGAGGGGGCAGTGGTGCTGTCGATGATGGCGCGGAATCGGTCCAACGTCTCGCCGGGGGACCTGCCCCGCTGTTCGACCATTCGGCGCTGGTTGTGCACGTCGACACGGAAACGGGCGCCGAGCATGCTGCGCATCCACCGCCACTGATTCAGGCTGGCCGCGGCGGTGAGGTGGGCGACGACATCCTCGACGTCCCACGCCCCGCACAGTGTGCCGTGCCTCCACTGCTCGGCATCGAGACCGGACAGGTCCTCCGCCAGCGCCGCCCGTTGGGCGTGCGCCAACGCCCATAGGTGGTCGTCCCGTGATCTCGCCATATCTCCCTGTGCCTTTCCCTTCCTGGGCGATCAGCCGCCCGAATCCACTGTTTGGTCAGGCTTTCGAGCCACAACATCCCACTTCAGCGGGCCAAGAGTTTGGTCGACCATGTAGGGCCCGAACAGGCGTGGCGACTGCAACCGGGCCTACTGTGCCTGCACCGGGGAGAGCGGGGGGTCTTTCTCGGCCAGCTTGCTTCCCTCGATGTCGAGGTCCGGCAGAGCGCGGCGCATCCAATGTGGCAGCCACCACGCCGCCCCCTTGAAGATGTACATGGTGGCCGGCACCACCGTCATCCGGATCACGAAGGCATCGATCAGGACCCCGAGGGCCAGAGCGAAGCCCAGCGACTTCGTCGTCGGGTCCGGGGACAGGATGAAGCTGGCGAAGACGGAGACCATGATGATGGCGGCTGACGCCACCACCTTGGCACTCCCCCGGTAGCCGTCGGTGACTGCAGTGGTGGCGTCTTTGTGCAGGGACTCCTCCCGCATCCGTGACTCGAGGAAGACCTCGTAGTCCATGGCCAGGCCGAACAGGATCCCGAGCAGGATGATGGGCAGGAAGCTGAGGATCGGCCCCGGCCTGGCGATACCGAACACCCCGGACAGGTGCCCCTCCTGGAAGACGAAGGTCACGGCCCCCAGGGCAGCGAGGATGCTGAGCACGTAGCCGACCACTGCGGCCAGAGGTACCAGCAGGGAGCGGAAGACCAGGATCAGCAGTAGCAGGCAGAGGATGATGATGATGGCCAGGTAGAGCGGGAGGGCAGACGAGAGTTTGGCCGAAATGTCGACGTTGAGCGCGGTCTGACCGGTGACGTAGGTGTCAAGGCCATACTTGACCTTCCCGTCTGCCACCACCTTCCGAATGCCGTGGATGAGGTTGGTCGTGGCCGTGGCATTGGGACCGGTCTTGGGGATCACCTCGACCAGGTAGACGTCTTTGGCCTGATTGGGGATGGGTGAGCCGATCGCCGCCACATCGGCAGGCAGGTGCTTCTTCTGTGCCTCGTAGAAGGTGGTGAAGGCCTGCTTCTGCGTGGGGGTGATCCCTCCGGGGGCGTAGACCACGATGAGGAGAGGCCCGTTGGCCCCCGGCCCGAACCCCTCGCTGATGAGGTCATAGGCACGACGCGTGGTCTGGCTGGTCGGCTGCGAACCGGCGTCGGGCAGGCCGAGCCTCATATTGAAGAATGGAGTGGCCACGAACAACAGGAGGACGATCCCGGCCAGCACGACCAGGATCGGTGCCCGCTTCAGAGTGACCACATAGCGCCAGGACAGGGGCTCGTAGCCCGGAGCGGCCGCCTTCTCGATCTTGTGGCGGGCCCAGCGGGAGGAGATGAGCCGGTGACCGGCGAATCCGAGCATCGCCGGCATGAGGGTGGTGGCGGCCAGGACGGCCACCACCACCGCGCCGGCCGCGGACAGCCCCATGACGGTCAGGAACGGGATGTTGACCACGCTCAGTGCCGCCAGGGCGATGAGCACCGTCATACCGGCGAAGCACACCGCCGAGCCGGAGGTCGCCACCGCTCGGCCGACCGACTCGTGCAGTTCCATGCCGTCTGCCACCTGCTGTCGATGACGGTTCATGACGAACAGCGAGTAGTCGATTCCCACGGCCAGACCGATCATGGTGGCCAGGACCGGCGTGGTGCTGGACTCGCTGATCCGGGCGGTGAGAGCCAACAGGGCCAGGTTGGTGAGGAGCCACCCCGGCGATGGCCGAGAAGAGGGGCAGAAGGCCCGCCACCACGGAGCCGAACCCGATCAACAGCACGAGAAAGGCGATCAGGACGCCGATGGCGTCGGTATCGGTCTTCGTACTGGCCTGGGCTACCTGCCCGCCGAAATTGACATCGATCCCCGCCGCCTTCGCCGGGCCACCGGAGGCGAGAAGTGCGGTCTGGGCCTTGGTGGTCACGTCGGCTACCGCCACGGGATAGGCAACCACGGCGTAGGCGATCCGGCCGTTCTTGGACACCGTTCCCGCCTGGTAGGGGTCGGTGACTCCGACAACCTGGGGCAGTTTGCGGAGTTCGGCCAGGGTCGCCTCCACCGCCTGGTGGTCGGCGGCATCGGTGAGCGACTGCGACGCCGGCACCGAGAAGACCACTTGGGCCTGGGCGCCGCCGGTTCCCGGGAACTTCTGGTCGAGAAGGTTGAGGGCCTGCTGGGACTCGGTGCCGGGGATGGTGATGGAGTTGCTGGTGGGCTGCTTGACGTTGACCGCCACCACAGCCACCACCGCGATTACGAGCACCCATCCGGCGACCACATACCGACGGCGCCGGAAGCACCACTGTCCTAGCCGATAGAGCGCTGCACTCATAGTTCCTCCTTGGGAGTGGGCCGAGACCCACATTGGGCGGTGTCGACGAGGCGAACCGAGGTTCCGTATACGGAGCCTGAGCGCCCGACTCCCGACGAACTGGGATGCGATCCGGGACAACCGGGAGCGCTCGCGATGCTGGCCACAGTTCCATTGTGCTGGAAGGAGCGGCTTAGGACCCTAGGGCAACTCCCTAGTTCCATGCGGAGTGCGTCCCTAATGGCTGTCAGAGGTGGTTCAGCCAGCCAGGGTCCGGCGTACTCCGGCCGGCTTCCGGACGAAACGCCACGCGCCCAGCCCGCCCAACGCCGAGACCACCAGCACCGAGAAGAACACCGCGACATACCCGAGCTTGGAGGCGTTGAAGGCTGGAGTGAGAAAGCGGACCAACGCCTGGTTGAAATGGTGGGGCTGCAGGCCGGTCTGCTCGGCTGCCTGGAGCGCTTGGCGGAGCTGCTGACCTTGATGCGGAGTGAGGCCGCTGGCCGTGATGTGTTGGAGGCGGCGAACGTAGACCTCGTGGAAGATGGCGTAGAGCGAGGCGATCCCGATCGCCCCTCCCGCCTGCTCTGCGGTTGCCGATGCCCCCGACACCCGGCCAGTTTGTCATCCACAGAGTCCAGGCTGACCGGATCGCATGCAGTGAGCACGAATGCCAGTCCGGTCCCGAACACCAGCAGGCCGGGAAGCAGGAAGAAGTAGTTGGGCGCTGCCGGCTGGAGGAGGTGGACCCCCACACCGAGTGCGAGCCCCGAAAGGCCGAGGATGCCAAAACCGACAACAAGGGGTGGCCGGCCTCCCGACCTGTCGTACCAGTGACCGACGGTCGTCGAGAGGAGGACCATGGGCACGGTGGTCGGGATCAGCGCGAGACCGGCCACGAACGGGCTCATCCCAAGGTCGAGGATCAGGAGCAACGGGAAGATCAGACCGAGGCCCATCTCCACAAAACCGGCCAGGGCCTGGCTGATCATGGATCCGAGGTAGTTCGGGGTCCGGCGCAGGAGGCCTTCGTCCATCAGTGGCTCGGGTGCCCGTCGCTCCCACCACAAGAACCCGACCACGCCGAGCAGGGCCACGGCCACCGGACCGAGTACCGAGATCGACACGATCGCTGTCGACTGGGCCTCGGTGAGCCCGAGCACATGGGACACGATCGACAAGCACAAGAGGCCGGCCCCGAGGAGGTCCACCCGCACGCTGCCCTCGCGCTCCCGATCCTTGGGCACGGCCGACAGGGTGGCCACCAGGCACACGACGGCCAGAGGCACGTTGACCAGCAGCACCAAGCGCCAACTGAACGCCGAGGTCAGGGCGCCGATCGTCGGACCGAGGGCGCCGGTGATTGCCGCCACCCCGCCCATCGTCAACAGCGCCTTCCCACGCTCGGCAGCGGGGAAGGTGCTGTTGACGATGGCGACGCTCCCCGGCAGCATCAGCGCTCCTCCCACCCCTTGGACGACCCGTGCGGCCAACAGGAGTGCGAAGTCGGGGGCCAGCCCGCCCACCGCCGATGCCGCGCTGAACCCCACCGCACCGATCACGAATACCCGCCGCCGGCCGAAGAGATCGCCGAGCCGGCCCCCAAGGATTAAGAGTCCCGACAGCGACAAGAGGCTCGCGCTCAGCACCCACTGCGCCTCTTGGGTGCCGACCCCGAATTGCTTCTCGATGGAGGGCAGGGCGAGCGGCACTGCCGTCTGGTCCACCAGGATCATGGCGTTGGCGACAGTCATCGCCACCAGGACGAGTCGCCGACCCCCGACCGGCCCTGCCGGCGCCTCGGGCATCATGGGCGAGCAGGCTATCCCCGGCCTCGCCCTCTGCGGCTCCTCCCGAGGGGAGCCGGTGCTCGTCCGACATAGGCCACGGCCTCCACGGTCCGGTCGCCGATGCTATCGGGCCAGACGGCTGATGGAGGCCGGCGAAAGGTGGGGTGGCGAATATTTAGGGAGTCTCCCTAGTGCTCCCTGGCTCGCAAGTCGTCAAGCTGGGGTCCGTGCAGATCATCGTTGACATCTCCCTCGACGAGAACGGCCGGGCCGTCGGAACACTCAGGGCAGCGGGAGCTACACATTCCAGGGCCTTTTCTGGGAACCTCGAATTCCTGGCCCTGATCGAAAGTCTCTATCGGACCGACCGGGATGCCCCCGACGGCGACGGATCGCATGAAAAGGAGCTGAGATGAAGAACCTGATCTGGAGTTTCTCCCCGTGGGTTGCCTTCCTTTTGGGCGTCCGGGTGGGAGGGGTCTACTGGGGAGCCAGTATCGGTCTAGCCGTCGCCCTGGTGGTACTCGTGCGAGCAATCACCCGTCATTCCGTCCACCTGTTCGACGTGATAGGCACCGTCTACTTCGGTGGACTGCTCGTGCTCCTCGTCGCCATCCACCCCGGTGACATCAGCACCTGGGGGCGGTACGCACAGGCTGTCGCACACGGGTCCCTCACCGTGATCGTGTTCGGCTCCGTCCTCATCGGAAAGCCATTTACCGAGCCCTACGCACGCGAGCAGGCTCCAGAACGCGTGTGGAGAACCCCGCGGTTCCACGAACTCAACCGCCGGCTCTCGGCGGTCTGGGGCCTGGCCTTTCTGGTGGGCACGATCTCACTGATCATCGCCGGGTCCCAGGATTCCCGTCAGTTCATCCTGAGGCTGGTCGTCCCCTTCGGCGCCCTCCTTCTGGCTCTTCTCTACACCCAGAAGCAGACAAGCCTGGCACGTGGAGAGGCTCCCGCCGACTGACCGGATGCTGACCCTTTGGGCCGGTTCGTGGCCTTCAGCGGGAAATCACGCCCGGATCCAATCCCGGCGGAAGTGTCCCCGAATGCTCACCCGGTACGGTGGGAGCGGGCGCCGGGGCGGTCCGCCCACCGTGGGCGGCCGTAGCGTCAGCGGCGCTCGCTACCATCTGGTGATGGTGCATCCGTCCGGTCCCGCTGACCTCCTGGTTGGCAGGGAGTCGGAACGGGACGCCTTGGAAGCTGCCATCGATGCGGCGGTGTCCGGCCGACCAGCGGTGGCTTGGGTCGAGGGCGAAGCCGGCATGGGCAAGACCACCCTCGTGCGCCACGTGATGGCTCAACCTCCCTCCGGGGTCCAGGTACAGCAGGTCTCTGCGGATGAGCTGGCCAGCCACGTTTCCTTCGATCTCGCCCATCGGCTCGGTTCCCGTTCCACCGAGACCTTCGCGGCTGGAATGGAGATCCTCGGGTACTGGTCGGACCGTCAGGACGACGGCCCTCTGATCGTGGTGGTCGAGGACCTGCACTGGGCCGATGCCGCTTCGGCCGGAGCCCTCCTGACCGCGGTGCAGAGGCTCGACAAGGATCGGGTGGCCGTCATCGTGACCGCTCGCCCGGGCACCCAAGGCGGGTGGGACCGCTTTTGCCGCGACTCCGAGCGTTGCCGGACAATTGATGTGGGAGCGTTCAACGAAGAGGAAGTGGCCACGGTCGCCTCGTCGGCCGGCATCGAGCTCACCCCGTATCAGGCCGAGCGCCTCCGTGCCCACACCGGTGGCCACCCCCTGTACGTGCGGACCCTCCTCTCCGAGTTGGGTCCCGACGAGCTCCGAGCTCCTGACGGTGATCTGCCGGCGCCGAGGTCCCTCACTTCATCCGTGACAGCCCGCCTCTCCGAGATGCCGGAGGCGGCCCGTTCTCTGGCCGCCGCACTGGCGGTCCTCAACCACCGTGCGGCTCTCCCGCTGGTGGGTCGGATCGCGGGTGTCGACGCCCCGGTCGAGCCGTTCGATCAGTTGTTGGGTACTGGTTTCGTCGGCTGGGATCCCCAGGAACCTGGGCCTCCGATCGAGTTCACCCATCCGTTGTACCGACAAGCCATCTATCAGGACCTGTCGCCGAGTGTGCGCCGTGACCTTCACCGGGCCGCCGCCCGGGAATCCAGTTCGACGGCGAGCCTCGCCCACCGCGTGGCCGCGGCCGACGGTGCGGACGAGGTTCTGGCACAGGAACTGGAGGCGCGGGCCAAACATGCCCTCGGCCAGAGGGACAAGGTCATGGCCGCTCGAGCGTTCGAGTGGGCCTCGTCGCTGAGCACACAGCAAGCCGACGCTGAGCGCAGACTCGTTGATGCGGCCCGCGCCTACGTCGACGCCGGACAAGTTGCCAGAGCTGACTCACTCGGCAGCGAGATCGAACGGATCGAGGAAGGACCCGGCCGGAATCTGGTGCTCGGGATGCTCGAGTGGGACAAGGGGCACACCGAGAACGCTCGGCGCTGGCTCGAGCGGGTTGTCCGGTCCGAGAATCCCGAAGGGTCAGACGCCAAGGACACCGTCGCCCGTGCGTGGGCCGAATTGGCTGAAATCTCCATCGCCTTCGGACAGGCACCCGAGGCAGCACATGCCGCGGGCCAGGCGTTGGCTCTCGCCTCCCCCGACACATCCTCCGAGCGACTGGCTCAACTCCACGGCGCGCTGAGCAGAAGGCTACCTGCACGGAGCGGCGTCGGGATTGGTGCGTCTGCGCTCGCGTCTGCCCGCAGCGCCAGAACATGTGCACGGTGGTGAGGTCGACCTGTTGGTCATCCGGGCCACCCTTGGCATGTTCGCCGGATTAACCACTGCGGCCGTGGCCGATCTGCGCGCGGTATTGGCTCTTGTCCGAGCCGGCCACGTGCCCGTGGAACTCGCTCGGTGCCATCGGGAACTGGCCACGCTCCTCGTGACCCGAGGTGAGTTCGACGAAGCGCTGGTGCAAGCCCATACGGGCCTGACCATCGCCGTCGACGATCGACGAGGTACCGAGGACGCGGCCTGCCATGCGGTGCTCGGTACCATCCTGGCGTACCGGGGTGACCAGGAGGCAGCCGCCACACACGCCGCCGCGGCCGCCGCCGCCGCCGATCGCCTGGGCGCCATCGAGGCAATGGTCATGGTCCGGATCGGCGACTCCACCTTGGCCGTGGCAGACGGCTCGCCCGAACGGGTCATCGAGTACTTGGACCCCCTGGCCGAGGTCGTGCCGATGTTGGCTTCGTTGACGTTCTGGCCCTCATTGGTCGTCGCACTGCTGGATACCGGGCAGATCGGTCGTGCCGAAGAGCGAATCGACGGGCTCGTAAAGGCCGCGGATGCGAGAGGCCTGCACATGGACGCCCGGGTCCTCGGGCTTCGGGCCCGCTTGGCGGCCGCCCGCGGGCAACTTGAACAGGCCGACAAGCTCTTCGGCGAGGCTCTGGATGGGTTCGGACCCAACGATCCCTTTCTCGAGCGAGCCCTCCTGCTCCATGCTCACGGGCGGGTACAGCTGCAGCGGGGTGCTCGACATCACGGAATGACCGCGCTCCGTGAGGCCCACACGGTCCTCGCGTCGGTAGGAGCGGAACCGTTCGTCAGACAAGTGGAGCCCGACCTCAAGGGCGCTGGGATCCGATCCGGTCGAAGGTCCCCCAGAGCCTCACTCGAGCTCACCGACCGCGAACGGGATGTCGCAGTGTTGGTTGGAAAAGGGTATTCAAACCCCGAGGTGGCGGCAGAGCTCTACGTCAGCCGGAAGGCGATCGAGTACCACTTGCGCAACATCTACGGCAAGCTGGGCATCAGCTCACGGCGTGGACTGCGCGGCCTTGAGATTTAGAGCGACGGTGGTGGACTGAGGGATTTTTCGGATCCCAGGACCGCATCGTCGCTCCTCCGGCGTGCACCAGGGCCAACGCTCATCCGCCGCTCCCGAGACAACGCGATGAGCTCGGAGCCCAGGTGACTCCCTAAACGCTCTGGGGACGGCCGATCGGCTCGGGTCCCTGGCGAGTTTCCCCAGGGGACATTGCCCTGTTCCGTCTACGGTTCGGACGCTGGTTCTCTTCGGATCGGTGACCATGACTAAGGGACACCCGCGTAAGTGCTGATCGAGGTCACTGTTACCCCGCGGGCACAGGACCTTGACGGCTCGATTGCCGCCGCATTGGAGCGGAAGCCAGAGGGGGTGGCTCCGTCCCTTAGCCGGTCAAGGCCTTCGGGCTTCTGGGCAAGCGTGGGTAATCACGGCTGACACGAGATCGTGTCTTGACACTGGCATCTGCTGGTGAATGGCGGTCAGCCCCTGACGGGTTGCCGGGCGATGTGGGTCGAGATCCGTGTCGCCTCGATGCCGATCTCGCGAAGCATTCCCGCAGGCGAGACGTACATCCCGCAGAAGTACAGACCGCCGAGTGCGGTGGCTGCACCTGACACCGCCGGGGTTCCCGAGCTGTCACACACGCCCTCCCACCCGACCAGGAAGTCCCCGACCGACGCCCGATACCCTGTGGCCAAAATTACAGCATCCACGGTCAGCTGCGAACCGTCCCCAAACACCACACCGTCCTGCGTAAACCGTTTGAGTTCACCATGGACGGTAATGCGGCCCCGCTTGATCTGATCCATGGTGCCGATGTCGAGCAGAGGCACGTGCTGATCGCGGGCCATCTGGGTGTTCGGCCCGTAAGGCAGCTTGTTCAAGCCCAACTTCGTCACGTCGCCGACGCTGCTCCGAACGATCGGCCACGCCAAGGCGTCCGCCGCGCGCGTCGGCAGGTGCCGCATTACAATTCCGACAGACAGGACGGGTACCACGCCGAAGATGTCTCTCGGTAGGACATTTACCGCTGAACGCACGGACAAATGGACCTCCGCATTGTGTTCGACGAGATCCAACGCCTGTTCGCAGGCCGAGTTTCCGAATCCGACCACGAGAACGGGCCGACCTCGCCATGGCTCTCCGTTCCTGAACTCGCTCGAATGGAGGATGTTCCCTTTGAACTGCTCCATCTCTGGCCATGTCGGGCGCACAGGAACTCTGGCCCGACCGGTGGCAACCACAACGTTGTCGGAGTGCCACACCCCTTCACTTGTTCTCGCTTCCCACTTCCCATCAACCCGTTCCAGACGATGGACTGTTTCTCCAAAGTGAGGCTGAAGTGCGAAATGCCTCTGGTAGAGCTCGAGGTATTCGACCACCTGGTCTCGAGCGGGATAGCGGGTCCAGCTCTTGGGCATGGCCAGCCCCGGCAACCCCGATAAGCCCTTGGGAGTGTGCAGATGCAGCCGGTCATAGTGTCGGCGCCATGACTCCGCCACGACCGCCCCGCCTTCCACGATCTCAAAGTCCAAGCCCCGCATGCGGAGCTCTGCCGCCGCGGCCAGACCGGCCGCCGAGGCCCCGATCACCAAGGTCGCGGCATTCCCGCCCATGACCGAAACCTATCAGTCGCACAGCCGGGCAAACCGGTGCCATGGCTATTTGTTTTGTTGACTCCTCGGCCGACTCGGCAACGGCCGGGCGACCTTGGAAGAGCCAGTGGGCAAAGACGGATCCGGCCAGCGACACGGACCCCTGTTGGAAGGGCCCATCAGACATCGGGTCACATGTGGGTCACGGAATCGCGGTGTTCACCGTCCAACCGTCATATGTTGGAGGCGGGATCGAATCCACCCCCGAGCTTGACCGATTTAACACCGGTGGTGCAGTTACCCACGGCGCTCATTTCATCGACGACCATCTCCGGGACTGAGGACGTCATGGGACCACCGTTGGGATAGGACCCTGTGACGGTGTCATTTCCGGACTCGGATTGGAAGTAGGGATCGGTGGGATTGCTAACCCAAATGCTCCCGGAGTATGTGCTCGACGACACGCCCCCGTTGTACTTCAGTTTGAGACTCCCGACTGCACCGGCCTCCTCGGCATTGGTGCACTCATTGTCACTTTGTGACGGCGTGAATTTCGAGAGTCCCGGTTGCCTTGATCTGCGACGCGGCAGGTGTTCCCCCTGAGCACCCGGAAAATGTGACCTTGATCCTGGCCTTGATCTGAGAATTGGAGTCGGCGTCGCTCCAGGCAGGCGTGTACTTGATTGACCCAACAGCAGAAGTGCAGTTTTCGACACCGGTACCTGGAACATTCGCCCAAGCGGTACCTCCCACCGATATAACGGCGGAAGCCGAAAGCGGCAGCAGCAGCGCCATGGTCCCCACGATGATCCTGCGCACCTGCATTTTTCCCCGCTTTCCGCCATGACGCCCACCGCGCGTGGCTTCCAGGCATAGAGAGTGGCACTCATTGTGGTGATGGGCAAGCGACAACCGAGGGTTGACTCCGGATCGCCAGTTATCCCTTGGAAGACCAGCACCACGGACTCAATCCATCGCCCAGGTTGTCTCTTCGTTTCACCCCCTGAAACCACCAGGAGACCGACACCGGTCAGACTAGAAGTGTGCGCACAGGCGGACAATTGTCGGCAGTGAGCAAGCGGTTCTCTCGCCGAGGTCCATGGGTCCTCGATCGGGTCGACCTGGATATCGCACCGGGCACACGAACGGTGATCGTGGGAGGTAATGGATCGGGAAAATCAACCCTTCTCCGGATCGTCGCCGGTGTCACCCATCCGACGGCTGGGACGGTCATCATGCCCGCGACCGTCGGCTATGTGCCCGAGCGGCTGGCTTCCCGAAGCAGGCTCACCGGTGCCGAGTACGTCGCTCACATGGGCCGCATCAAGGGTCTGGACCCCGGGACCATCTCCTCCCGTAGCCGGGAGCTGTTCGAGCGCCTGGACCTCCAACCGGGTCCGAGTGCCATGGTCGACGCCCTTTCAAAGGGAAATCGCCAGAAGCTGATCGTTGCTCAGGCATTTCTCGGACCCGTCGGTCTGTTGGTCCTCGACGAGCCGTACAGCGGACTCGACACCGCTGCCCACCGGTCGTTGGGCAAGCTGATGGACGAAGCGCAGGCTCTGGGAGCTTCGGTACTTATCAGTGCCCATGCCGCCCATTCCACTCCCAGAGCCGACCGTGTCGTCCACATTGGTGATGGTCATCTGCAGGCCGCCCCCGGCCCACGCCCGTCGCTTTCCGCTTTGGATAGCAGCGAACAGCGGATCGAACTGGTAGCCACCGCCAACGGATGCGACCCCGATCAGATCGCCACCCTGCCTGGAGTTCTCTCCACTCAACGCGACCCGCTCGGCGTGGCCATCACGCTGGTGGTTGCACACCTTCACGTGGACGCTGTTCTCAGCGCCGTCATCAGCCTGGGCTGGTCTGTTGTCTCGGTAGGATCACCCGGACAGAGCGGAACCTTGCTGTGACGGCCCTGGTCCGCTACGTGTGGACCGACACTCTTCGCTCGCAACGTTGGGTGGCACCCATCTTGTGCTTCGGCGCCATTGAAGCGGTCATCTGTGCTCAGGCCGGTTCGGTATTGCCGACCTACGCGGCCATGGCCGCTGTACTTTTGTTCGTCGCGACGTGGTTGAGCGTCCTCACCATCAACAACGAAGATCCGGTCCAACAGTCGATCACCATTGTTTGCGCCGGAAGCCCGAGTAAGGTTCGGTTGGCCAAGGTAACGGTCGCCTTTCTGGTGGCTACAGCACTCGGAGTTGTGGGGACCATTGGGCCGCCGCTGGCTTCGGCGAGCGGGACCACTGTCACTGACGCTTTGGCCGGCATATCCGCTCAGGTGTTCACCGCTCTGGCTGGTGTGGCGCTGGGCGCCCTCTGCAGCCGCCCCCTAGTCAGTCGGAGGGCGTGGTCGGTCCTCGCGGGAGTCTCCGTCTGCCTGGCCACGGTGATCGTTCCCTATGCTCCGCCTACCCGACAACTTCTGGTCGTCTTCAACGAGACGGGATCCTTCGCACTGGGCATCCCCATCCTGCTCATTGGAGTGGAGACCGCGATCCTGGCCATAGTGGGCATAGGCGCATCGCTGCGGATCGCCCAACAAATGATGTAGCGACCGGTACCGGCGCCTCCGCCTGGCCTTTCTGGCGCTTGCCCTTACCGAACCGTACCAAGTGCACTGGCACCATCGCACTGATTGGTGACCCGTGTGCCACCGACGTCCGTACAGTGGCTATCGATGGATGAGAACCCAACCTATCGGTAGCGCACCGTGCCACTGGCACTGCTGTTGTACAGATCGACGGTGTAGGAGTCTCCAGCATTCAACACCCAGAGCCCGCCGCCCGGGTAGTCGTTCCCGAACCCGAAGGTGATCTTCCGCTTGCCCCAATGGACGATGACCAGACCGATGCAGGACCCATCTCCATTGGCGCCGCCTTGACCAGCGTTCCAGTTACCTGAGTTGTCAGTAAAATAGAAGGTCGACTGGTAAAGCGAGCCTGTTCCGCGGGCCGGGCACGGTCCCGGCGGGTAGGAAGGGGTCGGTGCGCTGGTCCCGAATCCACTGCCAGTAACGACGATCGAGGGATCCGTCGAGGAGCCTTTGAATTCAACCTTCTTGATTTTGGCGTCGGGAGAGATCGTTATCACAAATGGGTCCGCGGCGTCGGGGCTCACGCCATTACTGGCTGTGACCGTGGCGCTGTAGACGCCGGCGGTGGTGGGCGTGCCTGAAATAACCCCGGCGGGCGACAGACGGAGACCTGGTGGAAGCGAGCCTGAGGTCACCGCTGCAGTCGGAACAGGATTGCCACCCATGGTCAGCGCATATGTGTAGGAGACGCCGGTGGCGGCCGGACTCGAAGGGGTGCCCGAAATGGTCGGGGCGGCGGTCGACTCGGCCACCTCCACCGACCCGATGTCACACTTGAGCCCCTGCGGACGAATCATTCCTCGCTGGTCCGTTCCCGGGCACAGGGAGAACCCGTCAGCCGTCGTGGGGTCGGGAATCTTGTCGATGACCGGGCTGCCGCTTCCCGGGAGCATGGTTTCGGTGGGTCCACCATTGGCACCCAAGGCTCCGAGGTCGGCAACGGTACTGGACAGGCTGGTGGCGCTGGACAGACCGCACGTGGTGTCCTGGCTTATGTTGTATCCGTCGTCATTCCAGGGCGACCCGCTGACAATGTCACACAGGCTGTCTCCTGTCGTCGGCTGCCCGAATATCGTTCCGGCTACATCGGTCGTCGATCCTCCATCCGTGGCAATCGAGTCACCCGGTCCTGCTGCAGAGTTGTTGGCAATGGTATCGGCGTCGACATGAATCGTTCCGGCATCGTTGTAGACGCCACCACCTGCATCTACACCTAGCTCTGTATAAGCCGCCGTGTTCCCCGTGATGGTGTCATCGGTGAGCACCGTATTGCCCGCATTGAAAAGGCCTCCCCCTGCAGACAATCCGATGTTCCCGGCGATGGTGTCATCAGTCAGTGTGGTGTTCGTCCCACTGGCAGTAAGGATCCCACCACCACCTTCGTTGGTGGACGTGTTGTTGGAGATTGTGTCGTCAGTCAACGTCGCCGTTCCTGCGTTGTACACACCTCCGCCTTCGTCGTTGCCGTCACGGCTGTCCGTGTTTTCCGTCACCGTGTCGTGGGTCAAAGTCGCCACCGCACCTTGGGAGATGAATACGCCATCGCCATACGCGAGAGGTGAGGGATCGGAGATAATCACTCCCTCCCCGTCGGCGATGGTGAGGTTGGAAATGGTGACGTTGGCACCGTCGTCGAGAGCGAAGACGCTGCCGACCTGAGCGGTGGTGGTTTTCCCGTCGACCGTTGCACCGCCGCTCGGACCGGCGATGGTCAGACCGGTGATCGTTCCGGGTATCTCGACGATATCCTGATAGGTACCGGCGGCGACTTGCACGGTGTCACCGGAGGCGGCTTGGGATACTGCGTAGGAGATAGAGGCACAGGGACTCCCCGACGTCTGGCAGTTGCCGGAGTTGGCCCCCGTCGTGGACACGTAGAGGATGACCGGTGAAGCCGACGCCGGCGTCGCTGCCAAAGGAATGGCAATCGCGGCTCCGATCAGCGCACATAGGGCACCCAGTCGAGGGGCATTGAACTTTCGCGATTTGGTCACGGGATCCTCCTAACTCTCCACCGGTCACCGACCAGCTACCCATCCGCCCGTGCGGTTCAATGGCGTTTCTCGATTGCGCCGGTTAAGGTCGATACGACTTTTTGTCATCTTAAGTCATTAGGACCTAAAGTCAAGAGGGACCCTCCAGGCGACCGCGAAACCAGCTATGCGTTCCGAGACGAAGCAGCCGACGGACCCACGGCGCCCCGTGTGATGCTCAGAAGGCCGAGGATCTCATCCGTCCGGCCATTGCGGGCAGGTTTTGGCGTACGGCTCGGTGTTGGCCAGGTAGGTCTGCCATTCCTGCATCGAGAGGTTGCGTCCGGCGAGGACACAGGCCGCCGTCTGCCAGTCGTTGGGATTGAGATCCCACTGATCGATCCCGTCCCCGGTCTCCAGCTCCAGCATCGTCCCGGACGGGTTCAGGCTCCAAGCCCCCGTGTTGTCGATGATTCCAGGGAAGTCCGAACCGATCTGCGCGCCGGTGACCGGATCGTAGAGCCTCACGTGACCCGAAAAGTCCATCGAACCGATGTACTCGGCACTCCACTGCGCTCCGCCGATCCCGACCGGAACCCGTGGAAAGTCGGGGCCCACCGTTTTGCCGTTGGACGAGTTGACCAGCTTCAACTGCCCGGCGGGACTACCCACAACCAACGTCTTTCCGTTGCCCGAGAACGAAAGTGCGGACACGGGTCCGATGGTGGCGATCCTCCTCCCGCTGGCCAGACCATAAAGAGAGGCGGGCTCACCGAGCACCTGAAGGGCGAGCACCCCCTGGGAACTCACCGCCGCCTGATTGACCGGTCCATCCAGGCGTAGATCGCGGGGCCGGCCGTTCTCGTGGTGGTAGACCTGAACCTCGCCATCGAAGCGACCCAGAACAAGCAGGTTGCCGTTGGGGCTCGAGGCATCCGAGTACAGACCATCCAGGTTGAGCGGTATGACCGGTCCGACTTGGCGCAATGTTCGCAGGTCGACGGTTCCGGCCGTGGCGTCATCGAAGATGGCCGTCATCGTGTCGTCCTCCCCCAGAGCTCCCAGGGCAGCAGAAGGGATATCGGGCACGATGGGTTGGTCGTTTCCCGGGTTCCAGAGGCTGAACGTGAACGGGACGTTGGAGCCCGCCTCCACGAGGAGTGTCTTCCCGTTCGGGGAGAACCCGTCCGGGCTCTGACCGGGCAGCCCGAAGGTTCGTACGATCGGACTCTCCCCGGCTGGAGAGACAATGGTCAGGTGGGAGGCAGTTGCACTGGCCAGCACGACGTTGTTGTTGCTCATTTCGGCAACGCCATCGATGGCCCCGTGTGGAGTGAACACAGCGTGGGTCTCGACACCGGTTTTCGGAGCGACGGCAATGACGTTGCTGGCCGAATCGACCACATAGATGGCGCTACCGGTGTTGGAGAACAAGCTCAACCCCGTGGCTGTCTGTTCGCTCCACAGTTTGGCGCCGGTCGGCAGGTTGAACGCCTCGAGCTGCTGAAGCCCCTGTCCCGAGTTCTCAGCCAGGCTGGTGGGCTCCGAAGCCAGCAGCTCGCTCCCATCCGGACTGTAGGCCAAGGTTTCATCCCAGGACGGGGGATAGGAGGGGGGTAGTCCGAGGTCCACCGAGGCAGTACTTCCGCTGGCTAGGTCCACCCGTTCCACACTTCCGATGCGCTCGATGGCCAGCTCTGCGGATACCGGATCGAACGCCAACGCCTCGACGTCCGAGGCCTGCATCCGGACGTCCCCCGCGCCGTAGAAGGCGTTGGCCACGCTGGACGGTATGAGGTAGGGATCCGGAGAGGTCGGGGCCGGAGCGGGAATGGTCCGGACGACGGAGCCGTCGTCGCCCAGGACCTCGACTGTCCCTCCGAGCTCGCCCACGGCGAGGAGCCCCAAGCGCTGACTCGAGGCTACGGCGAAGATCGGCTTTCCGATCTCTATCGGAGGCCCCAGCGGCTGGCGGGACTGCGGATCGATGCGCCAGACCTGACCGGTCCCGAGTCGGGCCACCACGATCGGGGCCGCGGTCGTCCGGCTCGGGTCCTTGGCGATCCTGAGCACGGCTCGCCCATCCGTCCGTGGACCGAGCGCCAACAGGTGACCATCGGCCTTGCCTGTCTCCAACGATACGAACCCGAGTGACGCCCGATCAGTGGTGTAGACGGCTGTTCCATTGCTCAGCAGACCCACATCGGCGGGTTGGGCCTCGGTCGGCACTTGTCCGAGGTATCCCCTTTCGGCCTGCAAAGCCGCCAGCAGCTCGCCCCGACTTGTGGCGTCGTCCCGAATTTTTCGACCCTCGACAGCCAAGAGAAGTCCGAGACTCGGGTTTGAGGACAACACGTCAGAGGATTGCGATTCGATCCGCTCGAAATCGGAATCGGAGGTCCTCGCCCGAGCTACGTGGGTCTGACGAACCGCTATCAACCCGGCAATCGTCGACAGCGCAAAAAGAAAAGCGAAGACCAGCGCCACGGCCGCTACCGAGCGCCTGGTTCTTCGGTGTTCGCGAAGATCGATGCCATCGAGATCGTCCTTGCTGATACCGCGGACGGGTGATGCCATCTCGGCGATCTGCTCGCGAAATCTCGAATTCTGGAGATCGAGACGGGGATCCTGTCTCGCCCAGCTCAGATCGACGTGGCGCGGCTCCTCGCGGTGGAAGCCTCGCAGAGCATCGGGAATGGCATCGCTGCTCTCATCGAAGCCTCCCAATCCCTCGGCCCATCGACATTGACCGGCGGTGACCGCCACAATCAACCGCTCGGTACCCCGGACGGAGAGCCAGTGGGCTATCTCGCGATTCACCCATTCGGAGCGGGCCGACTCGGGCGAGGCCAACAGGACCAACCAGTCGGATTCGTTCAACGCCGTCGAGATGGACGACCACATGCCGGGGTTGGCCGAAAGGACACTTTGATCGAGGAAGACGTTCAACGCTCGCCGGCGCCACCAGGGCTTGGCGAACCTGGTCAGAGCGGTCCGCACTGCTTCGGCCACCCGGGTGTCCCCGTCCTGGGCATAGGAGATGAACACGTCGTAGCTCATCGACACCCCATCAAACCCAATGAGACCCCTCGGCTGTCACTCGGCCTTCACGCCGAACGTGAATGCCCCGTCAAACCCTGCCCTTCACGAACAAATCGTTCAGTTACCCTAGACGATTAAGCGCGGCGGAGGGCGGGGTCAAGCCGAGCCATCTTTCCGGGCCTGAACAGATCCGGTGGCTTTCCCCCTTCCGGTCCCGGTTGACCTCGGCGCCCGGTGGCCACCACAAAACCAGGGGTGGATAGGACCTTGCGACGGAAGTTTCCCGGATCGAGCGTCTGACCCCACACCGCCTCGTAAACACTGCGCAGCTCGGTGAGCGTGAAGGGGTCCTCTACGAAGGCGGTAGCGATGGACGTCGTCTCCAACAAAGACCGCGCCTCCTCTACCGCATCGCCCAGGATAACCGTATGGTCAAATGCCAGTCGTCTCCGCCCATTTCCCCGCAGGGCCTTCTCAACCGACATGAGCTCGGCATGTTTGGCGTCCGTCCCGGCCCTAATCGGGCCGATGTGGGGAACCACCGCCAGGTAGGCCACGGTGACCACCCGCATACGCGGATCACGGTCGGGGCTTCCGTAAGCTCGGAACTGCTGGAGGTACGGGGCGGCCTCGGCTCCGGTTTCCTCGATGAGTTCACGCTCCGCCGCTTCGTGCAGGTTCTCATTCTCGTGGATGAAACCACCCGGAAGAGCCCATCTGCCTTGAAAGGGCTCGCCTCCACGCTCAATCAGAAGAACCTGTAGTTCACCGTCGAGAACCGTGAACACGACCATGTCGACGGTGACCGCCACGGCCGGAAAGGCGCGGGGATCGTAGCCGGGTGGGATTCGTGTCTTGGGGGCCATATGATGATCGTACCCATTTGGGGTACGGATGACTCATACCGAATCATCATTTTTGTGTTCTGTACCCGCTGGCGGACCTCTGGCTATTCCTTCTGCACCCACGGGGTTTGCGGGCTATACACACAGAATCCACGGGTTACTTCCACCGAAGCTTCAGAGGATCGCACGGGCGAAGGTTCGCCCCGACGCCTGCCACCATCGACGTCGTCGTGCGTAGCGCTCCATGCCGCCCATTTCGTTCACCATACGACAGAAGTTCGGATCACCGGCATCAATACGACGCTGGACGAACGCTTCACCGCCTCGCATGGCCCGGTCGAGATGATCGATCAGCTCCATCCGCTGATCTGCAGCCAGCCCATAAGCATCGGCCAGTAGCCTCAGTCGGCCGGGCCGGTCGGATACGTCGAACCCGAGGCGGCTGGCGTTCAGATCGTCGTCGACCGGAACGCACATACGGGCACAGGCGGCGAGGTCGAAAATCGGTCGACCCGGGGCGGCATAATCAAAATCGAGAAGCGCAGCCGCCTGGCCGTGGCGGAAGACGACGTTTTCTAAGCACACGTCGTTGTGGCAAATGATGGATCCACCGGCGGGGTCGGCCAGTTCGTCACTCCACGTCGTCAGTTCCACCGGGATGCGGGCCGATGCCTGATGGAAGGACCGCATCAATAACGCGATCGATGTCAGGGCGTCATCCGATTGTGCCCACTCCGGGATGGGGGGTATGGGAACGTCGCCCTCGATGAAGACCAGGCGTTCGCGCCCATCGGCCCCTATGTCGACGGGTAACGAGGCCCCCTTGAATCCTGTAGAACGAAGCTCCCGGAGGAAGGCATGCACTGTCTCCGAATGTGGATTCGACGGGCGCAGAACGAAATCACCTCGCCGAACAACGCGTCCGGCATTTGCCACTCCCCCTCGCAGGATCTCGTCCATCCGATCATTCTCTCAAGACCGCCTCCGAGCCGCACCCGGACCCCGGACGGCCGAGGCCCTACCCGATCATCCGAGTCTGGTGACGATCACACTGCACGGTGCGTTACGAACGACATGATCGGAGACCGAACCCAGAAAGGCCCGCTTCAGTCCACCTCTGCCTCGCGACCCAACCACAATGGCCCGGGCTGACAGTTCGGTGGCCAGCCGACAGATTGCATCACCGGGGTCACCTCGAAGTATGTGAACCTCCACATCCCGAGTGCGAGATCGATCTGAGCCCGGTCAATCACGGATTGCGCAGCACCGGCGGCTTGAGTGACCCGTTCGTCGTACTCCTCGAGAGACAGCTCGGGTCCAGCATGTCCCGATCCCACCAGGGACCCTTCGTCGGGCCCATCCATGACCGTAACCAGAACAACGTCGTGATCACGGCCGAGCAGGTCGAGGCCAGCCGACAATGCCGCTGATGTCTCAGCAGATCCATCGGTACAGAGGACAATCGGAGCTGTCATGGGCCTACCGTAGCCATTGACCTCGGCCGGTTCGCCAACACGTCTCGGACCACGTCGGGGTGCATCGACCCTCGGACCGTTCAGTAGGTGACGTCAACCCAGGGCCGACCGGACCCCGTGGACGAGGCCGGAGCCTTGAAAGAGCCTCACGATGCGAGCGATGTCCGGATCGGGACTGTGCGTGATCACCGACACGCCATATATGCCCGGCGCCGAGGTCACGCCGGCACCGGCTGACGGGTCACCAGCCAGGTCGGGGAGGACGGAGCTCAGCCACGCATTCCAGCGATTCAGCGTGACACCCGGATTCGTCAGCGCCGACACGATACCGGTCGGCACCTGTCCGGCCAACGATGAAGGAAGCATGCTGGTGTCCACCGCCTGTGGCGACCCGGTGGGATCGATCCACCGGATCGTCAATACGCCGAACGGCAGACCGGCCAGGAACTGCCCGACCAACAGGTTCCTCGCTTCCAGAAGCGCTCCTGTCCCTGGGGAGAGGATGACGGTGGTCCGGAACCCCTCGCCGGTGGCGCCGGCCAGAGCCACCCCGGTTCCGCCGCCGTGTGTGGTCTCGGTGCCAAGGAGGGCCACACCGGGCATAGTTGACATAGCCCGGAGCAGTGCCGACCACAGTGCTGGAGTCCCACCGCTTGTCGGACCCACGAGAAGTAGGACCGCTCGGCCGAACGGGGTGAGATGGCCGCCACCGGGCAGCGGCTGGTCGAGCGCCGACAGGCCCGTGGTTCCCGTATCGATGACCCGCGCCAGGGCAGCCGGTTCGGTCGGCAGTCGGGTTAGGTCGAAACGGCCGGAAGCCCGGCCGTCCGCATCGAGGAACCCGCTACCGCACTGGGATTGAGGCGCCGAGGATAGGCCCGAGTTGGACGACCAGACTCGTTGGCTGGCTGGGCTGTCGTAGACCACTGATGTCACGACCTGCTGGCTGCAGTACTGGCTGAGATCGTTGGCCCAGTCCTCTGCGTTAACGGTGATCACCGCTCGTGCGTTCCGGGACGCATCGGATTGGAGGCCGCCATAGGTCGGAACGGCAAGGTAGGAGATATGGAACTGGGACTGGAGCCACTGGTCATCCTTCAGGCTCGGTTCCGGCTCGGCCGCCGCCGCCTGGCGGGCGAGGTGTCGCAACACCGCCGCCGCCGCCGTGGGCGGCGGCAAAGCGGGAGTGGGGAGCAGAAGGACCACCAGCAAAATCGTCATTGCACAGGCGGCGGCGACGGATAGGGCCCACCGGCGGGGTTGACGGTTCGTCCAGGGGGCCCGGCGGTTGCGGGAAGGGGCCAGCCCCTCCTCTCGTCTCTCCAACTCGACCCAAGACGGAGCCAGTGGCACTGATTGCATGAGCTCGGTCACCAAAGACCGGATCTCCCTATCGAGGGCTTCAGTCGTCGACATTGAGGACCTCCTTTAGGCGGGATCGGGCACGGGAGATGTGACGCTTGACGGAGCCCTCGCTGATGTTCAGGAGGGCGGCGATGGCTGGGGCATCCATGTCTTCCCAATAGGTGAGAACGATCACCGCCCGCTGTCTGACGCTCAAGGCGAGCACGGCCGCCAGCACTTCGGGGCGAACCTCCGGGGCCGCGACCAGTTCCCGCTCTGCCGCCAATGCCTCTCGCCGGCCACGTCGACGGGATGAGCGATGAAACTCAGCCGCTTTGTTGTAGACGCTGCGAAACAGGTACGAGCGTTTCGCAGTCACGGTTGACCAATGGTCAGAGTCGAAGCAACTCAGGACGGCTTCGGAGACCACATCAGCGGCATCCCCCGGACCCACCAACCCAGTGGCGAATCGGGTGAGGTCGTCGGCATATTTCCGGTAAACCTCGCCATCAGCTGCATCCACACCTATACGATGCCGCGGGGATGGGATTTGGGTGACACCCGATCAGACATTTTCCCACTGGCCCGAATCGCCCTCCCCCCATCGGGATCGATACACAGGGCCTCATGTGGCTGGATGCCTTTGCCGGGGATCACTGTGCCACGCACCGGATCGGAGCCGGAATGAGATGGGAGGGGTCGACGCGGTGATGGCCGACTACGGACTTCGGTCGACACAGCCCAGGGCTGCGGCCAGGGCCGTTGCCTGGGCAGACCGAAAGCTTCGGGACACCGCGGCCTTCGGTTGTACGAGGTCGAAACCATGATAGGCGCCCCTCACCACGAGGAGCTCGCATCCGACCCCTGCGTCTTTGAGTTGGCTGGCATAGGCAAGGTCCTCTTCATAGAACAGGTCGAGAGTTCCGACCCCAAGCCATGCTGGTGGTAGACGAGAGAAATCGTCGTTACGGGCCGGGGCCGCCAGCCCGCTTGTTTCAATCAACCCGGTCTGTGGGCCCAAATAGGAGTCCCAGCCGAAGCGATTTGCCTTGATGTTCCACAACCGGAAGTTGCTCTCGTCGATGTCGGTGCGGGTCGTCGTGCGATCATCGAGCATGGGATACGAAAGGAGTTGGAAGGCGGGTTGCACCTCAGCGCTGTCGCCCGCCAGTAAGGCCAGAGCGGCGGCAAGCCCTCCTCCTGCACTCGCTCCCCCGATGGCAATCCTGGTCGGATCAATGTCGGGTTGTGCGGCCAGCCAGAGAAGAGCGTCGTAACAATCGTGCAGCGGGACGGGAAACGGGGACTCGGGCGCCAGCCGGTACTCGACGGAGGCAACCACGATCCCCAGCTGCTTGGCGAAGTACCGACAGAGCTGGTCATCCTGAGCGGCTGAGCCCAGCACGAAGCCGCCTCCGTGGATCCACAACAGTGCGGGCAGACGCTTCTCCCTCGCTGTGCGGCCAAACACCCGCAGAGAGACGGGGCCGATCGAGGTCACACTCATGCCACTCGTAGGCTTACTGGGCATCAGCCCATTGAGGGCCCGGGCGACACCCAACGACCGCCGGCCTATCGAGCCGCGTGGCAGCCAGCGGGCCGCCTTGCGCAGATCAGGATGAAACTCGCCGGTGGGAGGCGTCACCAGTCACCCGTCCTTGTGACGGTCTTCTCCGACGTGGGCAGTGATGCACCTTTTTGGATCCTCGTGGTGATGCGCCATTGTCTCAGACGCCCACAGGGAGTGCTCTGCCTTCCCGTCCCTGTCATCTCGCGCTGCGTCGGCAAGCCCGGGGCCGACGCAGTCGTCCACCTTGCTCACGAGCGGGTCGACCCTGCTGTGGCTAACATCCCACGATGGGCCTGCGCCGGTGGTTTCATCGGGCGTGTCTGGCCAGGCGTGGGTTCGGCCGTGTCGAAGAAAGGGGTGGTGCTCAATGAGACGACGGGTAACGGTGGCGCTGTCCGCCGCATTGGTTACATGCAGTCTTGCCGTTGTGAGCCTTGCCACCCCGGCCTACGCCAGTGTCCCGGCGACCGGACTGATCACCTGCACCATGGTGGTCGGTACGACGGCATCGTCCGGAACGGTGACCCATGGCTTGAGCTCGACGGGGACAGCCACCCACGTCAAGGTCAAGTTCGCCACGACCTTCACTTGTGCTTCCCCGCAAGCGGTGACCTCGCCTGCCGGCGTTGTGGTGACGGGGGGAACCATGAAGGGATCGGCGGCATACGTGGCCGCCTCCGCCTCCCAACCGGCCAACACCTGCGCTGACTTCAATGGCGTCGATCTCCTCAGCCTTGGGGGGGTCGTTATCAAATGGACACAATCGCCCAGTGCGCCGCACATCAGCCCGACGGCTATCAAATACGTCAATGTCGGTGCAGGAACGGTCTCCGGCGGCGTGATCACTCTGGCCGGATCGCCTAGTCAAGCCATCAAGGGCCCCGGATCCTTCGGCACCCCTAATCCCCCCAACACCGTGCAGTTGGTCACCAATCTGCCTCCCGTGTCGACGTGCCCGGCCGCAACCCCCGCGCACACACCTTTCGTCATCACAGGCGGAACCATCAACGTCTGAGACCGAGCGAACCGGGAGGGTATCGGAACGGTCACTGTGATTCCGACCCGTGCTCGAGGACACCCGGAGTTGGGCGCCGTCCTGGCAGGAATGAGCATCCGGGATCCTGGTGTCAACCCATACGGTGGGACAGAGCCATCAATCTTCGGAGAGGGCGGCGAAATCCCGCTTGGTTTTCTTGTACCACCCCATTCCCGAAATGGGATGTTTCCACCTACCTTTCATCTCCTTCAGAGCGCTTTCGTGCGTTGCGTCACCGTTGCCCACCATTTCCTGCAAATGGCTGTCTTGCCCTTTTATGACCTCATCAGCAGTGGCGCCCTGGAGGGCGAAGTCACACGGTCCACCCAACTGCTTACATGTCATTGTCTTCATCGGTCTGGCCTCATTCCTTGGTGTTATCGATTGGGACAAGTGAGCGGACGACGGGCGCAATTGGGCGGCTCATCCCTGTTGGATGCGGACAGTGTTGCCCGAGGCATCGCGGAACGCGCAGTCGCGTACACCCCAGGGCTGAGATGCCGGTTCCTGGAGTACCTCGGCGCCCGATGCCCGGACCTTCTCGAAAGTGGTGTCGAGATCGTCGGAGCGGAGGATGGCAGCCTGCAACGATCCCTGTGTCACGAGTGACAGGAGGGCGTCGCCTTCAGCCTGCGAGCGCCCGCCGTGCGGCTGAAACAGAACGATGTCGACGTCCTGTCCGGGGGCACCGACGGTGACCCAGCGGAATCCGCCGGCGGACACATCGGTGCGGACTTCCAATCCGAGAGCGTCGCGGTAGAAGCCCAGCGCAGCGTCAGGGTCGTGGACCGGGATGAACATGGCGGACACGGTGACTGTCATGTCGCAAGAGTACGGCCACCCGATCGCCGATTGCTTCTCCGATCCTGCTCGGTCCCGGTGGATCGGGCCACCCACATGTCCTGGACCCGAACGGAGAGCCGCCCTTCAACCGGTTCGGGGGGCTCAGACCGTGACCGTGGTGCGCTGCGGTCGGGTAGCGAACATCCTCACGCAAGAGGGAAGGAACTCGAGCTGACGATGATCACTGGCCCGGTACTGCGAGGGCGTAACGCCGACGATCTCGGTGAAGCGCGAACTGAACGAACCCAGCGACGTACAGCCCACGGCGATACAGGTGTCGGTGACGGAATTTCCCTGACGCAGTAGAGCTTTGGCGCGCTCGATGCGTCGCGTCATGAGATAGGAGTAGGGGGTCTCACCATAGGCTGTTCGGAACTTGCGCGAGAAGTGTGCAGGGGACATAACTGCGGTGCGAGCCATGGCCGGAACATCGAGGGGCTGTGCGTAGTTGCGGTCTATGAAGTCACGCGCCTGACGTAGGTACACAAGGTCGACCATCTCGTCGGGCATCATGTCCACGACCGTACTCCAGTCGGGGCTTTCGGTCGAAGCACACCGGCTCAACGACAAGCGGAACTCGAGGTCGAGTGCGCACAGGCCAGCGGGATGGCGGGATTGCGGCGGCGATCAGAGAGCAGGGCGTCCCATGAGCGTGCCATCGCGGGCCGCCCTCGCCAACAGACAGGGCACGCGGTCATCCCACCCCGATCGCCGACTGGCGACGGAGTCGTTTCTAGTGATGCGCCGTTCGGGCCGGGTCCATCGATCGGTGCCTGAATGCGTGGCGGTAGGCCTGGGGGCTGATGTGGACCACCCGGCCAAAGTGCTTTCGCAGATTTCCCGCCGTGGAGAAACCGCTCTCGACGGCCACGATCTCAACGGGCAGATCACTGGTCTCGAGCAGACGCTGAGCCAGCTTCACCCGCTGCCCTTGCAGCCAACGGTGCGGAGTGGTCCCTGTGGCGGCCTGGAAGCGCCGGGCAAAGTTCCGGGTGCTCATGGCTGCTCGAGCGGCCAGATCCTCGATGGTCAGTGGCTCATCGAGGTGAGCTTGCATCCACTCCACAGTGTCGGACAGGAGGTCCAGGTCGTCCAAGCTGGGGAGGGGTTTGTCGATGTACTGGGCCTGTCCGCCGTCCCGTTGAGGTGGGACGACCAGTTGACGGGCCAGGAGCGTCGCCACTTCACTCCCATGGTCCTGCCGGACGATATGGAGGCAGAGATCGATGCCGGCCGCACTGCCGGCCCCGGTCAGGATGTCACCGTCATCGACGAACAGGACGTCGGGATCCACCGATAGTAGGGGAAAGCGACGAGCCAGTTCGTCGCACTCCGTCCAGTGGGCGGCGGCCCGGCGTCCGTCGAGCAGGCCCGCCTCGGCCAGCACGAAGGCACCGCCGCACAGCGACAACATCCGGCTCCCGCGGGCGTGGGCCCGTCGCAGTGCTTGGAATATCTCTGCCGGAATCTCGGAGGGTCGGTAGGTCGGGGCCACGATGACCGTGTCGACCCTGTCCAGTACGTCGAGTCCGAAGGGCACGATGATCTGGAAACCGCTGTCCGACGTCAACGGGGCCGAATTATCCCCGCAGACGAACAACCGATACCAGGGATGGCCGGGCGCCACCCACCGGTCGTCGCCGAAGATCTCACAGGCCACCCCGAGCTCGAAGGCGGTAAATCCCTCGGACAGAACGATGGCTACGTTGTGGACCTTTCGCTGGCCCGCTCGGGCCCTTGTGGGTGAGGCATCCGATTTGGCAGGTTCGTCGCGCACTATGTCAATCCTGCCACTTTCGCACCGCCGGTTGCATGGCTCACCATCAAAGGGTGACAACTTCCCGAATCCTCCAGACCATGGCCAGTGGACCCACCAGCTCGCTGCCACCGGGCGAACGCCGTCAGCGCCGACAGACGGTCAGAGCCCTGCGCCTCCGGTCCCAGGGCTCGACCAGGGGGACGGCGACCCTTCTCCTCTTCGAACCGGCCTTTCCGCACCGATTGACCGCCCGATCCAACTGCAGGTGGTCGAGAGCCCTCGCTCGGCTACTGGCTCCTTGGCTCGATCGCCGGCTGGTCGAGGGTAAGCCGCCCGAGTCCCATCTCCTGTTGGCGGCCCGGGCCCACGCCCTGGTCATGCCGGCCCGCCGGCAGTCCCTGGCCTACCAGTGGGACGATCTACTGGCACAGGCTCGACGACCACCACAGCCCCGTGATCCCCGGTCGTCCCTCAACCGGGACAGCATCGTGGCCCACGAACCGGACATCCGGGCTCTGCTCGATGTCCTGGTGGCACCGACGCCCGGCCCCGTCCGGGGCATAGCCACCCTGAGCTGGCTCCTCACCGACGGGACCGGACCCCTCTACAACCATCGATGTTCCGATGGGCTCGGGGCAGCCCTACGGGACGCCGCCGCTCTTCTCGATCCTTCGGCCATCTGAACCGGTTGGCTGTCGGCGGCTGAACGTTCAGCCGTCCTCCGGGGGCGCATCGGGACCGACAACACCTCCGGCCACCACGACGGCCAGTCGGTCCAGATAGTGATCCCATCCCTGGGTGTGATCGTCGACGGCGTCGGCGGGCAGTCCCCGGTGGACGAAACGGACTCTGGTCTTGTCGCCGTCGGGCGTCAGGGTGATCTCGACCTCGGTCGACCGAGCGGGAATGGGATGGTCGGGCTCGTCCCATCCGAAGGTGAACACCACCTTGCGATCGGGCACCACCTCCACGAAATCACCAACCGCCGGGTGTCGGCCCTGGATGTTCACCCGGTACGCGCCTCCGACCCGGGGATCGAGCTCGGCCTCCGTACCCAACCATTGGACATGCTGTGTCGGATCGGTGAGGAAGGGGAAGATCGTCGCCGGACTGGCGTCCATCACGACCTCTCGCATCAACTCAGCCATCAGTGGTTCCTTTCTCTCGTTGGGCCGATTCGGCCAGGTCCTGCAGTCGTTGCAGACTTCCGGTCCAGTACTCGTCGAGGAACTCCCGCAGCCTGTCCATCTGGGCATGGTTGGCCCGGTACAGCCGTCGGGTCCCGTCGCGCCGTTCGACTACCAGTTCGGCCTCCCTCAGGACGCCGAGGTGTTGGGAAACGGCCGACCGGGTCACATCGTTGAACCGGGCCGCAATCTCGGTGGCGGGAAGTTCGGCCGACCACACCAGCCGGAGGATCTCCCGCCGTCGGGGCTCGGCCAGCGCCTTCAGAGCTGCGTCCATGGATTCATGTTAGCGATTACTTACGTTAGTGTCAACTAACCTAAGTAATGGGCCCCCGACCGGCCACCATTACCCGTTCAAGCGACAAGCGGGCCGGGCTCCGAACCTATTCCCCCATCCATCCCCGCCCACGAGCAGATCGCCGTCGGAGGGCGGCACCGTGCGATTGCACGGTATTGCACGGTAGCGATGGCCACCGGCCGGCACCCCACCCGGTGAGGGGCCGGCGCCGAACTCGTTCAGGAGTAGGTGAAGTGGTCGGCCGACCCCTTGGCCGAGGTGCCACCCTTGGTGGTCACGGTGATGTCGACGGTTCCCGAACCCTCGGGGGAAACCACGGTGATCGAGGTGGCCGAATTGACGGTCAGGCTTTCAGCCGCCGTGGTGCCGAACTTGACGGCGGTGGCCCCGGTGAAGCCGGTGCCGGTGATGGTCACGGCCGTGCCGCCGTTGGGGGAACCGGTGGCCGGTTTGATGGAGGAAACCGTCGGGGGGCCGATGACGATCGATCCCTCACTGGTCAGCACCTCGTCGGGCCAGGCGATGCTGACCGGTCCGGTGGCGGCTCCGTTCGGCACCAACACGGCCAGCTTGGTGGCGGTAGCCGAGGTCACCGCCCCGGCGATGGTCGACCCACTGATCGACGTGAAGGACACGGTGGGTCGGGTCTGACCGGTGCTGCTCAGCAGGTCGGTACCGGATACAGCCAGGGTCTTGCCGATCGTCCCTTTGGCCCCCACCGCGGTGGGATTTTCGGTCAGGGTCTGGACCCCGTCGATGCGGAACCGGGGGTCACTGCCGGGCACCTGGATGGTGGCCTCCACGCCGCTGGGCACCACGGCCAGAGTGGCACAGGGGGCAGGCACTCGAGTCGAACACTTCTTCAGGAATGAGGGAGTGGGGGCCGAACCCTGGAAGCAGATCTGGATGCCCTTGGTCTTGGTGGGCCCGGTGATCAGGTCACTGACGTCGACGTCTCCGGTCGGGATGAAGCTGGCGCTGTAGGTGGTGATGGCCGAGGCCACCCGGAAGCCCTTGTGCGAGCAGCTCAGCTGACCCGCTCCCGAGGTGACGGTCAGGGTGCCCGTCTGGGACCCGGCTGCGGGAACGGTGACGGTGACGGCCTGGGGTGGCGACATGGGCGTGCCCGTCGTGGTCACCGCCGCCTGGCAGGTGTTGTCGGTCGTGCAGTCGGCCACGGCGATGGTCACGTTGGTCGAGGCGGTCACCGCGCCCGATCCGTTGAGGCTCACGGTCTGGCCGGTAAAGACCTGGCCGGCCGACCCACCGGCGGCATCGGTCTCGGTCACGGTGGCGTCACAGGACGGCGAGGGCACGGTGCCGGCGCACACCCCGGTGGCGTAGGTGTGGGTGGTGGTGGGCGACCCGGTGACCACCACCGGGGAGCCGTCACCGAAGGTCCAGCTGTAGGAGACGATGGGCGAGGTACCCGGCACCGACCCCGAGGCGTCGAAGGTGGTGGTGGTGCCGGTGGTGGAGGCCGACAGGGAGGCCGTCGGACCCTGATCAGGCATGACCGCGATGGCGTCCGGGACGTCCCCCACGTCGATGGGGTTGCCGGGGACGCCGTTGGAGGTTGTAACCGGTGTGACCGAGTCGTTGCCGTAGTTGGCCAGGTAAGCGGTCTGTCCGTCGGGGGAGAAGGCGATCCCGTGCGCATCGGACCCGGCGGTGATCTGGCTGTCGGCTGAGTTGGTGCTGAGATCGATGGGGGTAAGGGTGTTGCCACTGCTCGTCACGTAGGCGGTCTGGCCGTTGGGGCTGATGGCGATGGAACTCGGGTTGGAGCCCACTGAAATCGGAGTCTCCGCCGTCTGGGTGGCCAGGTCGATCGGCGTGACCGTCCCGTCCAGGTTGTTGGCCACATAGGCGGTCTGACCGTCCGGGGTGATGGCGATGGCGTCGGGGAAGTTCCCGACCCCTATGGGCGTGCCAACGGCGTCGTTGCTGGTGTTGACGGGAACGACGTCGTTGTCGCCCGCGTTGACCACGTAGGCCGTCTGGCCGTCGGGGGCTATGGCGATGGCGGCAGGGCCGGTCCCGACGGCGAAGGGGGCGCCCGCCGTGTTGTTAGCAGTGGAGATAGCGGTGACCTTGCCGTTGCCGTAGTCGGCCACATAAGCGGTCTGACCGTCCGGGGTGATGGCGATGGCTTCGGGGTAGGAGGCGCCGGTGGGAATGGGAGTCCCCGCCGTATTGGTACCGGTGGTGATCGGCGTCACCGTGGCGTCGCCCTGGTTGGCCACGTAAGCGGTCTGTCCGTTGGGCGAGATGGCGATGGCGTCGGGCTGGTCCCCGACGGTGATCGGGGTGTCGGCCGTGCCGGTGGCGGTGCTGATGGGGGTGACCGTGTCATCGTTGCGGTTGGCCACATAGGCGTAAGGGGCGGGGCCGGCCTGGGTGTGGGCCGGATAGGACGCGGTGCCGTTGAAGGTGGTCCCGAGCACGGTCATGGAGAAGCTGTCACCCTGATTCACCGGTCCGTAGTACGGATAGGCGGAGCCGAAGGTAAAGGTGATCTGATCGTCCGAGTAGGAGGAGACCGACACACCGACGAAGTCCCCGAAAGGTCCGTCACCCTCGCCGCCACCGAAACCGTCCAACAGATAGAACTGCTGCCCGTAGTCCGAACCGGTGAAACCGCCGTAGGCGGGGACCGGAGTACCGAGGTTGGCCTGGGTGCCGAATCCCGATCCCCACACGGTCACGGTGGGAGAGGCCGGCGTGCCCCCGAAGGTGACGGCGCTGATGGTGGGGGCGGTCGATGTCGTCTGGGTGGCGCCTATGTTGCAACTGCCGCCCGGAGCACTGGGCACGGCCTGCTGGTCGGTGGTCGGGCAGACCGCAGTGGCTCCGACATTGGTGTTGTTGGGGATGGCCCCGACGGTGGGGCTGTCCGAGTCGGGCAAGATGGTCGGGGTCAACCCCTGGTTCTGCTTGAGGGCCCCCAGGGTCACGTCCACAGTGGGCGAATCGCTGATGCTGCCGGTGGCCGTCAAACCGCAGGAACCGTCGTCGTCGATGTTGTAGCCCAAGTCGGTGATCGCACCGGCGCACTCGCTGCCGGTGGGGGCGCCGGCCAGAATGGTGGCCCCGAGGCTGGCGGTGCCGCTACCCCCGTTATCGGCGCTGTCGACCGATCCGCCGTGGTCGGTGGCGTAGTTCTCCGAGAAGGTCGAGCTGGTGATGGTGGCCGTGCCGGTGCCGTCGTTATCGACGTTGTCCACCGCCCCGCCGTCGTTGGTGGCCGAGTTGAGGGAGAAGGTCGAATTGGAGACGGTCAGCGTGCCGAGCATGCCACTGTCGTAAGCGTTGTCCCCGTTGTTGATGGCCCCACCGTTGGTGGCCTGGTTGCCGGCGAAGGTCGAGTCGGCCACGACCACCGTGCCCCGGCTGTTGTCGATGACCCCACCCGCTCCGGCCACATTGTTCCCCAGGGCCGTGTTGCCGGTGAAGGTCGAGCTGGCGATGGACACGGAACCCTGACCGCCGTCGTTGCCGTTGGCGATAGCCCCACCGCCCCAATCGGCGGTGTTGCCGGTGAAGGTCGAGTAGACCACGGTCAGGTCGCCGTTGCCGGCATCGTCACCGTTGTCGATGGCCCCACCCCGCCCGCTGGCCGCGGCCGAGTCGTGGGTGAAGGTCGAACGGGCCACGTCGACGGTGGCATCGCCCCCGTTGCTGCCGATATTGATGGCCCCGCCCTCGGCGCCGGCCGTGTCGCCGGTGAAGGTCGAATCGTTGACCATCAGGGTGCCGTCACCGCCGTTGTCACCGAAGTCGATGGCCCCACCCCCGTTGGAGGCGGCGTCATTGGTGAAGGTCGAGTTGGCCACGGTGAGGGCGCAGCCGGGGGCGCTGTCGCAGCCGATGACCCCTCCGCCGTTGGGGTTGCTGCCGTTCTCGATGGTGATCCCGCTGATGGTCACCGTGCCCGGGTCTACGACCAGGACGGTTCCCGAGCCGCCGCCGTTCAGGAAGGTGGACGAGGCCCCGGCCCCGGCGATGGTCAAGGAGTTGAGCGACGAGGCGTCGGCAATGTCGTTTTCGTCATAGGTGCCGGCGGCCACGTCGATGGTCACGTCGTCTCCGGCGTAGGAGCCGCCGGTGGCGGTGTTGATGCCGGTCTGGACGGAGCCGCAGGCATTGACCAGGCTGGTGCAGTTCCCGCTGCCCGACGGGGCCACGTACAGGGTGATCGGCGGGTTGGCTCCGGCCAGCCCGGGGGACAGGACCACTCCGGCCAGGGATCCGGCCAACACCACACAACCCATGATCGGGGCCACCCACTTCCGCCCGGGCCTGCCGCCACCGAGCGCCCGCCGGTGGTTTCGATCCGACCCGGTCTGCCCTGGCTGCATCAAGGTCCGCCTTTCTCGCGCCCCAGGACCGAGACGTGCCCCCGGCCCCCGTCGCATCATAAACAGTGGAGCACCAGAACGCACTGGTCTACGCCGTCGATTGGCCGGTTCCGCCGGCACTGACGACGCGGTGCGTTCTTCTGCGCGCCAACAGCGTTGGTTCGGCCGAACGCGAGCCGCCCCTACGACACCGCCGACCAACGTGACGTCCATCCACGCCGGCCATTCCTTTTCGGCGGGCCCTACCATGATCGGCTCCGTCAGACGTCGTCCGATGTATCTTCTCCTCAGTGGCCCGATGGGCCTCGAAGCGGGGAGGATCCTATGAGCACGCCACGCCGGTGGGGCCGTCCACAGTGGAGACGGCTCAGGTCGCCGTCCCTGGTGGTGGGCGCGGTGTTGTTGGCCGGTGGTTCGATCGCCGTGATGAAAGGGGCCGGTGCGTCGGCCTCGCCTCGGCCCAACCTGACGCCGGCCACCCTCACCACCGGCACGTCCTTTACCGCCGGCGAGGCCGAAGCCCTCAACGAGACGATTCCGGCGAGTACCTGCTCGGCCACGTTCACCGTCTACGGCAACATCGGCGGCGAGGGATTCGAAGGTGGAGGGACGGGGGCCAACGGGGGCGGTTCGGGGCTGGGCGGCGAGGCCGAGGGAACAGCCAGTGTCACCGGTGGCGAGCCTTATCAGATCGATATCGGTGGGCAGGGCGACAGTGGCGGTGGAACCAACTCGGAGGGCACAATCACCAATCCGGGGGGGACCAGCGCAGCCCCGGGCGGGGAGGGAGCCGGCGGGAACGCCGGCGGAGCCGTCGTCGGTGACCTCAACGGGGTCTTCGCCGAAAATGGGGGCGGTGGTGGGGCGGCCTCGTTCCTCTTCCTGGGGACCCACACTCCCACCACCTCGACCACGCCGCTGTTGGTGGCGGGAGGCGGCGGGGGTGGTGCCAGCAACGCTGCCGACCCATCCGAAAACTTCACCAGCGCCACCGGCGGCCACGGGGGGGCCGGCGGATCGGCGGCGGGGACGGCGGGGACGCCGGGCAGCAACGGTGAGCCGGGGGGGCCGGCCGGCGCCGGCGCGCCGGGTGCGGGGGGAACCGGCGATCTGGCCGGACAGAGCGGGTCCGCCTCCCCTGCCTCCTCGGGCACCGGTGACGGCGGTGTCGGTGGCATCCAGTCTTCAGGGAGCACCAACGACTGGCTCGGCGGCGGCGGCGGGGGCGGCGGCGGCTGGACGGGCGGCGGCGGGGGTGCCTCGTCCTATCTCTTCACCAACGGCACCACCGACGGCGCCAACCTTCCCAACGAAACTCCTCTCCCCGAAGGGTGGTCGGTCTCCGGTGGCGGGGGTGGCGGTGGCGGGGGCGGCGCCAACTTCCTCTCCCCCCAGGTCAGATCGCCCAGTTTCTCCGGCACCCAGGCCATAAACGAAGGCAGCGGTTCGGTGATCTATACGGCCTGCACCCAGGCCGCCACCGTGGGTGTTCCCTACACAGTCGACCTGGCCTCCTCGGAGTCGTTCGGCGACCCCTCCTACCACTGGGTGGTGAGCACTGGTTCGCTCCCCCCCGGCCTTGGTCTCAGCTCCACCACCGGTCTGACCGACTCGCTGGTCGGGACCCCCACCGCCACCGGCTCCTATACCTTCACCATCGGATCCACCGGGACCACCAATGAGATCGAGGGGTTCGTCAACGTGACGGTCGTGGTGGGGGCGGCGCCCCCACCGACCACCACCACGACGACCACGACACCGGTCAACCCACCGGTGGTGTCCAACCCCCGCCGACAGGGCTTCCGGGACGTGGCCTCCGACGGCGGGGTGTTCGCCTTCGGGGCCGACCGCTACTTCGGCTCCCTCCCGGGCGTGCATGTCTCCGTTCGCAACATCGTGGGCATCACAGCCACTGCGGACAACCAGGGCTACTGGCTGGTGGGCACCGACGGCGGCGTGTTCGCCTTCGGTAACGCCCGCTACTACGGGTCCCTACCGGGATCGCATGTGAACGTCACCGATATCAGCGACATCACCTCCACGCCCAGTGGCGGGGGCTACTGGCAGGTGGGCGCCGACGGTGGGGTCTTCGGCTTCGGGAACGCCCGCTACTACGGGTCCCTACCGGGCCGCGGCATTTCCGCCCACGACATCGTCGGCATCGCCGCGGCACCCGACGGTGCCGGCTACTGGTTGGTCGGCGCCAACGGTCAGGTCTACCCCTTCGGGAGCGCCGGTGGGCACGGCTCGGCCGGGGGCCTCCACCTCAACGCACCGATGGTGGGCATAGCCGCCACCAACGACGGGGGAGGCTACTGGTTGGTCGGCGCTGACGGCGGCGTGTTCGCCTTCGGGGACGCGCCCTTCGAGGGTGCGGGCCTCGGCTCGACCTCCGCCGCCGTGGTCGGTCTGGCTCCTTCCCCAACCGGCCACGGCTACTGGCTGGCCGAGGCCACCGGCTCGTCCCTCCGGTTCGGTGATGCCGCCAACCTGGGCAGCGTGGCCAACATCCGACTCAACGCCCCCGTCGACAACGAAGGGGACTGAGCGGGGAGGGAGCGAGAGGGACTGAGCCAAGGGAGCGAGGGCGGGCGGGGCGGGAGCCTGCGGCCCCGGTCACCAGCCCCGCAGATCCACCGGCCAGCTCTCGACCACGTCCTCGCCGTCCAGCACATGGAGCCGGTCGTGATAGGCCACGGTCGGATCGATGTGGGCGGGCACCACCCGGATGCGCTGGCCCACCCGCACCGGTTCGTCGGGTACGAACGTGACGTGTTCATCGGAACAGAACGAGACTTCGGCTCCGGCGATGGAGGGGTTGCCGTGGTCCATCCCCAACGCCTTGAGACCACAGTCGGCCACTGCCCAGTGGCGGGCCACCGAGATCACCGTGGCCAGTACGGAGGCGGCGGGCGCGAAGGGGAGACCGAGCTGGTCGTAGGCGGTGTCCATCAGGGCATAGGAACCGGCTTGGATCTCGGTGGCCACCCGGTTGAGGTCGTAGGTGCCGGTGCCGCCGGCCGAGACGACCTCGCCACCAACGTCCCGGTGGGCCGTTGTCAGCACCTCCATCGAGGACTCGAGCAGGCTCTGTCGCACGGTCCGGTCGACCTGTCCGACGACGTGTCCTTCGTAGCCCATCACGCCGCGCACCTCCAATCCCCGGCGCCGGGCCGATTCGGCCAGCCGACCCGCCTCATCCGGCTCGCAACCGCACCGGGGCAGGCCGATGTTGACATCGATCAGCACCTCGGGAACGCCGGCCGAAGCAGCCGCCTCCACGGTCTCCTCGGAGTCGACGGCCACCGTGACCCGAGCGCCCCGGCGGACCAGGGCACCCAGCCGGGTGGCGTCGACCACCTCGTTGGCCAGCAGGAGATCGTCGCCCAGGCCGGCCGCCGCCAGCCCCTCCATCTCGCCGATGGTGGCGCAGGTGAAGGCCCGGTGGCCCTCCTCGGCCTGGCGGTGGGCCAGTGCCGTGCACTTGTGCGCCTTGACATGGGGACGTAGGCGCAGTCCGGGTAGGGCGGCCGTCATGGTGGCCAGATTGAGCTCCAGCAGGCTCCGGTCGACCACCAGGGCGGGCGTGGTCAGCTGCCCCGATCGCATGTCCGAAGCGTAGCCAGGCCGGTGCCCGACACCCCGGCGACCGGCCGCCGATCCCGGATGTCCGCTGCCTGTTCACGCCTGGTTTCTCAAGCTGTCAGCGCCGGTGACGATAGATGGGGAATGCACACGTTCCTGCCCAAGCTCCGCCTCCGCCCCGTGGCCCTGTGCCTGGCCGCCGTCCTGGCCGGTTTCTGCCTCCTGACCTCGGCCATCCCGACGGCCCGAGCCGCCACCTCTTCGGGGTGGAACATCATCAACACCCCCGCCACCGGATCGTCGACTCTCCTGATGGGCGATACCTGCGCCAACGCCTGGGACTGCTGGGCGGTGGGCGGTGCCTTCCCCTCCCTCGGCAACAATGCGCAGCCCCACGCCGTGGTCGAGCGCTGGAACGGCTCGGCCTGGTCGGTGGGACCCAATGTCGAACCGGCCAACACCGGCGCCTCCCTGCTGTGGGGCGTGACCTGCGTGACCGGATCGGACTGCTGGGCGGTCGGGGCCGAGCAGCCCAACGGAGCCCAACAGCCGCTCACCATGGCCGAGCATTGGAACGGTTCGGCGTGGTCGGTCGTACCCACCCCTGATGTGAGTGGCTACCTGCTGTCGGTCACCTGTACCGCCAGCGCCGACTGCTGGGCGGTGGGAACCGGGCTCGACGGTAAGCAGAACCCCCTCGATGGCATCATCTATCACTGGAACGGGTCGCAGTGGTCGCAGACGACGCCGCAGGCGTCGGGACAGCCCTTCGACAACTTCAGCTCGGTCACCTGCACCAGCCCGTCGGACTGCTGGACGGTGGGATTCGCCGGACCGAACCCCATCCAGTACGGATTCCTGCCGGGGGACGTCCCCAACGTGGCCGACTCGACGGCGCTTGTCGAACACTGGAACGGCACCCGGTGGTCGGTGGTCGCCACCCCGGGGACCCCCGGTCCGCTCGGACAGTTGCTGTCCGCCGTGACCTGCACCGGTCCGTCCGACTGCTGGGCGGCCGGTTCGACCATGGATGCGTCGGGCAATCCCACCAACACGTTGATGGACCGGTGGGACGGAACCTCCTGGACCACCACGCCCAGCGCCAACCCGCCGACCACCGGCAACACGCTGACCGCCCTGACCTGTCTCGACGCCTCTGACTGCTGGGCCACCGGTGCCACCGGGGCTCTCAGCGGTCAGAACAACAACAACGGCGGCACCCCCAGTCCGTTCATCGAGAGCTGGAACGGCTCGGCCTGGTCGATCCAACCCAGCCCCTCGGTGATCGCCTTCGGCTACCTGAGCGGGGTGGCCTGCGTGGCCGGCAACGGCTGCTTCGCCACCGGCTTCGCCGCCAATCAGGTGGGTAACAACACCGTCCTGCAGTCCCTGGTGGAGCAGCTGACCCTTCCCCCCAGCAGCCAACAGGGACTGGTGATGGCCGGCGCCGACGGCGGGGTCTTCGCCTTCGGCAACGACAGCTTCCACGGGTCGACCGGGAACATCCACCTCAACCAGCCGGTGGTGGGCACGGCCGCCACCCCGGGCGGCGGGGGTTACTGGCTGGTGGCCGCCGATGGTGGGGTCTTCTCCTTCGGGGACGCCGCCTTCCACGGGTCCACCGGTTCTTTGGTGCTCAACAAACCCATCGTGGGCATGGCCGCCACCCCCGACGGTAAGGGATACTGGCTGGTGGCCTCCGACGGCGGGGTGTTCGCTTTCGGGGATGCTTCCTTCTACGGCTCGACCGGGTCGTTGGTGCTCAACCAGCCCGTGGTGGGCATGGCCGCCACCCCCGACGGTAAGGGGTACTGGTTGGTGGCCGCCGACGGGGGGGTGTTCGCCTTCGGGGACGCCACCTTCCACGGTTCGACCGGATCGTTGACCCTGGCCAAGCCCATCGTGGGCCTGGCCGCCACCCCCGACGGTGGGGGCTATTGGCTGGTGGCCTCGGACGGCGGGGTGTTCTCCTTGGGCAACGCCCCGTTCTACGGCTCCGTACCCGGCCAGGGCATTGTCAGCCCCTCGCCCATCGTGGGGATTGTGACCACGCCGGGCGGCTTCGGGTACTGGATCGTGGGCCAGAACGGTGCCCTCTACACCTACGGTGACGCCCGTTACCTCGGTTCTCTGGCCGGATACTCCCTGGCTGCGCCCATCGTGGGCGCAGCCTGATCCTCCCATCCGGCCGACCGTGGGCCGGGTCCGCCCCGGGCCCTTTCGCATCACGGTCCCATCCCCCATGATGGTTGAGTGACCGTCGTCCGGGCCGTCCGCAACTCGAGAATGGCCGTACTGCTGCTGACCGATCAACGCCGCCGTCGACTGAACGCCCGACCCAGCCGGCGGCGGACCCGGCTGCTGGCCCGGCTGTTGGCCCCCTCCCTCGATCGTCAGCTGGCCCGGGGACAGGCCCCCGAATCCAACCTCTTGTTGGCGGCCCGAGCCCACATGCTGGTGGCTCCCGAAACCCGTAAGGCGTTGGCCCAGGGCTGGCAGGACGTGTTGACCCAGGCCCACCAACCGAGGGTGATGGGCGATCGCCGGGTGCCGGTCAACCGGGCCAGCGTGATCGCCTGCGCAGCGGACATGAAGACCATGGTCGACGCGCTGGTCGTCCCTCTCCCCGTTCCGGCCCGCGGCGCGGCCATGGCCAGCTGGCTTCTCAGTGACGGGGCGGGGCCGGTCTACGACCGTCGGCGCTCGTCCGAACTGGACGTGGCCGTGCGGGAGACCATCGTTCAGCTCGATCCGTGGGCCGCCCTGACCTCGTCAGGCTGACCGACCCCCGCTCCACCCGACCGGCCCACCCCCGGGTACGAGCGAGAGATCAGACGAAATCGGAGCCGCCGTCGACGTTGACGTCGGCGCCGGTCACGTACCCGTTGGTTCGTGAAGCCAGGTAGACGGTGAGCGAGGCCACCTCGTCGGGAAGGCCGGCCCGCCCCAGGTCCGCCGGTTGGTGGAAGTGGGCGTCGATCCAGCGCATGACATCGTAGGGATCGGTGGCGTCGAGACCCTCCTCGGCAAAGATGTCACGCAGTCCCTCGCTGAAGCTGGCCGTCACGATGGAACCCGGGCTCACCGTGTTGACCAGAATCCCCTCGGGGGCCAAGGATTTGGACAGGTTCTTGGACAGGCTGGTCAGCGCGGCCTTGGCTGCCGTGTAGGCCACCAGCATCGGACTCTGCCTCTGGATCGAATGGGCGGAGACGTTGACCATCCTGGCCCATTCGGCTTGGCGGAGGAGGGGCAGCCCGGCCCGCACGCACCGGACAGCCGCCATCAGTCCGATGTCGAAGGTGGCATTCCAGTCGTCGTCGCCCAGTTGCTCGAACCGGCCGGCACCCGGTCCGAGCGTGTTGACCAGCACGTTGAGCGAACCCCAACGCTCACCCACCTGGGCGAAGGCCGCCTCCACCTGGTGGCTGTCGGTGGCGTCCACCGTGAGTCCGAAGGAACCGTGACTACCCATGGCCTGCAACCCGGCCACCGTCTGGTCCAGTGCCTCCCGGCCCCGGGCCATCACGGCCACCCGGGCACCCTCGGAAGCCAGGCGCTCGGCGATGGCCCGGCCCATCCCCTTCGAACCCCCGGTCACCACCGCGGTGGCCCCATCCAGTCCCAGATCCATGTCCCTCCTCAGCGCCGGAAGCGGGCCCGGGCCGCCGACCGGCGCTCAATGACGGCCTGCACTCCGCTCGTGTCCGTTCCGACCCGCCGCCGTAGGGCGGCCGGTGCGGGTCGATACTTCCATCCTCCCGCTGTCGGTGCACGGGATGGACGCCGCCTCAGGGCCGGCAGGGCCCGGGCCCTCAGACAGGTTTGGCTGTGCGTGTCTCCTGGGTGGGCATGTGCTGGACCGACGGCACCGGGTAGGGCGGTTGGTTGGTGGCGATCTCGAGCAGATCGTTCTCGCTGCATCCCTTGGCCGCCACGTAGGAGGGATCGTTGCGGGTGGGGGGCAGGGGTGGCACCGTGGTGTCCACGTGGTCCTTGAACAGGGTCGAGGTGAGATCGCCCACCGTGTTCCGCCGCCAGGCGGAGAGGTTGGGGGCCTTTACGCCGAAGCGTTCCTCGATGAACCGCAACTGCGACGTGTGGTCGAAGGTCTGCGAACTGATGTGGCCGCCCCGACTGAAGGGCGAGATGATCAGAAGGGGAACCCGGAAGCCGAGGCCGAGGGGACCGGCCACACCGTCGGCGTCGGCCGGCAGCGGGTCCACCGACAGGAACTCCCCTTTCGTGCCGGGAGGTGCCACCGGCGGCGGAACGTGGTCGAAGAATCCGTCATTCTCGTCGTACATGTGGAACAGCACGGTCTTCGACCAGACATCCGGATTGGAGACCAGCGTGGACAGAACCTGGTCGGTGAACCACTCCCCCAGAAAAGACGGCGCCGGAGGATGCTCGTCGTAGCCCACCGGGGTGCTGATCCAGCTCACCTGGGGCAGGGTGCCCGACGCCACGTCGGCGGCGAAGTCACCGGGGAAGGTCTGCTGGAAGGCCTTCTGGTAGAGGGGCGAGGAGGGGCTCTGGTACTGGGAGAAGTAGGGGAGCACGCTGTCGGTGGTCAGACCCACCTTCTGCATGGTGGCGATGCTGTACAGGTCCCCGCCCGGGTTGTAGTACTTCCAACTGATGCCGGCGTCCTCCAGGACCTCGGGCATGGTGTCCCAGTGCACGCTGAAAATGGCCGAGGGACTCCCGTTGGTCTTGACCACCGGGCCGCCGGCCTAACCCGGCCGGGTCGAGGGTGCCCGACATCTGCATGAGCCGGTTGGGATGGGTCGGGCCCATGACCGAGCAGTGGTAGCCGTCACACAGCGTGAAGGCGTCGGCCAGGGCGTAGTAATAAGGCAGGTCGGCGCGGGTGTAGTAGCCCATGGTCAGGGTGCCCTGGGACGGGCCCTCGTTCTGCAGTTCGGTGTGGACCCGGACGAAGGAGTCCATCCGTCCCTCGTTGCGGCACTGGTGCTGGGGCCCCCAATTGTGGGTGAGGTCGAAGGTGCAGTCGGCCACGTCGGTGGACACCGTGTCGAGGTGGAAGGGCAGGAGTCGTCCCGGCGGTGACGATGTGGCGTTGGTCGGCCAGGCCTGGGAGAAGGCTCCCAGATCATCGGCCGGGTGGTCGTCGAAGCCCCGCGCCCCCGGATAGGTCCCGTAGTAATGGTCGAACGACCGGTTCTCCATCATGAGGAAGATCACGTGCTCGACGGCCCCGAGGTCCGAGCCGGCCGGCGGCACGGAAGCAGACTTGGCCACCGTGGACGGGGGTGCCGATGAGGTCCGCCCGCAGGCGGCCAGCAGACCGGCCCCGGACACCGCCCCCGCCGCCAGCAACTGGCGCCGGCTTATGCCGCGCTGGCCCCCGTTGTTACTCCCCCGCTCCGTTGCCACGGCGCCCACCGTAGCTTTCCGATCGTCCGCCTGTCCCCGACCTCCGGTCCCATCTTCCCGGGACCGGAGTGGTCGGAACGGGGCATCAGTCAAACCCTGTGCATCAATCGCCGGCTGTGCATCAGGCGCAGCCTGTGCATCAAATGGCCGGCTGTGCTCAGCCGAAGCTCATGCCCACCACCGGCTTGTTGAGGGTGATGTTCCCGGTGGAACCCTGGAAGGGGGCGTGGAAGGCGAAGATGCCGCCGTCCCGGGCCACCTCGTAGTAACCACCGGTCACGAAGTCATAGGCCATGCCCACCACCGGCTGGTTGAGGGTCAGGTTGCCGGTCGACCCGGCGAACGGGGCGTTGAAGGCGAACAGTCCGCCGTCCGAGGCCACTTCGTAGTAGCCGCCGGTGGCCGTGTCCACGGCCATGCCCACCACCGGCTTGTTGAGGGTGATGTTGCCGGTGGAGCCCAGGAAGGGGGCGTTGAAGGCGAACAGGCCGCCGTCGGCTGCCACCTCGTAGTAACCACCGGTGGCCGGGTCGAAGGCGATGCCCACGATGGGCTGGTTGAGGTGTGATCCCCCCATCGACCCGAAGAAGGGGGCGTTGAAGGCGAACACCCCGCCGTCACTGGCCACCTCGTAATAGCCGCCGGTGCGCGAGTCGAAGGCGATGCCCACGATGGGGGCATTGAGATGGGTGGCGCCCATCGATCCGTAGAAGGGGGCGTGGAAAGCGAACACCCCGCCGTCACTGGCCACCTCGTAGTAGGCCCCGGTATCGGGCACGTTGGCCATACCCACCACCGGCTGGTTGAGGACCAGGTTGCCGGTCGATCCGTAGAAGGGGGCGTTGAAGGCGAACAGGCCCCCGTCCGAAGCGGCCAGCTGGTACCCGGACAGGTTGGGGTAGGTATTGATGAAGCCGTTTATGAGGCTGCCGGGGAGGGCATAGAAGCCGGCCAGTGCACACGAGCCGCCCACGCAGGACACCGGGTCGCCGATGAACTCCTCACCCACGCCCAGTTCGACCTGGTGGGGCACCATGGCGTTGGAGGGCAGGATGGCCAAGGACTTGGTCCACGTCCCATCGGCCAGCGTGGCGACCAGCCCGTCCCCCCCGGCGCCCCCTTCGATGTTCGTCTCTCCGGCGGCGGTGCACGATCCGGGCCACGAACAGGACACCCCCAGGAGGATCGACTCGTCGGCCGGGTTGAGCGAAGCACCCGAGAGGGTGGCCGGGGCCCACGCCCCTCCCTGGTAGGTCTCGACCAAGGGGGATCCACCGGTGGCCGTGCTGTAGCCGCCGACGGCCACGCAGTAGGTGGTTGTCGGGCAGGACACCCCGAACAGAACCTGGAAACCGTCAGGTGATCCCGCATCGTCGTTGGCGGGAAGCGGTGGGCTGGTGGCGGTGGCCGTACCGTTGACGATGGTGTTGATCAATGGCGCCTCGGACGAACCACTCTCATAGGCACCGACGGCCACGCAGGTCGAGACGGACGGACAGCTGACCCGCTCGAGCGCCGCTTCGGCGCCGGCCAGCGGGCTGGCGCCGCTTTCGGCCCGCCACGTCCCTCCCGACAGAGTCTCGATGACGCTGGCCGACTGGTCGCCGGGCATTTCATAGTTGCCGACGGCCGTGCACGAACCCGGTGCGCCGCAGGCGGAGGAGGTCAGTTCCACCTCGGGATCGGCATCACTGGGACCGGGAAGGGTGGCGCCGGTGGCGTGCCATGTCCCATTGGCCAGCACTGACAGGAGGCCCTGCTGCTCGTGGCTGGTGTCGTCATAGCTTCCGGTGGCCACACAGGAGCCGACCGCGGGACAGGTCACCGACATCGGGACCACGTCCGGATCGGACGCCGCGTTGCCCGGTACAGGGGTGGTGACCGCCGTCCAGGTGGACCCGCTCTGGGTGAGCGTGAAGCCTTCCGTGTTCGCCCCGAGGGCGTAGGAGCCGAGAGCCACACAGGACCCGACAGCCGGACAGGTCAGAGCCGTAACGAAGGACTCGGTGGCGGACCCCGCCCCCGGAGGCAAGGGGGCCTCCAGGGCCGTCCACGAGCCGTCCTTCAGAATCTCCACCAGGCCACGGGTCCCGGAGGTGGTCGGGTAGGCCCCTACCGACACACAGTTTCCGGGGGCGGCACAGGCGGTGGCCAGCAGCTCGGATTCGTGGTTGGAGGCGGCATTGCCGGGCAGGACGGCACCGGTGCCCGCCCAGGTCGGTGCGGTGGCCGATGCCTTGCCGACCGGCCCGACCAGCGCGCCCACGCCCACCAGGGCGAAGAGGGCCAGAGCGGCACCGAGGGAACGGCGCCAGCGTCGTCCGCCTTCGGCCCCGGTGTCGTGCCCGTGGCTCAGTCCGTCCGACGTGGGTGTCCGCATGTCTGCTCCTTACAAGTAGATGTCCGCCCGGGGCACTAGGGCCGCGTCTGCCGGCCGGTCGGTGCGCGCAGCTTGGCACACCCATCACCGGAAAACGCGGATCTGCCCGACGGTGCCGGCGCCGTTATCGTGGTGTGAGGCGGTTGGACGCTCGGTCCACCGGGTAGGACCTCGGGTAGGAACCGGGAGCACGGACTGAGGACTGCAGCCGACACCGCATCGGTGGGCTCCCGCAAGCGGGACGACTTCGAGGAGGAACACGCCATGGAGGAACGAACCGAGCCTGATCAGGCCACCGTCGATGCCGAGGAGGCTGAGTCCACCCGGGCCCATGTGGCCGACCGCCACCCAGAGGCGGGCGAGGAAGCCGCCGCCGATGAGGAGTTGGAAGCGCTCGGCGAGGAAACCCGCCGGGAGGTTGCCGCCCACGAACAGGAGATGAACCGGATCGGGGCGGCCACCAAAGGCGAAGGAGCCATCCCCTGACCACGGCCGGGAATGCCCTGTTCTGGCCGTTCTGACCTAGGCTGACCTGGACTTTTACCGCGGGATAGGCCCCTGGGGGTCACCCGTGGGTTTGCCCTGGAGGGACGGAGGCGGCTAATTTTTCATCCCATTGTGTTTCGCGCCCGGTTCTCACCGATGGCGGAGTCAAACGCAGCGCACCGTCGGCCCCTGGTTGCGGCGGTGTTCCTCTCGACTCTCCTCGCTTCGGCCTCCTTGTGGGTCATCGCCGCCCCGGCACCGGCCCGGGCCGACCCGATCGCCAGCCTCAAAGCCCAGGCCACGACCGTCTCCCAGGAGCTCGTCCAACAACAGCTGCAAGTGGGGGCGTACCAGCAGCAGTACTCGATCGCCTCGGCCAAAGTGGCCTCCGACGCCGCTTCGGTGGCCCAGGTCGACCAGCAGATCGCCCAGGACCAGGCTCTCATCGCGGCCCGAACGGCCGCCGTGCGCCGGCAGGCCATCCGCTCGTACATGGATTACGGGTCGGGTTCGTCGAGCGCCGAGGCACCCCTGTTCTCCGGTAACGAGGAGCAGGTTCAAGAGGCCAGCGAGTACTCCGATGTAGCCGCCGGATCCATCACCACGGCAGTCGACGGACTCCGGTCCGCTCAGGGCACGCTTCGGACCGACCAGGCCATCCTGCAACAGCAGCAGTCGGCCGACCTGGCCGATCAGCGCAGCGCCTCGGGCGCTCTCGGCCACGCCGACGGCACCCAGCAGCAACTCGAACGGTTGCAGGCCCAGGTGACCGGTCAGCTGGCCGCGGCCGTGGCCCAGCAGGCGGCGGCCCAGGCGGCGGCGGCGGCCGCCGCGGTCAGAGCGGCCCAGGCGGCGGCCCCCCCGTCGACGGCCACCCCCGACGCCGCCGTCAGTCCGGCCGCCCCGGGCGTACCGGTCTCCTCGACCGCCGACCCGGCCACCACCAACGCCGACCCGGCCCTCAACCCCTTCCTCCAGTGCGTGGTCCAAGCCGAATCGGGCGGCAACTACGGTGCGGTCTCGCCCAACGGGCTCTACATGGGCGCTTTCCAGTTCAGCCAATCCACCTGGAACATGGCGGCGGCGGCGGCCGGTCTGCCCCAGCTGGTGGGTGTCCACCCCAACCTGGCCTCCAAGGCCCAGCAGGACGCCGTGGCCGTCGCTCTCTACTCCCTCGACGGGGAGCGTCCGTGGCTCGGCGATCGTTGTAGCTAGCGGTAGTCGTTGACCGGCGCCACCCGATCGCCGTAGCCGATCGCCGCAGCCAATCGCCGCAGCTACCCGAGCGGTCCGGCCCGGCCGGTCATCCGGCACCCGCCACCGGCCCGGCACAATGCGCAGTCCGGCCCGTCACCGGCGGCATGGGCCAGACAGTGGGCGGCCCGCTCCTCCACAACTTCAATCAGCAGGGGATGAGGGCCGAGCGGGGCCGCCACCAGGTAGCGGATCCCCGGATGGCGGGCGGCGGCGGCGGCGGCCAGGGCGGGGATGTCGGTGTCCCAGTGCTTTCCCGGGCCGAGGAAGTAGGGGGCGATCACCACGGTGGTGGCCCCGGCCGCCACGCAGGCGTCAAAGGCGGTGCCGATCGAGGGTTCGGCCAGCTCCATGTGGGCCGGTTGCACCGTGCGGATGGCTCCCCGTGTCGGCCAGGCCTGCACGAACTCCTCGTGGCCGCGGTTGGCCTCCTGGCGTCGGGAGCCATGGTCGACGACCACCAGCCCGACCTGTTCCCCACCCGGTGCCTCGGTCCCTTCCGGCGGATGGTGGCGCCTCGGACGGTCGGTCACGGACCGAGGCTACCGGGGCGGCAAATCAGCGGGCGCTGATGTACTCCATCAGTTCGTTGCGGTCCCTCTCCAACTCGCCCATGCGGCTCTTGACCACGTCACCGATGCTGATGATGCCGCACAGAAGGGCTCCCTCGACCACCGGGACGTGACGGATCCGCTGTTCGGTCATCAGATTCATGATGGATTCGACGTCGTCGGTCGGTGTGCACACCTGGACATTGGTGGACATGATCGAGGCCACTTTGGCCTCGAGGAACCCGGGACGTAGTTCGGACAGCTGTTGGACGATGTCACGCTCGGACACGATGCCTTCGATCTGTAGTCGGTCCGGTGAGACGACCAGTGCTCCGATCCGGTGACGCACCAGGTCAGCCACCACGTCGCCCACGGTGGCGTCGGCACTGATGGTGGCTACGGCGAAGCCTTTGCCCTCGAGCAGGTCTGCGACAAGCATTGAAAATCCCCTTCCCTACTGTTGACCCGGTCCCCCGGGTTCTACCCCCTCCCCCCAGATCTACCCGTTCCCGGGAACCTCCCGTTCCCCCAGGACGGGGCACATGAGCCCCGCCGACATCTTCGCGCCAAGCGGTCCGGAACGGAACAGCCGCCCTCAAGTTGCAATGAAGTTGACCCCAAATCGACGGCCAGGCCCAGGCCGGGGCCCCCTGGGTGGTAATGCCGGGTCTGGACAGTCCCCTCTTCTACGATGTTTGCAATGCCCCCTCCGCCTGAGCCAGTCGAATCCACCCAGTCTGGATCGACGGGGGGATCGTCCGAGTTGGCCGAGGCCCGGTCGGAGTCGCCCGGACCGGGGGAATCGGCCGGTGGGAGCTCATTCTCACGCAAGTGGGTCCAGAGGGCCGAAGCCGACCGTCGGGCCCGCGCCCGACTGAGGATCGAAGCCGAGGGCGTGGTCGTCCTCAACGACCGACGGGTACCCGGAACCCGGTCAGCCATCAAATGGATCGCCGTCTCCTCGGGTGGCGTCTTCGTGATCGATGCCAAGCACTACCGGGGTCTGGTCCACGTCAAACGGACCGGTCCGGTCTGGGATCTCGGCCCCCAGGAGCTCCACGTCGGCCGGAGGAACTGCACCCCCTTGGTGGACAACGTGAGCGAGCAGGTGGACGTGGTCCGCTCCGCCCTGGATACGACCACCTGGGGCGCCGAGGTACCGGTCTACGCCGTTCTCTGTCTGACCCGGGCCGAATGGGGTTTCGCCTCCGCCGTCGAGATCAGTGATGTCTACGTGGCCTGGCCCCGTCTGGTCCAAGGCCGGGTGCAGGCTCCCGGCGTCATGGACTCGCCCGCCGTGCACGAGGTCTCGGAGATGATCGCCCAACACCTGCCCGTGGCCTGACCCCGGGCCGTAGCCCCACCCCAGCGGGGGCGCCGGGCCCGTTCACACACCTCTTGCACTCCGGACACGGAGTCGAAACAGAGGCGGCCTACGGTGGGGTTCCGTTGCGGAGGGCAGAACCCGTGGATCAACCATGAGCTCAGTCGTGGACCCGGAGATGATCACCAGCTGGGAGCCGGACCAGGCCGTCGACGCCCCGGCCTTGGCCGAGCGGCCCCACGTCATCGTCCTGTTCGGGGCCACCGGTGATCTGGCCCGCCGCAAGCTTCTGCCCGGGCTGCTCCGCCTCTCCCATGCCGGTCTCCTGCCCGAGTGCGTCATTGTCGGTACCTCGTTGGAGGATCTCGATGATGACGTCTTCCGCCGATTCGCCCTCGACGCCTGCCGCCAGTTTGCCCGCCACGAGGTGGTCGACGCCCACTGGTCGACCTTCCAGGGCCGGCTCCGCTTCGTCTCGCAGGCCCACGGACCGGGTGCGCTGGCCCGGGTGGTGAACGACGCCGAGGACGCTCTGGGGCGGCGCTGCCGCCGACTCCACTACCTGAGCATCCCACCGACCGCCGCCGGCGCCGTGGTCCGGACCCTGGGTGAGGCCGGACTGGCCGATCGGGCCCGGATCATCATGGAGAAGCCGTTCGGCACCGACCTGCGCACGGCCCGGGTGCTCAACGAAGCCGTGCACAGTGTCTTCAGCCCCGACCAGGTCTACCGGATCGACCACTTCCTGGGGAAGGAAGCGGCCCAGAACATCCTGGCTTTCCGTTTCGCCAACGGCCTGTTCGAGCCCATCTGGAACCGGGGCCACATCGATCACGTCCAGATCGACGTGCCCGAAACCCTGTCGGTCAACACACGGGCCGCTTTCTATGAAACCACCGGCGCATTCCGCGACATGGTGGTGACCCATCTGTTCCAGGTGCTGGCCATCATGGCCATGGAACCGCCCACCTCTCTCGAACCCCGGGCCATCAACGAGGAGAAGAACAAGGTGTTCCGGTCGATGCTGCCCCTCGACGTGTCCCAGGTGGTGCGGGGCCAGTACGAGGGGTACCGGGATATTCCGGGCACCGCCGACGACAGCCAGACCGAGACGTTCGTCGCCCTCAAATGCGAGATCGACAACTGGCGGTGGGCGGGGGTGCCCTTCTATCTGCGTACCGGCAAGAACATGGCCCAGGGGGCCCGGATCATCTCCATCGCCTTCCGCGAACCGCCGAAGAGCATGTTCCCCTCCGGTTCGGGTATCGGGGCCCACGGTCCCGACCACCTGACCTTCGATCTGGCCGAATCGTCCAAGCTCTCGCTCTCCTTCTACGGCAAGCGCCCGGGCCCGGGGATGCAACTGGACAAGCTGAGCCTCCAGTTCGCCCTGCACGAGACCGGGCACGAGACCGACGTGCTCGAGGCCTATGAACGTCTCATCCACGACGCCATGAGCGGCGACCGGACGCTGTTCACCTCGGCGGAAGACATCGAACGACTGTGGGAGGTCTCCGCTCCCCTGCTCGAGAACCCACCGGACGTGGATTTCTATCCGCCGGGATCGTGGGGACCGGCCCGCATGGGCGACCTCATCGCCCCCAACGCCTGGCGACTGCCCTTCGAGAGGGGTTGGCGCACGGCGGAGTGAGCCGTGTTCACACCGACGAGGGGGTGCGGTTGTCGGCCGCCCTCCAGCAGTACCAGGCCACCAAGGAGCGGTAGGGCCGGAACGGCTCACCTCGCACCGCCAACTCCTTGGGCGTGGGGATCTCGGGGAGGTCCCAGGCCCGGGCGAATCCGGCCCGGACGGCGTAATCACCGGTGGGCCAGACGTCCAGGCGGGCCAGCGTGCCGAGCAGGAACATGTCCGCCGTCCACGGTCCGATACCGCGGACCTGACACAGATGGGCCACCACATCGTCATCGGCCAGCCGGCCGATGCGGTCGAGGGCGATCTGCCCGGACAGTACCTTGTCGGCCAGGTCACGGATGGACGCCGCCTTGGCCCCACTCAACCCGCTCCGGGTCAGAACGGCGGGATCGACGGCCAGCACATTCCGAGGAGTGACATCGCCGCCCAGGGCACCGACCAGCCGGCCATGGATGGAGGCGGCCGCCTTTCCGGCCAGCTGCTGGAAGATGATGATCTCGACCAGTTCGGCAAAGCGGAGGGACTCCTTGGCCGGTCGTCGACGCGGCGGTGGCCCGTACACGTCGACCAGGGCGGCCAGTACCGGGTCGGTGGCCACCAGGGTGGCCACGGCTTCGTCGAACGCCGTTCCCCTCACGGCGCCGATAATGCCACCGCGCCGGGTCCGACGTCCGATCCTCCCCGGCCGTGGTCGGAGGGGGCGGGTCCCGTCACCACCCTTGTCGCCGAGGCGGGCACCGTGCACCGCGGCCCCGACCCCTGATCCCGCCCCCTACCCCTCCCTCGCCACCCCTGTGCCGGGAAGGGCTGGTCGTAAAGCGGTGTTGGTCCTCACGTGACGACGTTGTCCGTTCTCGACCTGGCCACCGTGACCCGGGGTTCGACTCCGGCCGAGGCCCTGGCTGACACCACCCGGCTGGCCGGGGTGGCCGAGCAGCTCGGCTACCGACGGATGTGGGTGGCCGAGCACCACGGGATGCCGGCCGTGGCCAGTTCGGCACCGGCGGTGCTCATCGGCCACCTGGCCGACGCCACGTCCACTCTGCGGATCGGGGCCGGCGGGGTGATGCTGCCCAATCACTCGCCGCTGGTCATCGCCGAGCAGTTCGCCACCCTCGAGGCCCTCCATCCGGGACGTATCGACCTCGGACTGGGGCGTGCCCCCGGTACCGACCCCCGCACGGCCCGGGCCCTGCGACGGACCATGGACCAGGGAGCGGACTCGTTTCCCGAGGACGTGATCGAGCTCATCACCTACATGCTGGACGCCGACGGACCGCCGTCCCGCCCGGTGCCCGTACCCGGGCGGGGCTACCTCCCCCAGATGTGGCTGCTCGGCTCCTCCACCTTCAGCGCCCAACTGGCGGGCCACCTGGGTCTCGCCTTCTCCTTCGCCTACCACTTCAGCCCCGGACATCTCGATCAGGCCCTCGAGCAGTACCGTTCGACCTTCCGACCGTCGGCCCTCCTCGACCGACCTCGGGTCATGGTGGCCGTGTCGGTCCTGTGTGCCCCCACCACCGAGGAGGCCACCTGGCTGGCCGGACCCTCGGCCCTGTCGGTCCTGCAGCTGCGCACCGGTCGGCTGGGACCACTGCCCACCCCGGAGGACGCCGCCGCCTACCACTTCACGGCCGAGGAGCGCGCCGTGGTCGATGCGGTGACAGCCACCCACCTGATCGGCGACGCCGCCACCGTCCATGAGGGTCTGGTGGCTCTCGGCCACCGCACCGACGCCGACGAGTTCATGATCTCCACCCGGGCCCACTCCTTCGAGGCGCGGGCGGAATCCCTCTCCCTGGTGGCCGGGACGTGGCCCATGGGCCAGGAGCAGGAGTCGGACGCCAGCCCGGCGGCCTGAGGACGAGGTTCAGGGCCAGGTCAGAGCTCGGCGCAGGCCGGCAGCACCCGCTCGGCGATGAAGGCCAGGTGGTCGAGGTCCTCCAGATCCAGTATCTGGAGATAGACCCGGGTGGCGCCGATGGCCCCGTAGGCGGCCAGTTTGGTGATCACCTCGTCCGGTGTGCCGCACAGCCCGTTCTCCCGCAACTCGGCCACCTCACGTCCGATCGACGCCGCCCGTCGGGCGATGGTGGCCTCGTCCGGACCGCAGCACACCACCTGGGCGGCCGAAAACACGATCGAGGCCGGATCGCGACCGGCCTGGCGGCTCACCCCTCGCACCCGTTCGAACTGGTCGCCGGTCTCCTGGAGGGGACGGAAGGCACGGTTGAATTCGGCGCCGTAGCGGGCCGCCAACTGGGGCGTCCGGCGCGGACCCCCGCCCCCGATGATGACCGGCGGACCCGGCTTCTGGACGGGCTTGGGCAGGGCCGGACTGTCCTTCACCTGGTAGTGCCGCCCGTCGAAATTGAAACGTCCGCCGTCAGGGGTGGCCCACAGCCCGGTGATGACGGCCAGCTGCTCCTCCAGCCGGTCGAACCGCTCACCCACGGCCGGGAAGGGGATGCCGTAGGCGGTGTGTTCGGCCTCGTACCAGCCGGCCCCGAGGCCGAGTTCCACCCGGCCTCCACTCATGGCATCGACCTCGGCCACCGAGACGGCCAGCGGACCGGGCCAACGAAACGTGGCCGAGGTGACCAGGGTGCCCAGCCGAATCCGGGTGGTCTCCCGGGCGATTCCGGCCAGGGTCACCCAGGCGTCGGTCGGACCGGGGAGCCCGTCGGCGCTCCCCATAGACAGGTAATGGTCGCTGCGGAAGAAAGCGTCGAACCCCAGGGATTCCGCGGTCTGGGCCACAGCCAGCAGGTGGTCGTAGGAGGCGCCTTGTTGGGGCTCGGTGAAGATGCGCAGGAGCATGCCCTCGGTCTAGCCCAGCGCCGCCCCACCGTCACCCCGAGTGGCACCGACGGTCGCCGCCGGGCACGCCCGCCGGTGCGGTGGCTCCCCCCGGTCCTGGGGTCCGGGCCGGGTGAGGCAGGCGGCGTCCACCACGCCGCGGGACCGACCCAGGGCCACCACCCCGGCTACCCGGATCCCCGCCAACCGCAGGGCCGCCGCCGCACTCTGGGCCCGTGCTCCGGTGGTGAGGGTGTCATCCACCACCAGCACACGGCCGTGGGCCACCGGGGCGGGGTCCGCCGGGGAACGGACGGAAAATCCACGCCGCGAGGCGAGCAGATGGTCGGTGGCGTCGGGACCGCGCACCAGGAGCGGTCGGTGGCGCCGGGCCAAGGCGGGCACCCGGGCCACCAGAATGTCCACCGGTGAGCCGGTGGGCCGCTGGGTGGAGGGAACGGTGACCACCAGGTCCCACCGACCGAAACGTTTGGTCAGCCGACCGTCGGGGTCGGCCATCCAGGCGCCGAGAGCACCGGCCAGGGCCAGGCAGTGAGAGATGCGGACCTCGCCCACGGCCGCGTCCTTGTAGCCGCGCAGGGCCCGATGGAGTCGGTCGCCCACCCGGTAGTCCGTCATCACCTCCACCGGAACCAGGGGCATCCGCAGCTGACCGACCAGGATGCCGCAGCAGAAGCAGAGGGCGAAGCCCGGAGCGGCGGGACGATGGCACACCGGGCACCCACCGTTTGTCACCCCGGGTCCGACTCCTGGTCCACGTGCCGGTGCAGGAGGAAGGTGCCGGTCGACCGGCTGACCATCTGGTCCCCTTCGTCGAAAACGGTCCCCTCGGCGTAGGCCACCTGTCGGGCCATCCGCACCACTTCGCCGCGCAGGCGGTAGGACCCACCCACGCTGGCCGGCCGCATGGTCTCGACCTTCATCTCGAGGGTGGCCCGGGTCCGGTCCCGTCCGCCCAGACCGGCGTTGATGGCGAAATTCATGGCTGCGTCCAGCAGGAGTCCGTGCACCCCGGCCTGCACCACCCCGTGCGGATTGCAGGCCAACGCCGTGGGTCCGAAGGTCCCGTCGACCCAGCCCAGGTCCTCCCCGTCCACCCCGTAGTGGACGAAGGCGCCCCCGACCGTTCCGATGAGTTCCATACCGCCATCGCCCAGCCAGCGGTCCATGTTCTTGATTGGTTCGATCACCACCCCGACGGTACTGCCGGGCTGCGCCATGTTCTCGAACCAAAGATGGCGGAATTATCGGTCGGAGCCGGTAGTCGGGGAGGATTTGAGGCTCAACCGCCCATCCGTCCCGGGTACGCTGAGCACAGGTCTTTTTCTTGACCGTCCGGTCTAGTTTTGGGATCGGGGTAGTACAGGCAGTTCCCAACAGCCCCCACGGGCCCGACATTGGCCGGCAGGCACCTGCTCCGCCGGACCGGAAGGAGAAGCGATCATGACCGACGCCGTCATCGTCGATGCAGTCCGCACACCGGGAGGCAAGCGCAACGGGAAGCTGCGCAACTGGCACGCCGCCGACCTGGCCTCCGAGCCCCTCAAGGCCCTGACCGAGCGCAACGATCTCGACCCCGCCCTGGTCGACGACGTGATCATGGGGTGCGTCATGCAGGTGGGCGAGCAGTCGCTCAACGTCGGACGCAACGCCGTTCTGGCTGCCGGCTTTCCCGAGTCGGTACCGGGCACCACCATCGACCGCCAGTGCGGTTCGTCCCAGCAGGCTCTCCACTTCGGCGCCCAGGGCGTCATCGCCGGCGCCTACGACATCGTGATCGGTGGAGGGGTCGAGGTCATGACCCGCACCCCCATGGGCTCGTCGGTCGTACGCGACCTCGGCTACCCCTTCGGTCCGCGGATGATGAGCCGTTACGCCGAGCGGGGGGGCCTGGTCAGTCAAGGCGAAGGGGCCGAGCTCATCGCCGAGCGGTGGGACATCTCCCGTGAGCAGCTCGACGAGTTCTCCGTACGCTCGCACCAGCGGGCCGCCCGGGCCACCGAAGAGGGGCGCTTCGAGCGCGAGATCATCCCGGTGGCCGTGAAGGATGACGACCGGGCCGACACCGACGAGCTCATCACCACCGACGAGGGCATCCGACCGGACTCCTCGGTCGAGGTCCTGGCCAACCTCAAGCCGGCCTTCCGGCAGGAGAACGGACGGGTGACCGCCGGCAACTCATCCCAGATCACCGACGGTGCCTCCGGCGTGCTCATCATGAGCGAGGAGAAGGCCAACGCACTGGGCCTGACCCCCCGCGCCCGGTTCCACAGTTTCGCCGTGGCCGGCAGTGACCCCATCACCATGCTGACCGGTCCCATCCCGGCGACCAAGTCGGTACTGGAGAGGGCCAAGCTGACCCTCGACGACATGGACGTCATCGAGATCAACGAGGCCTTCGCCTCGGTGGTGCTGGCCTGGCAGAAGGAGTTCGGGGTCGATCTGGACAAGGTCAACGTGAACGGTGGGGCCATTGCTCTCGGGCACCCGCTCGGCGCCTCGGGGGCCAAGCTCATGGCCACCCTGGTCAACGAACTCGAGCGCACCCAGGGTCGCTACGGTCTGCTCACCATGTGTGAGGGCGGGGGCATGGCCAACGCCACCATCATCGAGCGTCTGGGCTGAGTCCACCTGGCCTGCGACCACCGGAGATCCGGCGGGGTAGGTGGACCCAGATCCACCGCTCCGCCGGGCTACCCGGTCAGTGGTAGCGGGTGGCCGTGATGAGGCCGGCGAAGATGGCCCCGATGGCGGCGATCAACCACAGGTTGTTGACCCCACCGGGCAGCAGGCCGGCGTAGTTGAGGATGACGATCAGCACGCCCAGCACGAACAGGGCGATGATCAGTAGGCCCATCCACCGCGGACTGGTCTTGGCGTTTTTGGGGATGGGTGGCGTATAGCGCTTGCCCTGGGACGACTTGGGTGACTCGGTGGTCCGGCCACCCTTGCGGCCCTTGCTTTGGGTCTTGCCGGCCGGTGCCTTGGTCGAAGCCGCCTTGGTCGAAGCCGCCTTGGTCGAAGCCGCCTTGGTCGAAGCCGCCTTGGTCGAAGCCGCCTTGCCCGCTGCGGTCTTGCCCGAGCCAGGGTTGTCCTTGTCCTCGGCCTTGGTTGCCATGGCCGGAAGAATAGCCAGTCCCCGTCGGGATGGCCGACGGAGCCGTGGGCGGGCTGCCTGCCGATACGATCAGTGGCCCATGGGAGCGCGGGTGCTGGTCATCGACAACTACGACTCCTTCGTCTACAACCTCGTCCAGGAGCTGGGAGAACTGGGAGCCGAGCCGGTCGTCCACCGCAACGACGCCATCGACATGGCCGGCATCCGGGCCGCCTGCCCCGACGCCATCCTCATCTCACCGGGGCCCGGTCGGCCCGAAAGTGCCGGCATCAGCCTGCAGGTGGTCGACGAACTGGCCGGGGAGTTCCCCATCCTCGGGGTCTGCCTCGGTCTGCAGGCCGTGGGCCAGGCTTACGGCGGCAGCATCGTCGCCGCCCCCACCCTCATGCACGGCAAGACATCGTCCGTGCACCATCGGGGTGACGGGGTGTTCGCCGGACTACCCGATCCCTTCGTCGCCACCCGTTACCACTCGCTGGTGCTCGACCCCGCCACGGTTCCCGACGTCCTCGAGGTCACCGCCACCACCGGCGACGGGGTCATCATGGGCCTGCGCCATCGCACCCTGCCGGTCGAGGCTGTCCAATTCCATCCCGAATCGTTTCTGACCCCCCAGGGGCCCAGCCTTCTGTCCAACTTTCTGGCTTCGGCCACCCGCCCCTGAGCGACAGCCCCCACCCTGCCGCCTGAACCACCTCGCACAAACCCGGTATCAACCGCCGCCGGCGGTGCGGGCTACGCCCGGTTGCGGCCCCGGCGGGAATGGCCATTGGCGGTGGTCGACGTGGTGGTCGAAGACGACGACGACGTGGTGGTCGACGAAGTCGGGACGGTGGTGGTGGTGGTGCTGGTCGTGGTGGTGGTGGTCGGCGGGGATCCGCTGGACACCACGATGCTGACCGTGCTCCCCGGACGCACCGATGCGCCCGGGCCCGGGCTCGACGAGACGATCTGTCCGGCCTGGTACTGGGAGGACGGCTGCGCCGTCACGCCCCCCAGAGTGAGCCCGTCCTGGCTGAGGAGACTGCTGGCCTGGGGCTGGGTCTGGCCGATGACCGAGGGAACGGTCACATTGGCCTGACCGGACGAAACGGTGAGCGTCACCGAGCTGCCTTGGGCCACCTTGGTCCCCGGGGACGGATTGGTACTGATCACGTTGCCGCTGGGGACCGAATTGTCGGCCTTGTAAGCCACCGTGTACTGGAGGCCCTGGGCCTGCAGGACGGATTCGGCGTGAGCCACCGGTACCCCGATGAGACCCGACGGCACGGCCACCTTGTTGATGGGGGCGGGAACAGCCACATCGAGAGTGACCGTGTCACCCTTCTTCACCAGTGACCTGGGCGCCGGATCGGTCGAGATCACGGTTCCGGCCGTGTTCGACGACACCTGGTTGGTCCTCTTGACCACCAGACCGTCATTGACCAGGGTGGTGGTGGCCTGAGCAACGGGCTGTCCGGTCACGTTGGCCAGGTTGAACGACGGACTACCGCCGAAGTAGCCCAGGTTGCGGGCCAGCAGGTAACCCGCCACCAGCAGCAGGACCAACAGGATGGCCAGGATGATGGCGTAGGTGCGGGTCCGGTTGGGACCTTCGTCGTCGACCTCCTCCTCTTGGGACGGGCCGGTGGCCGCTACCGCCTGGGTCATGTCCGACCCGTCTACGGCGCCCATGGCCCGGGTGGCCCCCAGGGCGGCGACGGTGGTGGTGGCGTCGTCCATGGCCAGGACCGAGCGCCCTTCGTTGAACCGGAGCAGGTCGGCCCGCAACTCCTCCGCCGTCTGGTAGCGGTGGGCGGGATCCTTGGCCATCGATTTGAGAATGATGGCCTCGAAGGTCGGGGGGATCGACGGGTTGAGCTCCCGAGGTGCAGGGGGATGGTCGCGCACGTGCTTGGACGCCACCGACACCGGGGTATCGCCCATGAAGGGAGGCCGTCCGGTGACCATCTCGAAAAGGACCACACCCAGCGAGTAGATGTCGCTCCGGGTGTCGACCCCGATGCCCTCGGCCTGTTCCGGAGAGAAGTAGGTGGCCGTTCCCATCACGGCGCCGGTCTGGGTCAGGCTCTCTTCGGTGTTGAGGGCACGGGCGATGCCGAAGTCGGTCACCTTCACCTGTCCCTCGTCGGTGATCAGCACGTTGCCCGGCTTCACGTCGCGGTGGATGACCTTGTGCTTATGGGCGTAACCCAGGGCGGCGGCCACATGCGACCCGATATCGGCCGTCCGCTCGGCCGACAGGGGGCCGGAGGATTTGAGGATGGAGGAGAGGGGACGACCGTCGATGAACTCCATCACGATGAAGTAGGTGCCGGTGTCCTCCCCCCAGTCGAACACAGGGACGATGTTGGGATGGGAGAGATTGGCGGCGGCCTGGGCCTCCCGGCGGAAACGCTCGACGAAGGACCGGTCGATGGACAGCTCCGAAAAGAGGACCTTGAGGGCGACCGGACGGTCGAGCAGCCGATCGTGGGCTCGGTAGACCTCGGCCATCCCCCCTCGGGCGATGAGATGGTTGAGCTCGTAGCGCTCGGAGAAGACGCGCGGCGTCTGAGTCGGGTCCATGTAGGTCAAAGCCTAGGCCTGCGTTCGCTCGGGTCCGGGGTTCTCATCGTTCCTCGTTCCATGTCGGTTGTTTCTCTGTCGGTTGGTCCCGTCGCCTCCCCCGACCACGGCCGGGGACGGTGGCGATCACGGATAGGCACTGCTCGACAACCCCTGATCGGCTCGGACGTCGCCCAGGATCTGGCGGACGATGGGGCCCGAGTACTTGGCCCCGGTGGCGTCACCGGGCTGGTTGGGCAGAACCACGGCGATGGCCACCTTGGTGTTGCCCACCGGGGCGAAAGCGATGAGCCAGTCGTTGGTGAAGGGCGGACTGGGTCCGAAGGAGCCGGTCTGGGCCGTCCCCGTCTTGGCGGCCACGTCCCAGCTGGTCGGGAACACGCCGTATGCGGTGCCCAGAGGCGTGCTGGAGTGGGTGACGCCCAGCATGTAGGTGCTCAGCGTGGCCGCCGTCTGGGCCGAGATGGGCTGCAGCCACTGCTTGGGCTGGTAGGTCAGGACCCGACCGCCCTGGGAGTTGTCGATGTACGACATGATGTGCGGCGTCATCTCCGACCCGCCGTTGGCCACCGCTCCGGCCACCATGGCCATCTGCAGGGCCGAGGCCGATACGTTCTCCTGACCGATGGCCGACTTCATGACGCCGGGGATGTCCGAAATGAAGTCGGCGTCCGACTCGGTGGGGGACTCCATGGTCGAGACGGCCACCGTGTCGGCGGGGACGTCGAGGGGGATGGTGTGGTTGAACCCGTAGGCCTCGGCCTGCTGGAGGAGGGGCTGCCCGGTGAGCTTGAGGCCTATTTCGGCGAAGTCGGCGTCACAGGACTGGATGACCAGCTGTTCGAGGTTCCCGCCGCATGTACTGGAGTGGTAGTTGGTCAGCATCTGGGGCGGCGTGCCGGTGTCGGGCAGGGTGACCGAGCCCACCACCGGGTAGGTGGCCGCCGCCAGCAGGGGGGCGTGTTCGAGCACCGCCGAAGTGGTGATCACCTTGAAGCTCGAACCGGGGGCGCTGGTCTGGCCGTAGGTGCCGGAGACGAGCGGCTGACCCTGCTCAGCCAGATAGGCGTCCCAGGCGAATTTCTGGGTCTGTGGGTTCTGGGACACCAGCGGGTTGGGATCGTACGACGGGTTGGAGTACATGGCCTCGATGTCGCCGTTGGTCGGATTGAGCACCACGGCGGCCGCCCCGGTTACCCCCTTGGCCGTCCCCTGGTCGAGGGCCTGGGCCACCTGCAGCTGCAGGTTCTGGTTCATGGTCAGGGTGACGTTGTCCACTTCGGTCCGGTTGGTCAGCAGGTCGCGCAGGTTCCTGGCCGGTGGCGTGTGGGGGGTCAGGTAGCTGTTGTACTGCGCTTCGATTCCCCGAAAGTTTCCGTAGATCGAGGAGTCGAACCCGATGACCTGGGCGAAGAGAGACGCCGTGTTCTCGGGGTAGACACGCTGGTACTTGTAGACGCTGCCGGCCGGGGCGAGAACGGACTGGGCCAGTACCGTCCCGTCGTCGGACAGGATGCTTCCCCTGGTCTGGCTCCGTTCCACGTTGAGGACCCGCGGGTTGCTGGGGCTGGTGGCCAACGAGTTGGCCTTGAACACCTGGATGTTGTTGAGCTGGATGAACAGAGCGACGAAGCACAGGAGCATGAAGACGCCCAGTCGGCGTATGCGCCGCTCCATCAGGTCCCCTTGGTGGTGGTGGTCGTGGCCGGCACTGTCGTCGTGGTGCTGGGCGAGGTCGGGGCTGTCTGGCAGGTGACGTTCTCTTGGTTCTGCTTGACGCAGACCAGGTTGCTCACATAGGCCCGGGCGTCGGCCACCGACGTCTCCTCCACGCCAGCGGTGAGGTTCTGGAGATAGATGGCCGGTACGTCGGCGGTGGTGACACCGGTCCGCTCCACCGCCACCGGGTGGTACCACAGGAATCCGCCCACCCGACCCTGGTAGATGACCAGTTCGTTGTTCTGCACACCTACGAAATAGGAGTTGATGTCATACCAGCGGATGGTGGCGTAAGCACCGGCCAGTACGGCGGCCAGCAGAATGACGAATAGAAAGGTGCGGACGGTGACGAGCCGACGCCCTCGGGCCATCCGTTTCTCGCGGCGCCTGGCCCGTCGACGCTCGCGCCGGCTCGGACTGGGCTCGGCGGCCAGCGAGGCCGGGTACTCCACGGCTTCGTCCGAGGCGGGTGTGAAACCCTTCTCCTGCTCCGGCATGGCGAAGTCGGCGGCCACGACGGCCACGGCGGGGACCGACTCATCCTCCTGCTCGCCCACCACCACATCGACCACCACCGCCGTGATGTTGTCGCTGCCCCCGTGGGTGCGAGCGGCCTGCACCAGGAGCTCGGCCGCCTTCTGGGGATCGGGCACCGAGGCCAGGACCTCCACCATCTGGTCGGAGCTCAGCTCATTGGTCAGGCCATCGCTGCACAGCAGGTACCGGTCCCCCCGCACCGGTCGGATACGCCACAGATCGACGGTGACGTCCTCCTTGGCCCCGAGGGCCCGGGTGAGGATGTGCCGATGCGGGTGCACGGCCGCTTCGGAGGCGGACATATCGCCGGAACGGACCATCTCCTCGGCCAGGCTGTGATCGGTGGTGATCTGGACCAATTCCCCGTCATGGAAACGGTAAGAACGGGAATCGCCCACATTGACCAGGGCCAACACATCGTGACCGTCTTCGTTGACCAGGGCCACCGCGGTGAGGGTGGTCCCCATGCCCCGGAGCTCCGGATTGTCGAGGCTGTGTTGCCACACGGCGGCGTTGGCCTCGTTGACCGCCTCGGACAGGCCGGCACCCGTCGGCTGGCGACCGAAGGCGATGGTGAGTGCGTCCACGGCCATCCGCGACGCCACCTCCCCCCCGGCATGACCACCCATGCCATCGGCCACGGCAAAGAGAGTGGACGACTCCACGGCCAGGTCCTGATTGACCGAGCGGACCAGACCGGTATCGGTCGCCGATCCCGAGCGGAGAAGTGTCATCTCACTTCCCAACCTCGAAAACGGTGCCCCCGACCTGGAGGAGGTCGCCCTTCTCCAGTCGGGTCCGCTCGCCGATGCGGACCGTGTTGACCCAGGTTCCGTTGGTGGAACCCAGGTCCTCGGCCCACAGTTGCCCGTCGAGACGGAACAGACGGGCGTGCAGGTTCGACGAGTAGGAGTCGTAATCGATCGGAACCCCGCAGCCGGGGGCCCGGCCCACGGTCACCTCGTCACCGATGTCGTACATCCTGCCTGCCTGATCCTCGGGCCGGATCACGTAGAGACGGAGATCACGTCGCCTGCGCTTCTTGCCGTCGACGACCGGGTCGATGTCGGCGCCGCGGCGTCGTGGCCGTTTGAGCGGACGCACCTCCACCCAGACAGCCCGGACCACCCACATGAAGAACAGCCAGAGCAGAACGATGACCCCGAGCTCCAGAGCACGGAGTACGGGGGCGTTGTTTGTAGGTCCGGGAAGTGAAACCAGGATCAGGTGCATCAGTATTCAGACGCCGGCCTTCAGGAAGTCTCGAATCGAAGAACCGTGGTACCGATCACGATCTGGTCGCCATCGTTCAGTTTCCGCTCCTTGATCGGCGCACCGTTCACCCGGGTCCCATTGGTGGAGTTGAGGTCGACAACGACCACATCGTTGCCCAACCGCCGGATCTCCGCGTGTCGGCGGCTGGCATTGGGGTCGGAGACGAGGACTGCGCTTTCGGGCAGGCGGCCGATGGTGATGGGCTCAGGCCCGAGGACCACCCGGGAGCCGTCGGCCAGGACGATGGAAGCGGCGGGAAGACCGGCCGGTCCCTCCCGGACCTCGGAAACGATGTCGAAGCGGCCCCGGCGCTGACGAGGGTCCTCGACCGCCGAGACGGTGACCGGTCCGACGAACACATAGTCCTCAGTGCGGGCGTGCTCGCGGGCCGCCTCTTCGAGCTCCCTGATCAGGGCGTCCAGAAAGTTCTCGAAGCGGTCGAAATCGTTGGGAGAGAGGTGCACCACGAAGGCATTGGGCGCGATCAGACCATGGACGCCCAGTCGCCGCTGGAGGTCCATTTCCCTGGTTAGGCGTCGACCGATCTCGACCGGATGAAGTTCTCCTCGAAACGCCTTGGAGAGTGTACCGTCGACCATGCGCTCGAGGCGTCCTTCGAACTTCTGAAGTCCCATTCTGCGCTCAGCCTACCGGTGTCAACCCGCAGGTAGGGGGTAGGGTGCCTCGGAAGGGGTCAGTGGCCCGCCCAGGGACCCAAGGGGCCCGGAAATCCGGTATTGCCGCCTGGGCCCCGGGCCCGCCGAAGAGATACTCACCGCCGGCGGTCTGAACGGGGAGGTGGGGATCGTCGGGTAGCCTCTGACCGTCACTCGGGCGAGTGGCGGAATTGGCAGACGCGCAGGATTCAGGTTCCTGTGTCCGAAAGGATGTGGGGGTTCAAGTCCCCCCTCGCCCACCACCAACCAACAACCAACCAACCAACCAACCAACAACCAACCAACCAACCAACAACCAACCAACCAACCCACCGACCGACCGAGCCGACCGACCGACCGACACTCAGAGGTGTTCACCGAAGTTGCTGTCGCGGTTCACCGAAGTGGTCCCGGTTTCGCTTTGGTGACGGTTGTCAGAGTGCCACAGGGCTCTGACGGTGTTCCTGTCCTCACGAGGACCGACCTTCACCCGGTTGTGCGCGACCTGCGGGTCTGAATGCAAATCACTACGGGCTCGTGGTCGGTGCCATCCCGCCAGTGCCCCCACTGTTTTTCGACGGCGACGCCGGGTCTTTGCCGGCAGTCCGGCCTCGAGCCTGCGTCACTAACAACCAACCCACCACCAAGCGGTCCGACCGGTGCCAGCCACCTTGCGACGATGTATCGCCGACCAACAGAGACAACATGCGACCGGTGCAATCTGTCAGAGCGTGAGCTGATCCGCACTCCGGATTGCAGCAACGACGCCACCAGTTTTAACCTTCGGCTGAATCGGGGGTGGGTGGGATCCAAATACGGCCAGAGCAAGAACAATAACCAGCGGACCGGTGCTGGGGTCGGTGGCCTGACCGCTGAAGAGCTGGCCGAAGTTTTGCCCGACTGCCCAATAGAGTCCAGCCACGGCAATACCTGTCGAGAGCGCCACAAAGCGCAGAGTGCCCTGGCTGAGGGCGAGCAGACCTATAGCGAGTTCAACGACCACAGTGACCGCGACTGCGCTGATACCCGACGCGTGAACAGCCGATGCAACACCACGATCAATTGCTGCCAGCCACGATGGGACCGTGGAGGCATTCGCTCGCAGCTGACTGCTGATCGTCCGCGGTGAGATGTTCGAAGGCAGGAGGTTCAACGCTGCGAAGCCGACCCATAGAACCACCCAGCCTCCAACAATCCATTGCGGAGGACGCTGGAGGCATAGGGAGCTATCGCGGGATGTAGACCTTCCTGGGCTGGGCCAGGCGGCCACGGCCAGAACGATGTAGAGCAACGCCGCACCCGGGGCTCCGAGCAGTGCAGTGGTGCCGCTTCCAAGGCCACCGAGTCCCTCCCCGAGATACCAAACACCAGCTGCCCAGACGACCGAACTCACGATGGCTAGCTGAGCCGACCGTCGGAATAAAAAGCAGAGTCCGAGGGCAAGCTGGATGGAGGCGAAGAGTCCGTTGAAAAGAGCGGGGTGTGCGCCGATTACCCGGGCATTCCATTCGACGGGGTCAGCCACAAAGAACGGCTGACCAGATGCGGACGGAGCAATTATTCCTGTGGCAAAGCCCTTGGTAAACATGAACGACTGGAGCTGAAGGGCCCCATCGAGCAACCAGATGAACCCGAGCACGGTCCGGAGTGACCGACGAGAGAGGGCGAATGACCACATCCGGATTGCTGAGATATCCGGTGAATCGAGGCGATTCTCACCAAGTGACGCATTCACAAACTGGATGCTGGATGTCACCGGGACCTCTGATTCGATCTGAGATCGACCAAGACACTCGGGCTCACTGGTCGCGAAGTTTGCAGGGGTAGGGGAAATGGGAGAATCCCCTACCCTGCAAACTTCCGCCGCCGTCTTCCTCAGGCGGCCGACCCGAAGAAGGGCATTCCTTCGACGGGTGGGCTGTAGGTGAAGACACCACCGTCGGATGCCAGCAGCCAGTAGCCGTCATATGAGTTGTTGTTGAGTCCGGCGACGACCGGCTTGTTCAACGTGATGTTCCCGGCCGATCCGTAGAACGGAGCGTTGTAGGAGAACACGCCCCCATCGGACGCCACCAGGCGGTAGCCACTGCCGTCAGAGACCGGGGCGATGCCTGCTACGGGCCTGTTGAGGGTGATGTCGCCGGCGGATCCGTAGAACGGAGCATTGAAAGAGAACACACCGCCGTCGGCGGCCACCAGCCAGTAGCCGCCGGTCGACCGGTCGAGGCCCATGCCTACCACCGGCTTGTTGAGGGTGATATTGCCGGTCGAGCCATGGAAGGGAGCGTTATAGGAGAACACGCCACCGTCAGCGGCGACCAGCCAGTAGCCCGTTCCATTGAGCGTGGCCGCCATCCCCACCACCGGCTTGTTGAGCCGTATTCCTCCTGTCGATCCGAGGAACGGAGCATTGAAGGAGAACACCCCGCCGTCGGCGGCGACCAGCCAGTAGCCGCCGGTGTTCCGGTCAACGGTCATGCCCACAATGGGCTGGTTCAGATGAGCGCCGGTCATAGCGCCATAGCAGGTGGCGGCGCCGAAGGCTGCGACATCCCCGGCCGCATCGACCTCGTAGTAGCCGGTTCCGTCATCGACGGCGGCGGCGCCCACAACCGAGCCCGAGGGGAGCTTCGACATGCAGTCGGTCTGGACAGGCCCCGGGGTCGGGGAGCTGCCACCGGGAAGGGTCTGAAACCACAGGTAGGCATTGGTGGGCACTTCACCCGCCCCGTCGACACCTATGCCGCTCCCGGAGACATTCTCCAGGGCCTTGACGGCAGCGTAACTCTTGGCGTTCTCCACCGAGGCCAGCCCGGTAGATGAGGTCACCGGGATGACGATCACGTTCCACCACTCCGGCTGATCACCGTTCCGGGTGGTCAAGAGGTGATCGTGACCGGGCAGGGGCACATTGTCCAACGAGGCCGCCGGAGCTCCGAGCACCGAGGCGAGCTGTGAGAGGTCGATGGTGGCGGGATGGTCGATGCAGGTGATGGCAGCCGAACACTGAACATAGGGAACCGGCGGACTGGCGTACAGCGGGACCGGAATGTACAGAGGGTCGATCTGGCTGTTCGTCTTGGTAGGCGTGGGAGGGGTCTTGTCGGACACCCCCGGCGGGACCGACGTCGGGTCTGAGCCGGCCTCGCAATCAGATGATGAATGGACCGTTACCGTGGTCGTGCCGCAGTAAAAGGGCTCCGTGTAGAGGGCCTCCACGTCCTGGCCGTCGATCCAGTCACGACTGATGCCGATGCCCTGGCAGTTGGGGGCAGTGGCGCCGCAGTCGTTCTTCAGGTTGTTGAAGGTGGTTCCCGGCTCCACCTGGCTGGCCGGCGGTGCGGCCGGAGCTGTGGCCACGGCGCGACCCGGTGGGGCGGTCGCCGTGTTGTTGCCGGCCATGGCCTCAGATTCGGTACCGGCTAGGACCTGGAAGAACAGGAAGACGTTGGTGGGAACGGAGACTGCCTTGCCGCCACTGACAGCAGCGTTGATGGCGGTAACGCTGGTCAGCGTATTGAACGTGCCGGGATCGGCTGTTGCGATGACCTGTACGTTCCACCACTCGGGGAGACCGTTGTTGCGGGTGCCCACGATGTGATTGTGAGCGGGTATCGGAATGTTCGACACGCTGGCCTTCGAGGGGTCGCCCGGAAGAGCAGAGGCGATGCGGGAGAGGTCGATGGTTTGCGGATGATCGATGCAGGTAGCTGTGGCCGTGCACTGGGTTGGCGGCGGGTTCGCGAACAGCGGCACCGCGATGTAGAGCGTGTCCCCGTGGGTCGTGTTCCCTAGGGAGGTCCCCGAGTCGCCGGCCGAGGTGCAGCTGGATCGGCGAAGGGCCTGCTCCTGCTTCGCACCCAGTCGTGGCAGCAGAAGAAACGTTGGCGTCGCAGTAGTAGTTCTCGCTGTAGAGCAGGTCGACGTTAGTACCGTTGTAGTAGCCGTTGGACTCGCCCACTTGGCCACAAGTAGCGGCATCGTTCCCACAGTTATACTGAAGCGGATCGATCGTCGTTCCGTTGTCGCCATTTGGAGCGGGGTCCTGAACCGACGCAATGAGACCGCTCCGGCCGGCGTGGCAAGAAGTGCCCCGCTAGCGCCAAAGAGCAGCATGGTGGTAGAAGCGAGAAACAGGACCACCAACTTGATCAGCTTGCCGGTGCTCCGAGGTAGTGTCCCATGTCGCCGCGGTTCTAGCTCTTGGATTACGCAATTCAACCTTTCCGTAGAGGGACGTCCCTCTTGATTACGGTTCGGCACCATTCGGACCCCGGATCATCCTTTCTCAATATTGCGGGAGAAATTCCTTCGAGGACATACTTGAACTGGCCGCTACTGAATCGACAACAAAGTCATCGTCGGCCTCAGGCTCGTAGGTCATTCCCCGCCGCCGTAGGACTCTCCCCCATAGGCGTGGTAGGCCGTCACCCAGTTGGTGGCGATGGCCGCCTGCGCGGTTGCCAGCGAGAGTCGTCCTGAGCAGACCAGGTCGTTCAGCTTGTTCTCCAGAAGGTCCTTGGTGTTGTTGACCGAGGTGGCGTTCGGGATGTCATTGGGTTCGACCCAGAGGTTGGCCGGGTCGTTTGGGTCGCCGCCCAGTTCGAGCGGGATCAGGTGGTCGTACTCGGCGGTGGAAAATGATCCCGAATAGCTATACGCGGCGGCGTTGGCGATCTTCTCGGGCTCGGTGATGCTCTCGGGCGGTCGGATGCTGTCCGTGTACCCGCTGGTGCAGATCGTGGATTCGATGTTCGCTTGGGTGACTGCCGGGCTGATCGCACCGGGTGTACAGGAGGGATCGGGAAGCGGGTAGTTGCCCACGTACCTGTAGTGGCATGTGCCAGGAGCGGGCTGCGGCTCAATCGAGTAGATGGCCTGAGGTCCGGGGCCAACCTGGATGCTGGTCGGCGGCGGGGCGACAGCTGATCCGTAGAAGGCGGATCCGAAGGTGAAGACACCGCCGTCTGATGCGACGAACCGGTAGCCCGATCCTGACGCGCTCGACTCCATGCCCACAATGGGCTGGTTGAGCGTCACGCTCCCGGTGGAACCATGGAACGGTGCCCGGAACGAGAAGATGCCGCCGTCACTGGCTACAAGCCAGTACCCGCCCGTGGCATGGTCAGCCGACATCCCGACGACAGGCTTGTTCAGACGCACCGCTCCCATCGAGCCTAGGAATGGTGCATTGAAGGAGAAGATGCCGCCGTCACTCGCGACCAACCAGTACCCGTCGTTTTTCGCCGAAGGTGCCATGCCGACGACCGGCTGGTTGAGCCTCAAGCTCCCGGTCGAGCCGAAGAAGGGGGCGTCAAAGGCAAAGATTCCCCCATCGCTGGCCACGAGCCAGTACCCCCCGGTGCGGTCGTTCACTGCCATTCCGACGATAGGCCGGTTGAGTGTGATTGCCCCGGTCGACCCGTGGAAGCGGGCGTCACCGAAGGAGAAGACGCCCCCGTCGGTCGCCACCAGGAAGACGCCCCCGCCGTCGGAAGTGGCCGCGATTCCGACGATCGGATGGCTCGGTACGAATGGGAGTGAGCCGAAGTTAGAGGCATCCCCGCAAGCGACCACCCGCCCGGCCGCATTCGCGATCCCGCGTGCGAAGGCATCATGGCCTGCCAGGATGGCTTTTCTCGGTGCGGCGCCCCCCTCGCCTGTGTTCGTTACCGCTGATGGGGGCGGGGACCGGTTACTAATGGGGGCGGGGACGTAGATGCAGTTTGTCGTTAGCCCACCAACCAACCAACCAACGACCGATGGTCGTGGCGCGGGTCATCGCTGGGACGGAGCCAAACCCCCACAACATCAGTAACAAGGAAGCCGCTCGGCGGCGGAAGATGTCGAACGAGGTATCGGCGCTTCACTCCTGACAGCTTCGCCTTTCGACGGGCCCAGGCACGATCCCCGCCGGGACCGATGGGTCCCCTTTCAACGCAACAGTGCCCGGGGCTCAAGCCTGGCTGTGGTCGCCCAACCAGCCTTTGTAGAA